>NZ_FXWK01000001.1:1268342-1902513 GCF_900177655.1 Devosia lucknowensis | reverse complement strand
AGGATCAGGCGGTGGGTGTGCTGCAGCCTGTTGAGCGCGGCGTCGACGTGAGGGAGCGTCTCGAGCGGGAAATCGAGCAGTTCCCGGCCCGCGGCGAGAATTTCGGCAATGACCGTGCCAGGAACACGATGGTCGGTGACCTCGAGCGCGGTTTCCACCATGGACAGGGAAAAGCCCTTGGCGCCGAAACCGTAGAAGCGGAGATTGCGCGCCGTAGCGGCGACAAGGCGATCGGCAAGATCGGGGCTATCGGTGTAGTCCCGCAGCAGATCGGCGAAACGCTGTGCCGTCAGCCGGAAAAACTGTTCATTCTGCCAGAGCGTGTCATCGGCATCGAAGGCGATTGTCGAGATGCGGGGCATTTTGCGATTCCCGGTTTGCACTCACTCATTTACTTACCGAATCGCCCTCGGGCTCGACCCGAGGGCCAACATCCGCACCGCTGATCTGGCGAGTGGCCCTAGGATCAAGTCCGAGGGCGGCACGGTGGGCGAGGCTGTCAGAGCGATCCACCAAGGGATCTCAGGATGGGCCCCGGCTTTCGCCGGGGGGACAGTCATGGAACGAGAAAGTGCCTGTCTAGAAGCTCCACTCCCTGGCCTTCGACACCAGGAAGTCTCGGAAGACGCCGACGCGCTTGGAATTCTTGAGGGCAGGGGGGTAGACGAAGTAGGCTTCGTAGGACGGCAACTCGATTTCGGGCAGGACCTGCACGAGCCCGTCTTCCTTCTCGGTGACATAGGCGGGCAACATGGCGATGCCGATGCCGGCGCGACAGGCCTGCATCATGCCATAGATGGCATTGACGCGCAGCGCGGCACGGCGCGGACTGGAGTCGCTGCGCCCCATGCGCTCGAGATAGTTGATGTCGCCGAGGTAGGATGGCACCGGCTCGCCGAAGCTGATGATGCGATGATTGTCGAGATCCTCGGGCGTGGCGGGCATGCCATGCTCGTCGACATAGGTATTGGACGCATAGAAGTAGTTGTGCACGGTGAACAGCTTGCGCTGGATCATTTCCGACTGGTTGGGCCGGTGCAGGCGGATGGCCACGTCGGCCTCGCGCATGGCCAGATCGAGCTCGGCATCGTTGAGGCGAATTTCGAGCTGGATCAGCGGATAGAGCTTGAGGAATTCGTCGAGGCGCGACGAGAGCCAGGTCGACCCGATACCCACGGTGGTCGTAACGATCAGGGGGCCGGTCGGCACGTCCTGACTTTCCGACATCTGGGTCTCGACCTGCTGAAGCTCCCAGTGCATGCGATGGGCGGTGCGGAACAATTGCTCGCCCACTTCGGTCAGCACCAAGCCGCGCGCGTGTCGAATGAAAAGCTTGAGGCCCAGGTCGTCTTCAAGCGCCGAAATCTGCCGGCTGACGGCCGACTGGCTCATGCCGAGCTTTTCGGCGGCATGGGTGAAAGAGCCCGACTCGGCGGCGGTGTGGAAAATCCGAAGCTTGTCCCAGTCGAGCATTTCGTTGACGCTTTCGTTGTTGTTCAGCCAGGTCGGACGCTGGCCCCCGCCGGCGGCGACGGAGGCACAATAATTGTGACACGAGCGTGACTTGCTACGGACATTCTCGGCTTATTCCGCAGCTTCCGCCAGTTCGTGTTCCGCCAGGAAGCGTTCCGCATCCAGCGCGGCCATGCAGCCCATGCCAGCGGCGGTTACGGCCTGCCGATAAACATCGTCGGTGACGTCGCCTGCGGCGAAGACGCCCGCAATATTGGTTTCGGTGGACCCCGGCTTTACCTGCAGGTAGCCGCCCGGCTTCATGTCCAGCTTGCCGGCGAAGACGGCAGTGGCGGGGGCGTGGCCGATGGCGACAAAAACGCCGTCGATGGGCTGCTCGTAAGTCCTGCCCGAGACACGATCCTTGAGGGTGACGGTATTGACCGATGGCGGCATGGGCGCGCCGCCGACCTCGACCACCTCGGTGTTCCAGCGCACCTCGATCTTGGGGTTCTTGAACAGTCGGTCCTGCAGGATGCGCTCGGCGCGGAATTCGTCGCGGCGATGCACGACGATGACCTTTTCGGCGAAATTGGTGAGGAACAGGGCTTCCTCGACGGCAGTGTTGCCGCCGCCCACGACCAGCACCTGCTTGCCGCGATAGAAAAAGCCGTCACAGGTGGCACAGGCCGAAACGCCAAAACCCTGGAACTTCTGCTCGGACGGCAGGCCGAGCCACTTGGCCTGTGCGCCGGTGGCGATGATGAGGCTGTCGGCGGTGTAGGTGTCGCCGCTATCGCCGGTCAGCACAAAGGGCCGGCGATCAAAATCGACATGGGTGATGATGTCGTTGACGATCCGCGTGCCGACATGCTCGGCCTGGGCCTTCATTTGATCCATGAGCCAGGGACCCTGGATCACATCGGCGAAGCCGGGATAGTTCTCGACATCGGTGGTGATGGTGAGCTGGCCGCCCGGCTGGAGGCCCTGAATCATGACCGGTTCGAGCATGGCGCGCGCCGCATAGATGGCAGCGGTATAGCCGGCCGGGCCTGAGCCAATGATGATGACCTTCGCGTGCATCGCGACGTTTCTCCAGAATTCCAGGAATGCTCCTCCCGCCTAGTTAAGGGGGCAAGGGGGAATGTTTCAAGGCAAACTCACACCCTGCGAGCTTATGCCCGGGGGAGTGCACATGAAAGACACAGGAAAATCGGGAAATGCCGCGCCGGGAGGCAATGACGCCGCCGCGCAAGCGCAGGGACGGGGCCGGACGATGCGCCGGCCCCGTGCTGATTCTCAGACGAACCGGATCTTGACGATTTCATAGCTGCGGGCGCCACCGGGAGCGGCGACCTCGAAGGTGTCGCCTTCTTCCTTGCCGATCATGGCGCGGGAGATGGGCGAGGAAATGGAGATCCGGCCGGCAGAGGCATCCGCTTCCGGATCGCCGACGACCTGATAGGTCTTTTCTTCCTCGGTATCCTCGTCGATGAAGGTGACGGTGGCGCCAAACTTGACGGTGTCGCCGCTGAGCTTGGAGACATCGATGATGTCGGCCAGCGCCAGCATGGTCTCGAGTTCCTTGATGCGGCCTTCGTTGAGGCTCTGCTGTTCCTTGGCGGCGGAGTATTCGGCATTTTCGGACAGGTCACCGTGGGCGCGCGCTTCGGCGATGGCGTCGATGATGCGACGGCGCTCGGTGCTGGTGCGATGTTCGAACTCGGCGGCAAGGGCCTTGTGGCCCTGAACTGTCATCGGAACCTTGTCCATAATCGTGTCGCCTCCAATGGGCTTGGCATAAAAAATACCGCCGCAGGGCCGGGTGACCGGACCGCGACAGGTCTCGATTGATACTGGGCCGGACGACGACGTGCTGTCTCCGGCATGACCTCTCCCTGCCGAACCGGGTCCGGCGACCGCTTGGCGCTGGTTTTTGCAGGAGATGCGACAGCTTGCCCGGCGGGACGCTTTCGGTCAAGCGGTTGCAGGCGGTGAGCCTGGTGCCGGGTCAAACAAAAAGGCGCGGTCCCCCTGGACCGCGCCTCTTATCCGGAATGAACCGTCGGTTCAGGAGGCCGTCAGGTTGTCGGCGGCAGATTTGCCGGTCCGCTTGTCCTTGACGATCTCGTAGTTGACCTTCTGGCCTTCATCCAGGCCATTGAGGCCCGAACGCTGGACGGCGGAGATGTGGACGAACACATCGGCCCCACCCTCGTCCGGCTGAATAAAGCCATAGCCTTTTTGGCCGTTGAACCACTTAACGGTACCAGTTGCCATGATGCGCGTTCCCTCGTGCAGTCGCTGCTGGATCGGCCCCGGTCATGCACCTGACCAGGAACCTTGTTGATATCGAAATATCGGAAGATGACGTCAGCAGTTGCGAATGGAATTCGCGTCTTCAGATCAGTCGGCCGCAATATTCGATGGCGCGAAGCGTAGCCTGAAACGATGCAGGCATCAATATGGTGCATGGGCGCGCAGCATCACGCAGTCGGAACTATTATTCCGCTGATGAGCCAAGGGGTTAGTCTCACTACAGTCCGGAGCCGGCGGGGCCCGAAAGTGGGGGCACGGGAGAGTGCCTCGGCCATGTTCGCGGGGTATCACCCAATTCGACGATGGCCTGGTGCACAATAGCGCATGAAGCAGGATTGGAAAGTGAACAATTGGTCATAGTCGATCGCGCGCATTTTGCTTGCGTTCGCGACTGCTTTGCGGCACATCCCGCGCGCCGCGCCAAGAGGGCCGGTGTTCTCGAAAGTTCTCGTCTTGACCAAGGCGTTTTATTCCTCCGGCGATGTGATCGCTGACCGGCGCGCGGACTATGCCCGCATGCTGGCCGACCAGGGTGATCACCAGGCAGCGTCCGAGCTGATGGAACAGGCGCTGGAGATTGCGCCCGACTGGGCTGCGGGCTGGGACCTCGCCGGCGGCTATCACCAAAAGGCCGGCAACATCGCCGCTGCGATCGCCGCCTGGCGGCGGCTCGAGGCGCTGGACGACGACGGCGTCTTCGGCGCGCGGCTGAAGCTGGCTGCGCACAATGCCGGGCCGGCGGGCGAAGGCACCGCCGTGGGCTATGTCGAGGCGCTGTTCGACCAATATGCGGCCAAGTTCGAGGACGCCCTTGTCGGCAAGCTCGGTTATCGCGTGCCCGATCTGCTCGACGATCTGGTGGGCGCGGAAATGCAGCGGCTGGGCATTGCGGGCTTCGAGCGCGCGCTGGACCTGGGCTGTGGCACCGGGCTGATGGGCGAGAAGCTGCGCGCCAAGGTCGGGCATCTTGAAGGCGTGGACATTTCCGCCGCGATGATAGCCGAGACCGCCCGCAAGGGCATTTATGACAGCCTGCAGAAGGCCGAGCTGGTGGCCACGCTCAATAGCCGCCGGGCCGACGCCGACCTGGTGACCGCAGCCGACGTGCTGATCTATTGCGGCGCGCTGCAGCCCATCCTCGCTGCGCTCCTGCCGGCCATGCGCCCGGGTGGGCTGGTGGCGTTTTCTCTCGAAGCGCATGACGGGGACGAGGAGCTGTTCTTGCGCCCCAGCCTGCGCTACGCCCATGGCGTCGAGGCGGCCCGCAAAGCGCTGCTGCTGGCCGGGCTCGAGATCCTGCGGTTCGAAACCGCCGTGCTGCGCTTTGACCGCGGTGCCCCTATCACCGGAATTCTCGTCGTGGCGCGCCGGCCGCCGGTCGAACTGACCGCCGCCAATGACGCAGTGGAAGGAGGCGACGTCGCGGCCTGACGCCGGGGCTCTAGCCAGCGCGTCGCATGCCTGCAAAAAGAGCGTTCAAACGGAGAACCGCCATGAACGCCATTCGCCACGATTTCCGCTCGGACACGGTCACCCAGCCGAGTGCAGGCATGCGCGCCGCCATGGCGAAAGCCGAAGTGGGTGACGACGTGTTCGGCGACGATCCGACGGTGAATCTGCTCGAGCAGCGGATGGCCGGCATGCTGGGCAAGGATGCCGCGCTCTTCGTGCCATCGGGGACGATGTCCAATCTTCTGGCGCTGATGAGCCATTGCGGGCGCGGCGACGAGTTCATCGCCGGGCAGAAGGCGCATCTTTACGTCAACGAGGCCGGTGGCGCGGCGGTGCTCGGCTCGATCCAGCCCCAACCGATCGCGCACCAGGCGGACGGCACAATGGCGCTCGCCGAGATCGAAGCCGCGATCAAGCCTGATGACAATCACTATGCGCGAACGCGCGTGATCTGCCTCGAGAACACATTCGGCGGCCGGGTTATCCCCGTGGACTACATGGCGGCGGTGTCGGCCATTGCGGACCGGCATGCTTTGGGCCTGCACCTCGATGGCGCGCGAGCGTTCAACGCCTCCCTTGCGCTCGGCATGGATATCCGCGATTTCACGGCTCCCTTCGACACTGTTTCCATCTGCCTTTCGAAGGGATTGGGGGCGCCGGTGGGTTCGGTGCTGATCGGCCGGCATGACCTGATCGCCACGGCCCGACGGCATCGCAAGATGCTGGGCGGGGGTCTCCGGCAATCGGGTATTCTGGCGGCGGCCGGACTCTATGCCATCGAGCACAATGTGCACCGGCTTGCCGATGATCATCGCCGCGCGCGGCAGCTAGCCGAAGGGCTTTCACGCCACGAAGCGCTCTCGGTCAGTATGCCCGATACCAACATCCTCTGGGTCAATGCGGCGGCCGATATCGCCGACCGGTTCGACGCCTATCTCGAGGCCAATGGCATCGCCGTGACCGGGCGCTATGGCCAGCAGCGCTGGGTGACGCATCTGGATGTGGGCGATGACGATGTGGCCGGTGCGCTGGCGCTGGTCGACCGGTTCTTCGACAAGGCCTGACCGCTCTTTACCATTGAGCCGGAAACCCTTTGTTTGCCGTGTCGCGCAACGGCATGTTCAGACGCCGATGCTTTAGTCCATCCGGACATAAGGGGGGAACGGCGCTGATGCCGGGGAAAGGCAATCTGAACAGTCGCGTGCTCGCCACGCTCGAGGAGATCGACGCGATCGCCGATGCATGGCGCGCGCTCGAAGCCGACTGTGCCGATCCCTACGGCTATTTCCAGACCTATGACTGGTGCCGGAACTGGGTTGCCACCTTCGGCGACGACGGCGTGCACGCGCCCTATATCGTGACCGTTTGGGACGGCGACCTGCTCGTGGCACTCTGGCCGCGCATGGTGGTGCAGGCCGCCGGCATCCGGCGCCTCGAAACACTGGGCGTGCCCCACACACAATATTGCAGCATTCTGGTTCGACCCGGCCCTTTCAACCACGGCGATCTGGTGCGCGTGCTGCGCGCAGCGCTGCGGCAGTCGGGCTGCGACGTCATTCTGTCTCGCGCGGTTCTTGCGGGCAGTACGCTCGAAGCGGTGCTGGGCGACAAGCCGGTGATCAAGGGATCGGCCAATGTTGCATCCATGCTCGATCTTTCGGACTTCGAGCACGCCGAGGATTACGTCGAGCAGCTCGGCAAGCTGCAGAAGCGCAATCGCAACCGGCGGCGCAACCACCTGGCCCGGCTCGGTGCGCTGTCGTTCGAGGTGGTGTGGCCCGGTGACAAGAATTTTGACCGGCTGGTGGAGCGCTGCGTCCAGATGAAGCGCCGCTGGCTGACCGAAACCGGCCGGCTCAGTGCCGGTTTCGCCATGCGCAGCTACGACGATTTTCTTGCCGCGCTGCCCGGACGCCGCGATGGCATGAATGGCGCCTGTCTTTCGGTGTTGCGGAGCGGCGACCGCGTGGTAGCGCTGGAACTCGGTTTCCTGCACCTGGGTCATTATTACGCCTATGTGGGCGGCTTCGACTGGGACCTGCGCCACCTGTCGCCGGGCAAGGTGCAGATGGATTCCACCGTTGCCTGGCTGATCGAGCATGGTGCGCAGCGCTATGATCTCCTGATCAATCCAGCCGAATACAAGGCCAGCTGGACCAATAGCACGGTCGCCGTGTCGAGCCGCGCCGAGGCGCTGACCTGGCGTGGGCGTTTCTACGCTTCGACGTGGCTGCCGAGCCTGCGGCCGGCGCTGAAACAGTTCCACGGTCGCATTCCGGCGCTGATCGACCGCACCGTTTCGCTGTTGCGGCCCGCGGCCTGCCTGTTGCTGTATGTCTGAGAGGGCAGGGACGCTCGACGCGGTCATTGCCCTCGCCATCCGCATTCTCGGTGCAGGGCTGGTGTTCGGGCTGCAGGTGCTGCTCGCGCGGCTGCTGCCGGAAGAAGGCTATGGCGGCTTCGTGACGCTCTGGACCTGGATGCTGGCGCTGGGCAGTTTTGCCGCCCTTGGGTTCGCAGAATCCAGCCTGCGTTTCCTGCCCCGCTATCAGCTCCGCGGCAGGCACACCATTCTGCGCGGTTACTGGCGTTTCGGCCTCCGGACGGTCGTGGGCGCGGGCCTGGGCCTCGTGCTGCTGGGCGGCCTTGTCGCCACAGGTATGGGTCTCGACGGGCCGGGCATGACCATCCTGCTGATCGGTCTGGGACTGCCGGTGCTGGGTCTCGAATACTATTTCGAGGGCGTCGCGCGCAGTTTCGGGTGGTTCCGGCTGGCGGCTCTGCCGGTCTATGTCATTCGCCCGGTGCTGATCGGCGGGACATGCGTCTTACTTCATGCGCTGGGCGTGGAGCTCAGCCTGCCGATCGTGGGCGCAGTGCTGATCGGCAGCATGGGGCTGGTGGTGGCCGTGATGGCCTGGCAGCTAAGCCACAGATTGCGACGTCTGGATGCAACGCGCATGCCCGCCTCGGCCAAGCAGAAGCGGTTGTGGCTTGCCGCCTCGCTGCCTTTGCTGGTGCTTTCGGGCCTCGATGACCTGACAAGCTATGCCGACGTGCTGGTCCTGAGCCTCATGGTCCCGCCTGAGCTTGTGGGAATGTATTTCGCCGCAGCGCGGGCATTGGCCCTGGCCGGCTTCGTAGCCTACGCCATGACACTGGTGGCCGGGCGGCGGTTCGCCGTCGACCTGGCGTCATCAGACCGACAGGTGCTGCAGGCCAGCGTCTTGCAATCGACGCGACTGACGCTTTGGGCCACGGTGGCTGCGGTGGCCCTGACATTGATGGCCGGGCCCTGGCTGCTGGGTGCTTTCGGCGACGCATATGAAGCAGGCTACCCCGTGATGCTGATCCTGGGCGCCGGCATGGTGCTGCGCGCCATGTCGGGTCAGGCGGGCGAGGCGCTGATCGTGCTCGGGCGACAGCGCGAGGGCCTGCTGGTCGGCTGCGCAGTGCTTGGTCTCACGGCTTCGCTCGCCGCAATTCTCGTGCCCGGGTTCGGTATTCTCGGTGCTGCCCTGGCCAGCGCGGCGGCGATGGCCGGGCGCACGCTGGCCCTTGTCATGGTGCTCTGGCGCACCGACCGGCTGCGGGTGTTCAGCCTGCGCCTGCCATCACTGGCTTCCGCCTAAGGCGTGTCCCAGGCTTGCATCCACGACACCTGGCCTCCGACCTCGGCGCGCCGGAACAGCACCTCGCCCCCTTCGTAGCCGATGGGTGCGACCTCGCGCCAGACGGTGTCGATGGCGTCCTCGTTTCCAAGATTGCGATCAATCGAGATAAACCGGAAAGGCGCGGCGTCTGCTTCTGCCTCCGAAGGTTCGCTTCCGGTCCATTGGTAGTCGCCGCCTTCCGCATTGGCCCAGAAACCGACGACAGCAAGCTGGGAAACGGCAAAGGCCGGGGTGGCCAAGCCGCCTTCGCTTTGGGGATAGAGGGGCTCCCAATCGGGCAGGGCGATATCGGTCATAGGCTCCCAATCGGCCATTTCGTCGAGGCTCGGGCCGTAGTCGAGGCAGGGACGGCCATCGCAATCGTGCTTGGCTGCCGATTTCTCGGGAATGACCTTGTTGCTCACATCGATGAGTGCCGCGCTGTTGCCCATCAACGGCTGGAACACGAAACGCCAGGCCATGTGGTCGCCCATGCCAAAGGCTTCTTCGTCGGCCACGTCGCCTTCGCCATAGGCCTCAATCAAATCCGCCCGGATCGCCGGACCGAGATTGTAGTGCCGCACCTCAATGAAACTGACGGCACCGTCCTCCTCGGTGACGATCTCGCCATAGGAGAGGGCCGTGCGGGTGCGCACCGACGGGATTTCGGCGGTCGCGACGATCAGCGCCTTTTCGATCGGGCCGATCGAGCCGCCTGGAGCGATTTCGCCAACATCGAAGAACTGGTCGAGCAGAACCTTTTCGATGAGATCGAGGTCCAGCCGCTCGAAGCCGTCAGCCTCTGTGAAGGCCTCGATTTCGGCCTGGATATCCTGTGCCGTTGCGAGCGTGGTGCCGCCAAGGAGGACGGCGAGGGTGGCGACGATGCGGATCACTTGGATGCTCCGGTGAAAGCTGATGGTCCCTGGTATCGAGAGCAGCATGAACCGGAGATGAGCGAAAGGGGCTGGCGGACGCGATCGAGCCGCCAGCCCCAGATTTTCACGCGCCTGATCAGGCCGCGAAGTATTCCTGCAGCGCCCGAACCTGCAGGGAGCCCTGTTTGAGGGCGACGATGCCTTCCACGGCGGCGAGGGCGCCGTCGATGGTGGTGTAATACGGAATCTTGGCGAGCAGGGCCGTGCGGCGGATGTCGCGACTGTCGGAGATCGACTTGATCCCATCCGTCGTGTTGATCACCAGCTGCACGCCGCCATTCTTCATCGAGTCAACGATATGCGGGCGGCCTTCGAGGACCTTGTTGATCTTGGTCGCCGGCACATTGTTGTCGTTGAGGTAGCGGGCCGTGCCGCCGGTTGCGAGGATTTCGAAGCCGGCCTCGACGAGGTGGCGCGCCATGTCGACGATGTACTGCTTGTCGTCGTCGCGGACCGAGATGAAGGCCTTGCCCGAGGTCGGGACCTTCTGGCCGGCACCCATCTGCGATTTGGCAAAGGCGACGGCGAAATCGGTATCGAGGCCGATGACTTCGCCGGTCGACTTCATTTCAGGGCCGAGAACCGTGTCGACGCCGGGGAAGCGGTTGAACGGGAAGACGGCTTCCTTGACTGCAATGTGTTTGAGCTTCTTTTCAACGAGGTTGAAGCTGGCAAGGCTTTCGCCGGCCATGACGCGCGAGGCGATCTTGGCGATGGGTTCGCCGATGACCTTGGCAACGAAGGGCACCGTGCGCGAGGCGCGCGGATTGACCTCGATGAGGTAGATCGTGTCGTCCTTGTAGGCGAACTGCACGTTCATGAGGCCACCGACCTTGAGCGCAAAGGCCAGTTCGGTGGTCTGGCGCTTGAGTTCGGCGATGACCTCGGGCGAGAGCGAGCGCGGGGGCAGGGAGCAGGCGCTGTCGCCGGAGTGAATGCCGGCCTCCTCGATATGCTCCATGATGCCGGCGACGAACACGTCCTTGCCATCGCAAAGCGCATCGACGTCGATTTCGATGGCGCCCGAGAGATAGGCATCGAACAGCAGCGGGTTGTCTGACAGGACCGAGTTGATCTGGCCGGTGCGGTCATTGGGGTAGCGCTGCAGGATATCGGGCGGCACGAGGCCGGTCAGGGTATCCTGAATGTACCGTTCGAACTCGGCTGCCGAATGGACGATGGCCATGGCGCGGCCGCCGAGCACGTAGGACGGGCGAATGACCAGCGGATAGCCAAGGCGCTCGGCAACGAGACGCGACTGTTCGAGGCTGTAGGCGATGCCGTTCTTGGGCTGGGTCAGCTCAAGACGATTGAGCAGCTTCATGAACAGGTCGCGGTCTTCGGCCAGATCGATGGCATCGGGCTGGGTGCCGAGGATCGGCACGCCGGCCTTCTGTACGGCTTCGGCCAGGTTCAGCGGGGTCTGGCCGCCGAACTGCACGATGACGCCATGGAGCGTGCCATTCTGCTTTTCGGTGAGCAGGATTTCGATGACGTCTTCTTCGGTCAGCGGCTCGAAATAAAGGCGATCGGAGGTGTCGTAGTCGGTCGACACGGTTTCCGGGTTGCAGTTGACCATGATGGTTTCGTAGCCGGCATCGGCCAGCGCGAAGGCCGCATGGCAGCAGCAATAGTCGAACTCGATGCCCTGGCCGATGCGGTTGGGTCCGCCGCCGAGGATGACGACCTTCTTGCGATCGGACGGGCGCGCTTCATCGTCGACCTTGCCGCCAAACGGGGCTTCGTAGGTCGAGTACATATAGGCGGTCGGAGACGCGAATTCTGCGGCCGAGGTGTCGATGCGCTTGTAGGCCGGGCGCACTTCGAGGCTGTGGCGGAGCTTGCGGACGTCGGAGGCTTTGAGACCGGCGAGCTGGGCGAGGCGGGCATCGGAGAAGCCCATGCTCTTGAGCTGGCGCAGGGTGGCGGGATCCTTGGGCAGGCCGAATTCCTTGACCTTCTGTTCCATGTCGACGATGCCGCGCATCTGTTCGAGGAACCAGGGGTCGATCTTGCAGGCTTCGAAAATGTCTTCGTTGGAGACATCGAGGCGCATGGCCTCGGCCACATGCAGCAGACGCTGGGGCGTGGCGGTGCCGAGGGCGGCCTTGATGGCGTTCTTGTCCTCGCCTTCGCCGATGCCGGGAATGCCGATCTCGTTGAGGCCGGTGAGGCCGGTTTCGAGCGAGCGCAGGGCCTTCTGAAGCGATTCCTGGAAGGTGCGGCCGATAGCCATGGCTTCGCCGACCGACTTCATGGCCGTGGTCAGGCGCGGATCGGCGCCCGGGAATTTCTCGAAGGCGAAGCGCGGGATTTTGGTGACCACGTAGTCGATGGTCGGCTCGAACGAGGCCGGGGTGGCGCCGCCGGTGATGTCGTTTTCGAGTTCGTCGAGGGTGTAGCCGACAGCCAGACGCGCGGCGACCTTGGCAATCGGGAAGCCGGTGGCCTTGGAGGCAAGCGCGGACGAGCGCGAGACGCGCGGGTTCATCTCGATGACGACCATGCGGCCGTCCTTGGGGTTCACACCGAACTGAACGTTGGAACCGCCGGTTTCGACGCCGATCTCGCGCAGGACCGCCAGCGAGGCGTCGCGCATGATCTGGTATTCCTTGTCGGTCAGCGTCAGCGCCGGAGCGACGGTGATGCTGTCGCCGGTGTGGACGCCCATGGGGTCGAGGTTCTCGATCGAGCAGACGATGATGCAGTTGTCCTTCTTGTCGCGGACAACTTCCATTTCGAACTCTTTCCAGCCCAGGACGCTTTCCTCGACGAGAACTTCGTTGGTCGGCGATGCGTCGATGCCGCTTTCGCAGATGGCGAGGTATTCCTCACGGTTGTAGGCGATGCCTCCGCCCGTGCCGCCCATGGTGAAGCTGGGGCGAATGATGGCGGGGAGGCCGATCACCTCGAGCGCCTGCAGGGCCTCGATGGTGTTGTGGGCGAGCATGGAGCGCGGGGTTGCGAGCCCGATCTTCTTCATGGCGTCGCGGAACAGCTCGCGGTCCTCGGCCTTGTCGATGGCCTCGGCCGTTGCACCGATCATCTCGACGCCGAATTTTTCGAGCACGCCCATCTTGCGCAGCGACAGCGCGCAGTTGAGCGCCGTCTGGCCGCCCATGGTCGGCAGCAGCGCGTCGGGGCGCTCCTTCTCGATGATCTTGGCGACGACTTCGGGGGTGATCGGCTCCATATAGGTGGCGTCGGCCAGCTCCGGATCGGTCATGATCGTCGCCGGGTTCGAGTTCACCAGAATGATCCGGTAGCCCTCTTCCTTGAGCGCCTTGCAGGCCTGGGTGCCGGAATAATCGAACTCGCAGGCCTGCCCGATGATGATCGGACCCGCACCGATGATGAGGATCGACTTGATATCGGTACGTTTTGGCATGGCGCTCGCTCGGCTAACTGGACCTGTAGGCGGGCGAGGAGAATCGCCCGGACGCACCTGTCCGCGCGAAACCCGCGTGACAGTTGAGCACTGCAGCGCAGGGGAAGAGACCGAACATGGTGGTTAAGCGGGCGGTGTAACCGAAGAGTCGGCGGAAGGGAAGGGAGAGGAAGCCACAAAACCGCCAATAAAATGCGTTCCTATTCTGTTCTATGCTAGAGTTTGTTTACCCGAATTGTCCAGAGTCTTGTTTGGAGGCTTGAATGGCAGACACATCGATTGAGTGGACAGACGCTACATGGAACCCAGTAGCCGGATGCACCATAATCTCGCCGGGATGTACCAATTGCTATGCGATGCGGATGGCGGCCCGCCTGGAGGCAATGGGCCTAGAGAAATACTCTGGTCTAACGCGGCAATCTGGTGGGCGAGCGAAATGGACTGGCCGAATTTCACTTGATTATCTCAGCCTGGATGCTCCTCGAAAGTGGCGTAAACCGCGCCGCATTTTTGTAAATTCCATGTCTGATCTGTTCCATGAAGATGTTCCGGACAGCTTCATCTTGGCTGTCTGGAAAGTTATGGCAGAAACGCCACAACACACCTTCCAAATTCTCACTAAGCGTCCAGAGCGGATGTCAGCAGTCTTCGAGCGGATTGGCTTACCTGTCCTAAAAAACGTCTGGCTAGGCACAAGCGTTGAGGATGGGGGGGTAGTGAACCGTCTAGATAAACTGCGCTCAGTACCTGCGGTCGTGAGATTTGTCTCCTTTGAGCCGCTTATCGGTTCGGTGGCCGCTGCTCAACTATCGGGGATACACTGGGCCATCGTTGGAGGGGAGTCTGGACCACAAGCAAGACCTATGGAGTCGGAATGGGTCGATGAAATACATGAGCTGTGCATCATGTCGCGAACAGCCTTCTTCTTTAAGCAATGGGGCGGCACAAACAAGAAAGCCACTGGAAGAGTCTACCGCAGGCGCACTTGGGATGAGCTTCCTCACTTGAGTATGTAACTCGCAATTCTCTTTGCCAGAGCCACGGCCGCTGGCTTAGGGTTGGACACCGCGAAGAACAACGATGCCATCGGTGCTCCATTGTTGTGACGCAATCTGACGGGGTCCATCACAAGGCCTTTGAAAACGGATTGCAGCCTCGACTTAACGTAAGCTTCTATCGCGTCCACGTCCGAGCGCCGTATGGCCTGCTGCTCATCTTCAAACAGCGTACGTTTTTCAAAGTCGTGTTGATACCACTTTTCTCGCCAGTCCCGTGTGCCCAACACCCGGTCCAGGCTTTGCTGTTTTCCTGCATCCAACTTCGTGGGGTCGTGGGGGGCGTTGCGGTAAAGACCGGACAACGGGAAAAAATACCAGCAGTCTAGGGCTTGGGTGTTAGCAATGGCCTCCACCGTGGCCCACTCTACTTCCATTCCAAACGGGTCCAAAAAGACCACGCCGCGCATGCCTCGAATTGGGCCGTTGGCCTTATGCCATTGAACGCCTGCGCAGATCTTTTTGACGCTCTCGTTTGCATCACCGTGCTTGATAGCAATCTTGCGGTCGGGAAACTCTTCTTTAAGCTTTTGTAACTCGGCGAAGCGGCCGGCATCTTGCTCAATCAGCGCCAAAGTATGAAACGGTGGGTCTATGGACAGTGCTATCCGTGCCGAGCCCGGGGTATCTACCTCCTGTGACTGAGCCTGATCGCCATCAAACAGCGGGAGCGACGCGCGCGTTTCTGTTTTGCTACCCGTGCCTGCGAACGCATCGATGTAAATCCTTGCGAAGCCCTGATCTTTGAGTGCTATCGAATAGTGTTGCAGATAATCGCGAAGGCGTTTGAGTTTCGCGTCTGTGTCGATACTGCCTCTGAAGGGCTTTCTCATAGTTCACCGGAGCAAATAACGAGCGTTTCATCTCTTCATATTGATCGTCATAAGTCTCCCTTGCGCAACACTTTTTATTATTCGAGATCCCATCACAGTGACAGTTGCGACGTCTAACCGATGTCCACAATCTCCACCTCTGCATCTCCCAACGCCGCCACATCCCCCACACCCTTGCCCATCAGCGCCCGCGCCAGGGGTGACGCAAACGAGATCGTGCCTGCCTTGGGATCAGCCTCGTCCTCCCCGACAATCGTAAATGTCTGGGTGCGGCCGTCGTCGCGTTCGATGGTGATGCGGGAGCTGAAGGCGACGGTGTCGGTGGTTTCGGGCGGCGGGACCACCTGGGCAGTGCGGAGGCGTTCGGTGAGGTAGCGGAGCTCGCGCCAGGGGTTGGCGGAATGGCGACGGCGTTCGTTGATGTCTTCGATTCTGAGGGCGGTTTCGTAGGCGGCGGTGGCTTCGGCCAGTTGCCGTTCAAGCATGGCGAGGCCATTTGCGGTCACGAGGTTCGGGCCTGATGGGACCGGCTTTTCCGGCAGCATGGTTTCGGCCGCCGTCTCGGCACTGTCTTCCTTGGTAAAGGCTACGCTCACTGCAATGGTCCTGATTGTGAGATTGGGCCAAGGATACCCCCACCCGGCCTCCCCCTGACAGGGGGAGGGGCAGATTTGGGTGTTCGGATAGATCGAGGCAAGTCCGATCTGTCGCACGACTTGACATGCAAGCATTTGCTTGCATATAAACATGCAATAAAACACTTGCCTATCGGAGCCATGACCCAGGACCAACTCGACGCGATCTTCAAGGCGCTGGCGGACCCGACGCGGCGGCGGATCTTGGATCGGCTGGCGACGCGGCCGAACCAGTCGCTGTTCGAGCTCTGTGCGGGAGCGATGGCAGAGGGCCAGCCGGCCTTGTCGCGGCAGGCCGTGAGCCAGCATCTGGATATGCTGGAGCGGGCGGGGCTGGTGCGGGTGGAATGGTCGGGGCGGACCAAGCTGCATGCGCTGGAACTGGGGCCGCTCAGGGCGGCGCAGGCGGCCTGGCTGGGGCGGTATTTGTGAGGGGCGATGGACGCTTAGGGCCTTGGTGAGGGTGGCCCTCGGGTGGAACTGCGGATTTGACTGAAAAGGGACCAAAAATGAAAATCTATGTGACCAGCGTGCCTGTCAACGACCAGCGGAAGGCGCTGGACTTCTACCGGGACAAGCTGGGCTTCGTGGTGAAGCACGATATCGACATGGGCGGGGGCAATCGCTGGCTGACGCTGACGTCGCCCGACAATCCCGAGGGGACCGAGTTGCTGCTGGAGCCGAGCGGGCATCCGGCGACCAAGCCGTTCAAGGACGCGCTGGTGGCCGACGGCATTCCCTATACGTCGTTCATGGTCGACGACATGGCCGCAGAAGTCGAGCGTCTGAAGGGCCTGGGCGTGAGGTTTACCGTCGAACCCATGGATGCCGGCACCGTGCGGATGGCGGTGTTCGACGACACCTGCGGAAACCTCATCCAAATCGTGCAGATGAAATAGGACCCTGCCGAAAAGGGCAAAAGTTGGGTTCGGGCGCCAACGTTTATGTGACACGGGGGCGGGCAACCATTCCGCCGCCGTGGCTTTCCGACAGGAGCCGCCGCAAGGCGCCACACTTCTCAAGGAGCCCATCGATGACTCTGACTGCCAGATTGCTTGTCGGCACCATGCTGACCACGCTCGTTGCCATGCCGGCGATGGCGCAAGGCGAAACCGCCAATCCGGCGCCGCCCAATGCCCCCGACCAGACCCCGGCCTTCGAAGGCCAGACACGGGCGCCGCTGCCTGAAACGGCGACTGCCGTGGAGACCGAGGTCATCGCCGAGGGCCTGCCGCACCTGTGGGCCATGGAGTTCCTGCCCGATGGGCGCATGCTGGTCACCGCCAAGGAGGGCAAGCTGCACATCGTGACGGCGGAAGGCGAGGCGACGGAAGTGGAAGGCGAAATGCCCGCAGTGGCCTTCGGGGGGCAGGGCGGACTGCTCGACGTGGCGCTGGCGCCAGATTTCGACAGCAGCGGCCGCATCTACCTATCCTTCGCGGAGCCGCGCGACGACGGCAATGGCACGGCGCTGGCCGCTGCGACCCTGACTCTCGATGAAGCAGGCGGCGCGACCATCAGCGATGTCGAGACCATTTTCCGCCAGGAGCCGACCTATGATGGCGAGCTGCATTTCGGATCGCGCATCGTGCCGACCGAGGATGGCAACCTGTTCCTGACCGTTGGTGAACGCTCGGACGAGCCGATCCGCGACCAGGCGCAGGAGCTGGCCAGCGGCCTGGGGAAAATCTTCCGCATCACGCCCGAAGGCGCGCCGGTCGAGGGCAATCCGTTCGCCGATACGGCGGATGCGCTGCCCGAGATCTGGAGCCTGGGGCACCGCAACGTGCAGTCGGCAACGCTCGACGGCGAGGGACGGTTGTGGACGGTCGAGCATGGCGCCAAGGGTGGCGACGAGCTCAACAAGCCCGAAGCGGGCCTCAACTACGGCTGGCCCGAGGTGACCTATGGCGTCGCCTATAGCGGGGCGGCGATCGGCGAAGGCATTACCCAAAACGAAGATACCGAGCAGCCGGTCTATTATTGGGATCCGGTGATCGCTCCCTCTGGCATGGCCTATTACGAAGGCGAGGAATTCCCTGATTGGGACGGCGCCTTCCTCGTGGGTGGCCTCGTGTCGCAGGGCGTGGTCGTCCTGAAGATGGATGGTGATCGCGTGGCAAGCGAAGAACGCGTGGATGTCGGAGCGCGCGTGCGCGATGTGCGTGTCGGACCCGATGGAGCGGTCTATGCGGTGACCGAGAACCGGGATGCCGGAACCTCCACGATCGTGCGGATCAGCAGCGGATCGTAAGGCGAAAAAAGAGCCCGGCAGCGATGCCGGGTTTTCTTTTTTCAGGCGGCGCGGGCGACGACCTGCCGCTCGAGTGCCGCGACGATCGTTGCGGTGCTGTATGGCTTGGGAATGAAGACGGCGCCCACGGGCAGGTCATCGGCCTTTGGCGTGACCCCGCCGGATACTACGACGATGGGCATGCCCGGGCGGGCGGTGGCCGCGAACCGTGCCAACTGCAGGCCCGTGTAATTGCCGGGCAATTCGACATCGGTCACCAGGGCGTCGACCTGATCGAGCAGGCTCATGGCGCCGCGGGCGCTGGTCACCGGCACGGCATCGAGGCCCAGATCCTCGAGGTCATCGATCAGCGAGAGCAAAAGGATGATCTCGTCTTCCACCACGAGAACGCGAGACAGGTCGGTCATGGTACACCCCCTAGTTGGCTTCACGTGTGGAATGAAGACATCCGCGGCCCGACAGTTGCATGTTGCATGTGCATGGCTGCCAGTATGGTTACCATTTGGTTCAAATTTTACGTGTCGCCCCCCGAAGGCCAGCGCCTGAAGCGTGGGAAGAGAGTCGTTTAAGCATTTTCCCTTAGCCTGGGCGTCGTCAGGCGGGGGCCCTTCATGCATAGAAACGCAGTCATCCAGCTTTCCCAAGTCGTGGGTGCGCTCAGCCTTGCGCTCGACATCACCGAGGGCCAGCCGGTGGGACACAGCCTGCGCTGCTGCTGGATCGGCATGCATATCGGCGCCCGGCTCGGCGTCGACGAAACCGCGCTTTCGGACCTCTACTATACGCTGCTGCTCAAGGATATCGGCTGCAGCTCGAACGCGGCGCGCATCTGCCAGCTCTACCTTGCCGATGACCTCAAATTCAAAGGCGCCTACAAGGTGGTGGACAACAAGCTGCCGGAAATCCTGCGGTTCCTGATCGCGAATACGGCGCGGCAGTCAGGCTTTGTCGAACGGCTGCAGACCCTTGTGCATATCGCGCGCAACGGAGGGGAAATCTCCAAGGAGCTGATAGAAACGCGATGCCAGCGCGGGGCGGACATCGCGCGGAGCATGCGGTTTTCCGAAGCGGTCGCACAGGGCATCCTCGATCTCGACGAGCATTGGGACGGCAGCGGCCAACCCGTGGGGCTGATCGGCGAGGGTATTTCGAAGTTCGGTCAAATCGCGCTGCTGGCGCAGGTGGTGGACGTCTTCTTCATGCGTGGCGGCATAGATGCGGCCCTGCGCGAGGTGGAGGAGCGGGCAGGCCGCTGGTTCGACCCAGCACTTGTCGCGGAAGTGGCGCGGCTTCGGGACGATGCCGCATTCTGGGACGGCCTGCTCGCCAACGACCTGCCGGATCGCGTGATGACGCTCGAGCCCAAGGCGCTGGCGAGAGAAGTTGACGAGGACTATCTCGATGACATCGCAGCGGGCTTTGCGCAGGTGGTCGATGCGAAAAGCCCGTTCACCGCTGGCCACAGCGACCGGGTGGCCCTGTTCTCCGACCTCATCGCGGGCGAATTGGGCTATTCCGCCGATCGCCGGCGCTGGCTCAAGCGTGCGGCGCTGCTGCACGATATCGGCAAGCTCGGCGTGCCCAACAGCGTGCTCGACAAGAATGGCAAGCCGGATGACAGCGAATGGGCCGAAATCCGTCGGCATCCGGAACTGGGACGGATGATCCTGGGCAAGATCGATGCCTTTGGCGATCTGGCGCGCATTGCCGGGGACCATCATGAGAAGCTCGATGGGAGCGGCTATCCGATGGGCCTGCGCGGGGAGGAAATCGATCTGGATACGAGGATCGTAACGGTGGCCGACATTTTCGATGCGCTGACGGCCGACCGGCCCTATCGCAAGGCCATGCCGGTGCACACGGCCTTCGAAATCATGGCACGCGAGGTTGGCACGGCAATCGATGCCCAGGTGTTCGCGGCCTTGCAGCGCGGCTTCCAGCTGCTCGAAGATGTTGCGGAAGCGGAAGCCGATCGCGCCGCCTAGAGATGGGCGCGGTAGAGCGCGACGCGAATGCCGCCGTGGAGCACGGGTGGCAGGGGCGGCTCGAAGGCGAGGCCAGTGGCTTGGGCGAGTTGCTTGTCCGCAGTAATGATGCCGACCCGCCATCCGGCAAAGCGAGCCTTGAGGACATTTCCGAGGGTGCGATGGACACCGATCAGCGGACCTTTGGCGCCGATGCGGGTACCATAGGGCGGATTGACGATGACGAGACCTGCCGGGCCGGGCGGCGGGGTCAGATCCTCGATGGTTTGACGGGTGAAGCGGGTAAGACCGGCAACGCCCGCGCGGGTGGCATTCTCCTCAGCCATGCGGATGGCGCCAGCATCGCGGTCGTAACCGAAGAAGCGCTGGTCGACGGTCCGGCTCTCCGAATTGGCCCGGAGCGTGGACCATGAACGCTCGTCAAAGCCTGGGACCTGTTCGAAGGCGAAGCTGCGCTCACGGCCGGGACGAAGGCCGAGGGCTATCTCGGCAGCTTCGATGACAAACGTGCCCGAACCGCACATGGGGTCGAGTACCGGCTGGGCGCCGGAATAGCCACACTGGCGGAGGAACAATGCCGCCATCGTCTCCCGCATGGGGGCCTTGGCGACGCCCTCCTTGAAGCCGCGCTTGTGAAGCGACTCGCCCGTCGTATCGATGCTGATGGTGACGAGGTCATCCTTGATGCGGACCATGACACGCAGGGTCGCGTCCTCGGAGATCGGAGCGCCGATGGTTTGGGCGATGGCCGTTGCGACGCGCTGGGCGGCGGCACCGGCATGATAGATTCGAGAGCGCTTGCAGCTGGCCTCGACATGGACCGGAACGTCGGCACGGAGCAGCTCAGCCCACGGCACCTTGCGGGCACGCTTGTCAAGCTGCGCCAGATGCATGGCGCGGAAGGATGCCACGCGGGCCAGGATGCGCGTCGCACCACGGAGAACGAGATTGGCGCGCCAGACATCTGGCCAGATGCCCGGGAACGTGACGCCGCCCTCGATGATCTTCGCCTCGCCAAAGCCGGCGGCACGGGCTTCGTCTGCGAGCGGTGCCTCGAGGCCGGGCGTGGCGACGAGGAAGATGTCGAATGGGGCAGGGCTGTTCATGGCGGAGGCTTAGCGCGGGGGCCGACCTGACCGCAATGGCGAAGAATTTGGGCCGGGTGGGTTACGGTCCGTCTGAACTGTGCTTATATCGGCAAAAGGCGATGGAACTGCGCCGACAAAATCCACATCATGAGAGCTTCGCGATGACCGAATACGTGCCGCCCAAAGTCTGGACCTGGGATCAAAACAAGGCTGCGGGGTTCTCGACCAACCGTCCGATCGCGGGTCCGACGCATGACAAGGTGCTGCCGCGGGGTGAACACACACTGCAGCTGCACTCGCTGGCGACACCGAACGGCCAAAAGGTCACCATCATGCTCGAAGAGCTGCTGGCTGCCGGGCACGACGCGGAATACGACGCCTATCTCATCAATATCGGCAAGGGCGACCAGTTCGGCTCGGGCTTTGTCGAGATCAACCCCAATTCCAAGATCCCAGCGATGATCGACTATGGTCCGTCCGAGCCGATCCGCCTGTTCGAGAGCGGCTCTATCCTGGTGTACCTCGCCGACAAGTTCGACGCGTTTCTGCCCAAGGATGTGGCCAAGCGCGCCGAGGCCATGAACTGGCTGTTCTGGCAGATGGGTAGCGCTCCGTTCATGGGCGGCGGGTTCGGGCATTTCTATGCCTATGCTCCGATCAAGATCGAATACGCGATCGATCGTTATGCGATGGAGACCAAGCGCCAGCTTGACGTGCTGGACAGGCAGCTGGCCGAGCACGAATATGTGGCGGGCAGCGACTATACCATCGCCGATATGGCCATCTTCCCCTGGTATGGCGGCATGGTGCTGGGCCGTGCCTACAATGCGGCCGAATTCCTGCAGGTCGAAGACTACAAGAATGTGCTGCGCTGGGCCAGGCAACTGGATGCGCGCGAACCGGTCAAGCGCGGACGAAGCGTCAACGCAGCCACCGGCCCCGAGGACGAGCACCTCTATGAGCGCCACTCGGCAGCCGACGTGGACAAGGTGGTTGCATTGCGCAAGGAGCGCGGCACGGTCTGACCCTGGCAAATCCCCGCGAAAGCGGGGATTTTCTTTTCCGGCGCTGCAGATTTCTGGGTGCCATCGTCGAATTGGGGGCAGGCGGCTCGTCGTTCCGGCAAGGCATGAGCGGAGGATGCGATGCGTTTCATGGCGCTGGTCTATTTCGAACCGGGATCGATGGATCACCTCACGGCAGCGGATTTCAAGCAATTGGACGATGCCACCATCGAGCACGACCACATGTTGCGCGAAAGCGGACACCTGATCTTCGCCTCGCCGCTGGCGGGGCTGGAGGCGGCACGTTCGCTGCGGACAGTCGATGGCAAGCTGATCACGACCGACGGACCCTATGCGGAAAGCAAAGAGGTGGTGGGCGGTTTCCTCCTGCTCGAAGCCGAGAGCATCGAGCTCCTGACGCCGCTCTTCGCCGACGACCCTATTCTCCGGTATGCGCGAATGGAAATCCGGCCTCTGGTGGAACACACCCATAGCGAAACCGGACAGGGACGGCCCGAATTCTTGCAGTAACAGAATAGGCTGGTGCGCGGCGGCAGGCGGGATAATGTCCTGGCATGAGCGCTGCACCCAATGCCTTGCTGTTGATCGCCTTCGCCATCCTGGCCACCGCTTTTGTCGTGGCACTCCTCGGCTTTCTGGGCCGCAGAGCCAGGCCAGCTGTTGCTCCGGCTGGAGTGTCTGCCACCCTTTCGGATCGGTTCGAGGCCGCAAACAGCAGGCTCGCCGAGGTGATCTCAAAGGAAAACAATGCCCTTCTGGCGGTCACAACCCTGCCTGAAGACGTCGGGCCGATGGAGGCCGAGGCAGCGCTGCGCGCGGCGACGCCGGACTGGTCCATGCATGACCGTCAGGTCCTGATGCTGCAGGCGTGGGAGGTGCAGAGGCGTCCGCAGGCGCTTGCGGCGCTCGCAGGCCTGCCACTGGCAAACCCGGACAAGAGCTTCGCCATGCTCAACGGCACGCTTGTGCGTGCGCTGCGCGATGGCGAGCCTGCATTGCTCGGGCAGATTGCAGAGGCCATCGATGCCAGGTTCGACGCGCTCGGGGCGCTTGCCGACGCCGGAGGCATCGTGGTGACGATGGAACGAGCGGCAGAGCGGATCCGCCTCCAGGCCCCCGAAGTTGCCACCGTGCTGGAGGCAACCATGGAGCGTATGTGGCCGCGCACGCGGAGGCAGATGCTCGCAGTCCTGCGGATCAGGATAGACGAGTGGGACGATGAGCGCCCGGTTGATCCGCGTGGCATGGCGGAGGATCTGGCGCAATATTCCTGGCCCCGGCTACCAGAGCTGATGGCAGAGGTGCACGAGGCACTGGACAAGAGGAACGGACCGGAATGGGAGCGCGCCCAGCTCTGGTACGACAAGGCAGTGCTGCAGCGCTATTGCGACGTCGAAGATGCACTCAAGGGGTTCGATATCGGTGCCGTGGTGGAACGGCTGGCCAAGGCGCTGATGTCCCCCGATGCAGAGACTTCACGATTTGCGGCCGAAACGGCAGCCGATCTGATCGGCGACTATTTCATCGAGAATCCACGGCATTTCGCAACGCTTAAGACTGCACTGACATGGGCCGGCAGGACCCACGAACTGACGCCCAGCCATGAGTGGCTAGCGCAGTCTCTCGATCCGACCGACGCCGGTGAAGACGTCACGCTCGATGCCGAACGATACGGGCAGATCCGTGCGGGCATTGAGCGGTTTATCGACACAACCGCGACAACCGACCCGCTGGTCGCGCGCGCCGAGCTTCGTGCAATCTTGCCTGATGCACCGATAGACATCCTGCGCGTCGCGTTGATCGCCCGATGGAAAGACAGCCGTGACGAGGTGCTACTGGTCGCGCTTGCGGGCCTTTCCATCGAAGCACTGGAGGACGGCGAAGATGGGCGAATGGCGCAGCTTTGCCTTCACTGGCCGCTGAAAGCAGGCTCTGCCGATCTGGTCCTGTCGATTACTGCCGAACTGGACGAACGATCAGAGCGCCTCGATCCCTGGTTGCGGACGGAAGACGGGGTGCGTGACCTGCTGCGCGCGACCGGGAGGGTTTCGGCAGCGGGCAGGGGCCTCGACAGGGCCGCAAGGGACTTCCTGGATTGGGCGGAGGCGCGCCACGTCGTGCTGCTGACCGAGATGGTCGCTGCCAGGCTCGAGCGCGATAGCGGAGATGACGACGGAGCCCTGCAGCTCGCTCTGGACCTTTACCGCATGGTGCTACCCGATGAGCCGGCCTTGCTCTGGCCCGTGCAGAAGTACATGCGCGAGCGGGCCGCGGCGCCGGCATGGCGAGAGGCGCTGCTTCACTTCGAGAGCATGCGCGCAAATCATTTCGCTGCGCTAGGGGAGGCCGATGCGGCCGAGCTCGCAGAGCTCGTCGATCTCTTTTGCGAGGCGCTCCGGGACTCACCCTCGGATGTTGCGCGCCTTGCGGCCTATCAGGCCGCGCAGCTGGTGACGCTTGGCGTGATCGCGCGACCGGAGCATCTCGCCAAGCTCGACGAGAGGCTTACCTGGGCCGGAAACCTTCATGGCATGGTGCCGGACAGTTTCGTCACGCTGCGCGCAGCCTTGTCGGCGGCGTCGCCGAAGGGCGAAGACTTAGTCAGGGATAGACCGAGATGATACCCCACTGCGTTTCCTCGCAGGCGTCGTCAAGGCAAACGTTGGTGATCCAGACGGCGCCATTACCGACCCCAACCCCTTCGCTGGTGACGACGAGGTCGGCCGGGTCCTGCTCGAGGACGGCCTGCTGCACTTCAGGCGTGAAGATATTGTCGAAATCAGCGGTCAGGTCGTCAGGCTGCAGCACTTCGTAGCTCTCGCCACCAACGTTCACGGCCAGCGGAAAGAAGGCGTATTGGCCAAAGGTCACCGGATCGCCAAACATCACCGCATCCTGGAGCAGCGAGAGGACTTCGAAAAATCCATCCGCATTGCCGTGGATGGATTCGATGCTGTCATAGACTTCCTCTTCGGACTGAGCCGTCGCCGGCATGGACGTGGACGCAAGCGCCAGGATGGCGAGTGCCGAAGCGGCGAGACGCGTGATCATTGGGGTGTTCCTCGAAGCGGAGTGATGCTGGAGCATATCAGGGCAATCAATCGTGTCATCCGCATGGTTGCGGAGCCAAATACACGGCCTGTTAAGCCTAATCAGACCAATATCCGGTTCGCGGCGCCGCGTTCCATGGCCCCGCTCGCTCTTTTGTGCCCGAGTTCGAGTAAGCCCAATGCGTCTGATTGTCGGTATTCTGGTCGTCTTCGCCTGCGTGTTCGGCGGCTATTCGGCGATGGGCGGGCACGTCGAGGTGCTCTGGCAGCCATTCGAATTCGTGATCATTCTCGGCGCGGCGATCGGCGCCTTCATCATCGCCAATGGCGCCCCGGTGCTCAAGGGCGTGCCGACCATGTTCGGCACCCTGTTCAAGGGGCCCAAATACAACAAGAAGGCTTATCTCGAACTGCTGGGCGTGCAGTTCTCCATGTACAAGCTGATCCAGCAGAAGGGCATCCTCGGGATCGAGCCGCATATCGAGGACCCGCATAACTCCACCCTGTTCAACGCCTTCCCGACCTTCGCCAAGAACCACCACGCGGTGGAATTCGTGTGCGACTACATGCGCATGGTGACAATGGGCTCCAACAATGTGCATGAGATGGATGCGCTGATGGACGAGGAGCTCGAGACCCACCATCAGGAGCAGGAGCGGCTGGTTTCGGCCATGCAGGCGATTGCCGACGGCACGCCAGCCCTGGGCATCGTGGCCGCGGTGCTCGGCGTGATCAAGACCATGGGCGCGATCTCCGAACCGCCGGAAGTGCTCGGCCACCTGATCGGCGGCGCACTCGTGGGTACATTCTTTGGCGTGTTCGTGGCCTATGGTTTCTTCGGCCCGATGGCGCAGTCGCTCAAGAGCACGTTCGAATCCGAATCCAAATATTTCCTGTCGCTCAAGGTGGGCCTGCTGGCCCATATCGGCGGGCAGCCGCCCGTGATGGCCATCGAATTCGCCCGCAAGGCGCTGATGAGCGAAGTGCGCCCGACCTTTGCCGAAGTGGAAGCGGCAACCGCCGCGCTGCCTGCGACAACCTGATTTCTTCCCAGCCTCCGGATCAGCCAGAATGGCGAACTACGATCAGCCGATCATCATCAAGAAGGTCAAGAAGGCCGCCCATGGCCATCATGGTGGCGCCTGGAAGATCGCCTATGCCGACTTCGTGACCGCCATGATGGCGTTCTTCCTGCTGATGTGGCTGATCAGCATGACGACGCCGGAGCAGAAGGAAGGCCTGGCAAACTATTTCGCACCCGCTTCGCTAAGCATGACCACCAGCGGCGCGGGCGGCGTCATGGGCGGCAATGCGATGGACAATTCGGGCAGCCAGATGTCGGGCTCGTCCGCCGATATCGTCGAAGACAAACCGGCATCGCCGCAAAGCTCGGACCAGGGCACCACCGATACACATATCGGCGGACCGGCACGGCAGCAGGGCAGCGAGATGCAAGCCAGCAGCGACAGCGAGTTCAACCTCAAATCGCTCGACAACGAAGCCTTCCACAGTGCCGCGGCCAGCATCAAGCAGGCATGGCAGTCTCTGCCGGAAGTCACGCCGTTCATGGATAACCTGCTCATCGAGGAGACCAACGAGGGTCTCGATATCCAGATCGTCGACCAGCAGGGACGACCGATGTTCCCGGAGGGATCGAAATATCCCCTGGAGCAGACGCGCGCCGCCATCGCCGCGATCGGGCCGATCCTGCAGCAGCTGAATGCCCAGGTGACCATTTCGGGCCACACGGCGGCCGGCGGCCGATACGACAATCCTCGCTATGGACCGTGGGAGCTTTCGGCGGACCGGGCCAATGTGGTGCGTTCGATCCTCGGGGAATTCGGTATGAGCGACGATCGCTTCAAGGCAATTTCGGGACGCGCGACGGACGATCCGTTCTTCCCCAACGACCCCTATATGGCCGCCAACGAGCGGGTGAAGATCACCGTGATCCATTCTCCGCCCCCGGTGCCCGTGGGGCTCAAACCTTAAGACTCTGGCGGCATTCCGGCACGATGGGTTAACCCTCCGGCCGGATGTGAGCAGTGGCGTATGCGCCCATAGGCGGTCCGTAAGGCTCGGTTAAGCAGTGGCGCGCCGTAGTGACCCCAGCATGCAGGCAGAACGCCCGCAGAGGGGATTATTAAAATGCGTATTGGCAAAGCCGCTTTCCTGGCGATCATGATGGCGTCGGTCAGTTCCGCGGTGCTCGCGGATGACTGGATCGCCGAACGCCTGCGGGGCAGCGTGATGCAGTTCCAGGGCGGGGACTGGGTCGCCCTGCAGCGTGGCGACGTGGTGCCCGATGGGCGCAAAATCCGCACAGCGGGTGACGGGCGCGTAGAGTTGGTGCGGGGCCAGGAGCGCATTGCCCTTGCCGCCAATACCGAAATCGCCGTCCGCGATGCTGCCGGCCAGAAGATGACCACTGTGGTGCAGACGCTGGGCAGTGTGACAATCGAAGCCGAGCGACGGAACGTGCAGCACTTTTCGGTGCAGACGCCGGTGCTGGCAGCCGTGGTCAAAGGGACACAGTTCACCGTCACCTACCGTAACGGACAGGCCCGCGTCGATGTCGAACGTGGCGTCGTGCAGGTGCAGGACAGCTCGCACAGCATGGTCGTCGATGTGACGCCAGGGCAGTCCGCGGCCGCGAGCCAGTCGAGACCGCTGGACGTGAGCGGACCGGGATCGGATCGTGTGACTTATCTCATCGAGGGCGAGGTTGTTCCTGCGGCTGCTCGTGACGCCGTGGTGAGCGGCGAGATCGCCGCGAAGGATGCGGTGGCGGTCGTGGAAGGGCGCGGCGTCTCCGGCAATCCCGGCAACGGAAACGGCCCTCGCAATTCCAACGGTAACGGGAACGCCTCGGGCAATGCCAGCGCATCGGCAGGGATCGGTGTCGGACCAGTCAATGTCGAGGTGCGGGCGAGTTCGCCCGGAAACAACGGCAATGGTGTTGGCCAGGGGAACACAGGCAATAACGGGAATGGCAACCGCGGCAATGGCAATGTTTCCGTGGATGCCGGTCCCGTAAGCGTCGATGTCCGGTCCGGAAACTCCGGCAACGGCAATTCAGGCAACGGCAATTCAGGCAATGGCAATTCAGGCAATGGGAATGGCAATTCTGGGAACGGGAACGGGAACGGGAACAGTGGGAATGGGAACGGAAAAGGCAACAGTGGGAATGGAAACGGCAACGGCGGCGGCGTCAATGTCGGTGTCGACCTGGGTATCGTATCGGTGGATGTGAATGCCGGCGGCGGCAACGGCCTTGGGCTTGGCCTGGGCCTCTGACGTCAGGCCGACTGTTTTTCAACCTGTCCGAGCAAGAGCGCGATGAGTGCATCCTCGGGCAGGGGGCGCCCAAAATGGTAGCCCTGGGCGAAGGTACAGCCCATGGCGCGGAGGATGGCGGCGGTTTCGGCGTCCTCGACGCCCTCGGCCAAGGTCTGCTTGCCCATTTTGCGAGCCAGTTCGACGATCGCGGCCAGAAGCACGCGGTCGCTTTCGGATTTTCGGTCGCGGACAAAACCCTGGTCGATCTTGACCATGTCGAAGGGTAGATCGCGGAAGTGGCTGAGGGCAGAGTAGCCCGTGCCGAAATCGTCGATGGACAGGTGAACGCCCAGTTTCTGGAGATGCCACATCACGTCATGCACGCGTGACGGATCGGTCACCCTGCTGCTCTCGGTGATCTCGAGGTCCAGCCGTTCCGGGGGCAGTCCGCTGCGGGACAGCGCCGCCTCCACGCTCGCGATCAGGTCGGAGCGGAGGAATTGGACCGGAGAGACGTTGACGGCAACAGAGATGGGCACCGGCCAAGCGACTGCTTGCGAACAAGCGCGGTCAAGGATCCAGCGACCCAGTTCAACGATGAGGCCGGTTTCTTCGGCCAGCGGAATGAATTCGGCGGGTGAGACAAGTCCAAGCTCGGGATGTTCCCAACGCATCAGGCTTTCGACGCCGACGATGCGTCCGTCGCTGAGATCGACCTGGGGTTGAAACAGAAGTCGCAGCTGGTCGCGCGACAAGGCTTGCCGCAGATCGCTGTCGAGGCGGCGATGGCGATCCAGCGCCGACTGGTCGGCCCGGCTGAAGCCACGAGCCGGAAGGCGTTCCGAGCGGGCATGGATCAGGGCGATTTCGGCCTGGTTCAGGAGTTCCGAGGGATCGGCCGAACCTGCGGCGAAGCCTGCCAGGACATCGACGTGCAGGGTGTGACTGTCGACCGTGTAGATATCTGTCAAGGTCGACGCGAGGTCGCGGGCCGCGGCGGCTAGCCGATGAGCGTCGTCGAAATCCACCGCAACAAGTGCGAAATTGGCCGGGGCCGTTCGTGCGATATGGGTGTAGCCGGTCCGCATCAGACGTCCGGCGATTTGTGCGAGCAGCTGCTCGACGATGTCGTGGCCCAGCGTTGCCCTCAGCTCGTCGAGCGCCTGCACCTGCAGAAGGATGAGAATGAGCGTTCTCTGTTGCGCGTGGAGGTCGACCAGTCCCTGGCGGGACAGGAGCCCTGTTGCCGGATCGTGCGTGGCTAGGAATTTCAGCCGCTGCTGGGCAGCACGACGCGCGACAAGATGCGCATAGCCGCTGTCGGCCAGGGCCAGGCCGAACAGCATCAGCAAACCGGTATGGAGCACGGCCGTTCGCACCAATATGCCCGCCCCGGAATAGGCCAGGAGGGCGCTGGCTTCCGCGAGTGCGGAGCAGAAAAGCAGCGCCAGGCCGATGATGGCAACGTTGAATCGACCCCGGTGGAGCAACAGAACGAGTGCGACAAGACCGGTGAATGCGAGACCGGGGAGCCAGCCGAGGTTGGTGAGAATGCGACCGGACTTCAGTGTCTCGACGGCCAGTACCTGCAGGAGCGGCCCGGGAACGACGCCGTAGCGCGGCACATTGAAGAAGTCCCGCAATTCGATGGCGCTGGCGCCGACGACGACCTGCCTGCCGGCGAGGCGTGCGGGGTCGACGCGGCCGTAGAGGACGTCGACGAAGCTGTAGCGGGGAATGCCGGCCAGTTCGATGCTGAAGTCGATCTCGAGAACCGGCGGGAGTTCGCCTTGGGGGCGGGCCAGTTCCACGGCCAGCGCGGGCACGGTGCCGATCGCGTCGGACGCGGCGACCGGCAGACTGCGGGTGCGGGCCGTGACGGGATCGAGGAGGACGTTGACGAGGACGGGTTCGGCCTGCGCTGCGAACTCGGGCAGGGGCCGCGAGAAGCGAACGACGCCGGTGTTGTCGGTCTGGGCAAAGGCGGCAAGGCGTGCATAGCCGCCTGCGCGTTCGAGTGCGGCCGTGAATTGAGCATCCTCGAACGCCGTGCTGCTGCTCGAGAAGTCGATGTCAAAGGCGACATCTTCCACGCCGGCCGCCATCAGCCGGTCCAGGAGATCCGCATGCAGCGATCGCGGCCACGGCCAGACGCCAACTTCCTCCAGGCTGGCACTATCGATTTCGACGAGGACCACAGATCCGGTCGCTGGGACGGAGCTTGCGATGAGGCGCCAGTCGCTCAGGCGTGTATCGACCGAAGCGAGCGCGCCGCTATAGGCAAGGCCCAATAGCACGAGCATGGCCATCGCGGCCGAAAGCCATCTAGTCAGTTGCCACACGTCGGGTCTCCGTCTTGGCCAAGACAGTGCCAGACATGCTTATCGATCGCGTTAAGAGGAGGTGAGTGGAACGACCTAGCAGGGGCGATCGTTGCCCAGCGGCAACGGAGGTTCACCACAGCATGCTGCAGCTTCTTCTCATTCTGATCGTCGTGGCAGTCGTATCGGGGGCGATGGGCTTTACCGGCCTGGCCGGTGCTGCCGCGACCCTGGCCAAGATCATCGCTGCGATCATGCTGATCGGCATCGTCCTGATCCTGATCCTCGCGTTCATGGGCCTCGCCATCCTCTTCTAAAGGTAGAGCTTGAAGCCTTCGTGCGTCGCCTCGAAGCCGAGCTTCTGGTAGAAGCGATGGGCATCGAGGCGCACCTTGTTGGACGTAAGCTGGACGATGCCGCAACCAGCCTTCCGCGCTTCCTCGACGGCCCACATGACCATCTCGGAGCCCAGACCATTGCCGCGCTGATCGGCGCGAATATGCACGTTCTCGAGCATGGCCCTGCTCGTGCCGAAACGCGGCAGGCCGGGAATGATGCTGATCTGGAGCGTGCCGACGATCTCTCCGCCGACTTCCGCGACGATGAGGCGTTCTCCAGGATCTGCGGCAATGGCGTCAAACGCGGCACGATAGCGCGGATCGGCCAAGGTCGCCGCATCTAGTGGTGGCGTTTCGCTCCCCCGTGCATCACCGGCGTGACTGAGCTGGACCATGACGGGAATGTCCGCCGGCGTGGCGTCTCGGAAAAGCAGCGAAGTCATGACGATCCGATCAGTTTCTGGGGGCGATGAGTCGTGCCGAGCCTAGTATGCACAGAGCCAGCATGGCAGGGCCGATGGCGAGGATCGATCCCGCCGCCCATAAGGCGCCGGTGGCTGCCCAGAGGATCGAGGAAAAGGCCTCGCAGAGGGTGGCTGCGCGCGAAGCGACCTGGCGGCGACGAAACATGGATCGCTTGGCGACTACCCGGAACCAGAGCTGGATTGCTGTCGAAGCGGCCGCAGCGGCAAGCGCGCAGGCAGCGCAAATCAGCGCCATCGGCCAGGACGCGACGGCGACCAGGATCAGCAGCGGCGTCAGCACGGCGACGATGACAGCGAGGACGGCTTCGATCTTTGCGCGCAGGATGGTCCAAGAGTTCAATGGAGCGGTGGCGACGAGATCGTGTGCGTCCTCACCTGAAATGGCCAGCCAGGCGAGCCCGCCTGCCAATTGACCCGAGGCCATGACGATGACGGGCACCACGACGATGAAAGTGCCATCGCCGGCGCCTGATCCGTAGTTGATCCAGAGGAGCAGCGCAGGGGGCACAAGATAAAGCAGTTGCATCAGCGTCTGCGAAAGGAGCCATGGATCGCGTTGCAGCAGCTTCCATTCCTTGCGGCGCAAGGCCTGCCGCTGCGTCACTGCCGTAAAGGTGCGGTTGGATAGCCGGCGTCGTGACCTGACATGGGTCGCGCCTGCTGCCGATGCAGCAAGGCGGCCGTAGCTGGGTGCGATCAGCATGACCGCAAGCAGCAGAATGGCCAATGACGCGCCGACAAGTACCGTAGCGGCCAGTGGTTCGCCGAGAGCGGCCCTGGCCGGAATCCAGAGCATGCTGTTTTCCGCAGGGGCCGAGGCGATGACCTCGGCGGACTGGAAATAGGCCAAGCGCGAAAAGCCGTCGTGAGACAGGATCGCGGCTGCCTGGATACCGATGACAAAACCGGCACCGACAATTCCGGCGACAATCTGTGCGGCAAGACGGGTCCTGCGCGGACCGACCAGGCGAAACAGCAGCCGCGTGATCGCCATCGCAATGGCCACTGAAAGTGCGGCCAGCGCGACAAGCACCAGGAAGGCAGAAAGCCAGTGCGGACCGTCCTGAATGGCAAGAGACAGGACGATGGGGGATATGAGCAGGGCCCCGAGGGCGGTGGTGCTCAAGAAAACGGTGCCCGCACGGACTGCGAACAGCCGGTCGCTGGAGGTGGGCGAGGAGAGAATGAGATCGAGGTCCGAACGGCCGTAATACACACGTGTGACCGCCTCGAGAGCCTGGGACAAGGTGACGGCCCAGAACAGGAGGCCGGTTCCCGAAATCAGCACCAGCGCCTGTTTGTCAATGACAGGGCCCGCGACGACCCAGGGCTTCAGGGTGAACCATGCGATAACCAGCATCAGGCCGTAGATGAGGCCGCCACCGACAATCCAGCCGACCAGCCGGACCCGGCGACCGCCAGTCATCATGGCCATGGTGTCCCGCCAGGCCAGCCGAAGTTCGTGGGCGGCGAGCCAGGGCAGGGATGCAGGGGGCAAGCTCACGCGGCGTCCTGTCCAGCATCCTGGCCCTGGGCGACCAGGTCGAGGAAGATTTCTTCGAGTGTCGTTTCACGGCCGATGCGCGCGCGCAGCTCGGCCAGGGTGCCCTCGGCGATCAGGCGGCCCTCGGCGATGACGCCGATGCGCTCGGCCATGCGTTCTGCCACTTCGAGGATGTGGGTGGTCATGATGACGGTGACGCCGGCGGCCGTGCGCTGGCGCAGCACGTCCTTGACCTGGCGGGCCGAGCCCGCATCGAGACCGGTGAGGGGCTCGTCGAGGATGATGAGGTCGGGTTCGTGGACCAGGGCACCGGCGAGCGCTACTTTTTGCAGCATGCCCTTGGAAAAGCCGCCGCAGAGTTCGTTGGCGTGCGGCGCCAGGCCAAGCCAGCCGATCAACTCCTGCGCAGACTGCCGGGCACGAGCCGGTTCGACCTGCCAGAGACCGGCCACGAAATCGAGATATTCGAGCGGGGTGAGGCGATCGTAGACCATGGGTTCGTCGGAGACCCAGGCCATCCGCCGCTTGGCGGCGACAGGATCGGCGAGAGCATCGATGCCCAGAATGGATATGGCGCCGGCATCGGGCTTCAACAGCCCAGCAACCATGCGCAGGATCGTGGTCTTGCCGGCGCCATTGGGGCCGAGAAGCGCATAGAATTCGCCGGAGCGGATCGTGAGATCCACGCCGCGGACCACTGGCCGGTCGAAAGCCTTGGCGAGGCCGGATATGGCAAGGGCGGCGGGCATGGCGGGCTCCAGTTGAGATGGAGACGCTAGCCTTGCCGCCCTTTCAGGCCGGTGAATGGCGATCGTTAACGAAGTGATCAGACGACCGACAAAGACACGTAGATTACGCGACGGTCAGGGTCACATCGACATTGCCGCGCGTGGCATTGGAATAGGGGCAGACTTCGTGGGCCTTGTGGACGAGGTCTTCAGCCTGCGCCTTGTCGAAGCCGGGCAGGGTCACCTTGAGTTCGACGGCGATGTTGAAGCCCTTGGCGCCTTCGTTCGCGTTCTCGCCGAAGGAGACGGAAGCGTCGATGGTGGCTTCGTCGGGGATTTTCACCTTTTCGCCGCGGGCGACGGCCTTGAGGGCGCCGAGGAAGCAGGCGGAATAGCCGGCAGCAAAGAGCTGTTCGGGATTGGTGCCGGGGCCATCGTTGCCGCCCATTGCCTTGGGGGTATCGAGCGTGACTTCAAGGCGGCCATCGTCGGTCTTGCTGGTGCCGGTGCGACCACCGGTGGTGTGAGCGTGGGCGGTGTAAACTGCGGACTTGATGCTCATTGGACTGCTCCTTGGCTTGAGTTCGAGATACATATCGCGCAATTAAATTGCGTGCAATAGAATTTTGTGTTGTATAATTGGGTCCGTGATCCGGAGACCGAAAATGGCGGAGAAAACCATGGCGACAATCGACCAGATGTTGTGCTTTGCCGTGTATTCGGCAGGCCACGCGTTCACGCGGTTCTACAAGCCGCGATTGGATGCCCTGGATCTAACGTATCCGCAGTATCTGGCGTTCCTGGTTTTATGGGAACGCGACGACATCACGGTGAAGGCGCTCGGCGATAAGCTGTTCCTCGACTCCGGCACGATTACGCCGTTGCTCAAACGGCTCGAAGCGCGGGGGCTGGTGAGTCGCAGGCGCGACGAAGACGACGAGCGGCAGGTGCGGATCAGATTGACGCCGGAAGGACTGGCGCTGAAGGACAAGGCACTGGCAATCCCTCTTGCGGTGATCGAGGGCACAGGCATGACGCTGGCAGCAGCCGAGGCCATGCGTCAGGAATTGCTGGCCTTGCGCGGACGTCTCGACGATGCCGTGGATCAGCGGAAGCCCACCCCGTCGACCTGACCAGATCGGCAACCGCCGGCGGCTGGTCCGGCGGCGAGCATAAGCGGACCGAGATCGTCGGGATCCGAGATGTGGCCACTCAAGGTGATGCGCAATTCGGTAATGAGGGTGCGATTGCCGTCCTGTTCGCAGTCCAGGGCAACGCGATCGCCTGCACCCTGTCCGAAGGCGCGGTCAAAAGCGGCGCGGATGTCCGCGAGAGTAACACGCTTGCCTATATTTCCGGCGAACAGGTCGGCGACTTCGGACGCGTTCAGCGCCCGCATGAGGTCGAGTGCGTGGGCAAAATATTCGCGCTGGCTGGCGCCGTAACAGGTGCCATGCTTGATCCATTCATGACGATCAAGGCCGGACAGGCTGCCGGGCATGACCTCGTCGAGCTCGCGGCGCTGAGCAATCGTGAGATCGAGCATGGGAAGCTCGCGCCAGCGGCCGTCGCGGCTGGCCCAGATATCGCGCTCGGCCACGCCGCAATATTCACGCTCGCGCGGTTGCGGCCACAGACCGTGCAGTGTGAACTTGGTAGCGCCGAAACTGTCGGGCTGTTGGGTGCGGCACTCGGCGACATGCGGGGCGGTTTCGCAAAATGCCGGTTGCCAGTTGACGGCGAGTATATACTCCGCCCCGGGGTCGACACGGACCGGCGCGGTCGTTCCGACAGCAATGTCTGTCGTCCCGCAGTCGATTTCCACCCATCGGCGCGAGGGGCTTGCGCCTGGTATCACCACTGAAAAATGGGTGGGCGGCGTTTTGTTCGCGGCGACGACCTGGTAGGTGCTGCCGGTATCGAGCGTGACGGCGCCGGGATTGGTCCCTCGGCTGATGGACTGATAGGCAGAGCAGGCATGTGTGGCGCGCAAGGTGCCGGACAGTGGGACTTCGGCCAACGCAGCAGTGGGCGCCAGAAGCATCAGAATAATCAACAGCCGCTTCAACACTTTACGATCGTTTCCAGGTTCGGTTGAAGAGGGGCGCGGAACTTGGTGGGCGAAGGCGTCGTTCTTCTGCCACATTTTCTGGAGGCATGAACATGCATGAATCTGATCGTGAAACCGTCATCTTGGATCGCGGTGGCAGCGGCGCGGGTATCGTCGTCGGCATCATCGTGGCAGTGGCCATTCTGGCAATCGGCTACCTCGTTTTCTTCAACGGCGCGCCGACCGGCGGCACCGTAGATGTAGACGTGCCTGCCGTGAGCGTGGATGTCGTTCCCGACGGCCAATAACCGCCGGATCGATGAATAGACGGGCGCCCAGGAGGCGCCCGTCTTCGTTTCAGAGCGTGATGCGATAGATGCCGAACCCTTCGGCATCGGTATCGCCGGTCGCTTCGATGCTGACGGCGGTAACGTCGTCCACTTTATCGGCCGCCTTGGGACCCGTCGCGAACAAGACAGTGGTGTCGCCGATCGGGGCCAGCGACCAGTTGCTGTCGGCCTTGGGATCGATCGTCCCGTTTTCGATGATGAAGCGAACGATGATGTCGCGATTGGTATCGGGGCCGATGAAGACGATCTTGTCTGGCCCGATGCCCGGGAATGAACCGCCGCCGCCGGCGCGATAATTGTTGGTGGCGACGATGAATTCCTGCGCCGGATCGATTGGGGCGCCGTTGTACTGAAGGTCGACGATGCGGCTGGCATCTGCATTTTCCAGTGCACCACCATCGGCGGCATATTTCGACGGTTGTGTCAGATCGATCCGATAGGTCACCCCATCGATGACGTCGAAATTGTAGGACGGGAACTCCGGATTGATGAGTTCGGCGTCGGTGGCGCCAGCTTCAACCTGGTTGAATATGCCGGCCGAGCGCTCGAGCCATTCCTTCACATCCGCACCAGTGATTTTCACTGCCTGGATGGTGTTGGGATAAAGGTAGAGGTCAGCGACGTTCTTGATCGCGACGGGGCCGACGGGAACGTCGGTGTAATAGTCGGGGCCGCCGCGACCGCCTGCTTTGAAGGGTGCCGCTGCGGACAGGATCGGCAGTGCCTCCCACTCGGTACCCTTCATCATCTGCTCGATGTACCAGGACTGTGCCTGCGACACGATCTGTACGGACGGGTCGTCTGCCACAAGGGCGAAGTAGGAATGCAGGGGGGCAGCCGTTTCGCCGACCGGGCGGCGGATATAGTCGAGGGTTTCTTCGTGTTCGGCCTGAACCGACGCCTCGACCTCAGGCACGGATTCGACGGTCGGTACGTTCTTGTTATCGATGCGCTCGACGATCGGGCGCGCTTCGGACGTATGAGAGACGACCGTCCACTTGCCGTCAGCATCCACTTCAAGCAGCAGGTCGATGAGACCCATATGCGAGGCCCAGAAGCCCGGCATGACAGCTGGGGTGCCGTTGAGCGTGCCCGCTTCGCTATCGGCGCCCTCGACTTCGGCATAGTCGGGTCCGGGGAACACGCGGTGGTGGTGGCCGGTGAGTACCGCGTCGATGCCTTCGACGGCGGCGAGCTGGAGCGAGGCGTTTTCCATGCCCTGTACATGCGGGCCAGCTTCGATGCCCGAATGGGAAAGGGCGACAATGATGTCTGCGCCTTCTTCCTTCATCTTCGGCACCCAGGCCTGCGCCGCCTCGACGATGTCGCGTACCACGACCTTGCCGGTGAGGTGGGTCGAATCCCAGGTCAGGATCTGGGGCGGCAGGAAGCCGATAACGCCGATCCTGATCGTGTGCGTGGCACCCGAGCCGTCCGTCAGTTCCTTTTCGAAGATGCGGTAGGGCTCGACATAGGTCTCGTCCTGGGTCGGATCCTCGGCGAGCTCGGTGCCGCGCACGAGATTGGCGGACACGAAGGGGAACTCGGCGCCTTCAAGGGCACGGTCGAGGAATTCGAGGCCATAGTTGAACTCGTGGTTGCCCAAGGTCGCCGCGTCATAGCCAAGCGTATTGAGGGCGGCGACGGCCGGGTGGATGTCACCCTGATTGAGGCCCTTCTCATAGGCCATGTAGTCGCCCATGGGATTGCCCTGGATCAGGTCGCCGTTGTCGAACAGGACCGCATTGCCCGCTTCGGCACGGATCTGTTCGATAATGGCGGCGGTGCGGGCCAGCCCCATCGTGTCATTGGGCGCATCGGCATAATAATCGTAGGGCAGGATGGCGACGTGTATGTCGGTCGTTTCGATGATGCGCAGGTGTGCCTGGTTGGACTGGGCGAGCACCGCAAAGGGGTGCAGGGCAACCACGGCGCCGGCGCTGGCCGAGCCGACAAGGAAGCTGCGCCGGGAAATATTGGGGAAAAAGTTCATGATCGTCTCCGTGTGAAATGTCTTCTCACGGGGGCAGTCGCTCCCGGGAGGCCCGGCATGGGTGCCGGTGCTTGACACTTCCCCGCAAAAGGGGAGCGTGCCGCTCATGCCCCGGAGAGGTGACGCTGGCATGACGGCTGGAGATGGGAGGCTAGGGAGTTTTTACCGGGCGGTCAATTTATGACAGTTCGATGACATGGCGTGCTGTCTCCTTCCACCGCTTGCGGGGGAGGGCAGAACGAGCCGCGGCTACTGCACCAGCTTTGGGTCGACCAATGCGCCCTTGTGGCCGATGACGATGCCAGCGGTGCGATGGGCGGCTTCTGCCGCTTCGCGAAGTGACTTGCCATTGAGACGTGCCGAAAGGTAGGCGCCGTTGAAGCTGTCGCCTGCGCCGGTGGCATCAACGACCTTGGCGCCTGGCGGCGGAGCAACACGCACGCGCTCGTGAGCGGTAGCAATGAGAGCCTCGTTGCTGCCGTCCTTGACCACCACTTCCTCGACGCCCAGCTCCAGGTAGCGGTCGGCCGTGTCGTCGACGGTCTTGTCGCCAAACAGCGGAGCCTCGTCGGAATGGGTGGGGAGGACAATGTCGCAAAGGCTTGCGGCGGCCGTCAGGACGCCAGCCATGACCCGAGGGCTGGACCAGAGCGCGGGCCTGAGATTGGTGTCGAATGCAATCCTTGCGCCGTTGTCGCGCGCCTTGACGATGGCGCCGAGAAGGCGGCCGCGGGCGCGCGGGGCGAGAATGGCCAGGGTGATGCCGGAAAAATAGACAAGTTCGGCACCTTCCACAGCGTCGGACAAGGCTTTCTTATCGTCGGCGAGGAGTTTGGCGGCCGAGGTGTCGCGCCAATAGGTGAAGTGGCGATCGCCCTTTTCCTGATGGATCATGTAGAGACCAGGACGGCGGTTGGCGATGGCCTTGATATGGCCGGTTCCGATGCCGTTGTCCTTCAGGAAGGCGCGGATGTCGTCGGAGTACCGGTCTTCGCCGAGCGCAGTGACGTAATCGACCGACCAATCCTTGCCCAGGAGGGCGCGCAGGTACCAGGCGGAATTGAGCGTGTCGCCGGCATAGCCGAGGCGATAGGAGCGGTCTTCTCCGCCGCTCATCTCGATCATGCATTCCCCGATGGAAACGATGCGTCTGGTCAAGACCAATCCTCCCTGAAGCCCCCTATGGGCTTATGCCGCTCCGGGCTTGCTCCGGCAAGGGCTTGCCACTAAACAGGCTCCTACCCTGCGCGCAACTTCCATACAAGATGCCGCGATAGAACTGGAGATCGTCTTGAGCCCCGTACGCCTCAGCCAGAACAGCCTTGCCAATGTCGCCAGGGGCACGGCCGTGCCGGACTATGACAGGAGCCTGGTGAAGCCGGGGATAGTGCATCTGGGCATCGGCGCCTTCCACCGGGCGCATATGGCCGTCTATGTCGACGACCTGCTCGCGAAGGATCCGAGCTGGGGCATTGTCGGCGCGAGCCTCAGGCGGCCGGACACCAAGGACGCGCTGGAACCGCAGGACGGACTTTATACGATTGCCGTTCGCGATGCCGCCGGGACGCATCCGCGTGTAATCGGCTCGATCCTCAAGGTGGTTGACGCCAATACCGAGCGCGAAGACTTGCTGGCGTTGATGGCCGATCCGGCCATTCGCATCGTATCCCTGACCGTGACCGAAAAGGGTTACTGCTACGAGCCCGCGACGGGGGAACTGGACCAGCGCCATGCCGATATCGTGCATGACCTGGCCAATCCCACCGCGCCGAAATCCGCGCCGGGCATACTGGTGGAGGCGCTGGCGCGCCGCAAGGCGGCGGGGGTCGCACCGTTCACCGTGATGAGCTGCGACAACCTTCCCAGCAATGGCGAGACGGCGCGGCGCATCGTCACCAAGTTTGCGTCCTTGCGCGATGCCGAGCTGGGCGCGTGGGTAGAGCAGGTGGCTTTCCCCTCGACGATGGTAGACCGGATCGTGCCCGCAACCACCGATGCCGATCGCGCCGAGGTGACTGAGCTGATCGGGGCAGAGGATGCTTGGCCGATCATGACAGAGCCCTTCACCCAATGGGTGATCGAGGACCATTTTCCTTCGGGCAGACCGGCGTTCGAGAACGTGGGTGCGCAACTGGTTCAGGATGTCGAACCGTTCGAGCACATGAAACTGCGCATGCTGAACGGATCGCACTCGACGATGGCATATAGCGGCTATCTCGGCGGCTATGAGTATATCGCCGAGGTCATGGGTGATCCGGCCTATGTGAAGCTCGTGCATGGATTGATGACCGAGGAAGCCATGCCGACCCTCGACATGGCCGGCGTCGACCTCGGCGCCTACCGCGATCAGCTGCTGGACCGGTTCCGCAATCCGGCGCTCAAGCACCGCACCTGGCAGATTGCCATGGATGGCAGCCAGAAGCTGCCGCAGCGACTGCTCGGCACCATCCGCGACCGGCTCAAGGCCGGACAGAGCATCGACCGGCTGGCGCTCGGGGTCGCGGCATGGATGCGTTATGTGACGGGCGTTGCAGAAGACGGCAGCGATATCGATGTTCGCGATCCGCATGCGCTCAAGATGCATGCGATTGCCGCCGATGCGGGGGACGATCCGGACGCGTTGTTCGACGGACTGGTGGGCATGACTGAGGTTTTTGGCACCGACCTGCCGGAAAATGCCGCTTTCCGGGCAGCCGTCGTCGCGCATCTCGAACGTCTGTTCGACAAGGGGGCTCGGGAGACGGTGGCGGCCGTCGCTGGATAAACGCGCGCTGCCCACAGGCTCATTGGAACCCGTGTTCAGCCTCGACACTTACTGCTAACGTCTTCGTGACTTCGGAAAGGCGTCAAAGATGAAGTGGCAAGGTCGGCAGCGCAGCTCGAATATCGAAGATCGGCGCGGAGCAGGCGGAGGCAGGCTTGGCGGCCTGGGTGGGCTCGGCGGGCTGGGCCGGGGTGGTGGCATCCGCATTCCCACTGGAGGTGGCGGTGGAAGCCGAGGCGGCATTTCCAGCCTGATCGGCATCGTGGTGGTGCTGGGTATCATCTGGTTCGCCACCGGTATAAACCCGATCGACATACTCAGCGGTTCGAGCAGCTCCGCGCCGGCATCCAACGTATCGTCGCGGGAGCTTCCGGCGGAGGGCGAAGACCAGCTTGCCGATTTCGTCGCCGTGGTCGTCAAGGAGACAGAGGACCTCTGGAGCGAGCAGTTTGCCGCGATCGGTGAAGATTACCCTGAACCCAATGTGGTGTTGTTCACCGATGCGGTGAACACGGCCTGCGGCGCCGCCGACGCGTCAGTGGGACCCTTCTATTGCCCGGGCGACCAGAAGGTCTACATAGACCTCAGCTTCTACGACCAGTTGCACCAGCAGTTCGGCGCGCCGGGCGATTTCGCCCAAGCCTATGTTCTGGCGCACGAAGTGGGTCACCATGTGCAGAACCTGACCGGCGTGCTGTCCGAATTCAACCAGCGGCGCCAGTCGATGAGCCAGGAAGAGGCCAATGCCTATTCGGTCCGGGTGGAACTGCAGGCGGATTGCTATGCGGGGGTCTGGGCAAATTATGCGGGCCAGCAGAACCTGCTCGACAATGGCGATATCGAAGAGGCGCTGAACGCCGCAAACCAGATCGGCGACGATACGCTGCAAAAGCGCATGCAGGGGTTCGCGGTGCCCAAGACCTTCAATCACGGCACGTCCGCCCAGCGCCAGAGCTGGTTCGAACGCGGCTATCGCTCCGGCGATCCGGGTGATTGCGATACGTTCTCCGGAAACATCTAAAGCCCGATGAGATGCCGCGACGCCATGGCGGCAGCCCAGCCGGCTGCCAGCATGACCAGCCCCGGGTAGCGCAGGCTGACCAGCGCCGCGACCATCAGCGCGATGCGTACGTCCCAGCCACCGGTGAAGAAGGCCGGCGCCCAGAGCGTGGTGAGCACGGCGGCGGGTACGGCGTTGAGAGCCTGTTCGAGCCTTGGGGGCAGGGTGCGCATGCGGGTGATGAGCACATAGCCGCCGATGCGGGTGAGATAGGTGGCGGAAGCCGCCGCCAGAATCAGCCAGAGCGTGGAGAGATCATCCATCAGTGGCTGGCCTCCTCGACGGCCGCAGGCCTGGGCGGCAGGGGGAGGAGGGCTGCCACCAGGACGCCGCAGATGGCGCCAATGCTGACATGCCAGGGAGAGCCAACGAGGTAGTACGCGGCCACCGAGCACAGCATGCTCGTTGCGACGACCGGATAGAATCCGGGTTTGCGACGGAAGCCGACGACGAGGCCGAGGAAGTAGATGGGCAGGAGCACATCGATGGCCCAGACCCTTGGATCGCCGAGCATGGAGCCAAACCATGCGCCGAGGACCGAAAACAGGATCCACGGGAAATAGATCACCAGGGCGAAGGCCATGTACCACGAAAAGCTCAGCGACTTTCCCGACTCACCGCGTCGGATCGCTTCGGCAAACTGCGGATCGATCAGGAAGAAGAAAGCGAGGGCCTTCTGCACGGGGCTGTAGCCGCGGATATAGCGGGCGATGGCCGCCGAATAGAGGATGTGCCGGAAGTTGACGGCAAAGACGGAGAGCACGATCAGCCACGGGGCGACGTGATTGCCGAATAGCTCGATGCCGACCAGCTGGCTGGCACCGGCATAGATCGTCGCGCTCATCAGTCCGGCATCGACAATGGTGAGGCCGTTGTCGACTGCGACGGCACCGAACAGGACAGCAAAAGGTGACGTGGACAGCGCGATGACCGCGCCGGCCTTGAGACCGTCCAGGACGTCGTTGCTCATTGGGATACCGCTGACAGACTCGACCGTGAGCCGAATGGATCAGGCCGCGGTGCCCGGCGCAACATATTCCGCCTTTTCGGGCAGACCCTTCTGCTTGCGCACCTGATTGAGGAAACGCGTGAACAGATAGTGGCTGTCCTTGGGACCGGGGCTGGCTTCCGGGTGGTACTGCACCGAAAAGATCGGCTTGCCGTCGACGGCGAGGCCGGCATTGGAATTATCAAACAGCGAGATGTGCGTCTGGGTGACGCCAGCAGGCAGGCTCTCGGCATCGACGGCAAAGCCGTGGTTCATCGAGGTGATCTCGACCTTGCCGGTGGTCAGGTCCTTGACCGGGTGATTGGCGCCATGATGGCCCTGATGCATCTTCGAGGTCGTCCCGCCCAGCGCGAGGCCGAGCAACTGGTGCCCGAGGCAGATGCCGAACATCGGCTTGCCTGTCTCCATCAGCTTCTGGATGGTCGGGACGGCATATTTGCCGGTTGCGGCCGGATCGCCCGGGCCGTTGGAAAGGAAGATGGCGTCCGGATTGTGCGAAAGCACATCGGCGGCAGTCGCGGTGGCGGGCACGACGGTGACCTTGGCGCCCTGGTCAGCCAGGCAGCGCAGGATATTGCGCTTGGCGCCATAGTCGATGGCGACGACATGGAATTCGGGGTTGTCGAGCGTGCCGTAGCCCTTGTCCCACTGCCAGCCGGTCTGATCCCAGTGATAGGTCTGGGCAGTGGTGACTTCCTTGGCGAGATCGAGACCCTCGAGGCCCGGGAAGGCGTCAAGCTCCGCTTTAATGGAACCTTCGTCGAACTGGCCGGTCGGTTCGTGCGCGATGACGCCGTTGGGCATGCCGTTCTCGCGGATCAGCGCGGTCAGGGCGCGGGTGTCGATCCCGGCGATGCCGACGATGTTGCGCTTCTTGAGCCAGGCGTCGAGCTTTTCAGCGGCGCGATAATTGGACGGATTGGTGATGTCGGCCTTGAGGACCACGCCCCGGACGCCCGACAGCGCAGCCATGTTGACCGTCTCGATGTCTTCGTCGTTGGTGCCGACATTGCCGATATGAGGGAAGGTGAAGGTGATGATCTGGCCCGCATAGGAGGGGTCGGTCAGCACTTCCTGGTATCCGGTCATGGCCGTGTTGAAGCAGACTTCGCCTGCTGCGTGCCCCACTGCGCCGATGCCGTGGCCCTCAAGGCGCGTGCCGTCCGCCAGAATAAGAACTGCGGTCGCGGGGGTGTGCTGCCAGCCGGTCACTTTGGGTCTCCAAGCTCGGTTTATCGTGGTCGCGCGCAACGAGAGCGGTGGCGGAGAGCCTGCCCTTGCGCGTGGCGAAGATGTCGGTTGAGGCCTCCTCTTAGAAGGCCGAAGCGGACAGCGCAAGTGGCGAAGGCCGCGTTATTTGCCTATATGGGGGCAACAATCTGCATAGCAAGGAGCCGGACGGCACATGCGCGAAGACATCAGCGAAGGCCTCAAACTGGCGCTCAAGGCCCGTGACCAGCGCCGCACAGCGACACTGCGGTCGATCAACGCAGCCATCAAAGACCGCGATATCGCCAATCGGGGCGAGGGCAAGGGTCCGGCGACCAACGACGAAATCCTGTCCATGATCCAGAAGATGGTGAAACAGCGCGAGGAAAGCTTTGCGATCTATGCGCAGGCCGGACGCGCAGACCTCGCAACAGTAGAAAAGGAAGAGATCGACATCCTCAACGAGTTCCTGCCCAAGGGTCTCACCGATGAGGAGGTGACCGCTGCCATCGCGGCTGCCATCAGCGCGACCGGCGCCGAAGGTCCGAAGGACATGGGCAAGGTCGTCGCCCAGTTGAAGGCTGCCTATCCGGGGCGAATCGATTTCGGGAAGGTGAGCGGACAGGTGCGCGCTGCGCTCAGCGTGTGACCCGGGAGGCGGGCGCTTGTCGCCCGCTTTTTCAGGCCACGAGGCGGAAAGGAGCGACGTGCACCTGGTTGCGCCCTGCTTCCTTGGCCTTGTAGAGGGCCGCATCGGCCCTGCTCAAAACCGACGAGAACGGCTCCTGCTGACCACCAGTTGCCATTCCGGCGCTGACTGTCGCGATCTCGCTATCGTCGCCGATCGGCAACCTGAGATCGGCGTAGGCCTTGCGGATGCGTTCGGCCACGGAGCGAGCGATCTCCCAATCGCGGTCCTGAAGAATGACGCAAAATTCTTCGCCGCCGATGCGCGAGATGATGTCCTCGTCGCGCAGTTCGCGCCGGAGCACACCGGCAAATTGCTGCAGCACCCAGTCGCCGTGCGCGTGGCCCCGGCGGTCGTTGATCTGCTTGAAGTGATCGAGATCGAACATGATGACGGCGACGCCGGCAATCACGTCAGTGTCGCGCAAACGCTGGAACAGCGCGCGACGGTTGAGTACGCCGGTCAGGGCATCGGTATTGGCCTCGATGTGGTGGCGGCGGGCCGAGCGCGCATGGTGCAGCGTCAGGGTGATGGCGCCGATGCCCGTGAGCCCGACCAGCGACATGATCGAATTGACATCCTCTGCCCAGTTGTCGGGCGGCGCGCTGATGATCCAGGCCTGATCGAGCACCAGCATCAGAGCGCAGGCGAAAAAGGATATTGCGACCAGAGCGTAGAGAGCCGCATTTGCCGACATTGCCAGTGTCGACTCCGAGCGCCCGCGCCAGAACTCGCGACCGCATAGCGCCATGATCACCCCGGCGCTGACGTTGAGCATGATCGTCCCCACGCCTGACAGTCCCGCCAGCAGCGGCAAAACCGTGACGGGGATCACGAGGCAGGCCACGAAAACGGCGGGTCTGGCTGTCCTTTTGTTGAAGAGCCGTGACCCCGAAAGAATGAAGGCAAAGCCACCCAGAAGAATCGGGAACGGGATCAATTGATTGATGAGGCCGTAATTGCCGTCTCGCAGGCCGAGCCCGGTCAGGGCGAGGACTACGAGGCCAATGCCGGCAGCCCCATGAATGAGGTAGATCTCGGCGCGGGCATTCAGCCAGCCGATCACCAGCGCCACCACAAGGGAAGCGCCGGAAAAGGCAATACCGATCAGCAACGATGCATTGTCGATCATGCGGCTGGCACTAAGGTTCCCAGGAGTGGTGTGAGAAAACCTCTTAGCGCGACGAAAAACAATAGTGGGTTACGGCCGCAGACCCAATTGCAGGATTAGTGACCGAACCGTTAACCCGCGGTGGCCGGCAAGGCGCCCGGGGGCAAGGCCGAGGCACGGCGCTCGAGCCAGCCGGACCAGATCGCCAGAATAACGGCGAGCGTCAGCGCGCCTGCGCCGATGAGGGGCAGAGACCGGTAACCCAAGGCTGCGTCGAGCATGACGGCGCCGAGAACCGCCCCGATGGCGATGCCGATGTTGAAACCCGATGGGATCAGCGCGGCAGTGAGGTTCGGTGCGTCCGCAGCCCACATCAGCATGCGCGACTGCAGGGGCGAGCCGAAGGCGAAGGTGGCGCCGCCCCAGAGAACGATGAGAATCGACATGGGGACAGGATAGGGCGCCGCAAGATGCAGCCCGAGAAACAGCATGGCCTGAAGGCTGAGAATAGCGATCAGCGACGGCATCAGGCGCCAGTCCGCGAGGCGCCCACCCAGGAAAACGCCCACGGTTGCACCTGCGCCATAGAGCAGCAGCAGGACGGGCACGGCTTCGACCGGCAGTCCCGTGACGTCGCGAAGCAGCGGGGCGATGTAGGTGAAAAGGCTGTACTGGCCGATCATGACCAGGATGGCGATGATAAAGCCGAGATAGACCTGCTGACGGCCGAGCGCCAGGAATTCCCGGCGGAAGCTGCCCCTGCTGGCTTCCGCTCCGGCGTGGGCCGGCAGAACCATGGCCAAAACCACCGATGCGGCTAGGCCCAGGAACCCCACGCACCAGAAGGTCGCGCGCCAGCCGAAGACGTTGCCGATGGCCGTGCCGCCGGGCACGCCGAGGACGTTCGAGACGGTGAGCCCGGCAAGGATCATGGCCATCGCAAAGCCCCGACGCTCTGGCGGCACGATACTGGTGGCAAGAATAAAGGCGATGCCGAAATAGGTGCCATGCAGCACTGATACAACAATTCGGGCGGCGAACAGCAATTCGAAATCGGGCGCGACGGCGCACAGGAACTGGCCGAGCGAGAAGCCGAGACCCAGCAGCACGACGAGGCGCTTGCGATTCATCTTCTTGGTAAGGATGGCCAGGAGAGGGCCGCCGACAGCAATGCCCATTGCGTATCCCGACACCAGATAGCCTGCGACCGGAATGGATACATTCAGACCGAGCGCAACTTCCGGGAGCAATCCCGCAATGACGAACTCGGCGGTGCCAAAGGTGAATGCAGCCAGGAAAAGCGCAAGCAGGGACAAGGGCATGGAATATTCTTCAACAGAAAGAGCTGCATGCTCTTTCCACGCCGCGGACGTGCGGGCAATGCAGATTATGCCGCCGCAGCTATAGAAAAACTACATGCGCAGGGATGTTGGCGCGACTCTCGCCACGGCGTAGGCTGCGACCTGAGAGAGGGTGCGGCGCTGGCCGCGGGGAGATCTGAACATGACTGTTTCTGCACAAACGAAGCGACGTTTTGCGCTGGCGACCGCGCTGCGCGGCGCATTGATGCTGCTCGCCGGTCTCTATGCGGTGATCTGGCCGCTCGAAGCGCTGGCGGTGCTGGTGCTGTTCGGCGGCATCCTGCTGCTGATCGACGGAGCGCTCGGGCTCTGGAGCCTGACCTTCGGCGGAGGAAAGTCAGGCAATTACTGGTTCGACGTGATTGCCAATGCCGCCTCGCTGATCCTTGGCATCATCATCCTGATCAGTCCGTTTCTCGCGACGGTTTTTACCGTCACGTTTCTGTCGACGATGGTGGGGCTGGCGGCAATTGTCGTGGGCGTGATGCAGATCGTGGTGATCGTCCGCGAGCGCGACAGTTATGCGCGGATCTGGCCGGTGGTGCTCTCGGGCGTCTCGTATGTGCTGATCGGGTTGATCTTCCTGCTGTTCCCGCTGCTGAGCGCTTCGATCGGCATGATCGTCGGCGGCATCCTGCTGATCATGTTCTCCATAGGGCTGTTCGGCTGGGCGTGGCGGCTCTACCAGCAGACCAAAGCCTGAGCGCAGACAAGGACCGCCTGATGGACGAATTTTCGGCAAGCGGGCGCTGGATCGCATCACGTGCGCGGGACTGGTACGAGCGCCTGCCCTGGCTCGTCGGAGCGAACTTCGTGCCGTCGTCGGCTGCCAACCAGCTCGAGATGTGGCAGGCCGAGACGTTCGACCCTGAAGGCATTGACCGCGAACTGGGCTGGGCGGCTGACATCGGCATGAATTCGATGCGGGTGTTCCTGCACGATCTGCTCTGGTCTCACGGCGTGCGCGGATTTGAAGACCGGATTTCGCGTTATCTCGACATCGCATCCAGCCGCGGCATCAGTACAATGCTGGTGCTGTTCGACTCGGTGTGGAACCCGGATGTCGCCCTAGGACCGCAGCCGGAGCCGCGACCGGGCATTCACAATTCCCAATGGGTACAGGGCCCCGGACGAGCGTTGGCGGACCGAGCGGACTGGGCGCGACTCGAGGATTACGTGTCAGGCGTGGTCTCGGCCTTCGGACAGGACGAGCGGGTGATCGTCTGGGATGTGTGGAATGAGCCGAGCAATCTCAACGGCGGACGTTTCGCCGAATTGACGGACAAGTGGGAGCTCATCAGCGAACTTCTGCCGCAAGTTTTCCAGTGGGTCCGTGCCGCTGCGCCAAGCCAGCCGCTGACCTCGGGTGTGTGGGCGGGCAAGACGCTCTATGACGACGCGCATGCCCGGATCCAGATCGACAATTCCGACATCATCAGCTTCCATGACTACCAGACCCCGGAGCGCTTCGAGGCCAAGCTCAGGGACCTTCCGCGCGACAGGCCGCTGTTTCTGACCGAATACATGGCGCGAACGCCGGGGAGCACATTCGAGGGCATCCTTCCCATTGCCAAGCGCGAGCGGATCGCAAGCTATTGCTGGGGACTGGTCGCGGGGCGGAGCCAGACGCTCTATCCCTGGGACAGTTGGAGCACGCCCTATATCGAGGCGCAGCCCGATCCGTGGTTTCATGACGTGTTCCACAAAGACGGGCGACCCTATCGCGCGGACGAAGTGGCCCTGATCAGGGCGATCACAGCATAGCAGCGGCGCGGCGTTCGGATTCGCGCTGCAGTTCGGCATTGAAGGTTGCACCGAGGACGACGATCAGCGCGGAATTGTACATCCAGAGCAAGAGGACAATGGCCGTGGTAAGCGAGCCGAACGTGGCCTCGAAATTGCCGATCTGCTCGACATAGAAGGAAAAGACGGCGCAGGCGGCCAGCCATAGCGTCGTCGCAAGGAGCGCGCCGGGCCATATCCACTTGGCGCGCTTGAAGCGCCGGTCGGGGGCATAGCGGTAAAAGGCCGCTATGGCGCCAACCCCCAAAAGCAGGAGCAGCGGCCAACGCAGCGTGAGGATCAGGCTCTGGTCAGGCGAGAACCAGGGCAGGGTGGCGAATATTGCGGGCAGACCGGCAACCAGCGCAAGGATCACGACCATCGCGATACCGGCCATGAACGTGGCCACGACGGATATGATGATCGTCGCGACGATCCCGCGCTTTTCATCGGCCGAACGGGTCCGTGAAATGGCGAACATCAGCGCGGCTATGCCACGCGATCCGCTCCAGGCCGCGACGACCAGGGACAGTGCCAGTCCGATGCCGAGGCCGGCATTGGGTTGCGATGCAAGGCGGGAGAGCTGACCGGCTATGGTCTGCCGCACCATTTCGGGGACGATGCCATCGAGCTTGTCGACGATCTCCGCCATGAAGCTGACAGGCATCAGGAGGCCGATAAGGATGATGATGGCGGTCGCGGCGGGAAAGAGCGACAGGAAGCCGAAATAGGCGACACCGGCGCAATGCATGGTCGTTTCCATGCGGGCCATGGAGGCAATGGTGCGCCACAGGACGCGACGCCAGCGACGGCGCGGCTTGTCGCGCATCGCGGTCTGGGCGGGATGGATGGACGCTGCGTTACTCATCGAGGGAGGAACGACAGTTGGGGAAGCGAAGTTGCCTTCAGCGATAAATCACGTCGATCCCGGCGACGGTGGTGTCCTGGCGCAGGATTTCGGCGCCATCGGGGAGGGTGATCCCGATCTCGCCGTCGGCTGTCCAGCCCGGTTCGAGATCCGCCGCTGCGAGCACCGAAACGAAGCTGGCCGCATCGAACGGGACCTGCTCGTTGAGTGGAACGAGGGCAGCCTGCATATTCTCGGGCGTGTCGCCGCAGGTGCGCGTGAAGGTGACGAGATCGTAGGCGCCGTCGGGCGCGGGCATGCGCTGAAACTCGGTGATCGAACAGGTGGGCACGATGTCGCTGACGAGCCAGAGGGTTGCCCCGATCAACGCCACGGGTGCCATGGTCAGCGTGAGAAGGACGGGCACCGGCATTTTGGCCTTGGGCATGGCTGTGGAAAACTCTCTCTTGATGACTTTGCCGCGGCAAATGCCTAACTAGCACATATGCGCTTCACCGATACGTTTCTGGACGAAATTCGCCAGCGCCTGCCGATCACGCAGGTGGTGGGCGAACACGTATTGTGGGACAAGCGCAAAAGCCAGCCCGGCAAGGGGGACATGTGGGCTTGCTGCCCGTTCCACGCGGAAAAAAGCCCAAGCTTCCACGCTGACGACCGTCGCGGGATCTATCACTGTTTCGGTTGCGGCGCGTCCGGCGATCATTTCCGGTTTCTGACGGAAAAAGCGGGCATGAGCTTTCCCGAGGCCGTGGAAAAGCTGGCCGCCATGGCTGGCGTTCCCATGCCCGCACGGGACGAGCGCACGGAAAAGCGCGAAGCCGCGCAGCGGACGCTGGTCGATGTCATGGAGCTGGCGACCAAATATTTCGAGGCTGCACTGGCGCACAATATCGGAGCGCGCGCGCGAGGTTACCTGTTCGAACGCGGCGTATCGCCCGCCAACCAGGCTCGTTTCCGCATCGGCTTTGCGCCCGACAGTCGCAATGGCCTCAAGGAACACCTGGCGGCCAACGGAGTGAGCGCTCAGGCGATGATCGACACAGGGCTCGTTACCAGCCGCGACGACGATCCGCTGACCTATGACCGATTCCGCAACCGGGTCATGTTCCCGATCACCGATTTCCGCGGGCGGGTGATCGCCTTCGGCGGCCGGGCGATGAGTGCCGACGTGCCTGCCAAGTATCTCAATTCGCCCGAGACGCAGCTCTTTTCCAAGCGGCAGACGCTTTACAATGGCTTCACCGCCAAGACGGCGGCGCGCGAAGGCGCCAGCGTCGTCGTCGTGGAAGGCTATCTCGATGTCATCGCGGCGGTCTCGGCCGGGTTCGAGGGTACGGTGGCGCCGCTCGGGACCGCGCTGACCGAAGAGCACGTGCAGCTGCTTTGGCGAATGAGCGACACGCCGATCCTCTGCTTCGATGGCGACAAGGCGGGCCTCAAGGCCGCGGAGCGGGCCGCCGAACTGATCCTTCCGCATCTCAAGCCGGGCAAGACGGTGAAGATTGCGACGCTGCCCGAGGGGCAGGACCCTGATGACCTGATCAAGGCGCAGGGCAGGGCCGCCTTTGCGGAGGTGATCGAAAAGGCGCGAAGCCTTTCGGACATGGTGTGGAGTTTCGAGACGGGCGGCCTCGTGCCCGAAGCGCCAGAAGAGCGCGCGGCCCTGCAGGCCCGATTGCGCGAAAAAGCCAACGGCATCCAGGATGCCACCGTTCGCTTCCACTATCAGCAGGCCTTCGACGAAAAGCTGAAGGCGTTCTTTGCGCCGCTGCGCCAGAGCGGCCGGGACGGGTGGCGGGGCGGTGGCAAGCCGGCCTACGGCCAGAGTGGAGCTTATGGCTTTCCCGGCCGTGGCACGCCGCGCCTCGTGGTTTCCGACACTTTGCGCAATTCGCGGCTATTGCGGGCCGGGGCCATCGCCGATGCCAGTCCGCGAGAGGCCACCGTCATCCTGACGCTGGTGAACCATCCGGCGCTGGTGGAAGATCACTTTGAGGCCCTCGCGGCGCTCGATTGCGAGACGCCGGTCGCCCAGAAAGTGCTGGGCGACATCCTGACCTTGGCGATCGGGCATCACGATATTTCCGCTGATGACATGCGCTCGGCGTTGGGTGCGAGGGGGCACGGGCCGGCACTGGCACGGATGACCGATACATTGACGCGACAGGGCGTGTGGCAGGTTGGGGCGGAGACAGCGCGCGTTGATGCCGAGACGGGATTAAGCCATGCGCTGGCCTTGCATAACAAGAAAGTTCAGCTAAATAGAGAGCTCAAGGCAGCCGAAGCGGCGCTGGGCGAAGACCCGAGCGAAGAAACCTTTGAAAGGCTGCGAGACATCAAGAACCAGATTACCACTGTCGATGGCACAGAGGCATTGATCGAAGGATTTGGTTCGCTATCGGGACGCGCAACTCGCAGTTTTTGAGGGGAGACCCACGGAGGCTGGCGACGCTGCGCGATTTTGCGTTATGGCGAATCAGCGCCGGCGTGCCCGAAAGCGAACGATGGGGCTATTGAGGCGTTAACGCTTGAGTGACCCAACCTTTACCTTGTCTTGAGTTGTCACCACCTAAGACACAGCCGGGACCATCCGCCCACCGGGTCCCGAGGAGTACCAGATGGCCACCAAGGCAGCGAACAAAGCCAGCAAGGACACGGAGAAGCCGGAAGCCGGCGCACCGGAAGCCTCCAACGACAGTCCCCTGATCGATCAGAACGATGCGGCCGTAAAAAAGCTGATCAAGGTCGCCAAGAAGCGTGGCTATGTGACCTACGAGGAACTCAACGCCGTTCTGCCCTCGGACGAGGTAAGTTCCGAGCAGATCGAAGACTTCATGTCCATGTTCTCGGAAATGGGCATCAACGTCGTCGACGAGGACGAGGTCGAGGAGACCGAAGTCGAGAAGGACGAGGACGACACCGGATCGGAAGTCGCCACCTCCTCCGGAACCGCCGTCGCCAACACCTCGAATACCAAATCCGGTTCGGATCGCACCGATGATCCGGTGCGCATGTATCTGCGCGAAATGGGCTCGGTGGAACTGCTCAGCCGCGAGGGCGAAATCGCCATCGCCAAGCGGATCGAGGCCGGTCGTGAGACCATGATCGAGGGTCTGTGCGAATCGCCGCTAACCTTCCAGGCCATCATCATCTGGCGCGAGCAGCTGGCACAGGGCGAAATCCTGCTGCGCGACATTATCGACCTCGAAGCCACCTATGCCGGCCCAGACGCCAAGCAGGCGGCGCCGGAAGTGCCTGTGGCTCCGCCCAAGCCCGAACCCGAGCAGGCCAAGGCTGCCCCGAAGGCCGCGCCAAAGCGCGCCACGGGCAATGACGAGGACGACTACGTCCCCGAGGAGCCGGAAGCGCCACAGGATCCGGTCGAGGACGACGACGACGAATTCGATAATGCGCTGTCGCTTTCGGCCATGGAAGCCGAGCTCAAGCCGCAGGTGGTGGAGACGTTCGACCGCATCGCCGATGCCTATGGGCAGATGCGCGAAATGCAGGATCGGCACGCTGAAGACCGCACCGCCACGGTGTCGGACGCCGAGAACTCCAAGCTGGGTGCCCTGCGCGCCGACGTGATCACCGACGTGAAGTCGCTGTCGCTAAATGCCGGCCGTATCGAGAGCCTCGTCGAGCAGCTCTACGACATCAACAAGCGCCTGGTGCGCCTCGAAGGTCGCCTGCTGCGCCTGGCCGAAAGCTATGGCGTCAAGCGCGAATCCTTTCTGCAGAACTACTACGGTCGCGAGCTCGATCCGAGCTGGGAATGGTCCCTGGAGACATTCGAGGGCAAGGGCTGGGCGGAGTTTGCCCGTCGCGAGACCGATACCGTCGCAGAAATCCGCAACGACATCGCGACGATCGCGACCGAAGCCGGCCTCGATATCGGTGAATATCGTCGTATCGTGCACAAGGTGCAGAAGGGCGAGCGGGAAGCCGCCATCGCCAAGAAGGAGATGGTTGAAGCCAACCTTCGCCTCGTGATCTCCATCGCCAAGAAGTATACGAACCGCGGCCTGCAGTTCCTCGACCTGATCCAGGAAGGCAATATCGGCCTGATGAAGGCCGTCGACAAGTTCGAGTATCGCCGCGGCTACAAGTTCTCGACCTATGCGACGTGGTGGATCCGGCAGGCCATCACCCGCTCGATCGCCGACCAGGCGCGGACCATCCGTATTCCGGTGCACATGATCGAGACGATCAACAAGATCGTCCGGACTAGCCGCCAGATGCTCCACGAAATCGGCCGCGAGCCGACGCCCGAAGAGCTCAGCGAAAAGCTGCAAATGCCCTTGGACAAGGTCCGCAAGGTGCTCAAGATCGCCAAGGAGCCGATCTCGCTCGAAACGCCTATCGGCGACGAGGAAGATTCCAACCTGGGCGATTTCATCCAGGACGTGAACGCGATCCAGCCGATCGATGCGGCGATCCAGTCCAACCTGCGTGAAACGACGACCCGCGTCCTTGCGTCGCTGACGCCGCGCGAAGAGCGCGTGCTGCGCATGCGTTTTGGTATCGGCATGAACACCGACCACACGCTCGAGGAAGTCGGCCAGCAGTTCTCGGTGACCCGCGAACGTATCCGTCAGATCGAGGCCAAGGCGCTGCGCAAGCTCAAGCACCCGAGCCGCTCGCGGAAGCTGAGGAGCTTCCTGGACAACTAGGAGCCGTCCGATGGCGGCTCCCCGTCTCACGCTCACATCGCTGCGCGCGGCCATTCCGTTCAAGCTGGTGGTGACATTCTCGGACGGCACCTGGGGTACCTTCAATGCTGCCCCGATGCTGGCGGAGCGGGGTGAGGGAACTGAACCGCTGCGCGATCGGGGATATTTTGCCAAGGTGGAGCTGACCAACGGCAAGCCCATCTGGCCCAACTATTTTGACATCTCGCCGCTTTGGCTGCAGGAGGAGATGGACAAAAACGGCGAGCTGGAGCGACCCCGGCCCGCCAGGAAACCAAGAGCCTAGGGAGACCAGCCATGTCGTTCTTGAAGAAGCTTTTCGGAGGCGGGTCTGCGCCGGCCGGGCCCGCAGGCGACACGGTCATGGGCGAAGAGAGCTACAAGGGCTTTCTGATCAAGGCCATCGAGATGAAGGCGGGCGGCGAATTGCAGCTGGCGGGTCTGATCGAGAAGGATATCGGTGGCGAGCTCAAGAGCTATCGCTTCATCCGCGCCGAGCGCATGACCTCGCGTGATGATCTCGTCGCATTGGCGCTGATGAAAGGCCGCCAGATCATCGACGAGCAGGGCGAGCAGATCTACCGCTAGCCTGCGACACAGCAACTGTATTGACGACCGCGAGCCGTCCGGCTCGCGGTTTTGTTTGGAAGGATGCCAGAATGGCCAAGAAACCCACCGCCCGCACCGAATTCGTGATGTTCGACGTGATCTATGAGGACGGTTCGCAGCGTTCCAACCGCAAGGTCGATGCAAACCTGCTGGGCGGGCTGGACGGCGACGAGCCGGCGCGTACCGCGATCATGGAACAGGATCTGGCCATCTCGGAGAAGTCAGGGCAGCCACCGCTGGCAATCAAATCAATCAAGCGGTCTGGCAAGTAGGGCCTAGCGGATCGCCGCTGCCAGCACGGCGGCTCGCTCGGCAAATCCAAGCCCCCGCGCACTGGGATGCGCAGTCTCAACATGCGCAATCCCATGGCGGCGGCAGAGATGCGCCGCGGCTCGACCAAGCGCGATGACCCGGCGGCCTTCGCATTCGAGCCTGCCGACCATGTCAAATGACCGGTCGAGGTCGGCCCGCGGCACTGAAGTAGACCGCGCTGCCGGTAGCATATGGAAGGCGTGGGTTACGTAAAGGTCCGAACGCCCGAGCCCGACATGCCCTAGCGGCCGGTCCAATACCCGATTGAAGGGCATGTCCGGCAGAAAGCCGATCCGAAGCAAGGTCTCCCGGTGCGCGCGGGCCGAGGGAGCGTCGAGATAGTTGTAGGTAAGTAGCACCGGTCCATCAAGCGCGCAGGACGCAAGGTGGTAGGGGGTGGTCCAATCTCCATCGAGGCCGACATCCGCAAAGCTGGCGTAGCCGGGCAGGTCGAGTGCCCGACGGCGCTCGACCCAATGGCGGTAGCGTAGTCGGTCGGGCTCAGCCCAATGCCTTGTCGATGGCGGGCTTGACGACGGTTCCATAGAGTTCGATGGCCTTCATGACCTTGTCGTGGGGCAGGGTGCCAACGCTGAGCTGCAGGCCGAAGCGGTCGTGTCCGAACCACTCGTGCTGCATCAGGATCTTATCGATCACTTCCTGCGGCGAGCCCATGTAATAGGCGCCTTCCGGCGTGGTGCCTGCCTCGAACTGGGCACGCGTGGTGGGCGGCCAGCCGCGCTCGGCGCCGATCCTGCTCATGGTGGCACTATGAGCCGGGAAGGCGACGTCCCGGGCGTCCTGGCTATCCTCGGCGATGAAGCCGTGCCCCGACACACCGATCTTGAGCGTTGCCAGATCGTGGCCCACCTTTTGCGCGGTTTGCCGGTAAAGCTCGGTCAGCGGCTGGAACTGGCGCGGACGGCCACCGATGATGGCGATCATCAAGGGCAGACCATAATAGGCAGCGCGGGCGACGGAATTGGGCGTGCCACCGACGGCAATCCACAAGGGGATTGGTTTCTGCACGGGCTGAGGAAAGATCTCGAGGCCGGGGATGGGCTTGGTATGCTTGCTGCCCGGCCATGCCACCTTGCCGCCCTTCCGGATGCTGAGCAGCATTTCGAGCTTTTCCTCGAAGAGATCGTCGTAGTCATCGAGGTTCAGGCCGAAGAGGGGGAAGCTCTCGATGAAGGAGCCGCGTCCGGCCATGATCTCGGCGCGACCATGGCTCAGGAGATCGAGGGTTGCGAACTGCTGCCAGACGCGGACCGGGTCTTCGGAACTGAGGACGGTCACCGCGGTGGACAGTTTTATCGACTTCGTGCGGGCGGCGGCAGCGGCGAGGATGGTGACCGGTGCGGAGGCCACGTAATCGGATCGGTGGTGCTCGCCCAGACCATAGAAGGCCAAGCCCAGCTGATCGGCCAGCTCGATTTCCTCGATCAAGTCAGCGAGCCGCTCCTGCGGTGACTGAATGCGATTGCCCTTGAGCGGGTCGGGCGTGTTTTCCGCGAAGGAATAAAGACCAAGTTCCATCAGGTGTCTCCTTGGAGACCCATTTGGAAGGGCGCAGCGTGTGGTTCAAGAACGCACATGGGTGATACCGCGCGGCTGTTCGCCGCGCGGTCCGTGCATCAGACGTTGCTGTTGCCCGGCGTGTAGGCGAAGGGCGAGGGCGGTGTTTGGGCCGGCTCTGGCGCCTTTTCGCCCGCCTGACGATGGATTTCCGTCACGAGGGCCGGATCGAGCTTAAGCTTGATCGCCAGCGCTTCGAGATAGGCCTGTTCCGCGGCCGTATCGGCGCTGATGGCAACCAGGGAGGCGGCGTAAATCTCGGCTGCGTGTTCGGGCGTATCGGCTCGAGCGACGACGGCGTTGATATCGAGCGGGGTGGAGAGTTCATCAAACACCCAGGCCTTCTCTTCAGCCGAGAGCGGCATGCTCTTGAGCTTTTCGAAGATGGCCTCTTTTTCTTCGGCGTCGATCCGGCCATCGGCCTTTGCCGCCGAGATCATGGCGCGCACAAGCGTTTTGCCAAGTTCTTCCTGCGCGCGTTCATCGGAGGGCGCCGGGATGAATGCGTCTTCACGCGGGGCAGGTACCGAATTGTTCTGGCTTTGCTGGTGGTTTTGCCAGGCTTTGTAAGCAAGGCCGCCGACCGCGGCCAGTGCACCTGCCTTCACCGCGCCGCCCAAGAGCTTGCCGGGCTTTCCGCCGGACAGAAGCATGCCCGCGGCCAGGCCAGCTGCGCCCGTCATGGCGGTGCGCTGCATGTTCTTGTCGGTCTGCAGGGTCTTGAGAATCTGATCGATGTTGAACACAGGCGTCTCCCGTTCTTGCTGTCGCTGTGAGATGGGTACGGATCACCCTGTTGGCAATGTGCGCGGCATTTTTGTTGCGCCGGTGCTTGCACCATAAAGAAAGACCCCGGTGGGAACCGGGGTCCTTGTTGGTCCTGGAGGGAGGGGCCAGAACCAGTGAGGTCGCTATATTAGGCGCCCGGGGTAGCCGGAGCCGTTTCGGTCGTAGCCGGGGCCTCGGTTGCCGGAGCGGTCGATTCAGCGGCCGGAGCGGCTTCAGTCATCGGGGCCGCATCAACTGCCGGTGCTTCCGCTGCGGGAGCCGGAGCCGTTTCGACGGCCGGAGCTTCGGTCATCGGAGCCGGGGCGACAGCAGGATCGGTCGTGGTCGACTCGATCGCCGGGGTATTATTCACGTCAACCGTGGTAGCCGGGCCCGAATTGGCCGAGAACACCAGGTAACCAATGGCCAGCAGGGCCAGCGCAACGATGATACCGACGAACCAGCCGGTGCCATTGCTCTCACGAGTGTAGACAGTGCGATTGTTGTCGCGGGTATAAACAGTATCGCGTTCTGGGGTAGCCATCATTTGCTCCTATGTTTCAACGCTGGCAAATAAACGCAGCGTTTAGCGAAGGAGTTCCCGCAAACGTGAAGAAGCCGGGAATTGTGAATGCTTCCCGGATTCCATGTTGTGATTCAAATGCTTGTGAAAAGCGCTCAGAGGTCCGGACCGGACATTTTCTGTGGCTTTTTTGAGATTTTATCGATCAGTGCCAGGAAAAGCGCCGAGACGATAAACGTCAGGTGCAGCACCGTGTACCAGAAAATCTGTTCGTTGGTGTACGTGGGCACATTGAGGAAGATCTGCAGCAGGTGGATCGAGGAAATCGCCACGATGGTGGAGGCGACCTTGATCTTGAGAGATCCGGCGTCGATCTGGCCGAGCCAGTGGACGTCGCCCTCGTCATCGAAGCGCGATACGAAATTTTCGTAGCCGGAAATGATGACCATGACGACGAGGCTGGCGATCAGCGCGGCATCGATGAGGCCCAGGACCTTGAGGATGGCTTCGGTTTCGTCGATGACGAAAAGCTTGGCCCCGAAGTCGAAGAGTTTGACGCCGAAGGTGATGGCGTAAAACACCAGCGCGAAGCCGAGGCCGATGTAGAAGGCCACGAGCAGCCAGCGCGAGGCGAGAATGATGCGTTCGACAAAGATTTCCAGCTGCTTCATTTGGGTCTCCGGGACAGCCGCGGAGAGATAGCAATTCCTTGGCCGCTTTCAAGCGGCTGCATGAGCGACATGCAAAGAAAAGGCCGGGCAATTGCCCGGCCTTCGTTGCTTGCAGACTACGCCAGGATCAGCGCTGAGCAACCGTGATCAGCGGCGTGATGCGGCGGATCGTGACGCGGCGGTTTTCGCGTTCGGCAGCCTCGGTGCGGATCTTCAGGTAACGTTCGCCATAGCCCTGGGTAGCCAGGTTTTCGGGCGGAACGCCGTAGAAGTCGGTCAGCACGCGAGCCACGGTTGCGGCACGGCTATCCGAGAGGCGCAGGTTGGAAATATCCGAACCCACGGCGTCGGTATGGCCTTCGATGAGGAAGGTCTCGTTGGGGTTGCGCTCCAGCAGTGCCAGCATGGCGTTGGCAACGCCCGAGAGCGAACGGACCTGGTCACGACCGATGGTTGCGGCACCGGTATCGAAGGTCAGGTTGCCCACTTCGAGACGACGGACGCTGTCGCGCAGACGGGCCGAGCGCTTCACTTCGTCGATTGAGTAGAGGCGAGCCACCTGCTCAACCGGAGGCTGGGCGAAGAAGGTCTCGAGCTCACGCTCGTCGGCGTAGCGGGCATCCAGCACGTATTCCCGCACCGGAATGGTCAGGCGCAGCGGCGGCAGGTCGGCAGCCGGGTCGCGCCAGTTCTGCAGATCGTCGTAGTAACGATCGTCGAAGTAGGCGAGCACGAATTCGGTGCCGTCGGGCGTGATGCGCGAGCGACGGAGGATATCACCGTTGCGGTTGCGGACCGTAACGATCTGGGTGCCGTCCGGACGGGTGATCACTTCACGAACGCGGCCATTGCTGAGATTTTCGTAATAAATCTCGTCCTGGTCGGGGTTGTAGAAGCGGTCGGTATCCTGGCCGATCGAGTTGACGATCAGCTGGGCGCCCACCTGGAGGATGACCTGGGCGATGGTATCGCCAGTCGGCGTCTGCACTTCCGGGGCTTCGACGACGGTGATCGGGGTCTGCTGCACACCCGTCTGGACCGTGTTGTTGTCACCCGTGACAGTGGTGTTCACCTGGGTCACGTTGTTGGTGATGTTGGTGACGTAGTTGTTGATGACAGTCTGATTGACCGTGGTGTTGCCAGTGGCGGTCACCTCGGTGCCGGCTTCGGCCGTGACGGCATCCATCGGCTCAGCTGCGAACGTGCGGAGCACTTCGGCCTGGGCTTCTTCGTCATTGGTCGGAGCAGGCTCGCTTGTTGCCTGTACGTCGGCCTGGCCCTGAGCTTCGACGGCAGCTTCACCTTCGACTGCAGGCTGGCCTTCGACGGCAGCAGCCGGGGCTGCTTCCTGATCCTTGGCGCTGTCGAGGACTGGCGCGATCTGGTCGGCATCGACGCCGGCAGGCAGATCTTCAACCAGCTCGGCCGGCTGTCCATCGGAGGTGACTTCCTCGACAGGCACGGGCTGATTGTCACCCGGCTCGACGGCAGGCTGCTGTTCGCCCGTCGGCGCCTCGGTCAGCGGCGACAGGGTGAGCCCGAAGTCGGCAACGCAAGTCTCGTTATCGGTGTATCCGAGGACACCGCAGATCGATGCGATTTCAGCGGATGCAGCGTCGATGCGCGCCTGTGCGTCAGGCACGCCAGCGGCGAGGTCGACAACAGCGGCATTATAGGCGTCGACAGCTGCGGCGAGGCGCGCTTCGACATCACCTTCGGCAGCGACAGCCGGCTGTTCTTCAGCGGCAGGAGCGGCTTCTTCGACAGCGGGCTGCTCAGCAGCTGGCTGGTCGATGACCGGTTCCGCATCGGCCGGAGCTTCCATGGTCTGTGCGTCGGCGGGAGCGGTTTCTTCCATCACCGGCTCTTCGGCCGCGGGAGGCGCGGCCTCGACGGCGGGCTGTTCTGGGGCAGGGGCGACTTCTTCTACTGCCGGCTGTTCAGGCGCTGGTGCCGCCTCAGCAGGGGCTGGTTCCTCTGCAACCGGTGCAGGCTCCTCAACAGGTGCCGGTTCGGGAGCGGGTTCCTCGGCTACCGGTTCTTCAGCAGGCGCAGGCTCAACCGCTGCGGGTTCTTCTGCTGCAGGTGCAGCGCCGCCAGCGGAAATGGCTGCGATACATTCATCGAGGCTGGCAAAGCCACCCACGATACAAAGTTCGGTCAGAGCGGTCTGTGCGGCTTCGAGCGCAGCAGCGTCTCCTGATGCCTGGGCCTGGACATAGGCCTGATAGGCAGATTGCAGCTCCGCATCCTGGGCGTTGGCCGCGATGGGCGCAAAGGCCAGCATGCTGATGCTGGTACCGGCAAGGAGCCAGTTCTTGAGGCGCATTGTTCTTATCCTTTGTGTTCGAAACACTTCCCGTCGAGCATTGTGGGCCGTTCCTGAACGCTCCATGAACAGCAGTCAGTCACGCCAGACATGGTCGGCAGGCCCCGCAATCCCTTGAACGCAGGGAATTGGCTGTGGTTCCGCGGCGGACGTTATCTGACTGAAAGCGGTGCATTGCGGCGCGATTGCGGCACTCCTCCGCGGCGCGGCGAATGCAACTTTGAGTGTCCACAACCGCATGCTAGGCCGGACGAATGCAGCAATCGATCAAGACAGTCGTCGTCACCACATCAGGAGAAGGCCTCTACGAGGTCAGCGACAACCTCGTCGGGTTTATCGAGGCCAGCGGAATCCGCACCGGACTCGCGACAGCATATGTACGCCATACGTCGTGCTCACTCGTGATCCAGGAAAATGCCGACCCGGATGTGCAGATCGACCTGCGGGGCTTCTTCCGGCGGCTGGTACCGGAGGGCATGGACTGGCTGGTGCATACGACAGAAGGGCCCGATGATATGCCCGCGCATATCAAGTCGGCTCTGACCCAGACATCGATAGGCATTCCCGTCAGCGGCGGGCGACCCGTTCTGGGCACATGGCAGGGGCTGTATCTCTTCGAACACCGCAGACAGCCGCATCGGCGCGAGATCATCTTCCACGTCATTGGCGAATGACGCCAATCAGTGATTTTCGGCCCGGAGGAGGCAAGGGCATGCGCCCGGAGTGAGTAAGATGGACACGCCTTGGAGGTGAGGGGTTGGTGGGGACGGAGTGACTACGGTGGAACCGTCCCCACCGCCCAAGCCCCCTCAAAGAGGGGATTCGGGTTCAAAGGCGGACCGGCGACCGGCCCACCCCTGAGAGAAGACAACGCCGCTTTGGCCGCGTTGGTTTGGCCAAAACATGGCGAAGGCGTGGTTGTGCACCGATTAGTCGGCGCTGTTGTTCAATTCCCACGAGACATTGACCGAGATGGCAAAGCTCATTTCACCAGCTTCCACAGGGACATCGGCCGAGGCAGCCATCTCTGCGCGGGCATACATGGGGTAGGGCTGAGGCGTATTGAAGCTCTGCTGCTCGGTGATCGACTCAAGATCGCCCAGTGTTGCACCGGAGACGCCAGCATAGAGTTCAGCCTTTTCGCGAGCCTCGGCATAGGCAGCCTTGCGCGCCTCGTCGAGCAGCTCGGAGGGATCGGCAACCGAGAAGGTAACTCCGTTGACCGTGTTAGCGCCGACGGTGACGGACTTGTCGAGAATGCTGCCCAGGTCCGCCAGATCGCGTACCACGACGGTCACCGTGTTGGCCACCTGATAGCCATTGATCTTGGGCGGCAGGGTATAACCATTGGCGTCGCGGTCGTCGGAATAGACATAGTTGGGATTGACCGAGAAGCCCGAGGTCTGGATGTCACGCGACTCAATACCGGCTTCCTTGAGGGCCGCAATCAACTCGTTCATGGCCGCGGTGTTGGCGTCGAGTGCTTCGCGTGCGGTCTCGCCCTGGGTCATGACGCCGGAATTGATGGTCGCCATGTCTGGAGCCGCGCGTACCTCGCCGCGGCCTTCGATCGAGATTGTGCCTGCATAGGCGGGCAGGGCAGTGGCGAGCAGGGCGAAGGGAACGAGGACGCTAAGGGCACGCATGGCAAACTCCTTGAAAAGTACGGGACGAGATGTCCCGGGCCAATGCGTCAGTATTGCGGCGCAGATGAATGGCACTTGAACGGCCATCAGACGGGGTGGCATTGTTCATTAGTATGACTTATATGGCAGAGCACTTGCGTTCGTTCGGGGGCGTGGGCTAGTGACGAGCGTCAATCAAAGGGGCGGTGCATGAGCGCGAGCGACATTCCTGATGGCCTTTTGCTGGGCCGCGCCCTGTTGCCCGGGTTTGCGTATCCCCGCGTGGTTACCGTGCGTAACGGGCAGATCGTCGACATCACTGCGCGCGGCATGGCGACGGTACGCGATATCGCCGAAAGCGGGCGGGCAGCAGACCATGTGAGAACGGCGCCCGGACAGCCCGTCGGCGATGTCGCCGCCGTGCTGGCCGGCAAGGGGGATTCCCTGCCCCGGCTTCTGGCGCCGATCGACCTGCAGGCCATCAAGGCGTCCGGCGTAACCTTTGTGGTATCGCTGCTCGAGCGGGTCATCGAGGAACAGGCGCGCGGGGATATCTCGCGGGCAGATGCACTGCGGGGCGAAATTCTCGACCTCATCGGGACGGATCTTTCGGAGCTGGTGCCCGGCTCGGACGCGGCGATGAAGGTCAAGGCAGCGCTGATCGAAAAAGGCGTGTGGAGCCAGTATCTCGAAGTGGGCATCGGGCCTGACGCGGAAATTTTCACCAAGGGCCAGCCGATGAGTGCGGTGGGCCATGGCGCCGAAGTGGGCCTGCACCCGATCTCGCAGTGGAACAATCCCGAGCCGGAAGTGGCTCTGCTGGTCACCAGCAAGGGCGAAATCATCGGTGCGACCTTGGGCAATGACGTGAATCTGCGCGACGTTGAGGGCCGCTCGGCGCTGCTTCTGGGCAAGGCCAAGGACAACAACGCATCGGCATCGCTGGGGCCTTTCATCCGGCTGTTCGATGGCGAGTTCAGCCTCGAAACGATCAAGCAGGCGGAGATCGCGCTACGCGTGGAAGGTGTAGACGGCTTTGTGCTCGAAGGCCGGTCAAACATGGCCCAGATATCGCGGACGCCGGAATCGCTGGTTGCAGCGACGGTGGGCAACCATCATCAGTATCCCGACGGACTGGTGCTTTATCTCGGGACCATGTTCGCACCGGTGAAGGATCGCGACGGGGACGGCAAGGGCTTTACCCACAAGCTGGGAGACGTCGTCTCGATTTCGACACCCACTCTTGGTACGCTCACCAATGTCGTCAATCTCTCCACGAAGTGTCCGCCCTGGACCTATGGCACCAGCCATCTGATGCGCGATCTGTCGCGCGCCGACCTCCTCTAGTTTCTTCTGCGCCTTGTTCCTGAGGCGCTGTTTCTGAAAGGCCTTTCCATGACCGAATTGCACAAGAACCTGATCGACGGCGAATGGGTCGGCGCCGATGGTGTCGAAAACATCAACCCGTCCAACATCAATGAGGTCGTGGGCGTCTATGCGCGTGCGACTGCCGAAGAGACCAAGCAGGCCATCGCCGCTGCCAAGGCCGCGTTTCCGGCCTGGTCGCGCTCGGGCATTCTCGAGCGTCACGCCATTCTTTCAAAGACCAGCCAGGAAATCCTCGCCCGCAAGCAGGAACTGGGCGAGCTGCTGAGCCGGGAAGAGGGCAAGACCCTTCCCGAAGGCATCGGAGAGGTGACCCGCGCCGCGCAGATTTTCGACTTCTTCGCCGGCGAAGTGCTGCGCTTGTCCGGCGAAGTGCTGCCATCCGTGCGTCCGGGAGTGGGTGTCGAGATTACCCGCGAACCCGTTGGCGTCATTGGGATTATCACGCCGTGGAACTTCCCGATCGCTATCCCGACCTGGAAGATCGCCCCGGCACTGGCCTATGGCAATACGGTCGTCATCAAGCCGGCCGACCTGGTGCCGGGCTCGACCTGGGCGATCGTCGACATCCTGGTGCGGGCCGGCCTGCCCAAGGGCGTGCTCAACCTGGTCATGGGCAAGGGCTCGGTCGTGGGCCAGACCATGCTCGAAAGCAAGGACGTCAATGCCATCAGCTTCACCGGTTCGGTGGGAACGGGCAAGCGGGTCGCAGCGGCCTCGATCGAGGTGGGGCGCAAGTTCCAGCTCGAAATGGGCGGCAAGAATCCGACCATCGTGCTGGACGACGCCGACCTTAAGGTGGCGGTCGAATCTGTGGCGCAGTCGGCGTTCTTCTCCACCGGCCAGCGCTGCACGGCATCGAGCCGCGTGATCGTCACCGAGGGTATCCACGACAAGTTCGTGGAAGCGCTGGCGGCGCGGACGGCAGGTCTGCGCGTTGGTCATGCTCTTGAAAAGGATACAGAAATCGGTCCTGTCGTGGATCCGAGCCAGCTCAAGCAGGACACCGACTATATCGAGATCGGCAAGTCCGAGGGGGCACGGCTGGCGGCTGGTGGCGAGCGCGTCAACTGCGGAACCGAGGGCTATTTCCTGCAGCCGACGCTGTTCACCGAGGCTACGAACTCGATGCGGATCGCGCGCGAAGAGATCTTCGGACCGGTCGCGGCCGTCATCAAGGTCAAGGATTACGAGGAAGCGCTGGCTACCGCGAACGACACGGAATTTGGCCTAAGTGCCGGTATCGTAACGACTTCCTTGAAGTACGCGACGCACTTCAAGCGCAATTCCGAAGCCGGCATGGTGATGGTCAACGTTCCGACCGCAGGTGTGGACTTCCACGTGCCGTTCGGCGGGCGGAAGGGGTCGAGCTACGGTCCGCGCGAGCAGGGCAAGTATGCGGCCGAGTTCTTCACCATCGTGAAAACTGCGTACACCGCAGCCGGCTAAACGGTGCACATCATGCTAGCGCTACGGGCCCCTCGGGGCCCGTATTGTTAGCAGGGGGTTAACCTTTGCGCTGCGTCAGCGCCATGCCCGCGAAAATCAGAACAATGCCCAAGGTGCTGGCCAGGAGATTGACCGAGGCGCCGCGCAAAAAATCGAAGACGACGCCAGTGACCATCTGACCGGCCATGACCAGAAGCGTCGAGTTCACCGCCCCGATGCGGGTGATGAGCCAGGAGCCGGATGCGACGAAGACGACACCGATGGCACCGCCTGTGAATACCCACCACGGGATCTCGCCAATATTGGGCGGGATCAATCCGCCGATGGCAAGGCCGAGCAGGGTGATGACGACGAAGCCGACAAAGTGGTTCCAGAACGACGAGATCATCGCCGTTGAGGACAGGGATAGGCGGCCATTGACCTGGCGACTGAGGATGATCAGCAGGCCGACGCTGAAAGCGAAGAGGATCGGAACGATCATGCCGCGCCTCCGCCGAGGCCAAAGAGGATGATGAGAAGGCTTCCAGCGGCAATGAGAATGACCGCGCCCGCATCACGCAAATCGAGCCGGCGCCTGGGGAGGCCGAGAAGGCCCCAGAAATCGGCGGCGAGGCTGAGGGCCACCTGACCGGCAAGGCCGAGGGCCAGCGTGCCGGCCAGGGCCAGCGGAGAATTGACCGCCTCGGAGGTCAGCATGACGGTCACGGCGCCGAAAATGCCGCCGAGATAGGCCCATAATGGGGCCGGCCCGACCGCGGCGCGCGCGGCAGCTGCTTCGCGGCGCTGCTGCCGCCACAGCACGGCAAGGATCAGCACGGCAAAGACAGTGCCGACACCATGGGCCAGCCACGACGAGAACAGCGGACCGCCATAGCGCCCGGCCTCGCCATTGACGAACACAGCCATGGTGAGGAGGCCGCCGCTGCCAAAGGCGGCCAGCAGGTGCAGCGGGCTGGGCCGCTGAGCAGTGGGGAAGTTCATCAGTCGATCCGACTCAGGGAGGTCGTCCGAGCTTAGCCCATGCTGGCGTTGCGGCGTAGCAGGCCGAGGAAGAAGATGCCGCCCACAAGGCCCGTGATGATGCCGATGGGCAGATCCTGTGGGGGGATAATGACGCGGGCCAGCATATCGGCCGCGACAAGGAAAATTGCGCCGACCAGGGCCGACAGCGGCAGGACCCGACGATAGTCTCCGCCCACGACCATGCGCACGATATGCGGGATCATGAGGCCGACGAAGGAAATGACGCCGGAAAAGGCCACGGCGGCCCCGGTGAGAATAGCGCAGGCCACAAAGACTGCGAGACGGAACCGGCCGGCGGGAATGCCGAGGGCCGTGGCGGATTCATCGCCCAGGGTCATGGCGTTGAGAAAACGGGCCCGGCCGATCAGCCAGGCGCCGCAGATGGCAAGAGCCCCGAGTGGAAACACCAGCTGGCTCCATTGCGCAAGACCGAGGCCACCCAGCATCCAGAAGAGCACCGTGTGGGCGGCGCGGGGATCGCCGAGAAAGATGCCGAGGCTGCCGGCCGAGGTGATGACGAAGCTGACCGCGACGCCGGCAAGCACAAGACGGCTCGCCCCGGTCGAGCGGGTAAGGGTGGCGGCGCCGACGACGATGAAGGTTGTGAGGAGCGCGCCGACAAAGGCGAAGATGGGCAGGGTGGCCAGCCCGAAAATCATGCCGACATGGAGTAGCACGATGATGGCGCCCAGCGCCGCGCCGGACGAGATGCCGAGCAGATGCGGGTCGGACAGGGGATTTCGGGTGACCGACTGCAGGGCCGCGCCCACCAAAGCGAGGCTTGCGCCGACGATGGCCCCGAGGATCACGCGGGGCAGGCGGACCTCCCAGACGATGTTGTCACGTCCGGGCGACCAGGTGACCTCGACGCTGCCTGGTGCCAGATGGCTGGCGATGACGCCCCAGACGACGTGCGGCTCGATGCCGACGGCGCCGACACTGACGCCCAGGGCCATGGTGGCGACAAGGATGAGAGCCAGGGCGGCCACGAGCAGCGGGACGTGGTGGAGGAGCCAATGGCGCGGACCGTGGACGAGGTGGTGGTGGGACATGTCGTTCCGTTTAGGGAGAACCCCCACCCGACCTCCCCCTGAAGGAGGAGGAGGGGTGTATCGAGCGGGTGGAGATGGCGCGGTATAGTAACGGATGGCTCACCCTGGCAGACCAGGGTGATTGTGGTGTCTATTCCCGAAACGCTGCGGCGAGGCGCTTGATGGCTTCGATATTGCGGGGACCGGGGGTGGCCTCGACATATTCGAGGACGACAAAGTTGTCGTTGGCAACGGCAGGGATGTCCTTGAAGGCCGGGTTGGACTTCATGAAGGCAATTTTTTGTTCAGCGGTGACCTCACCGTAATTGACGATGACAACGACATCGGGATTGCGCTCGATCACCGGCTCCCAACCGATCTCCACCCAGGACGAATCCAAGTCGTCCATGATGTTGGTGCCGCCGGCCGCTTCGATCAGCGCGGTGGGCATGGCGAAATTGCCAGCAGTAAAAGGTTTGTCCTCACCCGAGTCGTAGACGAAGACACGCGGGGCGCTTTCGAGCGCCGGCAGGCCCTCGTCAAAGCTCTCGAGCTCGGCCTTGTAACCGTCGACGAGCGCGATGGCGCGTTCCTCGACGCCGAAGATGCGGCCCAGGTTGAGAAGGTCGGCATAGAGATCGTCGATGGAGGCCTTGGACTTCTGCATGATGTGGATGCAGCTCTCGGTGAGCTCGTAGACGGCGATGTCGAACTCGGCGAGGGATTGCGGCGTGACTTCGCCGCCGACGCGCATGCCGTAATTCCAGCCGGCAAAGTAGAAATCCGCATCCGCTCCCAGGAGCACTTCCTTGGTCGGGTAGTTGGGCGACAGTTCGGGCAATTCGGCGACGCCTTCGCGCAGCCGCTCATCGAGGGTCTTCCAGTCGGAAACGCCGGTATAGCCGGCCATGTGACCGGTGAGATCGAGCGCCAGCATCATCTCGGTCAAATTGACGTCGTTGGAAATGGCGCGCTGTGGCGCCGCATCGAAAGTGACCTCGCGATCACAGCTCTGGACGGTGACAGGAAAGGTGGAGGCGAAAGCCGGACTGGCGAAAATCGATAGCGCGGCGAGAGCGGATAGGCGACGCATGTTTGGCTCCTGTTGAACGATCAATCGAGGTGGAAGGAAAAGCGCGGCTGCCCGGTGGTGGGGTGACGATCCACAACGGTGCCCACGGAAAAGGTGGCGCGGATGGCATCGGGCGTGAGGACATCGAGCGGGGCGCCCAGGGCGACCTGCCGGCCACGCTCGAGCACGAGGACCGCATCGGCATGGGCGCTGGCCAGCGCCAGATCGTGCAGCGAGACCACCACGGTGGCTGGCAGGCGGGAAAGGAGAGCCAGGACTTCGAGCTGGTGGCGAATGTCGAGATGATTGGTAGGCTCGTCGAGGATCAGCAGATCTGGCCGCTGGACAAGAGCCCGCGCGATCATGACGCGCTGTTTTTCGCCGCCAGAAAGAGTTGCGAAGTCGCGACCGGCGAGATGGGCCAGTTCCATGAGGTCGAGCGCCTGCTCGACCGGTTCATAATCGTGGCCACCGCCGCCGGGCTGATGCGGGATAAGGCCAAGCTCGACGATTTCGGCGACCGAAAGGGCAAAATCGGAGGCACCTTCCTGCAGGACGGTGGCGACGCGGCGCGCACAATCGCGCGGAGAGAGTTGCCAGATATCGGTTTCGTCGAGCCGCACATGCCCGGAGGAGGGGCGATGATAGCGATAGAGGCAGCGCAGGAGGCTGGATTTGCCGGCGCCGTTGGGACCAACGACGGCCAGCATTTGTCCTGGCGCGACTGAAAAGGACAGATCCTCGACGATGGATGCATGACCCGATGGTCCCCAGGCGAGGGACGAGACCGTGAGCTTGGCAGGGCGTTGGCTGGAAAGGCGATCAGGCAAGGTCACGGCGCATACCCACAGACATGGGGTATCCGCCGGGCAAACCGATCAGCTTCAGACTCGCAATGAAAATAGTCGCGTCTGCCATCGTCTTCCCCTTGGCTCACCCCGGCCAGGTCTCAGTACAGTCGACGGCAGGTCTCCTGGCTTGCGGGTCACAGCGCTTCCGAACCTTCCCGGCCGAGGCCAGTGGCATTGACGGAAGAACTCACCGCTCACAGTTGCGGGGGCAGCCACGGTCTTGCGCCCTGATGGGTACGTCGCACCGTGTTCCCTTTTAATCCCCCTTGGGTGTTGCCCGCGGGGAAACCAAACGACGGGTGGGTTATGGGCGAGGGGCGTGGGGGAAGTCAATGGGGACTGGCCGACCGATGGGTAGACCGTTCGCAAAAAGCCTTCCGGCCCCATGCCGGATGGGCAGGGGCCGGAAAACGACGACGCGGAGATCAGTCCTTGAGCGTGCGGGTGAAGAAATCAACGAGAGCGTCGGTGACCTCGGGAACACTGGTCATCTGTTCAAAATCGTGGCCCACGCCATCGACCACGACCAGCGTGGCATCGACGCCGCCGGCCTCGAGGGCCGCATAGAGGCGTTCGCTTGAACTGAGCGGAACAACCTGATCTTCGGTGCCCTGAATGACGATAACGGGCGGGCTGTCCTCGCCGATATGCGTTTCCGGGAAGGCTTCGCGGACAGCTTCGGCATTGGCCTTGTCGTGCACGGAAAGGCCCATATGCATGCTGGCAAGATCATAGCCAGGCTCGCCAGTCTCGCCGAAGTAGGCGGCCGGGTAAAAGGTGGCGATGGCCTGGACTTCCGAGGAAACATCGGAGAGACGCTCATCCACATAGTCTGGATCATTGCCGGTCAGGCCGGCCATCAGCGCGAGGTGACCGCCCGCGGATGGGCCGAAGACAGCGATGTTATCGGCATCGAGATTGTAAAGGTCCGCATTGGCGCGGAGGTAGCGCACGGCCGCCTTCACATCCTTCTGCGGCTCGGGGAACTTGGCTTCGCCGATGCCTCGGTAGTCGATGGTCGCGACGGCAAAGCCGGCCTCGGCAAAACGGACGAGCTGCGGGATCAGGCGTTCGCGCTCGACGGCGCGCCAGCCGCTTCCCGTAATGAAAACGATGACAGGCGCGGGCTCGGCGGAGGTTGGGCGGATCAGATCGAGATACAGCTCATTGCGCATGAGGCCGAGGGCGGATGTCGAATACTGGATATCGGAATAGAGCTCGACACCGCTGAACTGAACCTGCGTTGCGTCGATGTTGACCGTTTCCGCCACGGAAACAGAGGTCGCAAGGGCGGCAAGAGCCGCGCCCAAAAGCGTGCGCTTCAGCATTTGATTTCTCCTCAAAACTGCGGGCCTGGACGTGGTCTCTATGGTCCCGCGCCGGACCTGAGCAGAAGCGCTCAATGGTGCCAGCCGCCACAAGCAAGCAGAGGGCAGGACTTGTTGTCAACAATTGAAGATGCAAAAACTTTTTGCAACTCAAGTCATACTTTTGAATTTATCGTTCTTATTCAGTGGCTAAAGAAGAATCGACGCTGGGCATTCCAGCGGGACTTGTAACCAAAATTTACAACTAATGGGTGTCGATGGGCCGGATCCGAGTCGCGAGCGGAAGGCAACATTTCCGTCATTCCGGAACGGTGGAGTCGTGGCGCCGTTCTGGTGGGGAGATTTCGTTCTTACGCCAAAAAGGAGAGCATCCATGGCGACCCAATCGATCGGCCTGCACACTGAAGACACCGGCGGCAGCGGCCGCGCCGTTATCCTGATCCATGGCTGGCCGCTTTCAGGCAAGGCTTGGGAGCATCAGGTGCAGGCGCTGGCCGGGGCCGGTTTTCGCGTCATCACCTATGACCGGCGCGGGTTCGGTCAATCGGACAAGCCCGAGAGCGGGTTCGATTATTCGACGCTGGCGAATGACGTGGCAGACATCATCGAGGCCAAGGCCCTCACCGACGTGTCGCTGGTGGGCTTTTCGATGGGCGGGGGCGAAGTCGCCCGCTATGTCGCCGAGCATGGCGAGAGCAAGCTGCATTCGGTCGTCTTCGCGGCGGCAGTGCCGCCCTACATGATGAAGACGCCTGATAACCCCGATGGTCCGCTGACCAAGGAAAAGGCCGACGAGATGGAGGCGGGGATCAAGGCGGACCGCACCGCCTTCTTCGACCAGTTCACCAAGGACTTCTTTTCGGCCAACGGCGTGCTCAAGGTGAGCGAGGACGAGCGGCAAAAAGCGATCGCGCTTTGCCACCAGTCGGACCAGACCGCCGCGCTGGGCTGCATGGCATCGTTCGGCACGACCGATTTCCGCGATGATCTCAAGGCGATCACGGTGCCGACGCTGGTGATCCATGGCGATGCCGACGGGATCGTGCCGGTGGAAGGATCAGGCGCGCGCACGCATGCCGCCATCCCGGGCAGCGAGATGGTCGTGGTGCTTGGGGCGCCGCACGGCTTCAATGTGAGCCATGCCGAGGAATTCAACCGGCACCTGATCGCGTTTCTGCGCAAATAACAGAAAGGGCCCGCTTCGGCGGGCCCTGCTATTTTCAGGCGACGGCGGCGAAGCGCTCGTCGAAGGCGTAGCCTGCGCCGCGCACAGTGCGGATCGGATCGGACTCCTTGCCCCGGTTAATGGCGCGTCGAAGGCGGCCGATATGGACGTCGACGGTGCGCTCGTCGACATAGACGTCGTTGCCCCAGACGCCATCGAGCAGTTGTTCACGCGAATAGACACGGCCCGGGTGGCGCATGAGATATTCGAGCAGCCTATATTCGGTGGGGCCAAGGTGGACGTCCCTGTTGGCGCGGCGGACGCGGTGGGTGGTGCGATCGAGCTCAAGATCGCCGACCTTGAGGGCGGCGGTGACGAGGTTGGGGTTGGCGCGGCGCAGGAGCGCATGAATGCGCGCCAGCAGTTCGGGCACCGAGAAGGGTTTCACCACGTAGTCGTCGGCGCCGGTGGAGAGGCCGCGTACGCGCTCCTCTTCCTCGCCGCGGGCGGTGAGCATGATGATCGGGACGCGGGCGGTTTCCTCGCGGGCGCGCAAGCGGCGGCAGAGCTCGATGCCCGAGATTTCGGGCAGCATCCAATCGAGCAGGATCAGATCGGGCAGTTTTTCGGCGATGGCCTGCTGGGCTTCGTCGCCGCTTTCAGCCGTGACCACGCGAAAACCCTCGGCTTCGAGGTTGTAGCGCAGGAGGATGGCGATATCGCCTTCGTCTTCAACGACGAGAATGGTGGCGGGCATAATGGCGTGCTCCGTCGATCGGACTGACCGAGGTCGCCCGAGAGTTCTGAATTCTTGGCTTTATCCCCACCTCACCTCTCCCTGAAGGAGGGGAGACGGGGAGCGGCGTTCGGACTAAGGCCTCCTCACCCGGCGCGGTGCGCCGACCTCTCCCCAGGGGGAGAGGCAAGGCAATCACGCCTTGATCTGCTGGCGCTGCAGCTGCTGGACGTCGCTCGTCAGCTGCTTGCCGGTGGCCAGATAATAGGCGCGTTCGGCGATATTGGTGGCGTGGTCACCGATGCGCTCGAGGTTCTTGGCGCAGAACAGGAGATGCGTGCAGGTGGTGATGTTGCGCGGATCTTCGAGCATGTAGGTCAGGAGTTCGCGGAACAGCGAGGTGTGCATGGCATCGACCTCGTCATCGCGGTTGCAGACCTCGACCGAAGCGGCCGCTTCGCGGTTGGCATAGGCGTCGAGTGCGTCCTTGACCTGACGCGAGACCAGGGCTGTCATGTTCTTGACGCCGTTGTAGAAGGTCGGCTGCAGGTTGATGCCCTCGAGCTTCAATGAGCGGCGGGCAAGCTGCTTGGCCATGTCGCCAATGCGTTCGAGATCGTTGGCGACGTGGATGGCGGTGATGATGGCGCGCAGATCGCTGGCCATGGGCTGGCGACGGGCGATCATGGAGACGGCCATCTCATCGATCTGGCGCTGCATGTCGTCGATGCGCTGGTCGGCGATGATGGTCACGTCGGCCAGCTCGCGATCGAGCCGGAGGAGTGCACGGGTGCCGTTCTCGATGGCGACTTCGACCTGACCGCCCATTTCGGCGATGGCCTGGGCAAGGGCGGCGAGTTCTTCGTTGTACGACGTGACGATGTGGTCGGTGCCGGTATTGGGCATGGTAATGGTCCTCCGTCGCCCGGCGATCAGCCGATGCGGCCCATGATGTAGTCCTGGGTCTGCTTGTTCACCGGATTGGTGAAGATGTCCTCGGTGTCGCCCTGCTCGATGAGGTTGCCCAGGTGGAAGAACGCGGTCTTCTGCGAGACGCGGGCGGCCTGCTGCATGGAGTGGGTCACGATGACGATGGTGTAGTTTTCGCGCAGCTCGTCGATCAGTTCCTCGATGATGGCGGTGGCGATCGGATCGAGGGCCGAGCAGGGCTCGTCCATGAGGATGACTTCAGGGCCGACGGCGATGGCGCGAGCAATGCAAAGACGCTGCTGCTGGCCGCCCGAGAGGCCGGTGCCGGGTTCGCTGAGGCGATCCTTCACTTCCTCGAACAGACCGGCCTTGCGCAGCGAGGAAATCACGATCTCGTCGAGATCGGCCTTGTTGCGGGCGAGGCCGTGGATGCGCGGGCCATAGGCGACGTTGTCGTAGATGGACTTGGGGAAGGGATTGGGCTTCTGGAAGACCATGCCGACCCGGGCGCGCAGTTCGACCACGTCGAGGTCGTTGGCGTAGATGTCCTGGCCGTCGAGCGCGATCTTGCCGCCGACCTTGGCGCCTTCGATGGTGTCGTTCATGCGATTGATGCAGCGCAGGAACGTCGACTTGCCGCAGCCCGAGGGCCCGATGAAGGCGGTGACGGCGCGATCGGGGATGTCGATCGAGATGCCGTGCAGGGCCTGCTTGGCGCCGTAGTGAACGGTGACGTCACGGGCGGTGAGGCGGATCGGATGGTCCATCATTTCGGCGGGGTTCATGGTCTGGTCCAGAGTCTTGGAGGTCACTTTAACCTTGCCGGCAAGAACGTCCATTTGATGTCTCCTTAAGCACGCTTCTCAAGACGCGACCGCAGGAAGATGGCGACGGCGTTGAGCGTAATCATGAAGGCCAGCAGCACCATGATAGCAGCAGATGTGCGTGGCTCGAAGAAGTTGCGGTTTTCATTGGCCTGCCAGAGGTAGATCTGGACGGGCAGGGCGGTTGCCTGATCGACCGGGGTGGCTGGCACGGCGGCGACGAAGGCATTCATGCCGATGAGCAGCAGCGGTGCGGTTTCGCCCAAGGCCTGCGCCACGCCGATGATGGTGGCGGTGAGAATCGAGGGGAAGGTGACCGGCAGCACGTGGTGGAACACCATCTGCGTCTTGGATGCACCCATGCCCAGGGCCGCCTGACGCAGGGCCGGAGAGACGCCCTTGAGAGCGGCGCGGGTGGCAATGATGATGGTGGGCAAGGTCATGAGGGTCAGGACCAGACCACCGGCCAGCGGCGCCGAGAGCGGCAGCCGGAACCAGTTGATGAACACGGCCGCGCCCAGAAGGCCGAAGACGATGGACGGCACGGCGGCGAGATTGTTGATGTTGACCTCGATGAGATCGGTCAGACGCGACTTGGGCGCGAACTCCTCGAGGTAGATGGCGCTGCCGACGCCGATCGGGACGGCCAGGACGACGACGATCAGCATCATCCAGAGCGAGCCCATGAGGGCGCCGAGGAGGCCGGCCGCGGCGGGAGCCGAGCGGCTGTCCACGTTGGTGAACAGCGACCAGGCGAAGCCCTGGGTGATGGTGCCGTTGGCCTCGAAGGTATCGATCAGAGCACGAGCCGGGGCGGAGAGCTGCTGCTGGGTATCGCCCAGCTCGCGGTTGATGTTGCCCTTGACCCAGTTGTCGGCGTTGGCGGACGCCAGAAGCTCAACGGTGGCCGTGCGGCCCAGAAGGCTCGGGTCGCGGACGAAGAGCTCGCGGACGCGGTGACGGGCGTCGGTTTCGGTGACGGTGAGGATCTGGCGGCTGTCGATTTCGAACCCGGCAGGCGCTGCGGCGCGCAGGGCCTGCTCGACGACCGTGTTCCAGTTCAGCATCGCCACCTGACGTTCCCAGGCGAGACGCGCCGCACGGAAATCGGCATCGGACTGACCTGCGGCCCGTTCGGGCGCCGGATCGACCTTGAGCACTTCCGGATCGAACGAGACTTCGAGGCGGATGTTGGACTGGGTGAAGGCGGGGATGCCCTTGCGCAGCACGTCCGTGAACAGCAGGGCCACGAAGCCGAGTGCGAGGACGATGGCGATAATGCCGAAGATGCGGAACAGGCGTTCGTTGAGGTGCCGGCGTGCCAGTCCGTTGCGGACGCGCAGGCGCCGTTCGGCTGCCGCGTCGATGGTCGTATCGGTCATTCGTACTGCTCCCGGAAGCGGCGGACGATGTAGAGGGCGACGATGTTGAGGCACAGCGTCATGATGAAGAGCGTAAGGCCGAGGGCGAAGGCGACCAGGGACTGCGGTCCGGTGAAGTCGGTATCGCCGGTAAGCTGATTGACGATGGAGACAGTGATGGTGGAGACCGGTTCGAGCGGGTTGCCGCGCAGGATCGGTGCATTGCCGGCAGCAAGAACCACGATCATGGTTTCGCCGATGGCGCGGCTGACGGCGAGCAGGAAGGCGCCGACAATGCCGGGCAGGGCCGCCGGGATCAGGACGTTGCGGATGGTCTCTGACTGGGTGGCGCCCAGGCCGTAGGCGCCGTCACGCAGGGTGCGCGGTACCTGGTTGAGGATGTCGTCGGAGAGCGAAGAGATGAACGGGATGATCATCACGCCCATGACAATGCCGGCGGTCAGCGCGCTGGTGGCGCTGATGCCAAGGCCGATGGACGCGCCGAAGTCACGCAGGAACGGGCCGACGGTCACAAGGGCAAAGAAGCCGTAGACGATGGTCGGGATGCCGGCGAGGATTTCGATGATCGGCTTGACGATCTTGCGCACCGAGCGGTGGGCATACTGGTTGAGGTAGATCGCGGCCATGAGGCCGACGGGCACGGCCACCAGCATGGCGATGGCCGAAATCATCAGCGTACCAGTGAGAAGCGGCAGGATGCCGTACTGGCCGGCGTCGCCGCCACCTGTCGACGAGAATTTCGGTGCCCAAACGGTGCCGAAGTAGAAGTCGATGGGGTTGATGTAGGTGAAGAAGCGGAAGGCTTCGGTGACCAGCGAGGCGACGATGCCGACCGTGGTGAGGATGGCAACGGCAGAACAGGCGAGGAGCAGCCAGGAAACGGCGCGCTCAACCTCGTTGCGGGCACGCAGGCGGGCGGTGATGCGGCGGCGGGCAAACAGCAGGCCCAGGACGCCGAGGCCCGCGGCAGCCGCTATCATGATCAGAAAGGACAGGAGCTGGAAGCGGGCGACATTTTCGCCAGCGGCCTGCTCGAAAGGCTGCAGTTCGCCGGCGACGCCGAAGCCTGAGGCCAGGTCGCGGATGCGCTGCATCTGCTGGTTGAGACCGATCTGGTCGAGCGTCGTCAGCACATCCGCTGGGATCTGCGAGACAGTGTACCAGTGGAGGACGCCGGGCGAAAAGAAAGCCCAGATGCCGAGGATCAGCAGGGCCGGGATGAGAGTCCAGAGCACGACGAGAGTGCCGTGATACTGGGCGCGGGAATGGACGCGCACGCCCTGGGGCGTGACAAGGGAGCGGCTCCTGGACCAGCCCAGCTGGTAGGCGATGCCAAGGAGTACCAGGAGCAGTCCGGCAACGATCAGGGTGTTCACGGGTCAGGTCCCCATTGGCCTTCAAGGGAAGCGGGCCGCAGAAACTGCGGCCCGCCTGTTTTTCGATTACTGGCCGGCCTGGAAGGCGGCAAGCACTTCAGCGGTCTTGTCGGCCGGCTGCGGGATCAGGCCAGCGGATTCCAGGATGCCGCCGGTGCCCGAAACGCCTTCCGACAGGAAGTATTCGGTGAACTCGGCAAGGCCCGGGATCACGCCGATGTGCTGACCCTTCACGTAGAAGAACAGCGGGCGGGAAACCGGATACTCACCCGAGGCAACGGTGTCGAGCGACGGGGTGACGCCATCCACAGTCGCAACCTTCAGGGTGTCCTTGTTCTGGTCGTAGAAGGACAGGCCAAAGACGCCAACGGTGTTCGGATCAGCGGTCAGACGCGCAAGGGTCTCGGTGTAGTCGCCGGCGATTTCCACCACGACGTCCTGACGGAAGGTGGTTTCGACGGCTTCGACTTCTTCTTCCGACAGTCCTTCGGGAAGCTCGGCGGCTTCGGCACCGGGGGTCACGACCTTTTCCTGGAAGACTTCACGGGTGCCGTGGTTGGAGCCCGGGATGGCCAGGGCGATCGGCTGGGCCGGCAGGGACGGGTCGATCTGATCCCAGGAGGTGTAGGGGTTGTCGACGAGTTCGCCATCGACCGGAACCTTGGCAGCGATGGCCTTGAACACCTGGACCGGGGTCAGGGCGAAATCGGCACCCGACGCGGACGAGGCGAAGACGATGCCGTCGAAGCCGAACTGGACTTCGCGGATGTCGGTGACGCCGGCAGCGGTGCACGCTTCACGTTCGCTGTCGCGCATCGGACGCGATGCATTGGCGATATCGATGGTGTTGTCGCCAACGCCCTCACAGAACTGACGGAAGCCGCCGCCGGTGCCGCCCGAACCCACGACCGGGGTTTTGAACTCGGGGAAGGTGGCGCCAAACTCTTCGGCGACGATCGAGGCGAAGGGCAGAACGGTCGAGGAACCGGCGATCTGGATGGTGTCGCGCGACTGGGCGAAGGCGGAGGTGGTGCCGAAGGCTGCGAGAGCGATAACGGCGGCACTGGCGTAGAGTGCGGTCTTCATGGAAAGTCCCTTCCGGAATTCATTTGCGGGTGGCCAACCATTCAGGGGCGGCCCTCAGACGCGGCAGACCATAGGAGCGCCTGGCGACAGTTTTATTGCAGTCACATGACTGGTTTGTGACAGGTCAAGCGATTGTAAATATTGGGATATGTCGCGAATAAGTCGTCGGATGACGGGATTTTGTGACGCTGTTTGCGACGTCAGGGCAGAGCCTTTGTGACAGAGCGTCAATGCAATGCTGCTGCGCAAATGCATCCGAAGGTGGACACCGTATCGGCAGGATGCGACGGTTTGCTGACGGCTCCCATCAGCGCAGCAGGGGACGCACCTCGGCCTGCACCTTGCGCATCAGGGGCAGGAAATGGGCTATCATCCGCGAGGTGGGGGCGCGGGCGGTCTGGGCACCGATGTTGATGGCTGCCACCACCTGGCCGAGGGCATTGTAGAGCGGCACGGCGATGGAGCAGAGCCCGAGCTCCAGTTCCTGATCGATGACGGCAAAGCCCTGGGCGGCAACAACGGCGAGCTCGGTGGTGATGGTGGCCATGTCCGCCTTGGTGCGCTCGGTATAGGCGACGATGTCGGAGCGATCGAGGATGGCTTGCGCCTCGTGCGGCGGCAGGGCAGCCAGGAGCGTGCGGCCCATCGAGGTGCAATAGGCGGGCAGGCGCGCGCCGGCGCCAAGGTTGATGGACATGACCCGGCGCGTCGAGGCGCGGGCGACATAGAGAATATCCGGACCTTCGAGCACGGCCGCCGACGTGCTCTCGCTGGTGGCATGAGACAGTTCTTCGAGAAAGGGCTGGATCAGGCGGGGCAGCGGGGTGGCGGCGAGGTAGGAATGGCCCAGATTGAGCACACGGGGGGTCAGCTGAAAGAACTTGCCGTCGTAGGTGGCGTAACCGAGATGGGCGAGGGTGAGGAGACAGCGGCGGGCCGTGGCGCGCTCGAGGCCGGTGCGCTGGGCAACATCAGTGATCGACATGCGCGCATGTTCCTCGTCGAAACACTCGATGACGGCAAGGCCGCGCATCAGTCCGTGAATGATGTCTCCGACTCGCATGGGCGCTGTCCGACTTCGGGGCGTATGGCGCACAGGATAGCCTTTGGTTCGGCGGATGGGTAGGGCGAGGCAACGAGCGCGGCGCAGGCGGGACGCGGGAGCGGCGTCTCGTTGCGTGTGTGGGCATCTGCGCGATGTATCTTTGACAGCCGCCGCGACCCTGCTATGAGGCGGGCACGGGCCTATAGCTCAATGGTTAGAGCCGACCGCTCATAACGGTCTGGTTCCAGGTTCGAGTCCTGGTGGGCCCACCAGAAGTCCGGCGGTTTCCGAGCGATCGGGGGCCGCCGGTTGCGTTTCCGCGGTGCCTTTCATGACGGTTCCGAGAGGAGTAGTCTCTGCCAACCTGCGCTTGGCTGGCGGGAGATGGCATGAGCCAGAAGCATACCGGGCGGGCTTCGCCGCATCCGTGGATCGATACGGTCTGGCAGACAGTATGCCTCGCCGACGGCATCTATCGCGCGACGCCTGATGGGTCCTGGGACCTGTTGCTCAGCGTCTCGCCGGAGGGTGACCCGATCGTCTTTCTCACCGGGCAGGCGACCGAGCCGGTGGATGTGCCTTATCTCGCGGGCGAGCATTCGGTGGTGATCTCGTTTGCCGCTCATGTGTATCTGGCGACCGAGAGCGCGGTGCGGACCGGGGCCGCGATCCGGATGCTGCCGGTCGAGGACGACCAGTTCGAACTCGATGGGGTGAGATTGCCACTGCCTGCCTTCGCGGATGCCGAGGGTCTGGTCGACCGGATGATCGCGGCCGGGCTGCTCAAGTCCGATGACCTCGTCGCCAAGGCGTTTTCCGACCGGCCCAAAGCGGCCTCGAAACGCTCGGTGCAGCAGCATTTCAGGCGGACGACGGGGATTACACAGAAGGATTTCCAGATGATCCGGCGTGCCCAGGAGGCGGTGCGGCGCATCAAGGCCGGCGAAGCGCCGGCCGCGGTCGCGGTCGACCTGGGCTATACCGACCAGCCGCATATGATCAAATCGATCAAGACCATCATGGGGCACCTGCCGTCGGACCTGGAGCTGGTGCACAAGATTTAGGGACCGGCGCTGACGATGCCGGCCCCGAGACTGTCAGAGTCCAAGTTTCAGCGCAGGCGCGCGGCGAAGGCACGGATATCGCCGATGAAGACGTCAGGGTCTTCCCAAGCCGCGAAGTGACCGGCCTTTTCCATGTCGGTAAACTGGACGACGTTGCCGCCCGTCTGCCGTTCCGCCCACTCGCGCGGGAGCCGGACGCCCCCGGGAATCGGCACTTCGGTGGCCACGGCGACCGGTACTGCAGAGTTGATCCCGGTGATGGTGGGCGGCTGCATCATGTTCTGGCTGTAGATGCGGAACGAGGACGCGGCGGTTTCGGTGAGCCAGTAGATCATGATGTTGGTGATGAGCTCGTCGCGACCGAAACGGAGGTCGGCATCCTGGCCGAGGCCCATGCCGGCCATGAAGCTCATGATCCAGGCGGCGAGGCCGACGGGCGAATCGTGCATGGCGAAGGCCAGGCTCTGCGGCTTGGTGGCATGGATGAGGTTGAAGGCGCCGTGGGCGAAGAACCATTGCTGGATGGCGCCGGCATAGGCCTGTTCGGGCGGGGTCAGTGCAGCAAAATCGGTGTTCTGGTCTGGGTAGCCGACATCGGTGACGTGATAGCCGAGCAGACGGTCGGGGTGACGCTGGGCCAGCGACATGGAAATGATGGAGCCGCCATCGCCGCCGGCGGCAATGAAGCGGCCGTAACCGAGCGTTTCGCTCATGAGACGGGCGAAGAGGTCTGCGACCTGGTCCATGGGCAGGGCCGTGCGGCCGGAAAAGCCGGTGCCGGGGATGGACGGGACGACGACGTGAAAGTCGCGGGACAGTTCGTCGATGACGCGGTGATAGCGGAAAAACGAATCCGGCCAGCCGTGAAGAAGCAGCAGCGGGACGGCATCGGGATTGGTCGAGCGGCGGTGGACGAAGTGGAGCTCCACGCCGTCGAGTTCGACCTTGAAATTGCCCAGCGCATTGAGCCGCTGCTCGGCCTGTCGCCAGTCGTATTCGTCGATCCAGTAACGGGTGAGGCTCCGCATGTAGTCGAGATTGGTGCCCAGGGCCCAGCCGGCATCGGCGGGCTCATCGGGCCAGCGGGTGCGCTCGAGCCGATCCTTGAGGTCGGCAAGCTGGGCGTCTGATATGGCAATGGTGAACGGGCTGGGCGTGCTCATGGCTGTGGTCTCCTCTGCGAGCGCGGATTTTCCGATGCCACCAAGCAGGGCTGAGGCGAACAGCGACTGGGTAAAGGTGCGGCGGTTCATCTCTCATCTCCATCTGGCGTCGATGGAATGAGGCTAAGCCGCGGGCTTGCGCCGAGATTGTAAAAATACGCAAAGATGCGGTCAGATGGGCGCCGTCCAACCATCCAGACGGTCGTAGATGCGGTCGCGGATGCGGCGGATATCGGCGTTGACCCGCGCCAGTTCGGCGGCCGTCTCACCCGTGCTGTCGAGAAGGGCATCGGCGAGGCACCCTCCCTGGAGCCTCAGCGCCTTGCCCTTGTCGGTCAGTCCGATGATGACCTGGCGCTCGTTCTCCGGATTGCGCGTGCGGCGCAGGAGGCCGGCGGTTTCAAGCCGCTTGAGGAGCGGGGTGAGGGTGCTCGGGTTTTCCCTAATCCCGGGGCAGGCCCAGACGGACGAGGTCGGCGATGATGCGGTCGCTTGCCGCCAGCATGATGGGGCTCATGGTCTCGCTTGTCGGAAAGATGTTTCCGACGGTGGAGGCGGGGCGCAGTTCCATGGCGCGGGCCAGTGCGTCGGCGGCCTCCTGCAGGCGACCGAGACGGACATAGGTCGCGGCGAGCAACATATGCGAGCGGCCGGACGCCGGTGTGATGGCGATGGATTGCTCTATCCAGGGCAGGGCCTGGTCTGGACGATCGAGGAGAAGATTGGCCCAGCCGGCACCGAGACGCCAGGTCCAGCGCGAAATGGCGGGTGTGTCGTATCTATCGGCGAGGAGGAACGTCGCCAGCGCGTCGTCGAAACGCCCCAGATAGAGCTGACCCAGACCTACCAGATAAAGTGCCGACCCGTTCCACGGGTCAAAGCTCAGAACCTGGCTGCAGGCCACGAGGCTTTCGGCGAAATCGGTAAGCGTGCTCAGAAGGCGGCATTGCGCTTCGAGTGCAGGGATGGAGTTGGGATTGGCGGCGAGGGCACTTTCGAGCAGCATGCGCGCACGTTGCTCAATTTCGGGGCGCTGTTCTGCCGGATACCAGAGCATCTGGACGCCGCGCAGTTGCAGCGAGGCGAGGGCAACCTGGAGTTCGGGCATGTCCGGTTCGGCGCCCAGCGCATTCTCGAGCAGCCCTTCCGCAACGCCAAAACGCTCCCGGGACGTCTGATTGATCGACGCTGCGGCCTGTTCGATGGCCACTTTGCCGAAGTTGGAAATGGGACGCTGGCGGGAGCGGTTTTGGAGGAGGCCATTGATGCTGCGCGCCAGTTGGTCACCGACGCCGGCAACGAGACGAGCATGGAGCAGGGCGGGCGCAGAGGACGAGGGCACTTCGCTGGTTGCGATGGCATGAACCTGGCCGGTTCCGCGATCAAGGAGGCGCGCTTTCAAAATCCAGGTGTCCGGCGAATTGGACAATTCGCTGACGATGGCGAGACCGCCCGCGGGCGACTGCCCGGTGGGCACCGCGACGGACAGTCCCGCGATTGACGCCAGACCTTCCACCAGCATCTCGCTCATGGCCGACGCGTGCGCGACGTTAGCCGCATCATTGCCGGTGGTGGCGATGGGGCTGACCGTTACGGTGTGATGCTGCGGCGAGCCAGTCAGCATGGAGATGGCAAGCCCGCCCAGGACCGTCAGCACAGCCACCGCCGCGAAGACCAAGGCAAGCCGCGGCTTGACCTCAGGTCGCGTTGACGTCCGCGAGGCGTCGGCGACAGGCTTTGGCGAAGCGGAGACGTCGCTCTCCACGGTGGCACTGAAAAGGTAGCCACGCCCCGATACGGCCCTGATCAGCTCCCGCCTGCCGTCGCCCAATGCCGTGCGCAATTCCTTGACGCACTGGAACAAACTGTCGTCGCTGACATGGATGCCCGGCCAGACGGCAGACATGATCTCCTGCTTGGTGACGACGCGTCCGCTGTTCGCTGCGAACAGGGTCAGCAGTTCGAACGCCTTGGGGCGAAGCCGCACGGGCATGCCGTCGGGCGCGCGCACCTCCGCGCGCTCCACATCGATAACGAAGCCCTGAAACCGGATCCCCATTGCGGCCAGTATCCCGATCCTACCCTAGACCTAGCCAATAGTGCCCAGCCCCAGGCGGACGAAGGGCTAAATGCAGATTTCAGAAAAATTTCAGAATTTCTTCGCCGTCGCATCAGGACATGTGCGCCGGACCGGGTCAAAAGCGACGCAGGGATGTGGGGGACCGCATCGCGCCGGGAACGCCTGCCTGCGGCACGGGGCATTCCGATCCTCGATCGGGATAGTCGCAGGAACCTCATGTTCATGTCGATCGGTCCCTCATGTCTCAGCCTCCTCAAAGACCAGCGCGGCAGAGACTGCGACGCTTGTGAGTGTGGATGACGGCGATTGATTCCGGCCCAACCGTGCGCTAGGTCTTGGCACGGTCTGCAGTTCACCAAGGCGTCGCCGTCCCGCACAGGGAAGCTAAACCTGCCCGATCCCAATGTTTTCGACACGCACCCTCCATGGTGCCCGTCGCAAGCCGGCGACCATCGACACCGTCCCCCGGGCGGCTAGGGCACCGCTCGAGGATGAGCCATGTCGAGACAAACCCTTTCCCTGACCATTGCCGACCTGTCCGCTTTCGCGAAGACCTTGCGCGCCGAGATCACGACGCGCGACACCCCGCCGAGCCATGTCGAAATGCTGAACATGCTGGCGCGGTCGGCCGGCTTCAGAAACTACCAGCACCTGAAGGCCGCGACGGAAAATGCGCCGAAGGCCGAGGCCATCGACCTGATCCTGGTTGAAAAGGTGGGACGGCATTTCGATGCCGACGGGGTGCTGCTGCGCTGGCCGGCCAAGAACAGTCTGCAGCCGCTGTGCCTGTGGGCGCTTTGGGCGCGAATGGAGCCGGGGCATGACTATTCGGACCGCGACAATACCGATCTTCTCAATGCATGGGCGAGTTTTGGCGACCATGCGCTGCTGCGGCGGGCGATGGTGGATATGGGCTATGTCACGCGGACGCCCGACGGACGGACATACCGCCGGATCGAACAGAAACCGCCGGCTGAACTTTCAGCCTTGCTGAAGCGGATCACGCAAGTGGCTGAATAGTCAGGCCTTTTTATAGATGCGCTGCATGGCGATCTTGGAAATGAGATCGCCGGTGGCCTGCGACTGGTTCTGCTGGATCGCCGCGAAACTGCCAGCGAGACTGGCGCTTTTCTGAACCATCGCGGCCGCTTCGGCACGGCGGGCACGCATCTGCTGCATCCGCTCATAGGGCGGGAGCTGGTGCATGTTGAATCGCGTGATCTTGCCTGAAATTGCCATGCCGACAGTTGGCGCATCAGCACGTTAAGCAAACATGAATCTCACGGCCAGGTGATCGCGTTGGATTGTCGCGATTACGCAATCTTGGACATGCGGCTCATGGCGATCTTCGAGACGATGTTGCCGGTCTCGACGACGTTGCTTGACTGAATATTGGCAAAGCTATTGGCCATATTGGCCTGTTTCTGGGCCGTTTCAGCGGCCATGGCCCGGCGCTCACGCTGATACTGCATCCGCTCGTAGGGCGGTAGCTGGTGCATATTGTAGCGATTTATCTTGCTGGAGCCGTAAGCCATCCACCGAAAGTGGCGGATTATGGTTAAGTAAGGGTGAACTGGTTAGCAGACTGCTAACACTTGCCCTCAGTGCTGAAGCACGACCAGACCGGCTGCCCCCGCCATCATGGCGCCAGCGGTCTTGTTAAGGCGACCCAGCGCTTTTTCGCTACGGAACATTTCGCGTGCCGCCGATGCCAGCCAGGCATAACCGCAACCGATGATGAGCAGCACGACGACGACGATAAAGGTCAGCTCGACGAGGGCGAGGAGCGTGATGTCGGCGAGGGGGACCACGGTGGGCAGGATGGCCAGATAGAAGACGATGGTCTTGGGATTTCCCATGGTGAGGGAGAAGCCGGCCGCGAAGGTCTTCCAGGGCGATTCGCTCTTGGGCTTCATCTGCTCGGCGCCGGGACGGGCGGTCCAGAACTTCCACGCGATGTAAAGCAAATAGGCAGCGCCGGCCCAGCGCACGATGGTGAAGACCGGGCCGAAGAGCGTGGCAATGGCCGCAAGACCGAAGACGGCGAAGAAGAAGTAGACGAGATCGCCGGCCAAGATGCCCAGAACCATGGGGAAGGCGCCTTTGAAACCGCCACCCAGGGCGCGCGCGACGACGGCGGCGACGCCGGGGCCGGGCACGAGCACGGCGATGGCATAGGCGATGGTAAAGGCGGAAAGGGTGAAGAGGTCCATGGCAGTTCTCTGACGCTGAGCGGGCGGACACTACGCCCGGGCGCGGCGATTTGCCAGCGGGAGGTTGACGTGGGCGCGCGGAGGACTATCCTTTGTGCATCGCAACCCGACCGGACGGTTCCCAATGGAACGCATCCTCACAGCAATGCCCACCTGCCTTGCCCCTGAGGACGCTTTGAACCATGCCTTCCGTAACGCTTTCGCGACTTTCCTATTCCGGCCCTGACGGCCAGACCCTTTTCTCCAATCTCGACCTGAGTTTCGGCAGCGGACGCACCGGGCTTGTCGGCCGCAATGGGGTGGGCAAGACGACACTGTTGCGCCTCATCACCGGCGATCTGACGCCTGCGACAGGCACGATCAGCGTCGCGGGGCGCCTCGGCGGGCTGCGGCAGCAGGTGCAGCCCGGCCCTGACGAAACGGTGGCCGATCTCTTCGGTGCGCGGCACGCACTGGCCCTGCTCGAACAGGCCGTGGCGGGCCAGGCCGATGCCGATACGTTGGCAGAAGCCGACTGGACGCTGGAGGCGCGGCTCGAAACGGCGCTCCAGATCCTGGGTCTCGACGTCCGGCCCGACGCGCGGCTCTCGACCCTTTCCGGAGGGCAGCGCACGCGGGCGGCCCTCGCTGCCCTGGTGTTCGACGCGCCGGACCTGATCCTTCTCGACGAGCCCACCAACAATCTCGACACCGACGGACGCGCCGCGGTGGCGCAGATGCTGGCGGACTGGCGCGGCGCGGCAATCGTCATCAGCCACGATCGCGAGCTGCTCGAGATCATGGATGCAATCGTCGAACTCACGGGGCTGGGCGCCACGACCTATGGCGGCAACTGGAGCCACTACAGGGAGCGCAAGGCGCTGGAACTGGCGTCGGCGCAACACGATCTCAATGTAGCCGAGCGGCAGGTGCGCGACGCGGCGAAGGCCGCGCAGGAGGCACGCGAGCGGCAGGACAAGCGCGATGCCGGCGGGAGGCGGAAGGCGGCCAAGGGCGACATGCCCAAAATCCTTCTCGGCGGGATGAAAAGGCGCGCAGAAGCGACGGCGGGTGGCCTCGACCGGCTGGCCGAGAAGCAGACTGATGCCGCCCAGATGCAGGCTGCGGAAGCCCGGACCAGGATCGAGGTCCTGACGCCCTTCGCCGTGAAGCTGAAACCGAGCGGCCTGCCGGCGGGCAAGGTGGTCTTGCGGGCGCAGGACCTGAGTGGCGGCTACGATCCGGAGCGGCCGATCATCACTGATTTCTCGATGGACATGATCGGGCCGGAACGCGTGGCCATTACCGGGCCCAACGGGGTCGGCAAGACGACGCTGCTGAAGCTGCTGACGGGTGAGATCGCGCCGGTGTCCGGGAGCGTGCAGATCGGTGGACCCATGGTGCTGCTTGACCAGCAGGTGGGTCTGCTCGACCGGCGGGAAAGCATTGTCGACAATTTCCGGCGACTCAATCCCGACAGCACGGTCAACGATTGCCGGTCGGTGCTGGCCGCGTTCAAGTTCCGCAACGATGCGGCGCTGCAGACGGTGGGCACGCTGAGCGGTGGCGAGATGCTGCGGGCGGGGCTGGCCTGCGTGCTGGGCGGTGCAAAGCCGCCCATGCTGGTGGTGCTGGACGAGCCGACCAATCATCTCGACATCGAGGCGGTTGAGGTGGTGGAAGCCGGGCTCAGGGCGTTCGACGGGGCGCTGCTGGTGATCAGCCACGACCGGGCGTTTCTGGAGAATGTGGGCGTGACGCGGGAAGTGGGACTGGGGTGAGGGCAACTTGTTGGCCGGCGCACCGTTGCCCGCTCGAAAGGCGGGTAGAGCCATGTCCACTTCAAAAAAGCCAAATACCGAGTTCGACGATCCTGCAAAGCGACCGAGCCTTGACGACCAAGGCAGCGGTCCGGCGGAACGGGCAGTGCTCGGAACGATGGGGCCGAACGGAATGATCAGGCTGGTCGTGGCCATCCTGATCTTCATCGTCGTTGGCGGGACGGCGTTCTACTTCATGAACGGGTAGGGGCGGCGGTCGCGTCCGCACGCTGATGGATGGACCACGGGGACAGGCCCGGTGGTGACGATCGTGGGTGCGGTTGCGTCGGCGGTGAGTGGCCCTCGGGTCGAGCCCGAGGGCGGTGCGGTGGTGGGGGAGGCCTCGGACCTCAAGGCAGGCGCGCGAGGCGGTCGTTGAGGAGGGTGTAGAAGCCGTCGGCGTTTACGGAGCGCATCCAGGTGGCGTTGTAGGCGCGGCCGGTGACGTGCCAATAGTCGCAGACGGTCATGCCCACGGTCAGTTCGCTCGCCGTCTCGATGGTGACGTTGCAGTGACGGCCTTCGAAGAGATCGGGCTGCAGCAGGTAGGCGATGACGGTGGGATCGTGGAGAGGCGCGCCCTCCCAGCCGTATTTCTTGAGGTCGAAGGTTTCCGAGAAGGTCAGCATGGCATGGACAGCCTCGCCGGACTTGTTGCCCAGCGCGCGGATGGCGTCGAGGCGGGCCGGGGTGGACTGGACGGCATGGGTGACATCGAGCGACTGGATGGTGATGGGTGCACCACAGCGCATGACGACATCGGCAGCCTCGGGGTCGACATAAATGTTGAACTCGGCCGCCGGCGTGATGTTGCCCACCTCGAAATAGGCGCCGCCCATCATGACGATTTCCTGGATGCGATCGGCGATCCGCGGCTCCTTGATGAGGGCCATGCCAATATTGGTCAGCGGTCCGAGGGTGCAGAGGGTGATGGTCCTGGGCTCGGCATTCATCAGCGTTTCGATGATGTAGTCGACGCCGTGCTGATCCTTGAGGGGAATGGTCGGATCGGGCAAGTCGGGGCCGTTGAGGCCGGTGTCGCCATGCACGTGCTCCGCGGTCACGAGGTGGCGACGCATGGGACGCGAGCAGCCGGCATAGACCGGGATGTTGGTGCGGCCAGACAGTTCGACGATTTTCCGGGCATTGGTGGCGTTGTGGTGCAGACCGACATTGCCCGCGACGGCGACGATGCCGAGCACGTCAAGCTCTTCGGGCGAGGCGAGCGCCAGAAGGATGGCTACGGCATCGTCCTGGCCGGGGTCGGTATCAATGATGATCTTGCGGGGTGCCTTGGCTGACATGGGAAATTCCGTCGACTCGGGAAGGGTTTGGCGGCGATCTTAGCGAAGCGGTTTCATGGGGTCGACGGGGAGGTTGAGCACAACATGGGCGGCACTGTGGGAAAGGCGGAACGAATGCGGTTCGCTCCACGTTTGAGAGGTGCCCCAGACCCCGGAATTTTCGATGCGTTTACCCTACGCCAAGCCAACGCCTGAGAGCTTCGAGGAGAGCCAGTTCGAGCGCATCCTCAACAATGTCGCGCGTCTGGCGGTGGTGGGTATCGGATTTGCGGTGCTGCTCACCGTGCTGCAGGCCGGGCAGGTGTTCCTGGCGCCCGTGACGCTGGCCATCGTCATCGGCCTGATGTTCGGGCCGGTGGCCGACCGGGTGGAGGCCTGGGGCGTGCCGCCAGCGCTTTCGGCGGGCGTCGTCGTCATTCTTCTTTTGTCGGTGATTTTCGGATTTGCGACGCTGTTCGCCGTGCCGCTCAGCGAATGGGTGGCGCGAGCACCGCTGATATGGGAAAAGCTTCAGGCGCAGGTCGCGAACCTGCGCGAACCGCTGGAATCGATCGGGGAATTCCAGAAGCAGGTCGGCTCGATCTTCGGGTCGGATACAGCGATGTCGGTCCAGGTTGAAGACGGCAGCGCGGTGACCGGCGTAGCCATGCTGGCGCCGGCGATTCTGGCGCAGGTCGCGATCTTCCTGGCCAGCCTCTATTTCTTCGTGGCGACGCGCGACCATATCCGCATGTCTGTCCTGTCCATGTGCGTAACGCGCCGGATGCGGTGGCGGACGGCGCACGTGTTCCGCGACGTCGAAACCAAGGTCAGCCGGTTCCTCCTGTCGGTGACGATGATCAACCTCTGCGTGGGGACCGCGGTCACCATCGCGATGTGGATCATCGGGATGCCGTCGCCGATCCTGTGGGGCGCGATGGCGGCGGTGCTCAACTATATCCCCTATGTAGGCCAGGCGATCATGATCACGGTGCTTCTGGCCGTGGGTCTGGGCACGCAGACCGAGCTTGTGCAGATCCTGTTGCCGGTGGCGTGCTACGCCAGCATCAATTTCGTCGAAGGTCAGATCTTCACGCCGCATTTCATCGGCCGCACGCTGACGCTCAACCCATTCGTCATCTTTCTTTCCATCACGTTCTGGATCTGGGCCTGGGGTCCCGTCGGCGGCCTCGTGGCCGTGCCGACGCTGCTGATTGCGCAATCCGTCATTTCCCATGCATTGCCGAGCAAGCCAGTGGCGCCCAAGCGCCCGGTGCGACGCACGGCGCGGATGACCGAGCGTGAACTGGTGCTGGCCAATGCGGCGCAGGTCATCAAGGAACAGCGTCGCGAGGAAGAAGAAAACGACAAGCGCAAAGCGGAGCGCGACGAGCCGCCCGCCGGGACCGCACCGACCGGCGTAGAGCCGGCTGGCTGAGCGCATTATCTTTCCCATAGGAACCATGCAGCGAACTGCCTTGACGGCGGAACGGCGGAACACCAGTGTCGCGCCATAGCGACATGGGATTCACGGCAAAATGGCGGGCGAAGTTGTAGCGCATGCGGCGGAAGCGGCGCATCACGGCGTGGATCTGGTGCCGGTGGTGGCGCTTCTGGCAGCGGGTGCACTCGCTGTCCCGATCTTCAAGCGCGTGGGCCTCGGCGCCGTGCTCGGTTACCTCGCAGCGGGACTGTTGCTGGGGCCATCGGGCTTCGGGCTGATTTCCGATCCTGCGTCCGTGCTGGCGACCGCCGAAATGGGCGTGGTGCTGTTTCTCTTCATCATCGGCCTCGAAATGGAGCCGAGCCGGCTCTGGGCCCTGCGCAAGCAGATTTTCGGGTTGGGCATGTTGCAGGTGGGCACGTGTGGCGCATTGTTGACGGGGGGCGGGGTGATCCTGGGGTTTGCACCCGTGGTCGCCTTCGTCTTCGGCATGGGCTTCGTGCTGACGTCGACGGCCATCGTCATGCAGATTCTCAGCGAACGGGGGGAGCTGGCGACGGATGGCGGGCAGAAGATGGTGTCCATCCTGTTGCTCGAAGACCTGGCCATCGTGCCGCTGCTGGCCGTGGTCGCGCTCTTGGCGCCCTCGAGCGACGATGTCAGCATCCTGACCCGACTGGTTTCGCTGGGCGTGGCGCTGGGTGCGATCCTGCTGCTCATCTTCCTCGGGCGTCGGATCATGAATCCGTTCTTCGCGATACTGGCGCAGGCCAAGGTGCGCGAAGTGATGACGGCGGCGGCGCTGCTGGTGGTGCTCGGCGCGGCGCTGCTGTTCCAGGTGAGCGGGCTGTCCATGGCGATGGGGGCATTCCTTGCGGGCGTGCTGCTCTCGACATCGACCTTCAAGCATCAGCTCGAGGCGGACGTGGAGCCGTTCCGCGGACTGCTGCTGGGGCTGTTCTTTCTGGCCGTGGGGATGTCGCTCGACCTCGATGTGGTGGGCGAGAACTGGCAGATCATCGCGCTGAGCGTGGTGGCCTACATGCTGGTCAAGGCAAGCGCGATCTACGTCATCGCCCGGCTACTCAAATCGAGCCACGGCGAAGCGCTGGAGCGCGCGGTGTTGATGGGGCAGGGCGGCGAATTCGCCTTCGTGCTCTATACGACCGCCGCTTCGAGCGGGCTCATCGATGGGCCGACCAATGCGATCTTCACCGCGACGGTCATCGTCTCGATGGTGCTGACGCCCTTCGCCATGATCGGCATGCGCTACCTGATGCCCAAGCACGTGCAATCGATGGATGGCGTCGAAGAGGTCAACGGCCTTTCCAACCGCGTGCTGATCATCGGCTTCGGGCGTTTCGGGCAGATCGCCAGCCAGCCACTGCTGGCGCTCAAATATTCGGTGTCGATCATCGACAATGATACCGAAATGATCCGGGCCGCGGCGCAGATCGGGTTCAAGGTCTATTACGGCGACGGCACGCGTCTTGACATCCTGCGCGCCGCAGGGGCCGGCGCGGCCGACCTGATCCTCGTGTGCACCAATGACAAGGTGCAGACGACACGCGTGGTGGAGCTGCTGCGCGACGAATTTCCGCTGGCACGGGTCATGGCACGCGCCTTCGACCGCGTGCACGCGATCGAACTGGTGCGGGCGGGAGTCGATTTCCAGCGGCGCGAGCTGTTCGACAGCGCCATCACCTTTGGCGGCGAAGCCATCCGGCAGATGGGCGCGGACGAGCAGCAGATCGCCGATGTGATCGAGGGTGTGCGCGACCGCGACAGGGAGCGCTTCGAGTTGCAGCTCAACGGCGAGGATTGGCGCGTCGGGCGGAACCTCTTGATCAGCAATGCGCGCGATCAGGCGCGCGAAGGCGGGGTCACCGTAGACGAAGACGATGCGGAGGCCGCGGCGCGCCAATCTGCGCAGCAGCCGCAGCCGGGCTAGACAATAAGGAGGGCGCGGGGGCTTTTCGATGCACAAATTAAGTGCAAGAGTGGGCCTGTTCTGAGGGGAATATCGTCATGAATACTGGATTGCGAAATGCCGCAAAAGCCGATCGTCTACGATGCTCCCACGCCCGAACCCCGCGCCACGACGGTTGAGGCGCTTCAGGCGGAGATCCTTGAAAACCTGATCTATTCGGTCGGCAAGGACCCGATCGTCGCGCGGCCGCATGACTGGCTGCGGGCGACGATCCTGGCGGTTCGCGACCGGGTGATGGACCGCTGGATGGAAAGTTCACGCGAGACGTGGCGGACCTCCAACAAGCGCGTCTATTATCTCAGCCTCGAATTCCTGATCGGCCGGCTCATGCGCGACGCGATGAGCAATGTGGGCCTGATGGAGCCGGTGGCCGAGGCCCTCAAGAACCTCAATGTCGACCTGGGCGAACTGATCAATCTCGAACCGGACGCGGCGCTGGGCAATGGCGGCCTGGGGCGGTTGGCGGCGTGCTTCCTCGAGTCCATGTCGTCGGTGAAAATCCCGGCCTATGGCTATGGCATTCGCTATGTGCACGGGCTGTTCCGGCAGGAAATGAGCGAAGGCTGGCAGGTGGAACTGCCCGAGGACTGGCTGACGCACGGCAATCCATGGGAATTCGAGCGGCGCGAAAGCGCCTACGAGGTCGGGTTCGGCGGGCATGTCGAGCCGGTCACGGACCCGGATGGCGAAGTGCGGCAGGAATGGCGGCCGAACGAGCATCTCCTGGCGGTGGCTTATGATACGCCGATCGTGGGGTGGCGCGGCGCGCGCGTTAATACGCTGCGGCTCTGGAGCGCGCAGCCGATCGATCCGATCCTGCTCGACAAGTTCAATTCTGGCGACCATATCGGCGCGCTCGAGGAAAGCGCCAAGGCCGAAGCGATCACGCGCGTGCTGTATCCGGCAGATTCGACCGCTGCTGGCCAGGAACTGCGCCTGCGGCAGGAATTCTTCTTTTCGTCGGCCTCGCTGCAGGACATCGTGCGGCGGCATCTGCAGCAGTATGGCGATCTGGGTACGCTGCCCGACAAGGTCGCGATCCAGCTCAACGACACGCACCCGGCGATCTCGATCGCGGAACTGATGCGCATCCTCGTCGACGACAACGGCATCAAGTGGGCCGACGCGTGGAGACTGAGCCGGGCGACGTTCGGCTATACCAATCACACGCTGCTGCCAGAGGCGTTGGAAAGCTGGCCTGTGGCGTTGTTCGAGCGGCTGCTGCCGCGGCACATGCAGATCATCTACCAGATCAATGCCGACGTGCTGGTGGAGGCGCGCAGCAAGGCCGGTTTCACCGACCAGCAGGCGGCTGCGGTCTCGCTGATCGACGAACATGGTGGCCGCCGCGTCCGCATGGGGCAACTGGCCTTTGTCGGCTCGCATTCGATCAATGGCGTGTCCGCGCTGCATACCGAGCTGATGAAGCAGACGGTGTTTGCGGACCTGCACAAGCTCTATCCCGAGCGGATCAACAACAAGACCAACGGCATCACGCCGCGGCGCTGGCTGATGCAGTGCAATCCCAGCCTCACCAAGCTGGTGAGTGAGCGGATCGGACCGGAATTCCTCGACAATATCGACAAGCTGCACCAGCTGATGCCGCATGCCGAGGATCCGGGCTTCCAGAAGCAGTTCGCCGAGGTGAAGCTCAACAACAAGAAGCGCCTGGCCAAACTGATCAAGGACCGGCTCAATATCGCCGTGTCGCCGGATGCGCTGTTCGACGTGCAGATCAAGCGCATCCACGAATACAAGCGGCAGTTGCTCAACATCATCCACGCCGTGGCGCTTTATGACGAAATCCGCGCGCATCCCGAACGGGAGTGGGTGCCACGCGTGAAAATCTTCGCCGGCAAGGCGGCCCCGAGCTATTGGAACGCCAAGCTGATCATCAAGCTGATCAATGACGTGGCGCGTGTGATCAACAACGATCCGGCGGTACGGGGCCTGCTGAAAGTGGTGTTCCTGCCCAATTACAATGTCAGCCTTGCCGAGGTCATCGTGCCGGCGGCTGATCTTTCGGAGCAGATATCGACGGCCGGCATGGAAGCCTCGGGCACCGGCAACATGAAGTTCATGGCCAATGGCGCCATCACCATCGGCACGATGGACGGCGCCAATGTGGAAATGCACACGGAAGTGGGCGCGGACAATATCGTCATCTTCGGGCTCACCACCGAGCAGGTCGAAGACAAGCGAGCCCGGTCGGAAGTTCCGCGTTCGGCCATCGATGCCTCGCCGCGCTTGCGCGAGGCGCTGGACAGCATCTCCTCGGGCGTATTCTCGCCCGACGATCCGCACCGCTATCGCGACCTGATCGGCGGTCTCTACGACCATGACTGGTTCATGGTCGCCCGGGACTTCGACGCCTATGCCGCAGCGCAGGCGAGGGTCGACGATATCTGGCGCGACAAGAAGAAGTGGACGGCCATGGCCATCCGCAACACCGCGAGCGTCGGTTTCTTCTCATCGGACCGTACGATCCGCCAATATGCGGAGGAAATCTGGGGGGTGCCGACGGGCTGAGGGAGCGGCCGAGACGTCGATGTCGATGCGCGCTGGTGAGGACCCGCAACGAATAACGGGTTGGCGCGTAGTGAGTATCTGGGCCTGCATGACGTGCGGGCCGACCGGGGGAGTGCGGGCGTGAGCGTTACCAAAGAAAAGTGGCAGGCCGACGGGCGGGAAATCGAAGCCATCGTGGCCGGCCGCCACAGCAATGCCTTTGCGTTCCTCGGGCTGCACGAGGTCGACGGGGACTGGGTGCTGCGCGCCTTCGTGCCCCATGCCGAGACGCTCAACGCCTATACGCTCGACGGCACGCCGCTAGGGCACATGATTCCGCGCCACTCGGCCGGGTTCTTCGAAGCCAAGGTCGATATCAAATCGCGCCAGCCGGTGCGCTACGACGCTAAGAATGCAGGCGGCAGCTGGACCGTGTTCGACCCGTATTCGTTCGGGCCGGTGCTGGGGCCCATGGACGACTATTACATCGGCGAAGGCAGCCATCTGCGGCTGTTCGAGAAGATGGGCGCCCATGAAATGGAGTTCGAGGGCATCCACGGTACGCATTTCGCGGTGTGGGCCCCCAATGCGCAGCGCGTTTCGGTGGTCGGACCCTGGAACGAATGGGATGGACGCCGCCATCCGATGCGCAACCGGCAGGGCATCTGGGAAGTGTTCATCCCGGTGCTCGGCACAGGCACGATCTACAAGTACGAAATCGTGGGGCCGAACGGGCAGGTGCTGCCGCTGAAGGCCGACCCCTATGCGCGCCAGGCCGAAGTGCGTCCGCGCAACGCGTCGGTGGTCCCGGACCCGACGCCATTCACCTGGACCGACGACAAGTACATGGACGAGCGCGCACGCCGCGACTGGCGGCGGACGCCGATGTCCATCTACGAGGTGCATCTGGGCAGTTGGCGCCGCCGGCCGGACGGCTCATTCATGAGCTACGACCAGTTGGCCGAGCAGCTGGTGCCCTATGCCGCGGACATGGGATATACGCATCTCGAATTCCTGCCCGTTTCGGAACACCCGTTCGACCCGAGCTGGGGCTATCAGCCGACGGGCCTTTTCGCGCCGACGTCGCGTTTCGGTGACCCGGCCGGGTTCGCGCGGCTGGTCAATGCGGCGCACGAGGCCGGGCTGGGCGTGATCCTCGACTGGGTGCCGGCGCACTTTCCGACCGACGAATTCGGGCTCAGCCATTTCGATGGGACTGCGCTCTACGAGCACGAGGACCCGCGCCAGGGCTTCCATCCCGACTGGAATACGGCGATCTACAATTTCGGGCGCAAGGAGGTTTCGGCCTTCCTGACGAACAACGCGCTATTCTGGTTCGAGCAATTCCATATCGATGGCCTGCGCGTCGATGCAGTGGCATCCATGCTCTATCTCGACTATTCGCGGCAGCCCGGCGAGTGGGTGCCCAACAAGCACGGGGGCAACCAGAACCTCGAGGCCGTGGCCTTCCTGCAGCGCGTGAATGCCGAGGTTTACCGGCAGTTTCCGGGCGCCTTCATGATCGCCGAAGAATCCACGTCGTGGCCCGGGGTCAGTGCGCCCACCTATGCCGGTGGCCTGGGGTTCGGCTTCAAGTGGAACATGGGCTTCATGAACGACACGCTGCGCTTCATGAGCCGCGCGCCGATACATCGCCGCTACCACCACAACGACATGACCTTCGGCATGGTCTATGCGTTCTCGGAGAATTTCGTGCTGCCGCTCAGCCATGACGAAGTGGTGCATGGCAAGGGATCGCTGCTCAACAAGATGCCCGGCGACGACTGGCAGCAGTTCGCCAACCTGCGGGCTTATCTCGCCTTCATGTGGGGGCATCCGGGCAAGAAGCTGCTGTTCATGGGCCAGGAATTCGCACAGCGCGAAGAGTGGAGCGAGAGCCGGTCACTGGACTGGTGGCTGCTCGATTCGCCGCCGCACGAAGGCATGCGCCGGCTGATTTCGGACCTCAATGCGGCCTATCGCAGCCTGCCGGCATTGCATGCCCGAGACTGCGAACCGGAGGGCTTCGAATGGGTGATCGGCAACGATCACAACAATTCGGTGCTGGCCTGGGTGCGCAAGGCGCCGGACGCCGACCCGGTGCTGGTGATCTCCAATTTCACGCCCGTGCCGCGCAGCGGCTACAAGGTGCCCGTGCCAAAGACCGGGCGCTGGGTGGAGCGTATCAATACCGATGCCGGCTGGTATGCCGGCGGGAACACAGGGAACCAGGGTGCCGTTGTGGCCAAGGCTGTCGAAGGACAGCACTGGCCGGCGGAGCTGGAAGTGTTCCTGCCGCCGCTGGCGACGCTGTTTCTGAAATACGAGCCGGACTGACGCCGGCGCATAGGGCGGCCTGACCCGGCGACCATTCCAGGGTTCAGGCAAATGGGTACAAGACCCGGTTCATCCGGGCATTCGTGGAGGGACGTAGAATGGCTGACTATAGAGTACCATCGCCGCTGGCGCGCGAGGCCATGGCCTATGTGCTGGCAGGCGGGCGCGGTACGCGCCTGATGGAATTGACCGACCGGCGCGCCAAGCCCGCGGTCTATTTCGGCGGCAAGGCGCGCATCATCGACTTTGCCCTGAGCAATGCGATCAATTCGGGCATCCGCCGCATTTCGGTGGCGACGCAGTATCAGGCGCATAGCCTGATCCGCCACCTGTCGCGCGGCTGGAACTTCCTGCGCCAGGAACGCAACGAGAGCTTCGACGTGCTGCCTGCCTCGCAGCGCGTGGCCGAAGACATGTGGTATGCCGGCACTGCCGACGCCGTGTACCAGAACATGGACATCATCGAGGATTACGGTGCGCGATACATCGTGATCCTGGCGGGCGACCACATCTACAAGATGGACTACGAAATCATGCTGCGGCAGCACGTGGATACGGGCGCCGACGTGACCATCGGGTGTCTCGAAGTGCCGCGCATGGAGGCCACCGGTTTTGGCGTGATGCATGTGGACGGGCGCGACCGGGTGGTGGACTTCGTGGAGAAGCCCAAGGACCCGCCGGGCATTCCCGACCGGCCGGACATGGCGCTGGCCTCCATGGGCATCTACGTGTTCGAGACGCGCTTCCTGATGGAGCAGCTGCGCCGCGACGCGGCCACGGAAGGGTCGAGCCGCGACTTCGGCAAGGACATCATTCCCTACATCGTCAAGAACGGCACGGCCTGGGCGCATCGCTTCAACCGCTCCTGCGTCCGCTCGAGCAACGAGAAGGTCAGCTACTGGCGCGACGTCGGGACGGTGGATGCCTACTGGAAGGCCAATATCGACCTTACAGACATCAACCCGCAGCTCGATCTCTACGATCGCGACTGGCCGATCTGGACCTATGCGGAGATCACGCCCCCGGCCAAGTTCGTGCACGACTTCGACGGACGGCGCGGATCGGCGGTGAATTCGCTGGTGTCGGGCGACTGCATCATTTCGGGCGGGCACCTGCAGCGCACGCTGCTCTCGACCGGCTCGCGCGTCCACTCCTACTCGGTGCTGGAAGAGGCCGTCGTGCTGCCCTATTGCGACATCGGGCGGAACGCGCGGCTCAAGAAGGTGGTGATCGATCGCGGCGTTTCCATTCCGGAAGGACTTGTCGTGGGCGAGGATCCGGAGTTTGACGCCAAGTGGTTCCGGCGGACCGAGGAAGGCGTCACGCTGGTCACGCAGGCGATGATCAACAAGTACCTGGCGGATCGATGATCGAGGTTCTGTCGGTCGCATCGGAGCTTTATCCGCTGATCAAGACAGGGGGGCTGGCCGACGTGGCCGGCGCCCTGCCGGGCGCGCTCAGCGAATCCGGCGTGTCCATGCGCACGCTGGTGCCCGGCTATCCCGCAGTCACCAGCAAGATGACCGGCGGCCGGGAAGTGGCGACGTTTTCTGACCTGTTCGGAGTGACCGGGCGACTGGTGGCAGGGCGCGTCGAAGGGCTCGACCTGATCGTGCTCGACGCACCGGCGCTCTACGACCGTCCCGGCAACCCCTATATGGGACCCGAGGGGTGGGACTGGCCGGACAACTGGAAGCGCTACGCGGCCTTGAGCTGGGTGGCCTCGGAGCTCGGGCTGGGGCTCGTGGAGGGCTATCGCCCGCAGGTGATCCACGCACATGACTGGCAGGCCGGGCTCGTGCCCGCCTACGTGAAATATGGACCGTCGGCGACGCTGAAGACGGTCATGACCGTCCATAACATGGCGTTCCAGGGGACGTTCGGCTCGGACATTTTCGGGCAATTGCGACTGCCGCCGCACGCGTTCTCCGTGGAGGGCGTCGAGTATTACGGCGGCGTGGGCTATCTCAAGGCCGGCGTCGAATGCGCCGATGTGGTGACGACGGTGTCGCCAACCTATGCCGGAGAAATCCGCACGCCGGATTTCGGCATGGGGCTAGACGGCCTGCTGAACAACCGGTCGGAGACGGTGTTCGGGGTGCTCAACGGCATCGACATGGGCGCCTGGAATCCGGCGACGGATACGGCGCTGACGCAGAATTACACCGCCAACAGCATCCAGGGCCGGCAAAGCAACAAGCGCGCCGTGCAGGAAGCCTTCGGGCTCGAAGCCTCGGACGGACCGCTGTTTGCGGTGGTCAGCCGCCTGACCTGGCAGAAGGGCATCGATCTCCTGGCCGCCAATATCGGACTGATCGTGGCAGCCGGCGGGCAGCTGGCGGTGCTGGGATCGGGCGAAACCGCGCTCGAGAACGCCATTCGCGGCGCCGCGCAGGAGCATCCGGGACGGGTCGGGCTCGTCACGGGCTACAATGAAAAGCTCAGCCACCTGGTGCAGGGCGGGGCGGATGTGATGGTGGTGCCGTCGCGGTTCGAGCCATGCGGGCTGACGCAACTCTATGCGCTGCGCTACGGCTGTATCCCGCTGGTCAGCCGTGTGGGCGGGCTCAATGATACCGTCATCGATGCCAATGTCGCGGCCCTGCAGGCCGACGTGGCGACCGGGGTGCAGTTTGCCCCGCCCAGTGAAGGCGCGCTCGCCGACGCCATCAGGCGGACACTGGCGCTCTATGCCGATGAAAAGACCTGGAAGAAAATGCAGAGGCGCGGGATGAAGTCGGACGTGAGCTGGGAAACCAGCGCGGCCCGCTATGCCCAGATCTACGCTTCGCTGACCGGATATGCGACCCATGACAATCAAGACGATTAACACCACGCCCTATGCCGACCAGAAGCCGGGGACGTCGGGCCTGCGCAAGCGGGTGCCGGTGTTCCAGCAGGCCAACTATGTCGAGAACTTCATCCAGTCGATCTTCGACAGCCTCGAAGGCTTTGCCGGGCAGACGCTGGTGATCGGCGGCGACGGCCGCTTCTTCAACGACGTAGCGATCCAGAAGGCGATCCGCATTGCGGCGGCCAACGGTTTCGGCAAGGTAATGGTGGGGCAGGGCGGCATCCTGTCGACGCCGGCGGCCAGCAACATCATCCGCCAGTACAAGGCGTTCGGTGGCCTCGTCCTGTCGGCGAGCCACAATCCCGGCGGTCCCGACGGCGATTTCGGCATCAAGTACAATGTCGGCAATGGCGGCCCGGCGCCGGAAAAGATCACCGATGCGGTGTTTGCGCGGACCAAGGTGATCGATAGCTACAAGTCGGTCGACACGCCGGATGTCGATCTGGGGACGGTCGGCACGCAGCAGGTCGGCGACATGGTGGTCGAGGTGATCGATCCGGTCAAAGACTATGCCGCGCTGATGCAGACGCTGTTCGACTTCGAGGCGATCAGAGGGCTGTTTGCGGGCGGCTTCCGCATGACGTTCGACGCCATGCATGCGGTGACCGGGCCCTATGCCCATGCCATTCTCGAAGGCATGCTCGGCGCGCCGAAGGGTACCGTGCAGAACGGAACGCCGTCGCCCACCTTCGGCAATGGGCATCCCGATCCGAACCTGGTCTATTGCAAGGACATGCATGACCTGCTGATGACGCCAGACGGGCCGGATTTCGGCGCCGCGTCGGATGGCGATGGCGACCGCAACCTGATCATCGGCAAGAACCGGTTCGTGACGCCGTCGGACTCGCTGGCGCTGCTGGCCGCCAATGCGCACCTGGCGCCCGGCTACAGGCAGGGCATCGCGGGCATTGCCCGCTCCATGCCGACCAGCGCCGCGGCAGACCGGGTGGCCGAAAAGCTCGGTATCGAGATGCACGAAACGCCGACGGGCTGGAAATTCTTCGGCAACCTGCTCGACGCCGGGCGCGTCACGATCTGCGGCGAGGAGAGCGCGGGGACGGGTTCGAACCACGTCCGCGAGAAGGACGGGCTGTGGGCGGTGCTGCTATGGCTCAACATCCTCGCCGTGCGCAAGCAGGGCGTCGATGCCATCGTGCGCGAGCACTGGAAGACGTATGGCCGCAATTATTATACGCGCCACGACTATGAAGAGGTCGACAGCGCCATCGCCAATACGCTGGTCGACGATCTGCGGGCACAGCTGCCGTCCCTGCCGGGCAAGATCCTTGGCGATGACCTGCAGGTGGCCTATGCCGACGACTTTACCTATCACGACCCGGTGGATGGTTCGACCAGCGCCAAGCAGGGCGTGCGCATCGGCTTTACCGACGGATCGCGAATAGTCCTCCGCCTCTCAGGAACCGGCACGGTGGGCGCCACGTTGCGCGTCTACCTTGAACGTTATGAGGCCGCCGATGGACGCCACGATCTCGACACCCAGCTCGCCCTCGAACCCCTTATCGGGATCTCCGAACAGCTGGCAGGGATCAAGGCCCGAACCGGACGGACCGAACCCAGCGTCATTACCTAGATCGGCCCTATCGATGAAACCAGAGCTTGTGCCCAATGCAGGGCGCACGGACACCCTCGGCGCAAGCATCACGCCCGAGGGCGTGAATTTCGCTGTCTATTCGGAAAGCGCCACCACTATCTGGGTGTGCCTGTTCGACGAGGCCGACCAGGAAATCGAGCGTTTCGAGCTCGATGTGCACGAGAACCATATCCGTGCAGGCCTGATCACCAATGTCGGGGCGGGGGCACGTTATGGCCTGAGGGCCGACGGGCCGTACGATCCGGACCAGGGGTTCTTCTTCGACCCCAACAAGCTCTTGGTGGACCCATATGCGCGGCACCTCGACCGCGTGTTCGTGCGCTCGCCGAGGCTGCGGCTGGGCCGCGAAGAGGCCGTTGATACGGCTCCGCTGGTGCCCAAGGCCATCATTCGCGGCGAGGCGGAGGAAAAAGCCAAGCCCCGCCGCAAGAAGGTGCCGAACCTTTTCTACGAACTCAATGTGCGTGGCTTCACCATGCGCCATCCGAGCGTGCAGGGGCCCCTGCGCGGGACCGTGGCAGCGCTGACGACGAAGCGGGTGATCGACCACTTCAAGTATCTGGGCGTTGATACGGTGCAGCTTATGCCGACGGCGGCATGGATCGACGAAGGGCATCTGCCGGCACTCGGGCTGACCAATGCCTGGGGCTATAATCCGGTCGCCTATTTCGCGGTGGATCCGCGGCTGGTGCCGCGCGGCCCGCAGGAATTGCGGGTGATGACGGACGCCTATCGCAAGGCCGGCATCTCGGTCATCCTTGACGTGGTGTACAACCACACCGGCGAAGGCGACCAGCAGGGCCCAATCCTGTCGATGATGGGTCTCGATCCTCAGACCTATTATCGCTGGGTCGAGGTCGATGGGAAAAAGTACCTCGTCAACGATACCGGCACCGGCAATACGCTGCGCTGCGACCATCCCGCCGTGCAGCGGCTGGTGATCGACAGCTTGCGCTACTATGTCGAGGAATTGGGTGTTGCCGGGTTCCGCTTCGACCTCGCGACGGTGCTGGGCCGCGATCCGGGTTTCAATCCGGAAGCCGAGATGCTCAAGAAGATCAAGGCCGATCCGGTGCTTAGCAAGGTGATCCTCGTTGCCGAGCCCTGGGATCCGGGTCCGGGCGGTTATGCCGTGGGCAAGTTCGGCCAGGAATTCCAGGAACACAACGACACCTATCGCGACGAAGTGCGTGCGTTCTGGCGCGGCGAACCGGCCAAGATCGGCGCACTGGCAGGGAAGGTTTCGGGATCAGCCGAACTGTTCGACTTTGCGGGCCGGAAGCCGCATCACGGCGTCAACATGCTGGCTGTGCATGACGGGTTCACCCTGCGCGATCTCGTGAGCTACAGCGACAAGCACAACGAGGCCAATGGCGAGAACAACAAGGACGGCCACAACAACAACCAGTCGTGGAACTGTGGCGTCGAAGGCGAGACGGACGACGAGCATATCAATGCCGCCCGCAAGCGCGACGTCCGCGCGATGCTGGCGACGCTGTTCCTTTCGCGCGGAACGCCGCTGATCCAGCAGGGCGATGAAATGTATCGCACCCAGCAGGGCAACAACAACGCCTATGCCCAGGACAATGAAATCACCTGGGTGGACTGGGAAGGCGCCGATGGCGACCTCGTCAACTTCGTGGCGGCGGTCAATACGTTCCGCAAGGAGCATCCGGCCGTAAGCCACGATCACTGGCTGACGGGGCAGGACCGTAACGGTGTGCGCGACGTCGCCTGGCTGCACCCCGACGGTCGTGAAATGAACGAGGGTGACTGGAACGACACCGGCGCCTCCGTGCTCGGCATGCGGCTGAATTTCAAGGATGACGAGGTCGTCGTGTGGTTCAACCGGCGGATCGAGCCCGTGGTGGCGCATCTGCCGGAAGGCACCTGGGCGATCGGCATCCAGTCCGATCCGGGCGAGCCTGCATCCATCACCGAAGGTACGGTCACACTGCCGCCGCGATCGGTGGTGGCGGTGATCCATCCGGCCAACCACTAGCCTGAGCGACGGGCCGCATTTCGAGCCCGTCCGGCGTCCCGCCGGGCGGGCTCAGCCTTTGGCGTTTCCGGACGGCAAAGCCTCGATCGCAGCGTCGAGATAGTGCACGAGCGGCCCGGTGCCGCCATCGACCCGCCAGGCATCGAGCGACAGGCGTGACAGGCTGATGGAGAGCATGGCCGCCATCCTCAGGCTCATGGCTTCGGCCGCGGGCCAGCGTTGCTGCAGGGCGGCGAAGATGAGCTTCTCGTCCCTGATGTAGCTGGCCTGCTTGCGCTGCTGTACGGCCTCGATGGACATCATCATCCGGTCAATGGCGACCAGTTCGTCCACCGGATAGGAGGCGGCGATCCTGCGCATGGCGGAGGCGAGGGTCTTCCACGGGCTACCTGCGTCCGGTTCGGCGGAGAGGGCGGCAATCAGCTGCTCGCCCATGCCTGCCTGCTGGGAGAGCAGGATGTCGTCCTTGGACTTGAAGTAGTGGAAAAACGTGCGACGGGAGATACCGGCTGCGGCCGCCACGGCATCGATCGTCGTCGCTTCGTAGCCTTCGCGCGCGAAAAGCGTCATGGCGCATTGCGTAATGCGCTTGAGTGTTTCTTCCCGCTTCTGTTCGCGAATGCCCATGGCCAAGTGCATACGCGCGAAATCTGCCTCTTGCAATTGTGCACTGAGTGCAATATTAAAAATGCACTGAGTGCAAATTTAGGGGTGAGCAGATGAGCAAGTGGACTTTGGCGGACATGCCGTCACAGCAGGGCAAAGTGGCCGTCGTGACGGGGACAGGCGGGTTGGGGTATGAAGATGCCCTCGCGCTGGCACAGGCTGGAGCAGACGTGATCGTGGCCGGACGAAATGCCGGCAAGGGCGATGAAGCGGTCGCCAAGGTGCGCCAAGCCGTGCCCGGCGCGACGATCGGTTTCGAGCAGGTCGACCTGGCGAGCCTCGCTTCCGTGCGCAGCTTTACCGAGCGGCTGGCCAAGAGCCACAGCAAGATCGATATCCTCATCAACAATGCCGGCGTGATGGTGCCGCCGCAACGACAAGTGACGACGGATGGGTTCGAGCTGCAGTTCGGCACCAATTATCTGGGGCATTTTGCCTTGACGTCCGGACTGATGCCGCTGCTGAAGGCGGCTGGCAATGCGCGCGTGATCAGCCTATCGAGCGTCGCAGCGCGGAATGGCCAGATCCATTTCGACGACCTGCAGTTTGCAGGCAATTACGTGCCGATGGCGGCCTATGGTCAGTCGAAGGTGGCCTGCCTGATGTTCGCGCGCGAGTTGCATCGGCGCAGTGTGGAAAACGGATGGGGCGTGACCAGCATCGGGGCGCATCCGGGCGTATCCAGAACCGACCTGCTGCACAATGCGCCGGGACGCATGAGCCTGATGGGACTGACCCGGACCTATCTGTGGTTCCTGTTCCAGCCAGCGGCGCAGGGCGCTCTGCCGACGCTTTATGCCGCCACTGCAGCCGAGGCACAGGGCGGGGCATATTACGGTCCCAATGGCATGAGCGAAATTCGCGGCTATCCCGCACCCGCCAGGGTTCCTCCCGCCGCCCTCGACGCCAAGGCATCGAAGCGGCTCTGGGAGGTCTCGGAAGAGCTCAGTGGCGCGCGCTTCAGCTAGCGAGACGAGATTTCCATCATGCCGAGCCGCGCGTAGAATTGGCGGCCGGCGTGATTTTCGATGTCGACCTTGAGATCGACATGCGCCGCACCGCGCCGGGAAAAGAGCGTGAATGCGTGCTGCATGAGGCTGGTGCCGATGCTGTGTCGCCGCCAGTCCGGTGCGACGGCAAGGTCCTTGACGAAGGCGCTGGTCCAGCACTGAACGACGCCGACGACTGCGCCGGCGCCGGTGACGGCCGCCACGCAGAGTTCAGGGTCGTATTCGCTGTCTGATAGAAGGGTTGCGTGCCAGTTGTTGAAGTCGGCAACCGGCAGCGATGCGGCGAGGACGGCGTGAGCCGCACGCGGATCGATTTCGGCTATGGCCACGGGTGCGATGCCGGCGGCCCATACCGGCGGAGCGATATCGGGGCCGAGGTGCTTGCGCAGACGCAGATGCGGGACCGGCACGGCCGATTTCACTCGGCCGCTGCCGCAGCGAAGCCACCGTGCTTTTCGATGAAGCCAATGATCTGGTCGAGGCTCTCGCGGCGGAGAAGATCGGTGAACACATAAGGGCGGCCTTCGCGGACCTTCTGCGTGTCGCTTTCCATGACGTCGAGGCTGGCGCCGACATAGGGCGCGAGGTCGGTATGGGTGATGACGAGAAGGTCCGACCGCGAAATGGCCGGGCCGCCCTTGCGCGGCACCTTTTCGCCCTGGGCGACCGAAATCACGTAGATGGTCAGATCGGCCAGATCCGGGGAGAAGGTGGCGGCGAGATTGTCGCCGCCGCTCTCGATCAGGATGATGTCGAGATCGGGAAACTTGCGGTTGAGGTCGTCGATGGCTGCGAGGTTGAGCGAAGCATCCTCGCGAATGGCGGTATGCGGGCAGCCGCCCGTTTCGACGCCGACAATGCGATCTTCGGAAATGGCCTGGACCCTGGCAAGGATCAGCGCATCTTCCTGGGTGTAGATGTCATTGGTGACCACGGCCATCGAGTAGCGATCGCGCATGGCCTTGAGCAGCATTTCGCACAGCGTGGTCTTGCCGGACCCGACCGGGCCACCAATGCCGATGCGGAGGGGGCCGTTGAGGCTTTTGGTCATTGGCAGCTCCGATCAGAGATGACGCAGAACGACGAGGCCGAGAAAGCCCAGCCCGAGGAAGATGCAGAGTGGAGAATAAACCTTGCGGTCGTTGAGGCGAAAGTTCGGCTCGGGGAATTGCGCGGCCCACCAGGCGGTGTAGCCGGCAAAGCCGCGTGCCAGAAACAGCAGGGCCAGGCCAAGGCCAGCTATATCCATGAGCGGACCGCCGCTGTCGTGATCGGCCAGAGCGAGCGCGAAGACGGCTGCCGCGAAGGCAAGTATACCGACCACGAGCGATGGCAGACGCGGCACGCGCTCGACGCCGGGGGTGCCGACCACGGTCTGGGCCAACAGTTTCTGATTGCGGATCGGCCAGGTGCGCCCGGCGGACCACAGCAGATGGGCGATGGACACCGCAAACAGGGCGATGAACATGAAAGACGACAGGACCATGTTCATGATCGAAAAATCCTCGTGGGCAGCGTTTCGTGCTGCATCTGGGCAATATCTGCGCCATAGGCCACGCCGCCGACATCGTCCAGTGTGGCATTGAGGCACAGAGTGGCGAGGGCCGCTACGTGTGGTTCCAGCGCCGCCATGATGGCGAGGCCGTCGGTCTGACCTATGGGCACGAGACGGACCGCAACGGAAACCTGACTGTGTACGGCCGTGGTGAGAAACGCCACCAGCGTATCGTGCCGGTCGATGCCATGTGCACCGGCAAGTGATCCGATGGCAATGGGGTAGGGGCAGGGCCTGGGCAGGGCTGGCGCCTCATCGAGTGGCCAGGCGGCACTGGCGAGAACGAAGGCATTGCCCGTGATGAGGGTTTCGGCATGTCGCTCCCGCGCCGGGTTGAGGGCCAGCGCCAGATCGGCGAGCTCGCGGAGCGTGGAGGCATCTGCATGCGCCGCATGCGCGTGGCTGAGCAGAATGCCATCGGTCTTGAGACTGCCGTGCCGCAGCGTGCCAGCGATCCAGTCCTCGGTGGTCGCGCGGTCCATGACCTTGCGCTGCACGATCGCGGTTTCGAGGCCCGCCGACCAGGCGAAGGCGCCGACGGGGAAGGCCGGTGAAAGCCAGGTCAGCAGTTTCTGGAGGTCGGCACTCACTTGCGGTTGAGCAGAGCATGGCCGGCGTCGCCATGCGAATGACTATGGTAGGCGCCATGTTCGGCGAAGAACGGCTCGGAGACGTTGGCAACCGTGGCGCCCAGGCCTTCGAGCATGGTCTTGAGCACATGGTCGCGCTTGATGAGAATGCGACCGGGCTCGAGCTGGGCGGGGGTGTGCCGGTTGCCGATATGCCAAGCGAGACGAAGGAGGTGACCCGCATCGCGCGCGCGGATCTCGTAGAGCAACTCATCGGCGGCGATGACTTCGACCAGCCGGCCATCGTCCAGCTGCAGCACGCTGGCATTGTCGAGGGTCACGGTCTGGGGGAAGTCGAGGAGCACTTCATCGCCCCTGGCAAGGCGCAGCATCTTGCGGCGGACGCGTCGCTCGTCATGCTCGAGCACGACAGTATCGAAGGGTGTGCCCTGGCCGTGGTTGGCAGGGAGCAAGGCGGATACGCGCAGCATTGACGAAAAGGGCTCCTCGGCCGGGTCAGGGCGTGTTGCTGATGGCGGTACAGGTGGCAAGCGGCTCGGCATCCTCATCCTGAGTTAGGTCGCGCAGTGTGGCCTCGCCCTGATGGGTCCACCACTCGTAGGGGCCGCCGACATAGCGGGCGCCCGAAGCCGAAAGCGCCGTGGCCATCACCAGGTTCTGCCCGTCCACCGGGACGATGGCGAGAAAATTGGGGACGGCATTGATGTACTGCACGCTCAGCGACTGGCCATCGTCGCACTGGTAGGGCGTGACGCTGCGCTCGATGTCGCCGGCGCTCTCGATGGTGATGACGAGGCTTGCCGAGGTCGATGGACCCGCAACGGGTGCGACGGCGGCGGATGGCGGGGCAACGTCCTCCTGCGCAACGGCGGATGTGGCCAGGGCAGCGCCGAGCACGGCACCGAACAGTATTTTCGCCTTGGTCATGGCAGTTTCTCCAGTGGGACGAAGCAGATGCAATTACTTCATCCCACCATCATGTCGATAACGCGACCGCGCAAGGGGTGGTCAGAACAAGAAATAGCGCTGCGCCATGGGCAGCACTGTGGCGGGTTCGCACGTCAGCAGGACACCGTCGGCGCGCACTTCGTAGGTTTCGGGGTGCACGTCGATCTTGGGGGTGGCGGTGTTGAGCTTCATCGAGGACTTGCCGATGCCGCCGCGGGTGTTGTGGACGGGCAGGAGGTCCTTTTCGACGCCGAGGCGATTGCGCAGACCGGCGTCGTGGGCGGCCTGCGAGATGAAGGTGACCGAGGAGCGGCTGACAAGTTTGCCATAGGCGCCGAACATCGGGCGATAGTGCATCGGCTGGGGCGTCGGGATCGAGGCGTTGGGATCTCCCATGGGCGCGGCAGCGATGGATCCGCCGAGGATGACCATTTCGGGCTTCACGCCGAAGAAGGCCGGGTTCCAGAGCACGAGATCGGCGCGCTTTCCGACTTCCACCGAGCCGATGTGCTGGCTGAGCCCGTGGGCGATAGCGGGATTGATCGTGTATTTGGCGATGTAGCGGCGGACGCGGTAATTGTCGTTGTCGCCGGTTTCCTCGGCGAGCTTGCCGCGCTGGCGCTTCATCTTGTCGGCGGTCTGCCAGGTGCGGATCAAGACTTCGCCGACGCGGCCCATGGCCTGGCTGTCGGAGGAGATTACGGAAAGCGCACCCATGTCGTGGAGGATGTCCTCGGCCGCGATGGTTTCCTTGCGGATGCGGCTTTCGGCGAAGGCGACGTCTTCGGGGATCGACTGATCGAGGTGGTGGCAAACCATGAGCATGTCGAGATGCTCGGCGATGGTGTTGACCGTGTAGGGACGGGTCGGATTGGTCGAGGAAGGAATGACGTTGGGCAGGCCCGCGACCTTCAGGATGTCCGGGGCGTGACCACCGCCGGCGCCTTCGGTATGGAAGGCATGGATGGTGCGGCCCTTGAAGGCGCCGACCGTGTCCTCGACAAAGCCCGATTCATTGAGCGTGTCGGTGTGGATCATCACCTGTACATCGTAGTCGTCGGCGACCGAGAGGCAGTTGTCGATGGCGGCGGGGGTGGTGCCCCAGTCCTCATGCAGTTTCAGGGCCGAAGCGCCGGAGAGGATCATTTCGACGAGCGGGGCGGGGACTGAGGCATTGCCCTTGCCGGCCAGCGCCAGGTTCATCGGGAAAGCGTCGAAGCTTTCGATCATGCGCTCGACATGCCAGGCGCCGGTGCAAGTGGTGGCGAGAGTGCCGTGGGCCGGGCCGGAGCCGCCGCCGAGCATGGTGGTGACGCCACTCATCAGCGCTTCCTCGATCTGCTGGGGGCAGATGAAATGGATATGGGCGTCCATGCCGCCGGCTGTGAGGATCTTGCCTTCGCCGGCAATGGCTTCGGTCGAGGGGCCGATGATGATGTCGACGCCGGACTGCGTGTCGGGATTGCCGGCCTTGCCGATGCCAGCGATGCGGCCGTTCTTGAGGCCGATATCGGCTTTGTAGATGCCAGTGTAATCGACAACCAGCGCATTGGTGATGACGGTATCGACGGCGCCCTCGGCACGCGTGCGCTGCGACTGGCCCATGCCGTCGCGAATAACCTTGCCGCCGCCGAACTTGACCTCCTCACCATAGGTGGTGAAGTCCTTTTCCACTTCGATGAAGAGTTCGGTATCGGCCAGACGCACCTTGTCGCCCGTGGTCGGGCCATACATATCGGCGTAGGTGGCGCGAGAAATACGTGCTGGCATGTCGTGTCCCGTATGACTGTCCGGGACGATGATGGCCCGGGGCTGACTTGGCTTGCCGCATCCCGAGGGTGCGGATCGTGAAGCCGTTGCGCCCCGGTGGATCAGTGCCGCGGGCGTGTCCGGCGATATTGAGCGACGGCGCTGTCGATCACCTGATCGAGCAGTTTCTCGCCGGCGGCGATGTCGGCATCGCCACGTTGGGTGGTGGCGACGAGGGAGACGCCGAGCAACTGGATGGCGTAGGCGTGCTTGGTCTTGCCATCCTGATAGAACTGGTTACCGCGCTTCTGAAAGGATTCCAGCAAGGCGTCGTAGACGGCAGACGTCATGGCCTGCTTGCTGGAAGTCCAGCTCTTCTGCTCGAGATTGTCGGCAAGTTCAGCGGCGAGGCTTCCCACCAGTCCCATGGCCTGGGGATCCTTGACGCCGTCTTCCTGCAAATCCGCCAAGACGGAGATGAAGCGCTGCTTGAACTGGGCTTCCTTGGTGGGCTCGATGGTCATGGCACGGTCCTGAATAGGGATCGCAGTCCTTAAACCAGTTTTCGCCGCGGAGCGCCATGCTTGGGGGCAAGCAAACTGCGCCTTGCCAACAGAGTCAAAGACCTCCCATTACCTGTTGACGGAAACCGTAAATTTGCCGATCGCCGCCTATGGGCACGAGGCGCACCTCCCGGGTCTGACCGGGCTCGAAGCGGACAGCCGTGCCGGCGGCAATATCGAGCCGCATGCCGCGCGCCTTGTCGCGATCGAAGCGCAGACCGGCATTGGTTTCAAAGAAATGGTAGTGCGAACCGACCTGGATTGGTCGATCGCCAGTGTTGGCGACCTCGAGCACGATCTGTGCGGCACCGACATTGAGTTCGATATCGCCGTTGGCGGAAATGACTTCTCCGGGCATCATGCGCGTTCCTCTCAGCCGCCGACGGCCAGATAGACGCCGCCGAGCGCGGTGGCTGCTCCGGCGATGCGGGTGAGGACCTTGCCACTCACCTTGCCAAGCGCGAGGCCTGCAACGATGCCTGCAACATGCAGGAGGGCGGTGGCGAGAATGAAGCCGGTCGCAAATTCCCAGGCGCCGGCCTCGCCCAGTTCGCCGCCATGGGCGTGGCCATGGAAGAAGGCGAAGAAGCCGACCATTGCGGCGACTGCCGAGGTTGGGACCGGCAGGGCCAGCGCGACGGCGATGCCAATGAAAATGACGGATGCCAGGATGACGGGCTCGACGAAGGGCAAGGGAATGCCGGCGATGGCCAGCGCGAAGCCGACGGCCATGGTGCCCACGAAGGCCGACGGCACCAGCCACAGAGCGCGGCCCCCCTGCTGTGCCGCCCAGAGGCCGACGGCAACCATTGCCAGAATATGATCGAGGCCGAATAGCGGGTGGCTGAAGCCGGCGGCGAAGGACCCATGCTCGGCCGGATCGAGATGGGCAAAGGCCGGCAGGGTGGCGGCAAGGGTGATGGCCAGAGTGAGAAGGCTGCGCTTGAGCATGGAGGCCTCGTTAGCGGATCGGCTGGTGGACGGTGACGAGCTTGGTGCCGTCGGGGAAAGTTGCTTCGACCTGGACGTCGTGGATCATCTCGGCGATGCCGTCCATGACCTGATCGCGGGTGATCACATGTGCACCGGCTTCCATCAGCTCGGACACCGCGCGACCATCACGGGCGCCCTCAACCACGAAATCGGTGATGAGCGCGATCGCTTCGGGATGGTTGAGCTTGACGCCGCGTTCCAGGCGCCGGCGGGCGACCGTGGCGGCCATGGCAATCAGCAGTTTGTCTTTTTCGCGGGGCGTGAGGTTCATGGTGGACCGTCTTGGTATGGGCGGAAGTGTCAGAGATGCCAGAGGCGCGGCAGGGTTCCGGCACCGCTCAGCTGCAGCAAAACTGGAACAATGAGGCGGCGCAAGGCAAGCCCCGTGGGCGCCATGGCACGTATGACGAGACGTTCTCCGTTGGCGCTGGCAGCGATGGCCCCGGCAGGATCGAAGCGGGTGCGCAGGCGCATGCAGGTTTGCTCGGCCACATCCGCGTCGGGGGCAATGTGGAGAATGGTTGCGAAAGCGCGATTGCCCGACAAGAGCGACAAAGCATTGCGCTCCGCAGGATCGGCTTCGAGCCGGGTCGCCTCGGCATGGAGCAGGCGGCCATTGCGGCGAATACGCCAGCGATCATGGAGGAGGGCGTCGGCGGCATCCTCGCCCATTGCATCGCGGCCGAGAATGACGGACTCGATGGCGGTGAGGGTGGCGCCATCGGCCAGGTTGGCCTCAAGCACGCGATCGAGCTTGCTGCCGGCGAACAGGATGGTTTCCTGAGGCAACCAGTCCAGATGGGCACCGGCGGCAACCTCAAGACGGGTCGAGACGGTCGCGAAGTCGCCGGTGGAGCGGTAGCTGCGTTCGCAGGCCTGGGTGGTGAGGACCAGATGGCCGCCTTCGGAGACGTCCGCCTGCCAATCCAGCCGGTCACCACCGGTAATGCCGCCGGCGGTATTGATGAGCACAGCCTCGAGACTGGATGAGTGCGTATTGGGCAGCCGGATCTTGCCGCACCCTTCCTGGAACAGCGTATCAAGACGCGTCCGGCCGGCGACATTCTTGGTCGCCACGCGACCAATACCGCGTGCCCGCTGGAGAACCGGCTCGCGTAATTTTGCATTCGAAGAAAAAATCACTGCAACGATCCTGGCATTTGCCCGTTCTGTTTGCGAGCAAGCGCTCTTTCAGAGATTTCTTTCAAGAGGTTATATAAAATGACCATTAAGTCCGCTCTTTCCGTCGTCGCCCTCGCCGCTGGTCTTGTTGCCGCTCCCGTCCTGGCCCAGGCCCCGACGATGATCGGTTCGCAGACTGTCGCCGAAGCCGACGTCGGTGCAGTGCAGGGTCGTTGCGCCGACCTGAAGACCCAGGCCGAAACCGAGTCGCTGACCGCTGAAACGGCTACGACCGAAGAAGACGATAACGAAACCGCTGTTGCTGGCGATGCCACTGTCACCAACGAGCCGGCCCTGACCGAATCCGCTTCGGCTAGCGCTGTCGACCTCGCCGTCGTGACGCTGGAAGACTGTGAAGCCGGCGGCTGGTTCAACAACATGTAATCTGGCCTCTCCGGAGGAAAGCGCCCGGCTTCGGCCGGGCGTTTTTTTTAGACCATGAGGTGACGACGAACCTCAGGGCGGTCGAGATCGCTGGCGGGTCCGGAATGCATGATCTCGCCTCGGTCCATGACGTAGATGTCGTCGGCGATTTCGCGGCAGAAATCGAGAAACTGCTCTACCAGCAGAATGGTCATGCCCTTTTCGTCGCGCAGGAATTGAAGGGCGCGGCCGATATCCTTGATAATCGAAGGCTGAATGCCCTCCGTGGGTTCATCGAGAACCAGAACCTTGGGGCGGGTGACGAGGGCGCGGCCAATCGCGAGCTGCTGCTGCTGACCACCCGAGAGATCGCCTCCACGTCGTCCCAGCATGGATTTGAGCACGGGAAACAGCTCGAAGATGTATTCGGGAATGTTGCGCTCGGCGCGTGCCAAGCCGGCATAGCCGGTTTCGAGATTTTCTTTCACCGTCAAAAGCGGAAAGATTTCGCGACCCTGCGGAACGTAGCCCAGCCCCATGCGCGCGCGCTTGTAGGGTGGAGAGCGTCTTAATACTTCATCGCCGAAATTTATCGCGCCTGATGAGATGTGATTGACCCCGGTAATGGCCCGCAGGGTCGATGACTTGCCTACGCCGTTTCGGCCGAGAACGGCAGTGATGCGGGCGGGGCGGCAGGTGATGGATATACCCTTGAGTGCCTGGGCGGCCCCGTAGTGGAGGTCGATTGCGTCGACGGAAAGGGAGGTGGTCATCGTCCGAGATACCTTTCGATCACGACGGGATTGGCGCTGACCTGTTCGAGTGTGCCTTCGGCGAGCACGGAGCCTTCGGCCAGGCAGACAACCCGGGAGCCCAGTTCGCGGACGAAACTCATGTCGTGTTCGACGACGACGACGGATCGAGTCTGCGAGATTTCGCGCAGGAGCTTGGCGGTCTCTTCGGTTTCGCTGTCGGTCATGCCCGCGACTGGCTCGTCGACGAGCAGGAGTTTTGGGTCCTGCGCCAGCAGCATGCCGATTTCGAGCCATTGCTTCTGGCCATGACTGAGATTGGCGGCGAGTTCGTCCTTGCGGTGGAGGAGACGCACCGTCTCGAGAATTTCGGTGATGCGCGCGACGTCGTCGTTGCTGGCGGTGTAGAACAGCGCCGAGAAAATCCCGCGCGGTTTTCTCAGCGCCATTTCGAGATTGTCCCAGACGGTGTGGCTCTCGAATACAGTTGGCTTCTGGAATTTCCGGCCAATGCCCAGATTGGCGATGGCGGCCTCGTCGAGTTTGGTCAGATCGGTGCGGCCATCGAACAGGACTTCCCCGGCATCCGGGCTGGTCTTGCCGGTGATGATGTCCATCATCGTGGTCTTGCCGGCGCCGTTTGGACCGATGATGGCCAGCATTTCGGCGGGACGGACGATGATCGAGAGGTTGTTGATGGCCTTGAAGCCGTCGAACGCGACGGAGACGCCGTCGAGATAAAGCATCGTGTCAGTGGCTTTGCTCATCGCCGTTACTCCGCGGGCTTGGGTTGCGCGCCATCGAAAGTCGCAGGATCTTCACCGCGTTCGATATCGGCAGACTGGGCAGGTGTGGGCGACGCCGGCTGGGACGGCTTGATCCTCCGCCTGCCGGCGAACTGCGACCACAGTCCGACGATGCCCTTGGGAAGGAAGAGCGTAGTGAAGATGAAGAGCGCGCCGAGGGCGAAGAGCCAGAACTCGGGCAAGGTGGTGGTGAACCAGGACTTGCCGAGATTGACGAGGATGGCGCCGATGATGGGGCCGATCAGCGTACCGCGCCCGCCGACTGCGGCCCAGATGACCACCTCTATGGAATTGGCGGGATCGAATTCGCTCGGGTTGATGATGCCGACCTGCGGCACGTAGAGGGCGCCGGCGGCACCGGCCATGACAGCCGACACGGTGAAGGCGAAGAGTTTTACGTATTCGACGCGATAGCCGATGAAGCGGGTGCGGCTCTCGGCGTCGCGGACGGCCACCATGACCTTGCCGAGCTTGGAATTGACGATCATCGAGCAGACGAGGACCGACAAGGCTAGGGTGACGGCGGTAGCAGCAAAGAGCGCCAGGCGCGTGGTCTGGGCCTGAACCGGCGCGCCGAGGATATCCTTGAAGTCGGTGAGGCCGTTATTGCCGCCAAAGCCCATGTCGTTGCGGAAGAAGGCCAGGAGCAGGGCGAAGGTCATCGCCTGGGTGATGATCGAGAGATAGACGCCGGTGACGCGGCTGCGGAAGGCAAAGAAGCCGAATACAAAGGCGAGAAGGCCCGGCACCAAGACGACCATGGCCATGGCGAACCAGAAATTATCGAAGCCCAGCCAGTACCAGGGCAGTTCCTTCCAGTTGAGAAACACCATGAAGTCGGGGAGCGTCGGATTGCCATAGACGCCGCGACTGCCGATCTGGCGCATGAGATACATGCCCATGGCATAGCCGCCGAGCGCGAAGAAGGCGCCGTGACCGAGCGAGAGAATGCCGCAATAGCCCCAGACCAGGTCGAGCGCGAGGGCGAGTATGGCGTAGCTGAGATACTTGCCGAGGAGGGAGACCATGTAGGTCGGGACGTGGCCGAATTGACCTGGCGGGATGAGCAGGTTGGCCATGGGCACGAGGATGGCGACAGCAAGGAAGATGCCGATGACCCAGACGGCCTTTTTGTCTAGGGCGCGGAACAGGGCTTGGGTCAGCATGGGCAGGCTCCGAGTGAATAGATAATCCCCCTCATCCGGCGCTGCGCGCCACCTTCTTCCCGAGAGGGAGAAGAATAAGGGGTGAGCGCCATTCCTCTCCCACTCGGGGAGAGGGTGGATCGGGCGAAGCCCGAGACGGGTGAGGGGGCCTTGATGCTCACTGCTCCACCGCCCGTCCCTTGAGGGCAAACAGTCCGCGAGGGCGCCGCTGGATGAAGAGTATGATCAGCACCAGGATCAGGATCTTGCCCAGGACCGCGCCGGCATAGGGCTCGAGGAATTTGTTGGCGACGCCGAGCGTCAGTGCGCCGACCAGTGTGCCCCAGAGATTGCCGACGCCGCCGAAGACCACGACCATAAAGCTGTCGATGATGTAGTTCTGGCCGAGGTTGGGGGAGATGTTGTCGATCTGGGTGAGCGCGACACCGGCAAGGCCGGCAATGCCCGAGCCGAGGCCGAAGGTCATGGCGTCGACGAAGGGGGTGCGGATGCCCATGGAGGAGGCCATGCGGCGGTTCTGCGTGACGGCGCGCATCTGGAGGCCAAGCGGGGTGCGATTGAGGATCAGCAGCAGCATGAAGAAGACGATCAGCGCGAAGATGACGATCCAGAAGCGGTTGTAGGTGATGGCGAGGCCGAAGAACTCGGTGGAGCCGGACATCCAGGTGGGGGCGATGACCATCTGGTTGGTCGGCCCGAAGATCGAGCGCACGGTCTGCTGCAGGATCAGCGACAGGCCCCATGTGGCGAGGAGGGTTTCGAGCGGGCGCCCGTAGAGCCAGCGGATGATGCCGCGCTCGATACCGACGCCGATGGCGCCGGTGACGAGGAAAGCGCAGGGCAGGGCGATCAGCAGGGAATAGTCGAGGAGGCCCGGAAAGTTCTGACGGATGACGAGCTGGACGAGGAAGGTCGTATAGGCGCCGAGCATGACCATTTCGCCGTGGGCCATGTTGATGACGCCCATGACGCCGAAGGTGATGGCAAGGCCGATGGCGGCGAGCAGGAGGACGGATCCAAGCGAGAGGCCGAACCAGACGTTTTGCAGCGCGGCCCAGACGGCGCGGCCCTGCTCGAGGCCGGCGATGGCGGACTGGATGGTAGGTTTCACTTCATCAGGGGCATTCGCGAGCGCGCCATTGAGGATGGTGATGGCATTGCGGCCAGCGCCAGCGACCACTGCGGGAACGGCGGCCTGCTTTTCCTCGATGCTGGCTTCGTCGTCCGAAAGGATGGTGACGGCGCGCGCGGCCTGCATGGTGCGCAGCACGCTGGCGTCGGTTTCGGCTGCTATGGCTTCATCGAGCAGAGGAATGTTCGCGGGATCGGGCTTGACGAGGAACCCCTGCGCAGCCGAAAGGCGCGTCGCGGGATTGTCGCTCATCAGCGTCATGCCTGACAGGGCAGCCGAGATATCGCGCCGCAGGCCGTTGTTGACGCGGATGCGAGAAAGGTCGGCTTCGGTGCCGAGGTCGACGGCGTCGCCGCTCAGTGGATCGGTGGTTGTCGAGCCAGACTGGATGACGATGCGGCCGGAGGTGTCGTCAATGTAGAGGTTGCCCTCGCCCAGAGCGGTGAGGACAGGGATGACGGCGGCATCGCCGGTGGCGGCCAGATCGGTGACGATCTGCGTAAGTTCGCGAAGGTTGGCTTCGCCCATAGCGGCGATGCGGGCGGGGATGTCGGTGGTTTGGGCTTGCGCGAGCGCGGGGCAAAAGAGCGACAGGGTCAGCAGCGCCAGGCGGAGAAGATGAGTCAGCATCGCTTGGGAAGTCCTTGTCGTGCTTTTGGATTTGGTGGGAACCCCCACCCGGCCTCCCCATGGTAGGGGGAGGGGTAGATTGTGTGGGGGCAAGATCTTGCCCGAGCCACCAGCCAGTTCCTCCCCCTGTTTCAGGGGGAGGTCAGGTGGGGGTGACGTTACTGCGCAGCGGCGCCGCAGGTCTTGGTTTCGGTGTTGTAGTTGCCGCAGTTGATCGGAGCGGTCCAATCGGCTTCGAGCATCTTGGATTCGGGCAGGAAGTCGGACCAGGCGTCGCCGGGGACCAGGTCTTCGGTTTCCCAGACCACGAAGAACTGACCGTCATCCTGGATTTCGCCGATCAGCACGGGCTTGGTGATGTGGTGGTTGGGAAGCATGGTGGCCATGCCGCCGGTGAGGTTCGGGGTTTCGAGGCCGACGATCGAGTCGATCACGGCGTCGGCATCGGTCGAACCGGCGGCTTCCACGGCCTTCACCCAGAGGTTGAAGCCGATCATGTGGGCTTCCATGGGGTCGTTGGTCACGCGGGTGTCCGAACCGATGAACTTCTGCCAATCAGCGATGAAGGCTTCGTTTTCGGGGGTATCGACCGACATGAAGTAGTTCCAGGCGGCGAGGTGACCCACGAGCGGGGTGGTGTCGAAGCCTGACAGTTCTTCTTCGCCGACAGAGAAGGCGACGACGGGGATGTCCTCGGCCTTGATGCCCTGGTTGCCCAGCTCGCGATAGAACGGCACGTTGGCGTCGCCGTTGATGGTCGAGACCACGGCGGTCTTCTTGCCCTCGGAGCCGAAGGCCTTGATGTCGGAGACGATGGTCTGCCAATCGGAATGACCGAAAGGCGTGTAGTTGATCATGATGTCTTCCTTGGCGACGCCCTTGTCGAGCAGGTACTGCTCGAGGATCTTGTTGGTCGTCTGCGGGTAGACATAGTCGGTGCCGGCCAGGACCCAGCGCTCGACGCCTTCTTCGTTCATCAGGTAGTCGACGGCCGGGATGGCCTGCTGGTTGGGCGAAGCGCCGGTGTAGAAGACGTTGCGCTGGCTTTCTTCGCCTTCGTACTGGACAGGGTAGAAGAGCAGGGAGTTGAGTTCTTCAAAGACCGGCAGGACCGACTTGCGGCAGACCGAGGTCCAGCAGCCGAAGACGGCGTCGACGCCATCGACTTCGATGAGCTGGCGGGCGAGTTCGGCGGCCAGCGGCCAATCCGAGGCGATGTCGACCACGACCGGCTCGAGCTGCTTGCCGAGAACGCCGCCCTTGGCATTCTGCTGCTCGATGAGGAACAGCATGGTGTCCTTGAGCGTGGTTTCCGAGATTGCCATCGTGCCAGAGAGCGAGTGGAGAATGCCGACCTTGATGGTGTCGTCCTGCGCCATGGCGGGAACCATGGGCAGGGTGAGGCTGCCGGCGAGAGCGGCAGCGAGCAGGGCGCTTTTGGCGCGCGAGAAGTTCATGTTTTCGTCCCTCAAGTTTGTTTGACCCCAGGAGACCGCCAAGGGAGGCGCCTCGATGGAGGGCACCTGAGACGATTTTTTAACTCTGCCCTATACGTCGATTGACGTAAGCGCTTTGCAGGCAGATTCCGCCATTGCCCGGAAAGGCCTGAGAAACCGCGTGATTTTGCCGGAAATCATGCTAGAACGGGCGTGATGTATTTTTGGGCATATCGGCGTACTGGTTAAGGCTTAAGCGGATCATGGCGCGGCAACGGATCATTCCCATCAGGCGCGAATACAATCGCTGGGTGGCCGACCAGACGCTTGAAGACTATGCGCTGCGCTTCACGGCCAAGTCGGCGCGGCGGTTTTCAAGCGACAGGATTTCGCAGACGGCGATCGGGGCGATCTCGTTTCTGGCGCTCGAGGCCATTGGCGCCAGCATTACGCTCTCATACGGCACGACCAATGCACTGATCGCGATCGTCATCGCCTCGATCGCCATATTGCTGGTCGGTGTGCCGATCTCGCGCTATGCCAGACGGCACGGTGTCGACATTGACCTGCTCACCCGCGGAGCCAGTTTTGGCTATATCGGCTCGACGATCACGTCGCTGATCTATGCCAGCTTCACCTTTATCCTCTTTGCCATCGAAGCCTCGATCATGTCGAGCGCGCTGGAACTCGCCTTCGGTATTCCGCTATGGATCGGCCACATCATCTCGGCCTTGGTGGTCATTCCGCTGGTGACGCATGGCATCAGCATGATCAGCCGATTCCAGCTGCTGACGCAGCCGATCTGGATCGTGCTCAACATCCTGCCGTTCTTTTTCATCGCCTTCATGGATTGGGAGACGTTCGACCTCTGGCGTGCCTTCGAGGGCCTTGGCATGCCGACCGGAGAGCCGGGCACCATCGCCGCATTCGAAGTGGCCAAGTTCGGCGCTGCCTCGGCGGTGATCCTGGCGCTGATGACGCAAATCGGCGAGCAGGTGGACTTCCTGCGTTTCCTGCCGGCCGAAGGGGTATCGAAATGGCGGCACCGGCTGGGGATCTTCCTTGCCGGAGCAGGCTGGGTAGTGGTCGGGGCACCCAAGCTGGTGGCGGGATCCTTCCTTGCCGTGCTGGCCCTATCGGCAGGGGTGTCGCCCGAGCACGCATCCGAGCCGGGCTACATGTATGCCGTTGCCTTCGGCTACATGATCCCCAACGAGTTCGTGGCACTTATGCTGATGGCGGTGTTCGTCGTGGTCAGCCAGCTCAAGATCAACGTGATGAACGCCTATGCCGGGTCGCTGGCCTGGTCGAACTTCTTTTCGCGGCTGACGCATAGCCATCCGGGTCGCGTCGTGTGGCTGCTGTTCAATGTCGCCATTGCGCTGCTGCTAATGGAACTTGGCATCTACCGGCTGCTGGAGGAGACGCTCGGCATCTTCTCGATCATCGCCATGGCGTGGCTTTGCTCGATTTCGGCCGATCTCTTCGTCAACAAGCCGCTGGGGCTGGCGCCTCCCGGCATCGAGTTCAAGCGGGCGCATCTCTACGACATCAATCCGGTGGGCGTCGGTTCGATGCTGATCTCAGCCACCATCGCCCTCGTCGCTCACTTCGGCGCTTTCGGAGAAACCGCATCGGCGCTTGCGCCCTATATCGCGCTGGTCGTGTGCTTCACCGCTTCGCCCGCCATCGCCTGGGCGACAAAGGGTCGTTACTATCTGGCGCGCAAGCCACGCAAGTCCTGGGCAGCGAAGAGTTCGCTGACCTGCTCGGTCTGCGAGCATCCGTTCGAGCCGGAGGACATGGCCTGGTGCCCGGCCTATGCGGCGCCGATCTGCTCGCTGTGCTGCTCGCTCGATGCCCGCTGTCACGACATGTGCAAGCCGCATGCCCATTTCCGGGCGCAAACGCATGCGGTGGCGGCGACGGTGCTGCCACAATGGGCAATCGACAGGTTGCGGACGCGGCTTGGGCGATACGGAATTGCGATGGCTTCGGCGCTGGCAATCCTGGGGGGCATGCTCGGGCTGATTTACTATTTCGCAAGCCGTTCGGCGCCGCAGACGAGCGAAGTGGTCGGCGGCACGCTGCTGGTGGTGTTCTTCGTGCTGGCGGTGGCGGCTGGGGTCATGACCTGGTTCATCGTGCTGGCGCATGACAGCCGGCTGGTGGCGGAGGAGGAAAGCTCGCGACAGAACACGCTGCTGCTCAAGGAGATCGACGCACATTCGCGCACCGATGCTGAATTGCAACGGGCCAAGGACAAGGCGGAAGCGGCCAACCAGGCCAAGTCGCGCTATGTGGTCGGTCTCAGCCACGAATTGCGCACGCCGCTCAACGCGGTCATGGGCTATGCGCAAATCCTCGAAAGGGACGCGCAATTGCCCGAGAACCGGCGCGGGTCGGCGCAGGTGATCCGCCGCAGCGCCGAGCATCTGTCGGGCCTCATCGACGGTCTGCTCGACATTTCAAAGATCGAAGCGGGACGCCTGCAGGTCTATTCCAACGAAATCAACATCCAGGATTTCCTGGACCAGATCGTCGACATGTTCCGGATGCAGGCCGAGGCAAAGGGCCTGACCTTTGTTCACGAGCGCGCCAAGGCGCTGCCCGTGCATGTGCGCACGGACGAGAAGCGGTTGCGGCAGATCCTCGTCAACCTGCTGTCCAATGCCATCAAGTTCACCGCTTCGGGCCAGGTCAGGTTTGACGTCGGCTATCGCATGCAAGTGGCGACGTTCACTGTCGAGGACACCGGAAGCGGCATCGAGCCTGATGACCTGCCGCACATCTTCGAGCCGTTCGTGCGGGGCCAGGCCGAGCGAAACCGGTTTACTCCGGGGCTTGGTCTTGGGCTCACGATTACCAAGCTCCTGACCGAAACACTGGGCGGGGAAATCACCGTGGCTAGCACTGCGGGGCAGGGCACGCGGTTTCAGGCCCGGCTCATGCTGGCGAAGGTAGAGCGGCCAACCCGGCGGATCGCCCCGGCCCGGCAGGTCGTGGGATACAAGGGACCCCGTCGCACGATCATGGTCGTTGATGACAATATCGACCATCGCGAACTGATGCGGGAGATGCTCGCACCGCTCGGATTTGACGTGGTGACGGCCGTGAGCGGCGAGGCGTGCCTGGCAGGGATGGAGTCCATCGAGACGCTCGGGCAGACCGATATCGACCTCTACTTCGTCGATATCCGCATGCCGGGCATGAGCGGCTGGGAGCTCGTGCGCGCCTTGCGAGAGGGCGGCATCGTCGTGCCGATCATCATGCTATCGGCCAATATCGGTGACGGAGCCAATCCGACCGGAGCCGATGCCGGGCATTCGGACACGCTGGCAAAGCCCATCGACCTGGCGCAGCTGATCGACAGACTGGGCACCCATCTCGGGATCGACTGGGTGCATGTCGAGCCCGTCGCGCCAGCCGAGAAGAAGGTGCTTGTGTCGCCGGGAGCGGAGCACTTGCGCGAACTCGCCAGCCTGGGGCAAATCGGCCATGTTCGCGGGATCGAGGCAAAGCTGACCGCTCTCGAGGCCGACGCCAAACATGGGCCGTTCGTGGATGCACTGCGCAAGCACCTGCGGGACTTCGACTTCGACGGCTTTGCCGAAACGTTGGAACGGGTGGGGCATGAGCCGGATTGAAAAGGAACAGGATATCGTCCTGCTCGTCGACGACTCCCCGGAGGCGCTCGGCTTCCTGACCAGCGCGCTGGAAGACGCGGGCGTAACGGTGCTCGTGGCGCGCAGTGGTGAAGCCGCACTTGGTATCGTGGCGCGGATTACACCGGATGTCGTGCTGATGGATGCTGTCATGCCGGGCCTCGACGGGTTCGAAACCTGCCAGCGGATGAAGGCGCTGGCGCCGCTGGCGCATGTGCCTGTCATCTTCATGACCGGGCTGACTGAAACCGAGCATATCGTGCATGCCCTCGAAAGCGGCGGCGTCGACTATCTGTCAAAGCCGATCAATGTCGATGAACTGCGGGCCCGTATTCGGGTGCATCTGGCCAATGCGCGGCGCGCGCAAAGCGCCCGGATCGCCCTCGATGCAGCGGGGCGGCATCTGGTTGCTTTCGCTCGCGACGGCGGCGTCTTGTGGTCGACACCGCAGGCGACCCGGCTTCTCGATCGGGCCGGCGTGAACGCAGCAGGGCAACCGGATATGTCGCAGCGCTTCACGGAATGGCAGGCGACGCATGACGAAGCGGGCGTCCCGGGCGGTGGTTTCGATCTCGGTGGGGCTGGTGGGCCTGAGTTGCAATTTGCCTTTCTGGGACTGGTTGGCGGCGAAGAGTACCTGTTTCGACTTTCGCGCATGCAGGCCGCGGGGGAGGAAGACGCACTGCGCCAGCACTTCGGCACCACGGCTCGCGAAAGCGACGTTCTGCTCTGGATCGCCAGAGGCAAGTCCAACAAGGATATCGGCGACATCCTTGGTCTCTCTCCGCGCACCGTGAACAAGCATCTGGAACAGGTTTATGCCAAGCTGGGTGTGGAAAATCGCGCATCGGCAGCCATTAAGGCGATCCAGGCCCTCCAAGCTTTCGCCGACCTGTAGCGCCGGCCTGCGGGTTCGGGCTGTTCCAATCACAAATTTAACGAAGATGCGTCCCGCCGGAACCGCTGGCCCATCCAGGAGTTGAGGCAGCGAACCGGACGCCAAGCGTTCGGGCCTTACAGGCGGAACGCCAACAGAGCCTCCGCCCATGGATCGGTGGCCGGCCGCAGAGGCTGACGCTCCTTTGCTGGTGGCCCCGGAGGGGCGCGAAACTTCGGTTTCGCGCCCTGTTTTTTTTACCGGTATTTTCAGTTCTTTGGAATTATTCACAGTTTCTGCGAATACGGGGAAAATGGATTCCAAACTATAGATTTTTTGGACTCCAGTTGTTTATCAGCATCCGGATTTTTGCTGTAAGTAAAGAAACCTATTCTGGACTCATCCGTGTCTCTCCGTGTGTGGCAATTTGCCATGTGAGGAGATGAACTATGAAACTGATGACTAAGGTGTGTCTTGCGACTGCCCTGCTCGTTGGGGCATCGGCGTCAACTCAGGCTCAATCATTGCTCGGCGGTATCCTGGGAGGGTCGGGGGATTCCGCCCTCGTCACGATCGGGTCGGGCGATGCCGGCCAAAGCGGTCTCGTCAATGTGGGTGTCGGAGGAAGCAACCTCGTCGACGTCAATGTGGGCAATGGCGAGGTCGCCAGCGCTACGGTCGGCACCAGCAACGGTGTCAGTGCCGACGTGCGGCTGCTCAACGACAATGCCCGCGTCGGCATAGGCGTCGGTGGCGACAGCGTGCTGGATGTCGACATCGGCATCGGGGGCGGCGGCAACGGTGGTGGCGGCAACGGCGGTGGCGGAAACGGAGGCGGAAATGGCGGCGCGGGGAGCAATCCCGGCGTGCTTCCGGGAGGTGGCATGGCCAGCACCGGCGGGTCGCCCATCGTCTGCCAGGGAGTTTCGAGCGCCCAGATCGAGCGTTTGATCCGCGGTACCCGGATCGACAACTCCTGGAGCCGCGCCAGTGCCGTGGAAATCCAGAAGGTGAGCGTATGTCCCGAGCTCAGGGCCTGGCTCGTCGCCGCCCTGAACCAGACAGGCATCGGTCATTCGCTGCGTTCCGCAATCGTCTCCGACGAATTGCTCACCGCGTCGCTCAACCGCTCGCCGCACTCAGCCGATCGCGTGTTCGCTGTGCACAATTCGCGTGGTCGACTTACAGTGTTTGTTTACTAACACTCGACCGGCCCGTGGAAGGCGGGCCGGTCACTCTCCCTGTGACTTGTCATCATCAGCGACGGGTCGCATGCTCCGGCCATCCACTGTCATGTCCGGAGACGTGCGTTGCCCCTGCAACCTGATTCCATCGACCGTAAGTTGCTGCGCGAATTGCAGCGCGACTCGCAGCGCAGCGTGCAGGTTCTGGGCGATGTGGTGGGCCTTTCGCCCTCGGCCTGCCATCGGCGCATCAAGGTGTTGGAAGAGGCGGGCTATATCCAGGGATACCGGGCCGAGCTCGACGCTTCGCGACTCGGCTATGCGATGCAGTTCTTCATCGAAGTCGGGCTGACCAGCCAAAGCGAAATGGCTCTCGATGCGTTCGAGGCAGCGGTGCAGGAAATTCCGGAAGTGCTGGAATGCCACCTGATGGCAGGGCACGCCGACTACATCCTCAGAGTGATCTGCCGCGATCACGAAGACTTCGAACTCCTTCATCGTCGTCTCAGTGCACGGTTGCCCGGCGTGGCGCGCATCCATTCAAACATGAGTATCAGGCGCGTGAAGGCGCGAACCGGATTGCCGGTGTGATGCCGTTTTACGCGAACGTCTGCACACAATATGGGCGACGCAGAATTCTGGCGTTGATTTGATCGAATTTGCTTGCGCGGGCGTGATTTCAGGTTTTCATTTCCGGGCAGGCCGGGGCGATTAAGGGACGCTCAGGTGGTCCGTCCCAGGCGGCTTTTTCGAGGGAACGAGAGCCTTGCCCGGGGCGGACGTTTTAGCCATGACGTGGCTTGCTCGCGCATGCCGAACTGGCCGAGAATGGTCACGAGGAGAATGCTCGTGACCGATACCAGCCAGATCGTGGGCGGCGGCCCCAAAAAGGTGCTCTATACGCTTGCTACCATCAACCGCATCGGGGTGGGCAAAGCGGCCAAGGCCCTGACCGCAAAGAACACCTGCAAGGCGTGCGCCTACGGTATGGGCGGTCAGCACGGCGGCATGACCAACGAACTCGACGAGTTCCCATCGGTCTGCAACAAGAGCGTCCAGGCACAATCCACCGATATCCAGCCGCCTATTCCCGAAGGCATCTTTGCTCACACGATCAGTGAGCTGGCGGAATTGACCGGGCGCGAAATGGAGCGACTTGGCCGCCTGGGGGTCCCGCTGTTCCGGCGCGCTGGCGCGGACAGATTTGAGCCACTGAGCTGGGACGATGCGCTCGACCACGCGGCGCACCGGCTGGCGGAGACCGATCCGCACCGGACGTTTTTCTATTCGTCGGGCCGTTCGTCCAACGAAGCCGGCTTCCTGTTCCAGCTGCTGGCGCGCGCCTATGGGACCAACAACGTCAATAACTGCTCCTACTATTGCCACCAGGCGACGAGCGAGGGTTTGGCGACAACGATCGGCAAAGGCACGGCGACGATCGAACTCGAGGACCTGACCGGTGCGGACCTGATCTTCGTGATTGGCGCCAACCCGTCGTCCAACCATCCGCGCTTCATCCACATGCTCAAGAATTGCCGCGAGCGCGGTGGGCAGGTGATCGTGATCAACCCGGCAAAGGAGCCGGGCCTGGTCAAATTCGCAGTACCGAAGTCACCGTTGTCGATGCTCAAGGGCGGCAGCGATATCGCGTCGGACTACCTGCAGCCGCGCATCGGGTCAGACATCGCGCTGTTGAGGGGGCTCGCCAAGGCAGTGCTCGATCAGGGGACGGAAGATCGTGCGTTCGTGGCTCAGCACAGCGATGGGTTCGAGCCTTTCGTCGCCGATATCCAGGCGCAAAGCTGGGAGGACATTGAGGACATCTGCGGGCTTTCGCGCGAAGAGATTTCTCGCGTGGCGGCCGCCTATGGTCGATCCAAGCATGCGGTCTTCGCCTGGGGCATGGGGATGACCCATCATGTGCATGGGGTGGCCAATGTCGAGGCGATCGCCAATCTCGCCCTGCTGCGGGGGATGATCGGCAAACGCTTCGCCGGACTTCTGCCGCTACGGGGCCATTCCAACGTGCAGGGGATCGGCACGATCGGGGTCAAGCCGGTGCTGGCGCGCGATGTGCTCAAGCGTATGGAGCAGGTGTTCGGCGTCAGCTTCCCAGAGGAAAAAGGCCTCGACACGATGGCCTGCCTCAAGCGGGCAGAGGCAGGCGAAGTGGATGCGGCCGTCATCATGGGCGGCAATCTCTGGGCGGCGACGCCGGATACGGCTTTTGCGACGCGCGCCATGGGTGCGATCGGGTTCAAGCTGTTCCTGACCACCACTCTCAACCAGGGCCATGTGCACGGACTGGGCGAGGGCGAGGTGATGATCCTGCCCGTTACGGCGCGTGACGAGGAATGGGAGCCGACGACTCAGGAGTCCATGTTCAACTACGTGCGCCTGTCTGATGGCGGGATCGAGCGCATCGGCACAGTCCGGCCGGAAAGCTGGATATTGGGCCAGCTGGGCAAGCGCATGCTGCCTGACTCGAAGATCGACTTCAACGCTTTCTCAGGCCACGCCAAGCTGCGCGATGCCATCGCGGCCATTGTGCCGGGGATGGAAGAACTGGCCGATATCGATGTCGCCAAGCGCGAGTTCCATATCCGCAACCGGGTGATGCACGCGCCGAGCTTCAGCACTTCCGATGGCAAGGCGCATTTCGTCGTGACGCCCGTCCCTGAGCGAGGCAAGGGGCAATTGATGCTTGCGACAGTGCGCAGCGAGGGCCAGTTCAACTCGATCATCTATGAAGAGACAGACAGCTATCGTGGCAAGGCCGGACGACATGCCGTGTTCCTGAGCGCCTCGGACATGGTCGAGCGCGACCTGGAGGACGGGCAGCAGGTCAAGGTGTCGTCGGATGCGGGCGTGATGCTGGGCGTAGCCACAACGTTCGACCTGCCGAAGGGATCGGTCATGGCCTACTACCCCGAGGCCAATGTTCTGGTGGGGACGGCGGTTGACCCGCGCAGCAAGACACCGGCATTCAAATCCGTTGCGGTGACCGTTTCAAAGATTTGACGATCGGTGCCTCGGTGGTGGGCAACGCGCGAATATCCAAAATCTATTCGCGCGTCGCCGGGGCGTCGATGACATGAAGCGGCCCGGTCGGCCTTGGTTTACTCCGCTGCGTCCTCCGGCGCGGCGCCCGGACCGACCAGCATCAGGCTCGGGTCGGTGCCGAAGATGCGCTGCGCGACGGCCTTGACGTCCTCGGCCGTCACCGCCTCGATCTTCTGCGTGCGTTGCTCGACATAGTCGATCGGGAGATCGCGCAACTGTTGCCCCACCATGGATCCGGCGATGGAGACGGACGAGCGCAGCTGATTGATCGGATAGGCGCCGATCAGATAGCGCTTGGTGCGTTCGAGCTGGGCAGGATCGGGGCCGTCCTCGACCATGCGGGCGATCGTGCTACGAATGACATCGATGGTTTCAGCGGCCTGATCTGGCGCCGTTGATGTGCTGATCAGCATGGCATCGGCATGATCGAAGTTGGTGAGCCCGCCCGATACTCCGTAGCTCAGGCCACGCTTTTCGCGCACCTCGACGTTGAGATCGGAAAGCAGGCTGCCGCCGGCGAGGATTTCGGACATGAGGTAGGCGGCGAAAAAGTCGTCATCACGCTCGGCGATGCCGGGATAGGCCAGGTTGATCCAGGTCTGGGGGAGGGGATAGTCGACGGCCAGTTCCTGCCCGAACGTCATCTTGGCATCGGGGATATCCTCAAGCCTGGGCGATTGCGGAAGATCTCCGAAAACCTGGTCGATCAGGGCCGCGGCCGTTTCCTCGTCCAGAGCCCCAACGATGCCGACGGTCAGATTGTCCCGAGCAAAAATGGCGTCGTGGAGAGCGCGCAGATCGTCGGCTGTGATTGCCGTCAGTGTCTCCTCGGTTCCCTCGGTGGCGCGGCCGTACGGGTGATCGCCGAAGAGGGCTTCGTTCCACATGCGGCTGGCCGCGTAATTCGGGTCCTGCGAGCGCGCGACGAGGCGGGACACGAGCTGGGCGCGCATGCGGTCTATGGCCGGCTGGTCGAAACGCGGCTCGGTGACCGCCAGGGTCAGCAATTCGGTCGCGTCGTCGCGCTGCTCTACCAGCATGCGGGCCACGCCTGAAAAGGCATCGAGACTTGCCGAAAAGCTCATTTCGAGCCCGACTTCATCCTGTCGGGTCTGGAAGGCATCGCTGTCGAGATCGCCCGCGCCTTCATCGAACAGCGTGGTCATGAGGTTGGCGCGGCCGAGCTTGTCGTCGGGGTCCTGAGCGCTGCCGCCGTCAAAGGCGAAGGCCATGGTGATGATCGGGACGGTATAGTCTTCGACCATCCAGGCGGTGATACCTGCGGGCGTGGTGATTTCGCGGAAGGCGACCTCCGCCCGGGCAGGCAGCGAAACGGCTATCAGGAGAGCCGGAGCAACGAATGCCGCAAGGGAGATGCGTAGGATAGCCTGGGAAAGCATTACTTGGTCTCCTCGGTCCTGGGGAGAAGATAACCGGTTACGGCATTGGCAGGATTAAGGTATTTCGCGGCGACAGCCTGAACGTCCGCGAGCGTGACGGCGCGGATGCGATCGGGCCAGTCGGCAACGTCGTCCACGGTGCGCCCGGTGGTCAGCCACACGCCATAGGTCTGGGCCATGTTGCCCTGATCGTCGCGCGCAAAGATGGTGCTGCGGATAAAGCGGGTCTTGACCATATCGAGCTCGGCTTCGGTGATGCCGTCGGCAATGATGGCGTCGAGTTCGGCATATGTCGCCTGCTCGAGGGCATCGAGAGTGGTGCCGGGACGGGGCGTGCCGTAGAGCGTGAAGGTGCCATCGTCATAGGCGGAGCCGTCGTAGCTCGCGCCGGCCCCGGCGGCCATGCCGGTGTCCACAACCAGTTTCTGGTAGAGCCGGCTGCGGCTTCCATCGCTCAGGATCGCGGACAGGACGTCGAGCGCTTCGGCCTCGCCTTCGGGCGCGACGCGATAGCTTGGGACGACCCAACTGCGCGTGAAGCTGGGCAGGGTGACGCGCGCATCGGAATACGTGACGGTGCGACTGGTGTCCTGGGGAGGCTCCTGCGGGCGCTGGCGTTCGGGAAGCTCGGGCCCCCGCTCGACACGGCCATACGTCGCCTCGGCCAAGGCAAGGACCTCTTCGGCGTCGACGTCGCCGGCCACGACCACCAAGGCGTTATTGGGCGCGTAGTAGCGGTCGTAGAAGGTCAGGGCATCCTCGCGGTCGAGCGCGGCGATCTCGTGCTGCCAGCCAATGACGGGGATGCGATAGGGGTGGTTCTGGAAGATCGTGGCCTTCATCTCCTCGCCCAGAATGGACTGGGGCTGGGCCTCGACGCGCTGGCGGCGCTCGTCGAGCACCACTGCACGCTCCGCGGCAATGACCGCTTCGGGCAGGACCAGATTGCGCATGCGGTCAGCCTCGATATCCATCATGGTTTCGAGCGCGTCGGGCGGGATGGTCTGGAAATAGGCGGTGACGTCGGCATTGGTAAAGGCATTGGTATCGCCCCCCAGTTCGCTCACCAGGCGATCGAGGGTGCCCGCCGGATACTTCTCCGTGCCTTTGAACATGAGGTGTTCGAGGAAATGGGCGACACCCGACTGCCCGGCCGGGTCGTCGGCGCCGCCGACGCGGTACCAGACCATATGCGTGACGATCGGCGCGCGGCGATCGGGAATCACCACCAGTTCCAGCCCGTTATCGAGCGTGAAATGACTGACGTCTGCCGCCGGCTGGTCCTGGGCCAAGGCTGGAAATGCCAGCGCGGCCGTGGTTGCAAGGGCCAGTAGGATACGGTGCATGGTCGCGAAGCTCCCTGTTCTCAGCGTTTTGTGGGCGCGCTGCCTGGGTAGGCACGCGTGGTGGCCGGATCAAGTCCAGCGGTTGCCTCGTACGGCCCTATCCCCTAAATACGGCGCAAATTCCTTAATCGAGGATCGCGCCGCATGGCCCGCCAGTTCATCTATCATATGCACGGAATGTCGAAGGCCTATGCCGGAGGCAAGAAGGTGCTCGATAATATCCATCTTTCGTTCTACCCCGATGCCAAGATAGGCATCCTGGGCCCCAACGGCTCGGGCAAGTCGACGCTGCTCAAGATCATGGCCGGCATCGACACCGAATTTACGGGCGAAGCCTGGGCTGCCGATGGCGCGAAGATCGGCTATCTCGCCCAGGAGCCGCAGCTCGATCCGGCCCTCAATGTGCTCGGCAACGTCATGATGGGTGTCAAGGAAAAGAAGGACATCGTCGACCGCTACAACGAGTTGATGATGGAATATTCCGACGAGACCGCCGACGAAGCGAGCAAGCTCCAGGACATCATCGACAGCCAGAACCTGTGGGACCTGGAATCGCAGGTCGAAGTGGCCATGGAAGCGCTGGGCTGTCCGCCGGGCGATGCCGACGTCACCAATCTTTCGGGCGGCGAAAAGCGCCGCGTGGCCCTCTGCGCGCTGCTGCTGTCCAAGCCCGACCTGCTGCTCCTCGACGAACCGACCAACCATCTCGATGCCGAAACCACGGCCTGGCTCGAACGCCACCTGCGCGAATTCGAAGGCGCGGTGCTGATCATCACCCACGACCGCTACTTCCTCGACAATGTCACGGGCTGGATCCTCGAGCTCGATCGTGGCCGCGGCGTGCCTTATGAAGGCAATTACTCGGCTTACCTCGATGCCAAGGCCAAGCGCTTTGCCCAGGAAAAGAGCGAAGACGCGGCCCGCGCCAAGGTGCTGGAGCGCGAAAAGGAATGGATGGGCCAGTCGCCCCAGGCCCGCCAGGCCAAGTCCAAGGCGCGTATCCGGGCCTATGACGAACTGGTCAAGGTCAACGAGGCCCGCACCCAGTCGCACACGGCGCAGATCATCATTCCGCCGGGCGAGCGTCTCGGCCACAATGTCATCGACGTGGAAGGGCTTTCCAAGTCGTTCGGCGATCGCCTTCTCATTGATAACCTGACCTTCAAGCTGCCTCCGGGCGGTATCGTCGGCATCATCGGGCCGAACGGCGCGGGCAAGACCACGCTGTTCAAGATGCTCACGGGCCAGGAAAAGCCCGACAGCGGCTCGGTGACGGTCGCAGAAAACGTGCACCTCGGCTATGTCGACCAGAGCCGCGATGCGCTCAACCCGAACAAGACGGTCTGGGAGGAGATCTCCGAAGGCGACGACGTGCTGATGCTGGGCAAGCGCGAAATGAACAGCCGCGCCTATACCTCCACCTTCAACTTCAAGGGCGGGGACCAGCAGCAGAAGGTCGGCAACCTCTCGGGCGGCCAGCGCAACCGCGTTCACCTCGCCAAGATGCTGAAGTCGGGCGCCAATGTCCTCCTCCTCGACGAGCCGACCAACGATCTCGACACCGAAACCCTCGCCGCTTTGGAAGAAGCGCTGGAGGAATTCGCCGGCTGCGCGGTGATCATCAGCCACGATCGCATGTTCCTCGATCGCCTTGCGACCCACATGCTCGCCTTCGAGGGCGACAGCCATGTCGAATGGTTCGAAGGCAATTTCCAGGATTACGAGGCGGACAAGGTGCGGCGCCTCGGCGCCGATGCGGTCAACCCGAAGCGCGCGACGTATAAGCCGCTGACGCGATAAGACGCAAAAGGGCGAGGCGCAGGCTTCGCCCTTTTTGTTTTGCCAAGAAGAATTTTCTGTCCATCCGCATGCAGGCATTGGGAAATTTGCCGTGGCTGGCGCAAATTTGGGCTGACAAAGTTCGCTTTCACGACTGGACCAATCTAGATTTGGTGCAGATTTCGACCGGAGCATCGACATGCGTTTTGCATCTATCGTCGCCGCCGTGGCCATCGTGGCCGTGGCTCCCGTTTTCGCCCAGGCGCAGGACGTCACGCCGCTGGTGACTGCCGAATGGCTGAAAGCTCATTCGGCGGATGACAATGTCGTGGTGATCGACATTCGCGATGACATCGAGGGCACGGATCTGGGTGATCTGCCCTATGTCGCGCATGCGGTTGTCGCCCCCTATGCCAGCTATGGCTGGCGCACTGAAGTCGAAGGCGTGCCGGGCCAGATTCCGCCCGATGCGCAGATCGCGGAACTGGTCGCCAATCTTGGTGTCAACGCCGACGATCACGTGGTGATCGTGCCGTGGGGCACGGACTCCTCGGAATTTGGTGGCGCGACCCGCGTTTACTGGACCTTCAAGTATCTCGGCCACGACGCCGTCTCGATCCTCGATGGCGGCTGGCGTCAGTATGACGCCCAGGGCGGCGAGCGCGTTGCCGAGGCCGTAACCCCCGAGAAGGGCGATTTCGTCGCCAATGTGCGTCCCGAGCTGCGTGCCACGACCGCTGACGTGGAAGCGGCGCTGGCCTCTGGCGTCAAGCTGATCGATGGCCGTCCGGAAGAACAGTTCCTCGGCCAGTCCAAGAGCCCGGTGGTGCGGGTCGAGGGCACGATCCCGGGCGCCCTGAATATTCCCAACGGCAAGTTCTACAGCGCCGAATATGCAAGCTTTGCGCAGCCCGAAACCATCGCGGCGCTGACCGAGGCCGTGGGCCTGGCCCAGGACGAAGAAAACATCGTCTTCTGCAATACCGGTCACTGGGCGTCAGTGGTGTGGTTTGCGCTCCACGAAGTACAGGGCAACAGCAACACGGCCATGTATGACGGCTCGATGGCCGAATGGGCTGCCGATCCGGCGCGCCCGATCCAATAAGACTGGGGAGGCGAGCGCCTCTCTCGCCACCGTCCTTGCCCGGCTTGTCCGGGCAATCCATTTCGCTACAGGTGGACCACCCGGACAAGCCGGGTGGTGATGGTAATCCAGGTGGCTGAGTTGCCGATTGGATGTTGCGCCGGGAGGCTGCAGCATCCAAACCTTTTGGACGACATCAGATTTCGAGAATCATGAGCGATATTTCCGCCCCACTGCCGAAGTTCCTGCCGCCTGCGGTGGCGGATCGCGGCCCGCTGGCCGTTGCGGCCATTATGCTGCTGGTCGGCTTTGCCTTCATCACCTGGCAAGTCGACCTGCGACAGGGCGCACTGTTCCTCGTCGGCGGCGGGCTGGGTGTCGCGCTTTATCACGGCTCGTTCGGCTTTACCGGTGGCTGGAAGCGGATGGTGGTGGAAAAGCGCGGGCGCGGCATGCGGGCGCAAATGCTGACCATTGGCGCTGCAGCGCTCGCGATGATTCCGCTGGTGGCGGCCGGCAATATCGGTGGGCAGGGCATGGTCGGGGCCATGGCGCCGGTTGGTGTTTCCGTGCTGCTCGGCGCGGCGATCTTCGGGCTCGGCATGCAACTGGGCGGCGGTTGCGGCTCGGGCACGCTATTTACCGTGGGCGGTGGGTCGGCGCGCATGCTGGTGACGCTGGTGTTCTTTATCATTGGTGCACTGGTGGGCACTGCGCATCTGCCGTTCTGGCTCGAGCAGCCGGCACTGCCGGCGATTAGCCTTGGCGCAGAACTAGGGGTCGGTTTTGCGCTGGCGGCGACCATCGCCGGCCTTGCCATCGTCGCACTGATCACGGCTATCATCGAAAAACGCGTGCACGGGACTATCGAAGCCGAACCGGCTCCGGCGCGACAGGGATGGAGTTGGATTCTTTATGGCCCGTGGCCGCTGGTCGGCGCAGGTCTGGTGCTGGCGCTGCTCAATGTCGCGACGCTGTTGCTGGCAGGGCACCCTTGGTCGATCACTTACGGCTTTGGCCTCTGGGGTGCCAAGATCGCTTCGGCCGTCGGCATTCCGGTGGCGAGCTGGGAGTTCTGGACCTGGCCGGCACAGGCGCAGGCGCTCAATTCGAGCGTGCTGGCAGACAGTGTGTCAGTGATGGATTTCGGCCTGGTGCTCGGCGCGGCTTTGGCGGCGGCGATTGCGGGCAAGTTCGCGCCCAAGGCCAAGCTGCCCCTGGGTTCGCTGCTGGCGGCGGTCGTGGGTGGCCTGCTGATGGGGTACGGCGCACGTCTGTCGTTCGGATGCAATATCGGCGCGCTGTTTTCAGGCATTGCGACGGGAAGCCTGCACGGTTGGCTGTGGTTCGCGGCGGCCTTTGTCGGCTCTATTGGCGGGATCTGGCTGCGTCCGGTCTTTGGTCTCGATGGGTTCAAGAAATGAGCGGTCGCAACACACTTCTTTTCGGTGCCGCGCTGGCCGTGAGTACGGCGGCTATTGCCGCTGACCATCTGACCAAGCCGGTGCCGGTTCGGGCGAGCGCGACGGTTTCGACTGCTGCGTCCGGTGGAGCGCCCTGCGCGGCGGGCGCTGCGCCCTGCGCGGCTGGTTCGATAGCACCCTGCGCGGCGGGGGCTCCGGCAGGGGCTGCGGCGGCACCGTGTGCGGCGGGCGCGCCTGCCAAAGCCGCACCGCCACCACCACCGGCAGTGCCGCCGGCCGCGCAGCAAAAAGCCGCTCCGCCGCCGCCACCAGCAACGCCTCCAGCGACGGCGCCAGAAAAGCGTGCCGCGCCGCCGGTGCCGAAGGTCAAGCCCGAGGGGCAGGAGGCGCCTGACCTTGCGTTGTAATGGCGTGTGAACGGATGCAACCAACCGGACTGACGTACGTTAAGCCAGTTGGGAGCGCTTGCGTCTCCGTCTGAATCCTGGGGGCGCATACACATGGGCGACGTCGACTTCGGGCGCATCTTCGAGGCGCTTCCGAGCCCTTTCATGATCCTCGACAAAGACCTTCGCTACGTCACCGCCAATGCTGCCTACCTGGAGACAACTGGCGCTACGCTAGACGATCTGGCCGGGCATTATGTCATGGAACGCTTTCCAGAGCCGGGCGAAAGCGGCAAGCGGTTGCTGGCATCGTTCGAAAAAGTGCTGGCCACAGGCACGCCCGACACACTCGCCTATCTGCCCTATCCCATTGCCGAAGCCGATGGAACGGTCCGTCATCGGTACTGGACGGCAGTCCATGTGCCGCTGACCGATGCAGATGGTCAGGTCGAGTTCATCCTGCAAAACACCGTTGACGTGACCGAATTCGCACGGTTGCGCGAAGCGGCGACGCTGCCATTCTCGTCTTTGTCTGCCGCCACGCGGCTGATCGAGCGCACGCGCGAAGCGGAAGCGGCCAGCGCTGATTTTCGTCGTCTCTTTCAACAGGCGCCTGCGTTTTTCGCGGTGCTTTCAGGGCCGGCGCATGTCTTCACCTTCGCCTCGGATTCCTACGTTCGGCTGATTGGCGGACGCAATGTGGTGGGGCAGGACATCAAGACGGCCCTGCCCGAAGTGATAGAGCAGGGCTTTGTTGATCTACTCGATAGGGTGTTCCACGAGGGTCACGTGCATTCAGCCGAAGGCGCCCGCGTCATGCTCGTGAACGAGCCGGGGCAACCGGCGCAAGAAACGTTTCTCGATTTTTCCTACGCCCCAATCCGGGATGCCGCGGGCATCATCACCGGCGTGTTTGTACAGGGCATGGACCGGACGGAATCGGTCCGCGCGGCGCAGCGGCAGCGCCTGCTGATCGACGAACTCAATCACCGGGTGAAAAACACGCTGGCCACAGTGCAATCCATCGCCAGCCAGACCCTGCGCAGCACCAGCGATATGGCGGTGGCGCGGCAGGCTTTCGAAGCCCGCATCATCGCGCTTTCCAAGGCGCATACGATGCTGAGCGACCGGCAGTGGCACGACACTGAAATCGGGCACCTGGTGTGTCAGGAGCTCAGTGTCTTCGACAGCGAACAGGTCCGTTATGAGGGCCCGGTGCTGATCGTCAACGCCAAGGCCACGGTTGCGCTGGCGCTGGTTCTGCATGAAATGGCCGCCAATTCGACCAAGCATGGATCGCTATCAGTGCCCGAAGGCACGCTGATGGTGAACTGGCATGAAGATGGAAACGACAATCTGGTGATCGACTGGGTCGAACGCGGTGGGCCAGCCGCGCGCGAACCCGACCGCAACGGCTTCGGCTCGCGCCTGCTGCGGACAGTGATCACCGGCGAAATGGCGGGCGATCTCGACTTGCGATATGATGGCGAGGGGCTGACGGCGCGGCTCACCGTCCCACACGCAGCCTACAAGGTGCAGGAGGCAGCAATTGCCTGATAACGGACGCCGCATTTTCGTGGTCGAGGACGAAAGCCTCGTCCTTCTCAATCTCGAAGACATTCTGGCGGACCTGGGCTGGTCGGTCGCAGCGCAGGCCATGTGGCTGCCGCAGGCCGAGCGGCTGGCCGCCAGTGTCGAACTGCCCGACGCGGCCATCCTCGACGTCAATATCGGGGGCACGCAGGTGTTTCCCGCCGCGCGCATCCTGGCAGAACGCGGTGTGCCGATCCTGTTTGCGACGGGCTATGGCAAGGACGGTCTGCCGCCCGAATGGCAGGACCGCCCCGTCATCGTGAAGCCCTATACGCGGCAGGACGTCGAAACAGCGCTGGAGCGCCTGGTCCCAGCCGCCGCCTGAGGCCTCCGAGCTTTGCCGAACCTCGACAGAGCTGACGAAAACCGTTGGTTTTTGTTGGTCTTTTTGCAATAGGCTGACGGCACGGGTGCGAAATCCCGGGCGCGTTCGGTTCGTTGGGGGACCCTATGAGATTTTTGGTGACGGGGGCGGTGTTCGTATGCGGCCTTGCCCTCGCCGTTCCGGCTGCTGGTGCGCCGGGACAATGTTCGATGACCGGCCACGGTGAGTTCGGCTGCGACGTCAATGTGGACGGTGGCGGCATCACCTTCGTCCTGCCCGAAGGCGACGTGTTCGTTTTCGCGCATGAGGCGGACGGTGAGGGGCTGGGCTACCTGATCGCAGCAGACCAGCAACCGGGTCGCTCTCCAGACGAACTGGGTCGGTTCGTTCCGATCGAGGGCGAGCAAAGCTGCTGGTTCGGGGCAAAGGACGACATCACCTTTTGCGTCGCCGTGGAGCAATGACGGATATGACGGCTGAGGAATTTTCCATCGACATCGGTGGCGCGACACTGGCAGGGATCGAGCAGGGCGACGGCCTGCCCGTCGTGTTCCTCCATGCCGGCGTTTGCGACAAGCGGATGTGGCTCGATCAGATGGCCGCGGTGTCCGAGGCGGGCTGGCATGCCATTGCCTATGATCGTCGCGGTTACGGCGAGACCGTCAGCCCCGATGAGCCGTTCAATCATCTCGAAGACCTCGAAGCGCTTCTCGATGCGCTCGATATTCACGCCGCGGTGCTTGTCGGCTGTTCGATGGGCGGCGGGCTTGCCGTGGATTTCGCGCTGGCCAATCCCGGGCGCGTTCTCGGCCTGACGCTGATCGGAACGTCGGTCACCGGAGCGCCGTGGACGTCGACTGCCGACGAACGCGCTATCGAACTCGCGGAAGAGGACGCCTGGGAGCGGGGCGACCTCGACCTTCTCAACAAGGTACAGGCGCATGAATGGCTCGACGGTCCGCGCTGCCAGAGCGGCCGAGTTGGTGGATCGGTTCGCGCGCTTTTTCTGGACATGAATGCCAAGGCGCTGAACAAGCCCGAGCTGACACAGGAAGAAAAGCGGCCCGACGCATGGGGCCGTGTGGACCAGATCAATGCACCCACGCTTCTTGTCGTGGGCGACGAGGATTTCACGGCCCTGGTCGACCGTCACGAAACGCTCTCCGAAACGATGCCGAATGCGTTCGCCGTGGTTTTGGAAGGCGCTGCGCACATACCCAGCATCGAGAAACCCGAACTGGTCAACTCGCTGCTTCTACAGTTCCTCGATGCCTTTGAGGGCGACGTCGATGACGACGACGACGCGTCTGACGAATAGCGGCGCAAACCTGGTCGGTTGCGCCGCCGTGGCTGTGACTCCGATTCAAGCGCTTCATGCAGTGAGTCCGCTTCGTCACAGCGAGATTCATGTCCATTGCATGCAGGGCGAAACTGGCCTGGCAAGTCGTTGAAGCAGAATCTGTTTCGGGCGTGCCGCTAGACCGCGATGATCCCGTCAAAGTGCTTGTTCAACTGCGGGGTGGGGACGTTGGTCAGGTCCTTGTCCAGTTCAGCGACGACGGCTTTCCGGACATGATCCGACATGGCCTTGCGCAGATTGCCCAAGGCGATCGGAGCCGCCGCGATCACGAGGCGATCGAATTCGCCGGCCTTTGCCTTGCCATCAAGAGCCTCGGCGACGGATTTGACGAACTCAGTTTCGCGGTGCTTGGAGGCGTCATTGCCGGAGGTCATGGCGCCTCCCGTGGGGCCGCGACCATACCCGTCGCTGTCGATGTCCTGAGATTGCAGCGGTGGAATTGACCATTCGAGGCCCTTCACGCCCGTGAGACCCTTTCCGGGTCCGGCGTGTTCGAGCACACGGGCCTGGGTGCCATCGGCGATCAAAATCCAGGTTACGCTCTTTTTCATTTGCTGCTCCTCTTTGTTGGCGGGCATCGGGCACAGTTCAGGCGGCCCGGAGCAAAACGCCTCACACACTCAAAGGTTGGCGCGAGACGCCATGTTTGCGCGATTGGTTCATCACAAACTCTGATTGGCGGAGGTGATTGCCGACTGTTACGAGGCAGGACGCCCTGGTGCGGAGTATCCCATGAGTCTGCCCGAACAAGCCCCGGACGTCGTTGCGCAGGCGCCGCGATCGGTGGGTGTCGATCCCCGCGAAACCAGGAACGGCGTCGTCGCGGCGCTGTCCGCCTATCTGCTGTGGGGGGTCCTGCCGATCCTCTTCCATCTGGTGGAGGAAGCCGGAGCCGTCCTGATCGTTGCCGAGCGCACCCTGTGGTCGTTCCTGCTGCTCGCGGTGATCATCGCGGCCAGGGGCGGATTTGGAGAAGTGCGCAAGCTGCTCGGCGATGGCAGGCGGATGGGAGTTGTCGCGCTTTCGTCGATACTGCTGGCCGGAAACTGGTTGCTCTACGTCTGGGCGATTGCCACCGGACAGGTTCTGGAAGCAAGTTTCGGCTATTTCATCAATCCGCTTGTTAACGTCGCTATCGGGGTGATTTTTCTGGGCGAACGGCAGAACCGGCTGCAGGGGATAGCCATCGGAATTGCCACAGTGGCCATCCTGATCCAGGCGCTGGGGCTCGGCAATTTTCCATTCGTCGCGCTGGGGCTGGCGCTGACTTTCGGCTTTTATGGCTTCCTGAGGAAAACCGTGCAAACCGGTCCGGTGACCGGGCTATTCGCGGAAACCATGATGGTCGCGCCATTCGCACTTGCCTTCATTGCCTACGATGTCACGACCCGCGGCATGGGCGTGCACAGTGATCCAGGGATGCTGGTACTGCTTTTGCTGACGGGGCCCGCAACTGCGATTCCGCTGCTGCTATTCGCGTATGGCGTACGCCGGTTGCGACTGACAACGATCGGGATGTTCCAGTATCTCTCGCCATCAATCCAGTTCGTGCTCGCCATCACCTTGTTTGGCGAGGAGCTCAACGGCCTGCGACTGGTGAGCTTTGCGCTGATCTGGCTCTCCCTGGCCGTGTTCTCGTGGGACAGCTTCCGCCAGCGTCGACGAGTTGTCGCCTGACCTAGCCGTCGGCCGGCTCGCCGATGCGCATGATCACATCGGTGATACGATCAAAGATCGCGGTGTAGGGTGTGCCCTCGCGCCATACGAGGCGAAGCTGTCGCCCAGCCGAAGGATCGTCGATGGGATGAATGGCGATCCGCGGGTCGCTGGCCTCCTTGCGCAAGGCAATCTGGGGCAGGAGCGTCACGCCCTGGCCGTTGGCAACGAATTCGACGATGGTGGCGAGTGACGTGGCGGCAAAGGCATGAGCGACCTGATCGCCGTCGAGCCGGCAGGCGGAGAGAGCCTGATCGCGGAAGCAATGTCCCTCGTCGAGCAACAGAATGCGTTCGGGTGGCAGGGCGGAGAGGGTGACGGGCGTCGCGGCCAGTTCGCTCCGTGGCGTAGCGAGTACGAAGGGGTCGTCGAACAGGAGGCGGCTCATGAGGCGTGGGCCGCCGGGCGGCGGATCGGTGGCAATAAGCGCCAGATCGAGCCGTCCATCCTGGAGAGAGGCAAGCAGCGCTTCGGTGCGACTTTCACTGACTGCGAAAGCGATCTCGGGGAGGTTTTCGGTGAGTGCGGGATAGATGCGCGGCAGGAGGTAAGGAGCCACTGTCGGAATGAGGCCGAACCGCAAGGGCCGCTCAAGGCGTCCGGTGCGGCCGAGGGCGAAGTCATCGAGGGCATCTGCGGTTTCGACCGTCGTCTTGGCGAGAGCGATGAAATCGCGGCCGAAGGGCGTGAGCCGTACGCCGGTCTTCAGGCGGTCGAACAGCGGCGTGCCGCACAGAGCTTCCAGCGCCAAGATCTGTTGGGAGAGCGCAGGTTGGGAGACTGCGCATGCCGCCGCAGCCCGTCCGAAGTGACCGGATGAAGCCACCGATATCGCGTAGCGCATCTGCCTGAGCGTGATCGTCGTCATAAGTTCTTCCTATGGGGATAGGAAGAATAATCGATTGGCCTAATCAAAGCCAGACTTCTATAACCGCCGCAAGTTTAGACAGGAGGCCCCCGCCATGACCGATCCCAACCCCAAGACCGAAGGCGGCAAGTGCCCCGTTTCCCATGGTGGAAAGACTGGGCCGCGTAACCGCGACTGGTGGCCGGAGGCGCTCGATGTGCAGGTGTTGCACAACAATTCGTCGCTCTCGGACCCGATGGGCAAGGATTTCAACTATCGCGCTGCGTTCAACTCCCTCGACCTCGATGCGGTCAAGGCGGACCTGACCGCCTTGATGACCGATAGCCAGGATTGGTGGCCGGCCGATTTCGGTCACTATGGTGGTCTCTTCGTGCGCATGGCCTGGCACAGCGCGGGCACGTACCGCATCACCGACGGTCGCGGTGGCGCGGGCATGGGACAGCAGCGGTTCGCGCCGCTTAATTCCTGGCCTGATAACGCCAATCTCGACAAGGCGCGCCGCCTGCTCTGGCCGATCAAGCAGAAATACGGCAATGCCATATCATGGGCCGACCTCATGATCCTCACCGGCAACGTCGCTCTCGAATCGATGGGCTTCAAGACCTTCGGTTTTGCGGGTGGCCGAGCCGATGTCTGGGAGCCCGAGGAGCTCTATTGGGGACCGGAAGGCACATGGCTGGGCGACTCGCGATATAGCGGCGAGCGGCAGCTGGAAGAGCCGCTTGCAGCGGTCCAGATGGGTCTAATCTACGTGAACCCCGAGGGTCCCGAGGGCAATCCGGATCCGCTCAAGGCCGCGCGCGACATCCGCGATACCTTTGCGCGCATGGCGATGAACGACGAGGAAACCGTCGCGCTGATCGCCGGGGGTCACACGTTTGGCAAGACGCACGGCGCCGGTGATCCGTCCTTTGTCGGCGTCGATCCGGAGGCGGGCGCCGTCGAAGACCAGGGCCTGGGCTGGAAGAGCAAGTACGAGTCCGGCTTCGGCACGCATTCGATCACATCGGGCCTCGAAGTCACCTGGACGCAAACGCCGGTGCGCTGGAGCAATTTCTTTTTCGAGAATCTGTTCAAGTACGAGTGGGAATTGACGACGAGCCCGGCCGGCGCCAAGCAGTGGGTCGCCAAGACCGACGATCAGGTCATCCCTGATGCGTTCGATCCGTCGCGCAAGCATCGTCCGACGATGTTGACCACCGACCTGTCGCTGCGCGTCGATCCCATCTACGAGAAGATCTCGCGCCGTTTCCTTGAGAACCCAGACCAATTCGCCGATGCCTTCGCGCGGGCCTGGTTCAAGCTGACGCACCGCGACATGGGCCCGAAGGTGCTTTACCTCGGCAAGGAAGTGCCTGCCGAAGACCTGATCTGGCAGGATGTCATTCCGGCGGTCGACCACACCCTGATCGACGAGGCCGACATCGCCGCACTGAAGGCCAAGATCCTCGGCGCGGGCCTCTCCATCTCGCAGCTGGTCTCCACCGCATGGGCATCCGCTTCGACGTTCCGCAAATCGGACAAGCGCGGCGGCGCCAACGGAGCCCGCATCCGCCTGGCACCGCAGCGCGATTGGGCCGTGAACAAGCCGGCTCAGCTGGCATCCGTTCTCGCCAAGCTGGAGGCCATCCAGGGCGAATTCAACGCAGCCGCATCTGATGGCAAGAAGGTGTCGCTGGCCGATCTCATCGTCCTGGCCGGTTCGGCGGGTATCGAAAAGGCCGCGAGCGCGGCGGGGCAATCCATCACGGTGCCGTTCACGCCGGGCCGCATGGATGCTTCGCTCGAGCAGACCGATGTCGCCTCGTTCGCCGCACTCGAGCCGCGCACCGACGCCTTCCGCAATTACCTCGGGCCGCGTCGCTTCATGCAGCCGGAGGAGGCCATGGTGGACCGCGCACAGCTCCTTGGGCTGACTGGCCCGGAAATGACGGTCCTTTTGGGCGGACTGCGTGTGCTCAAGACCGGCGTAAACGAGCACGGCGTGTTCACCGACCGCCCGGAAGTGCTGAGCAACGACTTCTTCCTCAACCTCCTGACCATGGACACGGTGTGGGCGCCGAAGGAAGGCGAAGACGGGATCTACGAGGGTCGCGATCGCAAGACCGGCGCCATCCGGTGGACGGGCACGCGCGTCGATCTGATCTTCGGCTCGCATTCGCAGCTGCGCGCCTTTGCCGAAGTCTACGGGCAATCGGACTCCGCTGAGAAGTTCACGAAGGACTTCGTTTCAGCCTGGGTCAAGGTGATGAACGCAGACCGCTTCGACCTGCGCTAATCCACCGTTCAATTCGCATTCTTCGGAGCCCCGGGTCCTTGCGATCCGGGGTTTTTGCATGCGGTAGCAGTTTGTCTGCAATTTTATTCAAATGCCGCGGGATGCCTTCAGGCGACGCAAGCATGTGAGGGGCCAGTCTCCAAGTGAAATGTAGCGGCAGAAGCCGGGAGATCGACCCATGACCGAGTTCGAAGAAGGCCACCGGGCGTTTGCGAATTTTCGCGTTCTCAATGGTGAGGACAACCAGTTCGAACGCGAACAGCTTTTCCGCACCACGGCGCAGCTTTTCAGCTATGTCTCGGACCGCTGCGACGACGACCAGGTTGCGCAGTATGACGAAGTGCTCTGCCAGCTGGCGGAGCTGGTTGAAGTCGAGGCCCGAGTCCATGTCGCCAAGCTCTTGGCGCCGCTCGAGCGCGCGCCGGGCACCGTGCTGGTGAAGCTTGCCAACGACATCATCGAAGTCGCGCGGCCGCTGCTCGAATTCTCCAATGTGCTGAACGATGACGATCTCATCGACATTATCGCCCGGCAGACCGAAGAGCATCGCGTGGCCATCGCCGGCCGCTCGTCGCTCACAGAGCGCGTAGGGGAGGCCCTGGTCGAACATGGCAAGACCGCCTCGGTCGTGCGCCTCGTGCGGAACCCGAAGGCCGAGTTCGATCGCGCTACGCTGGAAAAACTGGTCCATCGCGCGACTCAGGACGCCGAGATCGCTGCCGACCTTCGCGGTCGCAGCGATATCGACTGGAAATCGCTGCGCGGCGAGATCGACACGGTTGCCGGCAAGATCCTGCAAACGCTTGGCGATGCGGACCGCCAGGTCGATCCGGTCGCGGCCGGTAAGATCAACACCGTCGTCTACAACCGCATCCGCAACCGCGCAGGCTTCAATGCGCAGGAGTGGAAGGTCGCCTACAATCAGGTCAAAGGCCTCGCGGACCGCAAGCAGCTCAACGATCGCGCCTTGGCCCGTTTCGCCCGCTTCGGCTACGGTCATCATGCCGCCGCGGCAATGGCGGTGCTCCTCCATGTCGGCCCGGAAATCGTGGTGAAGTGGTTGGCCGCACAGGACTATGTGGCGGTGATCGTGGCGCTGCGCGCGGCAAACATGAGTTCGGATCTGTTTGAAGCCATCGTTGCCACCCTGCCTTGGCGTGACCTGCCGAGCGACGGCGACAAGAAGATGGTGCTGTCGCGCTTCGAAGCGCTGGACAGCGAAGATGCCCGGCATATCTTCGAACTCTGGCGCGCGCATTCGTTCCGCAAGCGTGGCATGACCGAAGACCGCCAGACGGCTTGACAACTGGCGCGCAGGATCGCCACTTGCGCGCATGAAAAGTGCCAAATCCATGCTCGTGCTGTCCGGCGTCAGCCGTCGGTTCGGTGACGTCGAGGCCCTTCGGGACGTATCCCTGGAACTGGGCTCGGGGCAAACGCTATGCCTCGTCGGCCATTCCGGCTGCGGCAAATCCACCCTGCTGCGCGCCATTGCCGGCATCGAGACCCTGGATGGCGGCAGCATCAGCATCGACGGGACGATCGTGTCAGGGGATGGCGTATTCGTCGAACCCGAGCATCGCCGCATCGGCTTCATGTTTCAGGACTACGCGCTGTTCCCGCATCTGACGGTACGCGAGAACGTGGCTTTCGGGCTCTCGGCGCTACCGCGGGCCGAGCGAGCCGCCCGTGTTGCCGAGACCATCGAACGCATCGGCGTGACGGCGCTGGCCGACCGCTACCCGCATATGCTTTCCGGCGGCGAACAACAGCGCGTTGCGCTTGCTCGCGCCCTTGCTCCGCAGCCCCGCCTATTGCTGATGGACGAGCCTTTTTCCAACCTGGACCGGGGGCTGCGCGACAAGGTGCGGACCGAGACCCTGTCGATCGTCCGCGACCATGGAACGACGGCAGTCGTCGTAACCCACGACCCGGAAGAAGCGCTGGCAATAGGCGACATGGTGGCCCTGATGCAGGGAGGGCGACTTGTGGAAGCGGGGACGGGCGAGCGCATCTACGACGCGCCCTGGACGGCCTACGCCGCGTCGTTCTTCTCGCAGGTCAACGAAATCCCGGCCCGACTTTCCGGTGGGGGACTCGACACGCCTCTCGGCCGCTTTCCGCTGCCCACCGGGCTGGAGGGGCTGCCGCGACTGCTGGTCCGACCGCAATCCATCTCGCTGGCCGAAACCGGCATAGCCGCGCAGGTGCAGCATCGGGCGATCCTGGGTGAAATCGAGGAACTGTCGCTCAGCGTGGAGGGGCTCAGCCAGCCACTGATCATGCGCGGCACCGCGCGCCACGATGTCCGTGTCGGCGACGACGTGTTTATCCAGATAAATCCCGGTAGGGCCCTGATTTTCCCCGACGATCGCCTGGACGCCTGATTGTGGATTATAATCAACAGTTTAGAGTCATTCCAAAGTCGGGCAATTAAACTTGACTTGAATGCTCTCCTATGGCTGTTGCGCCCTATCGAGGGCGTGCGTCAGGCCTCCAGTCTCCTCGATGTCATGCAACGAAGGGACAAAAAATGCGCAACATCCTCCGTACCGTAAGCGTCACCAGCCTCCTCGCCCTCGGCGCTGCGATGCCTGCCCTCGCCCAAGAGGTTAACATCTATACCACCCGCGAGCCTGGCCTGATTCAGCCCATTCTCGACGCGTTCACCGCCGAGACGGGTATCACCGTGAACACGGTGTTCCTCGAGAGCGGCCTGATCGAGCGCGTGCAGGCGGAAGGCGAAAGCTCTCCTGCCGATCTGTTGATGACTGTCGATTTTGGTGCCTTGATCGATCTGGTCGGCGCGGGCGTGACCCAGCCAGTCGACAGCGACCAGCTGGAAGCGGCGATCCCGGCCTCGCTCCGCGATGCGGACGGCAACTGGTTCGCGCTTTCGGGCCGCGCCCGCGTGGTCTATGCGGCCAAGGATCTCGAGCTTGACGCCATCACATACGAGCAGCTCGACGACGAGGAATTCCGCGGCACGCTCTGCATCCGCTCGGGCCAGCATCCCTACAACACCGCTCTGTTCGCAGCCTACATGGCTAAGCATGGCGAAGAGGCAACAAAGACCTGGCTGGAAGGCATCAAGGCCAACCAGGCGCGCGCTGCAGCCGGTGGCGACCGCGACGGGGCCCGCGACATTGCGGCCGGTATCTGCGACATCGCCGTCGCCAACTCCTACTACTACGGCCTGATGGCCAGCGGTGCAGGTGGCGACGAGCAGAAGGCGTGGGCCGACGAAGTCAAGGTGATCCTGCCTACTTTTGAGGGCGGCGGTACGCTGGTGAACATCTCGGGCGCGGCCGTGGCAGCCCATGCCCCGCATCGCGACGAAGCTGTGCAGCTGCTTGAATATCTGGCATCCGACGAAGCGCAGAAGCTCTACGCCGAAGCCAATTTCGAGTACCCGGTTTCGACCACTGCAGAAGTCGCGCCGATCATCGCGGCCTTTGGTACGCTCAATCCGGACAGTCAATCGCTGACCGACGTCCTGCCGTTCCGTGCTCGCGCCAGCGAACTCGTCGATGAAGTGAACTTCGACACATTCAGCAACTGATGACCCGACGGCGGCTCCGGCCGCCGCTCTTTCGATGGCAGACATGACCGGAGAGCGCCTTAACCGGCGCCGGACAATCAGCATCAGCCCCTGGGCCGCCGTGGCAATCGCTGCGGCGGCTCTCGCGCTCGTGCCGATTGCCGCCATCGCCGCTACTGCGGTGGCCGATACCGGAGGCCTCTGGGGTCACATCATCCAGTTCGTCCTGCCGCAATCGACCTGGAACACGCTGGTGCTCCTGGCGGGTGCGGGGCTGATCGCCAGCGTCGTCGGTACCGGTTCGGCATGGTTGGTCAGTGCCTACGATTTCCGGGGCAGGGGGCTGCTGGAATGGGCGCTGCTGCTGCCGTTGGCCGTGCCAACCTACATCATGGCTTACGCCTATCTCGACATCCTGAACCCGCTTGGCCCCGTTCAGGGCGTGTTGCGCTGGATGCTTGGCTATTCGAGCCCGCGGCAATTTCGTCTACCCGACATAAGGTCCATGTGGGGCGCCATCCTCGTCTTCGGCTTCGTCCTCTATCCCTATGTCTATCTCACCGCACGCGCGATGTTCCTGACCCAGGCGGCCAACGTCGTCGAAGTGGCGCGCACGCTGGGCGTGCCGCGCTCGGGCATTTTCTGGCGGGTGGCATTGCCACTGGCGCGGCCAGCCATTGCCGTGGGCGTGTCGCTGGCGCTCATGGAGGTGCTCAACGACGTCGGTGCCTCGCAATTTCTCGGTGTTCGCACGCTAACTGCCACCGTCTACACGACCTGGATCGTGCGTACGGACCTGGCGGGGGCGGCGCAGATCGCCATCGGCATGCTGGCCATCGTACTCGCTGTTCTGGTTCTGGAGCGATGGGCGCGCCGGCGCCAGCGATTTGCGTCGACGGCGCAGAATTCAAGGCAGATGCAGCGGATGTTGCTCACGGGACCGACAGCCGCCCTGGCGTTCGGTCTCGGACTCCTGCCAATCGTCATCGGCTTTGCAGGACCGGCGATCTATCTCGTCGTTGCGGCCGTGCGGCGCATCGAGTTCGCCGGGTTTTCGACTGCGCTCCTGCGCGCGACCGTCAACACGGTTGGCGTGTCGGCCATCGCGACGGTCGTCATCCTCGCGCTCGGCTTCTCGATCGCCTATGCAGCGCGACTGCATGCGGCGACGTGGTCTTCGGCGGCGATGCGCGTGGCTTCGCTCGGCTATGCCGTGCCCGGAACCGTCCTGGCGATCGGGATCCTCGTGCCAGTTGCGGCAGTCGATCGTACCATCAGCGGCTGGTGGACGAGCTGGACGGGAATGCAGGGCGGTCTGTTGCTGCTCGGCTCAGGTGCGGCGCTGATCTATGCCTACGCATCGCGCTTCCTCGCCATCTCCGTGGGCGGCATCGAAGCTGGGCTCAGCCGTATCCCTCCCGCCTATGACAATGCTTCGCGAACACTGGGGCAGACCTCGAGCGGTACGCTGCGCAAGGTGCACCTGCCGCTTTCGCGGACCGCGCTGATCGCTGCCGGGCTTCTTGTATTCGTGGACTGCATGAAGGAGCTGCCTGCGACGCTGCTGCTCCGGCCGCTCAATTTCGAAAGCCTGGCGACACTGCTCTATGGCGAGGCGGCGCGCGGGACCTACGAAGATGCGGCGCTCGCGGCGCTGATCATCGTGGCGATCGGTATCCTGCCGGTGATCCTTCTCGCCAGGACATCGAAACTATCGCGATAGCGCGTCCGTCTCCCGCTCAAGCGTGATGGAACAATTCGGAGTTCACGGCCATTTGCCGGGCATTGGAGTTACCGATGTTTTCCGAAAAATCAATTTCATCCCGTCTGCAAGAAGATCTTGAAGATTTCATCCTCGATAGCAAGTTTCCCTGTGTCGGCGCGAAGTCTGCGCTGCGCAAGGGTCAATTGACGACCTACGTCGCCCGCAGCATCGAGAGCGCCTGGAACGACGTGGAAATCCAGGACAGGCTCATGCAATTTGCCTGGACGTATCACGAACAGCCGACATTGTTCACAAGCTTTGCGGTGATCTTTGAGCAGCCCGACGATCTATCGGAAGCTGAGTTCGAAACGCATATGTGGGCGCGGCTCCAGTCGTTGACGGCCAAAGATGACTGGCGCGGACAGAGGCCCGATCCGAGGGTGAGCCCTGACCCTGACGATCCACATTTCGCATTGAGCTTCGGCGGTGAGGCGTTCTTCGTCGTCGGGCTGCACCCCAATGCAAGCCGTCCCGCGCGGCGGTTTGCGCACCCGGTCATGGTGTTCAACCTGCATGACCAGTTCGAGCAGCTGCGTCAGCAGAACCGCTACGAGAAGCTGCGTGAATCGATCCTGGCGCGCGACGAGGAGCTGGCAGGAGGCCCCAACCCAATGCTGGCTCGACACGGGTCGATTTCCGAAGCCCGGCAGTATAGCGGGCGGCAGGTGCCCGAGGGGTGGTCTTGTCCCTATCACCGAAATGAGCCAGACCCCGCTGCGGCGGATCCACTCGGAGCACTCGAGGGAAAGTCATGAACGGCGTTGTCTATGAAATCCCACCAAGATCGGGGACGTCGTTTTTCCTCAACAAGGGACAAATCCTGACCGTCATCGATCCAATGGGCGGGCAGGTGGCTGATCTCCTCTCCATCTCGCGGGCTGATACCGGCGAAAAGATTTCTTCTGGACGTACCCTCGACTACGCAGAAACGCTCTATCTCACCACCGGCTTCCAGCTTTACTCAAACCGGTCAAACGTCATGCTCGACATCATCGAGGATACGGTTGGGCGGCATGATTTTTTGCTGACGCCGTGCAGCGAGGCAACCTTCCGTCTGTGCTATGACGATGAGCCTACGCATCAGGGATGTCACGGAAACCTCGTCAATGCGCTGGCGCAATACGGCATCGCCGACGATGACATTCCGGTTGCTTTCAACTGCTTCATGAATGTGCCTGTCGATGGTGCAACCGGGCGCTTCAAGGTTGAGCCTCCCTTGAGCCGGGCGGGGGACTACATCCGCTTCCGCGCGCAGATGGACCTGATCATCGGCCTCACCGCGTGTTCCGCGCCGGCCAGCAATGGCGGCAGTTTCAAGCCCATCCATTATACGATCGACGACTAAGTCGCCGAACAGGCTGGACCTGGCTGCGAACTGGATATAAAGATATCTTTATATCTGAGGTGCGAATGGCCGGGCTGGACGAATTGGTAGTGGTGCTGAAGGCAGCGGGTGAAGATACCCGCCTGCGGCTGCTTGCGCTTCTGGCCGATGGCGACCACTCGGTCAAGGACCTGACGGCCATTCTCGACCAGAGCCAGCCGAGGGTGTCCCGGCATCTGAAGCTCCTGGCCGATGCCGGCCTTGTCCAGCGCCATGCGGAGGGAGCTTGGGCGTACTATCGCCTTGCGCCCGATGGGCAGGGCGCAGACCTTGGACGCTGGATCACGGCCCGTCTCGATGCCGAAACTCCGGAACGTCAGCGCGATCGCGCCCGGCAAGCCGAGATGCGGGCCGAGCAGCAGTCGCTGGCGGCGGACTATTTTGCCAAGGTCGCCGAGAGCTGGGACCTGCTCAAGACGCTCCATGTGCCCGAGGCCGCCGTCGAGGCCGCGGTGCTGGCCGAACTGGGTGGTCGCAAGGTCGACCTGCTGGTGGATTTGGGGACGGGTACTGGCCGGATGCTGGAAGTGCTGGCGCCTGCCTATGAGCGCGCCGTGGGCGTCGATTCGAGCCGGGAGATGCTCGCGGTCGCCAGGGCGCGCCTGGCCGCTTCCGGCATCAGCCATGCACAGGTTCGGCTGGGCGATATCGGTGGTCTCGATCCTTCCATCGGTCCGGCGGACGTTATCGTCATCCATCAGGTGCTGCATTACTTCGACGATCCTGGCCGGATGCTGGCCCAGGCGCGCCGGCTGTTGAAGCGGGGCGGCGAAATCCTGATCGTGGACTTCGCGCCGCACGATCTCGAATTCTTGCGCACGGACCATGCCCACAGACGGCTTGGCCTGTCGCGGCAGCAGATGTCCGACTGGGCATCGCTGGCCGGGCTCGATGTGCTCGGCATGCGCGAATTTCCCAGCGATACGAAAGATCGCGGCCTGACCGTGTGCCTGTGGCACCTGGGCGACCGCACCAGAACGGAATAGACGATGCTAGACGATAATCTGCGCGCAAGCCGGAAAACGGCCGACCAGCGCCCGCCGCTGCAAATCTCCTTCGAATTCTTCCCGCCCAAGACCGATGCGATGGAAGAGCGCTTCTGGGACAGTATCGCCAAGCTGGCGCCCCTCAGCCCACGTTTCGTTTCGGTGACCTATGGCGCGGGTGGGTCGACGCGAGAGCGCACGCTCCGCATGGTCAGCCGCATCACGTCGGATACCGGAGTTCCTGCAGCCGCGCACCTCACCTGCGTGGGGGCGACGCGCGACGAAGTGGATGAGGTTGTCCGTGGCTACAAGGCGGTAGGGGTCAACAGCATCGTGGCGCTGCGTGGCGATCCGCCCGAGGGCGTCGGCCAGCCGTTCACGCCTCATCCGCAGGGCTATCAGAACGCCGCGGACCTGGTTGCAGGGATCCGCAAGCTCGGCGATTTCGACATCTCCGTGGCGGCATATCCCGAGAAGCATCCGCAAAGCGCTGACTGGCAGGCCGATATCGACAACCTCAAGCGCAAGATCGATGCCGGCGCCAACCGCGCCATCACCCAGATGTTCTTTTCGAACGGCGATTACCTGCGCTATGTCGAGCGCGCCCGAAAGGCCGGCATCACGGCGCCGATCGTGCCGGGCATCCAGCCGATCCATTCGTTCAAGCAGATTTCGGGTTTCGCCGCCCGTTGTGGGGCCTCGATCCCGGGCTGGCTGGCCGAGCGCTTCGACGGCCTCGACGACGATCCGGAAACCCATGCGCTGGTTGCTGCGGCCGTCGCGGCGGAACAGGTAACGGAGCTGCTCGACGAGGGCGTAACCGAGTTCCACTTTTATACGCTCAATCGCTCCAACCTCGTGCTTGCTCTCGCGCGACTGCTTGGGCGGCGGCCCTAGGACACGGTTTCGTTCATTGCCCGTTCAGGCAGAGGGCGGGATGATGGTGCATGGCCGCTTCATATTGTGGCCATGAAGACAGGCCATGTCCCCGCGCACGGGCGGAGAATGTTGGAAGACGTACTGTATGCCGATTGATCGCCGTATCACCAATGGACTGGCCTGGGCCGGTGCCCTGCTTGTCGTTGCCATCCCCGCAGCGGACATGGTCATGAAACAATTCAGCGGTTCACCGCAGGTGGCCGTGGTCGATCCGCAGGTTGAGGCCGACGAAACCGAGGCGGTGGCGCCCAGCCTGCCCACGCCGTCGTCACAGCGCCCGCAGGCGGAGGATGTGGCGGAAGCGCCCGCTGCCACTCCGACTCCTGCGCCCGAGCGATCGACCCAGACACCCGCCAAACCGCAAGCAACCGATCCTGTTACAACGGCGGCGACCCGTCCGGGTGCCGCAACCGGCGATGCGGTCGACGATTTCCTGACGTCCGGGCGGCCGCTGCCAAGTTATATTTCCGGCGGCAGCGGCACGACACCGTCTGCTACGGCCGCAACCGCGCCGACTCGGACCCCGACAACCACGCCCGCGCCAACGACAACGCAGCCTGCGCGCGAGGCTGTGGCTGCCGTTCCGCCCGCGCAAACTGCGGCGCCTTCAGTCCCGTCCTCAGCGACTTCGCCATCTGCCCCTTCGGGTACGGCCACTACAGCGCCCGCGAGCCGCGTGGTTGGTTTCCCCACGCCGGTGTCGCAGCGCCCCACCCAAATTGCCCGTACGACCGCTCCGGCACCGGTTGTTCCGGCGATATCGCCGCAGCAGCCTCCACTGATCATCGACACGCAGGACCCGATGACCACTGCCCAGGACCTCGAGGAATGGGAAAGCGGTCCGCTGTCCGAATTTCTCGCCAACCGCCAGGGTGGTGCGCAGGCTCGGACACCTTCGGACTACGATCCCAACGGGTTCTTCCTCGACCAGGGCCCTAATCCTGCCAATCGTGTCCAGCGCTTCCCCCGGGCCTATGACGACGATTACTACTACCCATTCCAATAGTCCGCAGGCCGGCCATGCCTGCATGGACATGGACCTGAGGCAGGGAAGGGGATAGGTGTGTCGGCCATGCGTGAGAAAGGCGTCCCCATGCTGTGCTGCGTCCGCAAGGCCGATGAAAACCGCGATGTCTGGCAGAAACTGGCGCAGTTCCTGGGCTCGTTTTCCCAGCGCACCGGCGTGGCCGGGCATGTCGCCAATATCCTCGATCCCGACACCTGGCTGCCCGGCGGGCGTGACGCCGCCTTCACGCTGGCGCTCATTGCCCTTTCGGCAAAGATGGCCGTCGCGGACGGAGCGGTGACCGCATCGGAGGTACGGGCGTTCAACGCTACGGTGGAGATCGCCAAGGGTAGCGAGCCGCAGGTCGAGCGCCTGTTCAACCTCGCCAAGCAGGACGTGGCCGGATACGACGCCTATGCCCGCAAGGTGGCGCGGTTCTTCCATGATACGCCCGATACCCTTGAACACGTTCTGGACGGGCTGTTCTTCATCGCCACGGCCGATGGGCTCGTGCACGAGGCGGAACTCGATTACCTGCGGGACGTGAGCACGATTTTCGGCTTCGACGAGGCGCGGTTCGAGCAGATCGCGTCGCAGCACGTAATGCTGGGCAGCGATGTCGACCCCTATACCGTCCTCGGCCTCAGTCATGATGCGCCCCCTGAGGAAGTCCGCCGCGTCTATCGGCTGCTGGTGGCCGAGCATCACCCCGATCGTCTCATTGCCAAGGGCGTGCCCGAGGACCTTATCGACTTGGCGACGGCGCGCATGTCGGCAATCAACCTCGCCTATCAGGCTATCACCAAGCCCAGGCCGCAACCGCTGCTGACTTGACGGCGGGCGAGTCCTCACGCACATAGGCCGCGCCAGTTGACCGGGTGACCGCTGGCGGACGGGTAACTGTCCGTTGGAGGAAAGTCCGGGCTCCATCGAAACACGGTGACGGCGAAATGCCGCCGGGGGCGACCCCAGGGAAAGTGCCACAGAAAGCAAACCGCCGCTCTTCGGAGCGGCAAGGGTGAAAGGGTGCGGTAAGAGCGCACCGGGCGTCTGGCGACAGAGGCCGCACGGTAAACCCCACCGGGAGCAAGACCAAATAGGGATGACGCGGGGCTTGCCCCAGCCTGTTTCGAGGCCATGTCGTCCGGGTTGGTTGCACGAGCGCGCTGGCAACAGCCGCCTCAGATGAATGGTCACCACGTCGCGGCAACGCGGCCCTACAGAACCCGGCTTACAGGTCAACTGGCGTTGACTTTCGCGCTCCATCGTCGCTAAACGATGGCTTCCCTTCCGCCGTTCTCCGGCGGGCACACGCTGTCTGGAGTTGGCGCGATGCCCCTGGCCACCCCCTATTACCTGATCGACGAGACGGCCCTGGCGCGAAACCTCGAAAAGGTGGAACGCCTCCGAGCCGCCTCAGGCGCGAAGTGCCTGCTGGCGCTGAAGTGCTTTGCAACCTGGTCGACGTTTCCGCAGATTGCGCCGTATATGGACGGCACTACCTCGTCCTCGCTTTACGAACTGAAGCTCGGGCGTGAAAAGTTTGCCGGCGAAACCCACGCCTATTCTGTTGCCTGGTCCGATGGCGAGATCGACGAGGCCATTGCCCATTCCGACAAGGTCATCTTCAACTCGGTCGCCCAGCTGGAGCGGTTTGCAGGCAAGGCAGCGCATTTGCCTGTCGGCCTTCGGGTCAACCCGGGTGTCAGCCATTCGCATTTCGACCTTGCGGATCCGGCGCGGCCGTTCAGCCGTCTGGGCGAGAGCGATCGCGGCCGCGTCGAGGCCGCTATGGACCGTGTCTCGGGCTTCATGCTGCACTGCAATTGCGAGAACGACTCGGTTTCGGCCTTTTCGGCGCTGCTGGATACGATCGAAGAACGGATCGGCGATCTGCTCATGCGGCTCGACTGGGTGAGCCTTGGCGGAGGCATTCACTTCACCAAGAATGGCTACGACATCGATGGCCTCGCGGCGCGTCTGAAGTCATTCGCGACCAAGTTCGGCGTGCAGGTCTATCTGGAACCGGGTGACACCGTGGTCACTGACACGACGACACTCGAGGTCTCGGTTCTCGATATCGTCGAGAACGGCAAGTCAGTGGCCATCGTCGATAGCGCCGTTGAAGCCCATATGCTGGATCTGCTGGTTTACCGCGAGAGTGGAGCAGTTGCTCCCAATGCGGGGCCGCATCGTTATCAGATTGCCGGAAAATCCTGCCTTGCCGGCGATGTGTTCGGCGAATTCGACTTTCCCCAGCCGCTGGCAATCGGGGACCGGATCTCGCTGCTCAATGCCGCAGGATACACGATGGTGAAGAAAAACTGGTTCAACGGGGTGGCAATGCCCGCTATAGCCATCCGTAGAAAGAACGGCACGACCGACCTCGTCAGGTCGTTCGACTATGCCGACTACGTCGCCAGTCTGTCCTGATCGGCGGACTGATCCCCAGCACTTGGAAAAGGTGTTTCGTGCCAATTGAAGAAGAACGTCCTAATCATCGGCGCCGGAGGTGTCGCGCAGGTCGCTGCCTATAAGGCAGCAATGCACAACGATGTGCTCGGAGACATCAACATTGCCTCCCGCACGCTGTCCAAGGTCGAAGCGCTGGTCGCCGGCATCCTGGACAAAAAGGCGCTGAAGCGTCCCGGCGTCCTTGCCGCACATGAGCTCGATGCGCTCGACGTCGAGGCGACCAAGGCCCTGATCCGCCGCACCAAGAGCCAGATCGTGCTCAATGCCGGGTCGGCTTTCCTCAACATGAGCGTGTTGCGCGCGTGCCTCGATACCGGTGCGGCCTATATCGACACGGCCATCCACGAGGATCCGACCAAGGTTTGCGAGCAGCCGCCGTGGTACGGCAACTACGAGTGGAAGCATCGCGACGAGTGCGAGCGCAAGGGCGTGACCGCCATCCTCGGCGCTGGTTTCGATCCTGGCGTGGTCAATGCCTATGCCGCACTTGCCGCCACGGCCTGGTTCGACCGCGTCGACAGCATCGACATAATCGACGTCAATGCCGGCAGCCACGGCCGCTATTTCGCGACCAACTTCGACCCGGAAATCAACTTCCGCGAGTTCACCGGTACGGTCTGGAGCTGGCAGCAGGGCCAGTGGACCGCGAACAAGATGTTCGAGGTAAACCGCACGGATGACTTGCCCGTGGTCGGCACGCAGACGACTTACCTCACCGGCCACGACGAGGTTCATTCCCTGTCGGCAAACCTGAATGTGCCTGACATCCGCTTTTGGATGGGGTTCGGCGATCACTACATCAACGTCTTTACGGTGCTCAACAGCTTGGGCCTCCTGTCCGAGCAACCTGTTACTACGGCTGAAGGTGTCGAGGTGGTGCCGCTCAAGGTGGTGAAGGCTGTTCTGCCGGATCCGGTGTCATTGGCGCCGGATTATACGGGCAAGACTTTTATCGGCGACCTCGTGAGAGGCGTGCGCGACGGCGTCGAGAGCGAACTGCTGATCTACAACATCGCCGATCATGAAGAGGCCTTTGCGGAGACCAATAGCCAGGCCATTTCCTACACCGCGGGCGTGCCGGCCATCGCTGCCGCGCTGCTGATCGCCAAGGGGGAATGGGACTGTCACCGCATGGCCAATATCGAAGAGCTGCCGCCGGTGCCGTTCATCGATCTGCTTGGCAGGATCGGCCTCACGACGCGCGTCCGCGACGCCGCCGGAGATCGCGCGTTCAACGCGGCGGAATTCCGCGAACGTGCCGCACATCGTGACGAACGCCTGCGCGGCGCCTGATTAAGTTCAAACGGCCGGGGCCTGTCCCGGCCGTTGCCTTTTTGTCCAACCTGCATTGATCGTCGCAACGTTCGTCGGGCAGGGCGGTGTCGTGGGGAGGGAGGTCAGGCCTCGAACGTCACCAGAACCTGGGTTCCCGGGCCCTCGCCGTAAGCAACGGTGGCGCCTAGGCCGGTCGCCATGGCGCGAACGATGCGGCTGCCAAGCCCCGTGCCCTGGGGTTTGCCCGTGCCTCTCCAGCCGATGCCGTCGTCCTCGACCACAAGGCGAACCATATTGTCGGTGCGCTGCATATGGACGCGTACTTCGCCCGGATCGCGATCCAGATACGCATATTTCAGTGCGTTGGTAACGAGTTCCGTCACGATCACACCGAGCGACGCAACCTTTTCGGTGGGAAGCGGGAAACCCTCGACGTCGACACGAATGCTTGCGGTCTGGCCTTCAGACTGGAGCGTGTTTTCCAGTTCGCCGACAAGACTGTTGAGGTAGTCGCCAACCTGGACGATCCGTACGTCGTCGGACGTGTAGAGGTGACGATGCACGCCGGCGATGGCCTGAATGCGCATCTGCGTCTCGGCGAGGGCACTCTTGGCCTCGGGATCGTCGACTGCGTTGGCCTGCAAACCCACGAGCGCGGCAACCATGGCTAGCGAATTGCCGACGCGGTGATTTACCTCGCCCAGCAGCATTTCGGCGCGTTCGCGCGCTTCCTGCATGTCCCGTTCCGCCTTTGCCTTGGCACGCATCAGGCGCACGTGGTCAATGGCATGATCAATGGCAGCGGCCAGGAGTGCCATGAATTCTTCGGACCCAGTCTTGGGTACGAAGTCGGTGGCGCCGGCCTTCAGTGCATTGACGGCGATGGACATCTCGGCCGATGCCGTGACGTAGACGACGGACGGGTGATCTTCCATGCCTTCCATGCCGGCAAGGACATCTAGCCCGGTGCCGGTGGGGAGGTTGTGATCGAGAGCGACCACGTCCACTCCGCCCTGGCGGATAATCTCGAGGCCGTCCTCACCACAGGAGGCATGAGTGAAAGTGTAGCCGCGCCGCTGCATGGCCTTTTCGACCAACCGGGCCAAACCGGGATCATCATCGATATAGAGAACATGCGGCGTACGGCTGGGCATGCTGGTCTAGTCAGCCTCGGGGATTTGCATGACCGAAAAGAACAGACCCAACTGCTTGATGGCATTGGCGAACCCGTCGTAGTCGACCGGCTTGGTGATGTAGACGTTCGCGCCCAGATCGTAGCAACGCTGGATTTCGCGCTGATCGTCCGTTGTCGTCAGGACGACGACCGGCGAGCGGCGCGTGTGCTCGTTGCCCTTGACCTTCTCGAGGATGTCGATGCCGGTCATGTCGGGCAGGTTGAGGTCCAGCAGGACCAGAAGCTGACGCCCCTTGTTGACGAGGCCGGTGCCATCGGGTCCCATCAGAAACGCCAGGGCTTCGGTGCCATTGGTAAAGGCAACGATTTCGTTGGCGACACCCGCTCGACGGATGTTCTTCTCTATGAGACGCGCGTGCCCCTCATCGTCCTCGACCATGATAATGGTCACGGGCCGTGCATTGTTCATGCGGCCATACTCCCAAGGTAGCTGCGCGAATCTCGCGGCAGATTAATGATAAAAGTCGTGCCGTGCCCCAATTTCGAGGTCAGGGTAACATCGCCGCCCAGGCTTCGCACCATGGTGCGGACATGGGCAAGGCCGATGCCTTCTCCGGGGCTCGTCTGCGAGCCGGAGCGGCGGAAAAGTTCGAAGACCCGCTCATGATCGGTATCGGCGATGCCGCGGCCGTTGTCTTCCACTTCGATGAAAACGCGATTGCCCGGCGTATGCCTGGCGCGGATCTGGACGCGGAGCGGTCGATCCGGATCCTGATACTTGACCGCATTGTCGAGCATGTTGCCAAGAATCTGCTCGAGCGAAAGCTTGTCGGTGATGAGCTTGCCGACCCGGATGTCGGTCACGACTTCACCGCCGCGCTCGGAAACCTGATGGTGAACGGCGGCTGCGCTGGCTTCGGCGAGCTCGGCGAGGTCGACCGTCTCTGGCTTGAGCTGGCGGCGGCCCTCGCGTGAAATCTTGAGGATGGCATTGATCAGTCCATCCATCTTGCGCGTCGCGGCACGAATAAAGGTGACGGCCTCGGGCAGGTCCTCGGTCGCCGCGAGCCGTGCTTCCCTAGCCATCGGGTCGGCGTCGGTGTCCGGCTGGGCCTGCATATAGGTCTTGACCTGATCGACACCGGTTTCGAGCTCGGCTGTGAAGCCCATGATGTTGACCAGCGGCGCGCGCAGGTCATGGGTGACGATATAGGCGAAGCGCTGGATTTCCTCGTTCGCCTTGCCCAGGTCTGCAGTCCGTTCCCGCACCCGTTCCTCGAGGCCGGAGTTAGCCTCTTCCACGGCGCGGCGGGCCTGAGCCAGCTCGCGCGTATAGTTCAGCACCGCCCATATGGCGCCGCCGACGACAGTGAGGATGACGATGCCGCCGATAATCGACACCCAGCGCAGGATGTTGATGGTATTGCGCTGATTGCCGACGCCGTCGACCAGGATCACGTCGATGGCTTCCAGCAACTGGGTGATGAACGTGCGGATGCCGTCCATGGCCTGCTTGCCGACATCCGTCTTGATGCGATTGACGGCATCTTCTGCGCGGCCTGCACGCACCATGTCGACAGTGATCGCCATCTCGTTGAGTTTGAAGTCGATGTCGGCCTGCAGCTGGTCAAGCGGCTCCTTGGCTGCAGGGAAGGGGGCCAGGATTTCCCGCAAAGTCTCAGCCTGCTCGTCGACCTGGGGAAGCGCCAGATTATAAGGCTCGAGATAGCTTTCATCCTCAGTGATGACGTAGCCGCGCTGGCTGGTTTCGAGGTCCTGCAGGAGGCTGCGCAGATTGGTGGCGGCCCGATGCGCGCGCCGCGCCTCGATGACTTCATCGAAATACGTCTGGGAGCGTTCGACCAGCCACACATTTGTGCCGACGATACCAAGGAGCGCCAACAGGCCGACAAGCAGCAAGAGAGCGGTGGACCGCACGAATGTCTGGCTGGTGATTGGCATGCTGTTCCCGACTGGCTCAGCCCTTCATCGCCCGAACTGCCCATAAGGGCAATATGCATAGATTAATCGAGGCACGGTTTTGCGTGGCTAATTCGCGCGGCACCGACAAGCGGCATGGGAAACAGAATCTTAAGCGTCCCCATGCAAGATCGGTCGCTAGTTTATGTAACCGGCCAATCGGTTGGAGTGGAGTAGTAGCGGATATGGGCAAGCCTTCCCTGCCCGAAACCGATGAGCCAGGCGGTCCGCATGTGCCCGTGTTGCTGGACGAAGTGGTCGCGGCCCTGTCGCCTGTCGATGGCTGTCGTATCGTCGACGGCACCTTCGGCGCGGGTGGCTATTCGCGCGCACTGCTGGCCGCCGGAGCGCATGTCATAGGCATAGACCGTGATCCCTCCGTCGCGCCGCACGTCCAAGCCCTTCAGGCTGAGTATCCCGATCGTTTCACCTTCGTATCGGGCACCTTTTCCGAGCTGGATACGCTCAGCGCAAATCTGGGACCGATCGACGCGGTGGTGCTCGATATCGGTGTCTCTTCCATGCAGCTCGACCAGGCGGAGCGGGGATTCTCGTTCATGCGCGAGGGGCCGCTCGACATGCGCATGAGCCGTTCGGGGACAAGCGCTGCCGATCTGGTGAATACCCTCGACGCGGAAAACCTGGCGAACCTGCTCTATGCCTACGGCGAAGAGCGCAAATCGCGCCGTATCGCCCAGTTCATCGTGGCGGCACGCGAGACGGGGCCGATCGCATCCACGCTCGAGTTGGCGCGCATCATCGAAAAGGCCATCGGCCGCAAGCCCGGCGATGCGCATCCGGCCACGCGTTCGTTTCAGGCCCTGCGCATCGCCGTCAACGGCGAGTTCGATCAATTGGTCGAGGGGCTGTTCGCGGCGGAACGTCTGCTCGATGAAGGCGGCCGTCTGGCCGTAGTCAGCTTCCATTCACTGGAAGACCGGATCGTCAAGCGGTTCTTCGATCCCGACAAGGGTGGACCGGCGTTGTCGCGCCACTTGCCGCAGACGGCGGCCGAGCCTCTACGCTGGCGCAAGGCGGGCAAGGCCATCAAGTCTGGTGCAGCGGAGCTCGCACGCAATCCGCGGGCCCGCTCGGCGGTCCTGCGCAGCGGCATTCGCACGGCTGAAGATGCGCGCATGACCGACTATTCAGGCTTGGGCGTGCCCCAGATCAGGGGTGCCGCATGATCCGCAGCATCAACATTTTCCTGCTCTTCAGCTCGGTCGCGATGTTGGCAGGCGTCTATGGTCTCAAGTTCTCCATCGAAGGAACGGCCGCCGAGCGGACCGCCATCACGGCCCATATCGGCGAACAGGAAGGCGAGTTGTCGCTGCTCAAAGCTGATTGGGCGGTGCTCAATCAACCCGGGCATATCGATCCGATCGTCCAGCGCCATCAGGCTGAACTGGCCATCGCGCCGGTCAAGCAGGAGCAGTTTGGCTCCTTCGCCGCTCTGCCGATGCGCCCTGCGGCACCCGACACCGCAGCCATGGATGCGCTGTTCGCGGCCATTTCAGAAGGTATCGATCCGATCGACGCCATTCTCCAGCTGGAGGGCATTGAATAATGGCCGTGGTCTCCGAAGATTTCTCCCCGACGATTGCGCTCGAGGGGACGCGCAAGCAGCGCGGCAATCTCACGCAGGCGCGCATCCGCTGGATGATGCTGGCCGTGGTGCTGGGGTTCGCGCTGGTCGGCGGGCGCCTTGTGCAGCTCGGCATGGTCGAGACCGACCAGACCATTGAAGGGCAGGCCCGCGATGTTATCCAGGCCAGCCGCCCGCCCATCCTTGATCGGAACGGTCTCGAAATGGCAGTCGATATCCGGGTGCCATCGCTTTTTGCCGAGCCCCGCCGGATCATCGATGTCGAGGAAGCCGTGCAGGCGCTCCGCTCGGTTCTCCCCGATCTGGACGAGACCTGGCTGCGCAATCGCCTCACTGGCAACCAGGGTTTCGTCTGGGTCAAGCGCGAACTGACCCCGGCTATCCAGGAAGCGGTGATGCGGCTCGGCATTCCGGGCATCGACTTTATTACGGAGTCCAAGCGCTTCTATCCGGGCATGAACGAGGCCGCGCATATCCTCGGGTCGACCAATGTCGACAACCAGGGCATTGCCGGCATCGAGCGGCACATGGACCGTGAATCCATCGCGCTCTTGCAGGAGCTGGGCCTGGCCCGTGGCAATGCGCTGACGCCGGTGGAGCTGAGTGTCGACATGCGCGTGCAGCATGTCATGCACCAGCAGGTGCTCGACGCCATGACCCGCTACCAGGCGATCGCGGCTGCGGGCGTGATGATGGACATCTATACCGGAGAAATCATCGCACTGGCTTCGGTGCCCGATTTCAATCCGAACGAGCCTGCCTCGGCCCTCGTGAAGGACACGTTCAACCGCATCACCTCGGGCATTTTCGAGCCGGGTTCCATCTTCAAGACGGTCACCATTGCCGGTGCTCTCGACAGTGGCGCGGTTTCCATCACCGATGAATTCGACGCACGCTACGGTATCCGGTTCGGCCGCTTCACCATCGATGACTTTCACGGCAAGCACCGCATTCTCGCGCTTCCCGAGGTCTACAAGTATTCCTCCAATATCGGCACGATCCGCATCATGCAGGCGATGGGCAAGGAGGCCTATCGTGACTTCCTGAGCCGGATGAAATTCGACGAGCGCGTCGATTTTGAACTGCCGGAAATGCGCGTGCCGACGGTGCCCAAGAGCTTCTCGGAAGTCGGCGCGGCCACCGCTTCATTTGGCCACGGCCTTTCGGTTTCGCCCCTGCATATGGTCACCGCCTATGCCGCCTTCGTAAACGGCGGCAACTACATCGCTCCGACGCTCTACAAGCGCGAGATCGCGCAAGCCGAGCCACTCTATGAGCGTGTGGTCAGCGAAGAGACCAGCGCCAACATGCGCTATCTGATGCGCCTCAACGCCATTTCCTCGGGCGGTTCGGGCTCGCAGATGAACAAGGCGGCGCTCGGCTACCGCGCCGGCGGAAAGACCGGCACGGCTGAAAAGGTCGTGGATGGGCGCTACTCGTCGAGCAAGGTCACCAACTTCTTCGCTTCCGCCTTCCCACTAGATAATCCCCGCTACGCCATGGTGATCATGGTGGATGAGCCCAAGGCGGAAAATCCGCAGTCGGGCACGACCGCGGGCTGGAATGCCGGCGCCATTACCGGCCGCGTCATCCAGCGCGTGGCGCCCATGCTCGGCGTCGCGCCCGATTTCAGCGACGTTCTCGACCAACAGATTGTTCCGCCCGCCGTCAGGCGTTTGTATCCAGAAGGATTCTGATCCGTGTCCATCAGCGTTACCCAGCTGCTCGAAGGTTCAGGCGCCCGCCCCAAGAAGGGGCTGGGTGCGGTCTTTGGGCTCAACTCCGACAGCCGCCGGATCGAGCCGGGCGATATTTTCTTCGCGCTGCCAGGCGCAAAGGTGCATGGAAACCAGTTCGTCACGGACGCCGTGGCACGCGGCGCGCTGGCCGTGGTCACCGACACCGCGCCTCCCGGTGATCCTGGGGTGCCTGTCATCATCGTGAAAGATGTGCGTGCGTCCTATGCCCGTGCGGCGAGCCGCGTGTTCGAACCGCAGCCGGAAATCCTGGTTGCGGTCACTGGCACCAACGGCAAGACGTCAGTCGCGTCTTTCGTGCGTCAAATCTGGGACTACGCCGGCGTTCCCGGCGCCAGCATCGGTACGCTCGGCATCGAGACGTCGAAGCGCACCATCGAGGGCGCGCTGACCACGCCGGATTCGCGTACACTCCACCAGGCGATGCGCGCGCTCAAGGCGCAGGGCATCGACCATGTGGCGCTCGAAGCCTCGAGCCATGGACTCGACCAGCACCGTCTGGATGGCGTGCATTTCGAGGCAGTCGCCTTCACCAATCTCAGCCGCGACCACCTCGACTATCACAAGGACATGGACGAATACCGCAACGCCAAGTTGCGCCTGTTCACCGACCTCCTGGTCGATGGCGGGGCAGCCATCGTCAATGTCGACGATCCGGAGCATGAGCAGTTCATGTTCGCAGCGCTTTCGGCAAGCGCGACGCTGCTGACCGTCGGGCGGGAAGGCGCCTATATTGAAATCCTCTCGATCGAGCCCGAGGGTTATGGGCAGCGTGTCGAGGTGCGGCACATCGGCGAGAAGGTCAACTTCCACCTGCCGATCCCCGGCGAGTTCCAGGTATCGAATGCCCTGATTGCGGCCGCCCTGGCCATGTCGTCGGGCGTCGACAAGACTGCGGCCTTTGCCGCGCTGCCCGAGCTGGTCGGTGCGCGTGGCCGGCTGGAACTTGTTGCTGAACACAATGGCGCGGCCATTTTCGTCGATTACTCGCACAAGCCGGAAGCGCTGCGCATGGCGCTCAAGACGCTGCGTCCCTATGCCAAAAACAAGCTGCAGGTGGTTTTCGGCTGCGGTGGTGATCGCGACAAGGGCAAGCGACCACAAATGGGCGAGATCGCCAGCGAGATGGCTGATGTGGTGATCGTCACGGACGACAATCCGCGCACGGAAGATGCTGCATCGATCCGTGCCGAGGTGCTCGCTGGCGCCAAGGGCGCAAAGGAAATCGCCGATCGCAAGCAGGCGATCGAGACGGCGGTGAAATCGCTCAAGCCCGGAGACGTGCTGCTGGTGGCGGGCAAGGGGCACGAGACCTACCAGATCATCGGCACAACCAAGTCGCATTTTTCCGACCACGAGGAAGTACTGGCCGCCGTGCGCGGCTAGGCTCTGTACCCACGTCGGTTTGATCCGCTCGGTGGGGGTTGCGGCACAGGAGGGTCTGGGCGTATCCCAGACCACCTTTCTGTCGGCGCGGCGAGCAATCATGACCCCACCTCTCTTCACCCTCGACGCTATCCTTGCTGCTACGGGTGGCCGGGCAACAGGCGTGCCTGCCACCGAGATCAACGCCATCTCCATCGATAGCCGGGAGCTGGGGGAGGACGCGCTCTTCGTCGCCATCAAGGGCGATCGCTTCGACGGCCACGATTTCGTGGATACCGCGCTTGCCAATGGCGCAGTTGCCGCCCTGGTCGGCCGCGGCGAGGGTGCGGGGCGCATCGTTGTCGATGATGCCCTCGAGGGATTGACCGACATCGCCCGCGCGGCGCGACAGCGCAGCCGCGGCTTCATTGTCGGCGTCACCGGAAGTGTGGGCAAGACCACGACAAAAGAGGCGTTGCGGGTGGTGTTCGAGGCCGCCGGGCAAACCCATGCATCGATCAAGAGCTTCAACAATCATTGGGGTGTGCCGCTGATGCTGGCGCGAATGCCAGAGACAGCGCAGTTCGGCGTCTTCGAAATGGGCATGAGCGCACCCGACGAGATCCGCCCGCTGAGCCAGCTGGTTCGACCGCACGTGGCGGTCATCACGACGATTGCACCGGCACACCTCGAAAAGCTGGGCAGTCTCGAAAACATCGCGCGCGCCAAGGCGGAAATCTTCGACGGTGTCGAACAGGGTGGTACGGCCGTCCTCAACGGCGACCATCCTCAGATCGGCATACTGCTCGAAGCAGCGACTGCGGCCGGCATCGGCAAGGTCATCACCTATGGTTTCGCCCGCGGCGTCGATTGGCAAATCACCGAGGTGGAAACTGCCGCCGACCGAAGCTTTGCGACCATCGTTCATGGCGACGAACGGTATGCGCTGGCGCTGGGCGTTGCCGGACGGCACATGCTCGCCAATGCCACCGCCGCGCTTGCCGTGTCGCACATTGCCGGCATCGAGGCCGAGGTGGCGCTCCGGGCCCTGGCCGGGTTCGGCGCACAGCCCGGCCGTGGCCAGCGGCTGGCACTTGGTCCGGCGGAAAAGCCGTTGCTGTTGATCGACGAAAGTTACAACGCCAACACGGCGTCCATGCAGGCAGCGCTCGACGTGCTGGCATCGATCGAGCCGCCAGGTGGCCGCAAGGTGGTCGTCCTGGGTGACATGCTCGAGCTTGGCGACGCTGCGCCGCAGCTTCATGGGGGGCTGGCGGATGCCGTCAAGGCAAGTGGAGCAGAGAGGGTGCACCTCGTCGGAACCAGCATGGCGCAGCTTGCCGCCGCACTCCCGCCACATCTGGTGGCCAGTCATGCCGCCACCATCGCGGAAGCCGTGGACGGTATCGTCGCCGATCTTGCCTATGGCGACGCAATCATGGTCAAAGGGTCCAACGGCGTCGGGCTTTCCCGCCTCGTCGCCGATATCAAGTCGCGCTTTTCGCAGAGCTGACACACTCACAAGAGTAGCCATCCAGAATGCTCTATTTCCTCGGCCTGCTGGGCGAACAACTCGCCGCATTCAACGTCTTCCGCTACATCACCTTCCGAACGGCAGGTGCGGTGGTGACGGCGCTGTTCTTCGTCTTCCTGTTCGGGCCGGGAATGATCGCGCTGCTGCGCGTCAAGCAGGGACGCGGCCAGCCCATCCGTGAGGACGGACCGGCGGGACACCTGTTGACCAAGAAGGGTACGCCCACCATGGGCGGCCTGATGATCTTGTCGGGCGCGGTGATCTCCACGTTGCTGTGGTCCAACCTCAGCAACGGCTATGTATGGGTGGTCCTGTTCGTCACTGTCGGCTTTGGTGCCATCGGCTTTTACGACGACTATCTCAAGGTCAAGCGCATGAGCCATGCCGGGTTTGGCTCCAAGCAACGGCTGATCCTCGAGGCGCTGATCGGCGGTATTGCCGCCTTCGCCATCTCGCAGCTGGCGTCGGGAGCCTACGGCACATCGCTGCTGTTCCCCTTCGTCAAGGACCTCGCGGTCAATCTGGGTTATTTCTACATCCTTTTCGGCGGCTTCGTCGTGGTGGCGGCGGGCAATTCAGTGAACCTGACCGACGGTCTCGATGGCCTCGCCATCGTCCCGGTCATGGTCGCTGCGGCGTGTTTTGGCCTCATCGCCTACCTCGTCGGCTCGCAGAATTATGCCGACTACCTGCTCCTGAACTCTGTTCCCGGCACCGCCGAGCTGGCGGTCGTGTGCGGCGCGCTGATTGGTGCGGGCCTTGGCTTCCTGTGGTTCAACGCACCGCCGGCCCAAATCTTCATGGGTGATACCGGGTCGCTGGCCCTGGGCGGCGCACTCGGCACAATCGCCGTTGCTACCAAGCACGAGATCGTGCTGGCCATCATTGGCGGTCTCTTCGTGCTCGAGACGGTGTCGGTGATCGTGCAGGTCACATCGTTCAGGCTCACGGGCAAGCGCGTGTTCAAGATGGCGCCGATCCACCATCACTTCGAGCATCTGGGCTGGACCGAGAGCCAGGTGGTGATCCGGTTCTGGATCATTTCCTTCGTGCTCGCGCTGATTGGGCTATCCAGCCTCAAGCTTCGATAAAAGTCGACGGATCACGGCGCCGTGATCCGCTCTCCCGAAACCCATGGTCAATCTCACTCGTAGCTGCAGGTGACGATAGCGTTCGTCCCACAGCCATCCCCCGGCCGAAGCAACGGCCGAAAACGAGGAGACTTTCCGTGACTGCTACCGCCCGTCTTACACTGCTTGCAGCCGTTCTGGCATCGTCGACCGCATTCGCGGCATCTGCGCATGCAGCCCCCGCCGTCGGACTTGTCGACGGCAAGACCCTGGTGATGTTCGACACCGAAACCCGCGCCGTCTCGGGAACCATGGAGGTCACCGGCGTCGATGGCCTCGCAGGTATTGACGTGCGGCCTGCCGACAAGATGCTCTACGGTGTTTCGCTCGCTGGCGAAGTCGTCACCATCGATACCGCGACTGGTGCTGCAACGGTGAAGTCCACGCTCTCCGAAAAGCTCCCGAACTATGAGGGTGCCATCGTCGACTTCAATCCCATGGCCGATCGTCTCCGTCTGATGGGAACTGATGGCACCAATCATCGCGTCAACGTCGATGACGGCATGGTCACCGTCGATGGCTCGCTCGCGTTCGAGGCCGGCGACATGCACGAGGGTGAGACGCCGGCAATCGTTGCCGCTGCCTATACCAACTCGATCGGCAAGCCGGAAGCGACGGCCATGTACGACATCGACGCAACCATCGCCGCGCTGATCCAGCAGGTTGCGCCCAATGACGGTACGCTCAAGGCCATTGGCAAGCTGGGGGTTGAGGGCTCGAGCTATGCCTTGGATATCGCCGCCACCGAGGACCTGACCAACACCGCCTATCTGGTGGTCGACAACGTTCTGCATACCGTGGACCTCGAAACAGGAGCCGCCGAGGCTTGGGGCGCGATCGAGGGTGTCGAGGGCTCGATAAGCGATATCGCCATTCTTCAGTAAGTTTTTCGGCTGGCCGAAACCACATGGTGTCGGCCCACGTTCCTGATGCCAACCTGTGGACGCAGGACGGGCCCCGGCAATGCCGGGGCCTGTGCATTTCTGCTGTCGGATTCGCAAAACGCAAATGGCCTTGGCAAATCGGTAACCAAAGCACCGGTACAATTGTCAGCAGTTTGTATCGCGTTCCGGTCAGCCCACATGATGTTTTCCCGCGCCGAAAAGACCCCTCTAGCCGAGTGGTGGTGGTCGATTGACCGCGAGCTTCTGGGTGCTCTCATCATGCTTCTGGTCTGTGGCATGGTGCTCAGCTTCGGCGCCAGTCCGGCAGTGGCCGAGCGTATCGGAGTGGACGAATGGCACTTTGTCATCCGCCACGCCATGTTCTGCGCCCTGGCCGTGCCGGTGATGCTGGCGGCCTCGCTTCTCAATCATCGCCAGGCACGCCTTGCCGCCCTGGGCACCCTGATCGTGATGACGATCCTGCTCTGGGCGACGCTGCGTTTCGGTACCGAGGTCAAGGGCGCGCGCCGCTGGATGTCGTTCGGCGGTCAATCGATCCAGCCGTCCGAATTCGTCAAGCCGGCCTTTGCGGTCATCGGCTCATGGCTGGTGTCCGAATATATGATCCACCGCAATGTGCCGGGCCGATTCCTTGCCATGGTGCTCATGGGCATCATTGTTTCGGCGCTGCTTCTGCAGCCCGACCTCGGGCAGACGGCGCTGGTGATGGCGACCTGGGCCGTGCTGCTGTTTTTCTCCGGCATTTCGTGGTGGATCATCTTCGGACTTGCGGGTGCGGCCGGCGGACTGCTGTTTGGCGCCTATGCCTTCTTCCCCCATTTTGCCCGCCGCATCGATACGTTCCTCAATCCCGAAGGTGGTGGCAACACCTACCAAATCGACCGGGCGCTCCAGTCGCTAATGGAGGGCGGCTGGTTCGGCCGCGGCCCGGGTGAGTCCATCGCCAAAAAGCTGATCCCCGACGCGCATGCCGACTACGTGTTTTCGGCGGCCGCCGGCGAATTCGGCATTCTTTTCTGCATCGGCCTCGTCGGTCTTATCGCCTTTATCGTGATCCGCGCTCTGATCGCTGCACAAAGGCAGTCGAGCCTCTTCGCGCGCCTTGCTGCTTCAACCATCGCGGTGCAGTTCGCCATGCAGTCGGGCATCAATCTGGCGGTGAACCTCAATCTCATTCCGCCCAAGGGCATGACCCTCCCATTCGTGTCCTATGGCGGCACGTCCATGATCGCGGTGGCCTTCGGCATGGGGCTGATGCTGGCGCTGACCCGCACCAAGCCCGAAGAGCGCATGGTCACCGGCCTTCCCACTTACCGCAGCGCCGTGGTAGCCCCCGCCGAATGAAAACCTTTGTCCTCATCGCGGGCGGAACGGGTGGGCACCTGTTTCCGGCCATGGCCCTTGCCCAGGAGCTGATCCGTCGCGGTCACGCCGTCGAACTCATGACCGATCACCGGGTCGAGAGCTATGGCGCCGAATTTCCTGCGCGGCAGATCCACATCGTGCCCGCCGCGACCCCGTCGGGAGCAAATCCCATCAAGCTCGTTGGCGCAGGCTTCACCATTCTGCGCGGCATCCACACTGCATGGCACAAGCTGCGCAAGGTGCGACCGGATGCGGTTATCGGCTTCGGGGGCTATCCGACCTTTCCGCCATTCATCGCTGCCAACTTTCTCGGTATTCCCGGCATCCTGCACGAGCAGAACGCGGTGATGGGTCGTGCCAACAGGGCGCTTGCCCGGTTTGCCGACATCCTTGCCATGAGTTTCCCGACCACCCGCTTTGCAGATCAGCAAAGCCTCGAAAAAGTACTCACCGGCAATCCGGTGCGCGACCGCGTTCGGCCTTTGGCCGGCAAGCCTTATCCTGTGCTCGATACCAATGGCCCTATTCGCATCGTCATCACGGGCGGAAGCCAGGGTGCGCGTGTGCTTTCCGATGTCGTTCCCGCCGCCATCGCCCTCTTGCCCGATAGCCTGCGCCACCGCTTGCAGGTGGTTCAGCAGGCTCGCCCCGAAGATATCGACCGTGTGGCCGAAAGCTATCGCCAGTCCCGCACCAGCGTCGAGCTCGCTTCGTTCATTCCCGACCTGCCGGAACGGATCGGCGATGCGCACCTCGTGATCGGACGGGCAGGGGCCTCGACTATTACCGAGCTCTGCGTAATCGGACGTCCGGCCATCCTTATTCCGTTACCGGGATCGCTGGACGCAGACCAGAAATTCAACGCTCTGCATCTGCAGGAAGGCGGCGGCGGATGGGTGGTCGAGCAGGCCACGCTTTCACCGCAATCGCTTGCGACTCGACTGACCGAATTGCTGGCAGATCCGGACAAGCTCAATCGAGCAGCCTCTGCGGCCCAGAAGCTCGGTCAGCCACGAGCCGTCGAGAAACTCGCGGACCTGGCGGAGATGCTGGCCGGCAAACATACCCAGATCGAAGGGAGACCCACACAATGAAGATGCCCCGCAATATCGGGCCGGTTCATTTCATCGGCATTGGCGGCATCGGCATGAGTGGTATCGCCGAAATCCTCCACAATCAGGGCTATGTCGTCCAGGGCTCGGACGCGTCGCTCAATCCCAATGTGCAGCGCCTGCGCGAAATGGGGATTACCGTGGAGATCGGACAGAGCGGGGACAATCTCGGCAAGGCCGAGGTGGTCGTCGTTTCCTCGGCAATCAAGAAGGACAATCCTGAATTGATGGCCGCGCGTGCCCGTGCGCTGCCGGTCGTCCGGCGTGCGGAAATGCTGGCCGAAATCATGCGCTTCAAGACCGCCATCGCCATTGGTGGCACGCATGGCAAGACCACCACCACAACGCTGGTCGCCACCTTGCTCGACGCCGGCAATCTCGATCCGACGGTAATCAACGGCGGAATCATCAATGCCTATGGCACCAATGCGCGCCTCGGCGGAGGCGAATGGATGGTGGTCGAGGCGGACGAAAGCGACGGCACCTTTGTCAAGCTGCCCGCAGATGTAGCGGTGGTGACCAATATCGATCCCGAACACCTCGATCACTACGGCGATTTCGAAGGCGTCAGGAAGGCGTTCCACCAGTTCGTCGAGAACGTCCCGTTCTACGGCTTTGCGGTGATGTGCCTCGATCATCCGGAAGTGCAGGCGCTGGTCGGAGAAATCCGCGACCGTCGCGTCATCACCTATGGGCGAAATCCGCAGGCGGACGTGCGGCTGATCGATCTCGAAAATCGCGGTGGCATTCAGCATTTCTCCGTCGAGATCCGCGATCGGATCCGCCAGACGCAACTGCGCATCGATGGGCTGGAACTGCCCATGCCCGGTATCCACAACGCCCTCAACGCCACGGCTGCCATCGCTGTCGCCGATCAGCTCCATGTGCCGGCCGAGTCGATCCGCAAGGGCCTGCGCAATTTTACCGGGGTGAAGCGCCGCTTCACCAAGACTGGCGAGGTCGCGGGCGTCACCGTCATCGACGATTACGGCCATCATCCGGTGGAAATCTCTGCCGTGCTCAAGGCCGCCCGGCAGTCGGCCCGTCGTGATGTCGTCGCTGTGGTGCAGCCGCACCGCTACAGCCGCGTGCATGACCTGTTCGATGATTTCGCCGCCTGTTTCAACGATGCCGACACCGTCATCGTGGCGCCGATCTATGCTGCCGGCGAACAGCCGATCCCGGGTATCACACATGAAGAGCTGGTCAACCGCATCCGCGCTCGCGGCCATCGCGATGCCCGGGTCATCGACCGGCCCGAGGCACTGGCGCCGTTGCTGGCTTCGCGCGTTGCTGATGGCGACTATGTCGTTTGCCTTGGCGCGGGCAACATCACCCAATGGGCTGCGGCTTTGCCAGGTGAGCTGGAAGCGCTGATCGGCGAGACTGCCAAATGAGCAAGCATGTCGCCGTCCTGATGGGCGGGCTTTCCAACGAACGCCCCGTATCGCTCAGCACGGGCAAGGGCTGCGCCGACGCGCTGCGCCGGGCCGGTTATCGCGTCACCGAGATCGATGTCGGCTATGATGTGGCCGAGCGGTTGCGGGAGGTTGCGCCCGATGTTGCCTTCAACGCCCTGCACGGACGCTATGGCGAGGACGGGACGATCCAGGGCGTGCTCGAGTTTCTGCGCATTCCTTACACGCATTCCGGCGTACTCGCCTCGGGCCTGGCTATGGACAAGCATCAGGCCAAGATCATGCTCAAGGCCGCGGGCATTCCAGTGACCGACCACGTGATTGCCGGCCGCGCCGAGGTCGGGCGCTCGCACGTCATTGCGCCCCCCTATGTGGTCAAGCCAATTGCCGACGGGTCGAGCTTCGGAGTCATCATCGTCAAGTCCGACCAGTCGCATCCGCCGCAGGAAATACTGGGCGAGGACTGGACGGGTGGCGAAGAGCTGATGGTGGAGCGCTACATTCCGGGGCGTGAACTGACCTGTGCCGTGATGGGCGACGTGGCGCTGCCGGTCACGGAAATCGTGACCGATCTGAGCTTCTACAATTACGAAGCAAAATACGTCCAAGGCGGCTCGCGTCACATCCTTCCGGCAAACGTTAAACCTAAAATTTACGACAAAGTGCAAAAGCTTAGCCTTGCCGCTCATGCGGCTCTCGGCTGTCGGGGCATTACGCGGACGGACTTCCGCTACAATGACGCGGTGGGCGAGGATGGCGAACTCGTCTGCCTGGAAATCAATACCCAGCCAGGCATGACGCCGACCTCACTGGCGCCTGAACAGGCCGCCCATGTGGGGCACAGTTTCGAAGATCTGGTCGCCTGGATGGTGGAGGACGCGAGTTGCAACAGGTAAAGAGCGAGACCTTTCTCGCCGGAGCGCGGCTGGTAGATCCCCGCGCTCTGCCTGTTCCCGTTCGTCCGCGCAACAAACTCGCCAACCGCGTCAACCGCGCCTTTGTGCTGCACGGCAGGATGATCCGCCGCAGCATGATGGTGGCGGCGCTTTTGGCCGGCTGCATCGCGCTCTATCAGGTACGTGAGCCGATCGGTGCGCTCGCCGCAACGCTGGGCGACATGGCGCAGGGCAATTTTGCCCAGGCTGGTCTCGCCATCGGCGAGATCGTGATTTCGGGCCAAACCCTCACCAGCGAGCAGCAGATCTTCGATGCCCTCGGCATCCAGCCTCATACGTCCACCCTCGGCTTCGATGTAGAGGCGGCACGGCAACGCATCGCGGAACTGCCGGCGATCGAAACCGTCACCGTGCGCAAGAGTTATCCGGGCGACGTCACAGTTCTGGTCACCGAGAAGCAGCCGGTTGCACGCTGGGCAGTGGACGGCGTCACCTTCCTCATAGACGGGCGTGGCGAGCAGATCGGCGAGGCCAAGGGTGGCTATACCGGCTTGCCGCTGGTCATCGGCGATGGTGCGGCCGACGACGCGCTGGTGATGATCCGGGCACTGGCCAATTTTCCCGTGCTCGAAGAGCGTCTGGTGGCGCTTTCGCGCATTGCCGACCGCCGCTGGGACCTGATCTACGATACCGGCTTGCGGGTGCAACTGCCGGAGCAGGGCGTCGCCCAGGCCATGCGCCGCCTCGTGACCTACCAGACCGATTACGAACTCCTTGATCGCGACATAAGCATCATCGATCTGCGGATCGACAGCGTTGTCGCCGTTCGCCCCAACAAGCACGACGACACCGAAGACGCACAATCATGATGACCGATGCGATGACCTCAAGGCTGCGGCCGGTTCAGCCTGGCAAGACCACGCTGGTGGCAGTGCTCGATATCGGCTCGACCAAAATCTGCTGCGTCATCGCCCGGCTGGCGCCGCGTGCCGAAGGCAAGTCGCTTCGCGGCCGTACGCATCAGGCCGAGGTGATCGGTTTCGGCTATGGCCCGGCCTCAGGGGTCAAGAGCGGAGTCGTGACCGATATCGACAAGGCCGAGCAGGCTATCCGCAATGTCGTCGGCATGGCCGAGCGCGTTGCCGGGCTGACGCTCGAAACCGTTCTGGTCAATGTCACAGCCGGTCGCCTCGGCTCCGAAACCTTTTCGGCAGGCGTGTCGCTGGACGGGCAGGAAGTGGAGAAGGGCGATATCCTGCGCGTCCTCAAGGCGGTCAATTCCCGGTCCGTGCGCCCGGAACGATCGATCATCCATGCGTTGCCGATCGGTTACGCTTTGGATGGCCAGAAGGGCATCCGCGATCCCAAGGGGCTGGTCGGTGAGAAGCTGGGCGTCGACGTCGCCGTCGTGAGCGCCGAAACGCTGGCTATGCGCAATCTCGAACTCGTGCTGCACCGGTGCCACCTGCAGATCGAGGCGCTGGTCGCCACCCCTTACGCTTCCGGCCTGGCGACCCTGGTCGACGACGAGGCGCAGCTCGGCGTTGCCTGCATCGACTTCGGCGGGGCAACAACCACCGTTTCTGTCTTCAACGATGGCCACATGGTCTACGCAGACGCCATCGCCATCGGCGGTCATCACCTTACGCTCGACATCGCGCGGCAATTGTCGGTCAGCGTGATAGATGCCGAGCGCCTCAAGACCCTTCACGGCTCAGTGCTGCCCGGTCAGGCGGACGAGCGGGAGATGATCCCGATCCAGCCGGTGGGGGCTTCGCATGACGAGGCGCCCGGGCAGATCCCGCGCGCTGTGCTGACCCGCATTATGCGCCCGCGTATCGAGGAAATCCTTACGGCGATCCGCGATCGCATGCAGGCGACAGGTATGATGGACGTCTGCGGCCGCCGTTTCGTTTTGACGGGCGGCGCCAGCGAAATGACCGGCCTGCCCGAAGTGGCCCGTCGCACGCTCGCGCGAAATGTGCGCAATGGCCGCCCCATGGGCATTGCCGGGCTTCCGGAGATCGCAAAAGGCGCCGCTTTCGCCACCGTTGCGGGCATGCTGGTTTACCCGCAGGTCTGCTCGCAGGAATACATGGAGCCGCGTGGCACCCGGAAATTGACGGGCACCGACGGCTACATCGCCCGCGTCGGCAACTGGTTGCGATCGAGCTTCTAGGATCGAAGGCGGGGCAGGGCCGGTCGTTCGGACACTTGTCCAAAGGTCATCCGGGCGGGCAGGATCTCACCGGACGGCGGTTGGTGGTTAACGAGACCACAACAGGTAACCTCCGGTTGTCGCATTTTGCGCAAAAGTTAACCGGGAAGGTGCACTTGTTAGGGTGGGGTTAACGAATTGGCGGGTAAATCTTAACCAACCACGCCACTATGGGGCCACCTATGACCATCAATCTCACGATCCCAGACATCCAGGAACTCAAGCCCCGCATCACCGTGTTCGGTGCTGGTGGTGCCGGCGGTAACGCCGTCAACAACATGATCGAGTCCGGTCTGGATGGCGTCGATTTCGTCGTTGCCAATACCGACGCACAGGCACTCGCCCTGAGCAAGGCGCAGCGCATCATTCAGCTCGGTGTCGGTGTGACCGAAGGTCTGGGTGCCGGATCGCACCCGGAAGTGGGTCGCGCGGCTGCGGAAGAAAGCTGGGACGAGATCAATGATCATCTCAGTGGCTCGCATATGGTGTTCATCACCGCTGGTATGGGTGGCGGTACCGGTACCGGTGCTGCGCCGGTCATTGCCCGTGCCGCTCGCGAACAGGGCATTCTGACGGTTGGCGTGGTCACCAAGCCGTTCAATTTCGAAGGCAATCGCCGTGCGCGTCTGGCGGAAGACGGCATCGATGAGTTGCATCGCCATGTCGATACGCTGATCGTCATTCCGAACCAGAACCTCTTCCGCGTCGCCAACGAGAAAACCACGTTTGCCGACGCCTTTGCGATGGCCGACCAGGTGCTGTTTTCCGGCGTCGCCTGCATCACCGACCTGATGGTCAAGGAAGGCCTGATCAACCTCGACTTCGCCGACGTGCGCGCCGTGATGCGCGGCATGGGCAAGGCGATGATGGGTACCGGTGAAGCGTCGGGTGAAGATCGTGCTCGTCACGCTGCCGAGGCCGCCATTGCCAATCCGCTGCTCGACGATGTGTCTATGCATGGTGCCCGTGGTCTGCTGATCTCGATTACCGGCGGTCCGGACCTGACCCTTTACGAAGTCGACGAAGCGGCCAGCCGCATCCGCGAGGAAGTCGACGCCGACGCCAACATCATCCTTGGCGCAACCTACGATCCGAACCTCAACGGCACGATCCGCGTGTCGGTCGTTGCCACCGGCACCGATGCTGCCATGGTCCAGGCCATGGAGCCGCCGAAGCCCAATGCTTCGCGCACCCCGCTGTCGGTCAAGCGCCACGTTCCGGCCGAGCGCTCGGTCATCCCGCAGGCCGCTCCGGCGCCTGTGATGGAATTCGAAGCCGAGGAAATCGGTCACCAGGTCGAGGCCGCCGTGGCCGAAGCCTTCGCCGCTCATCAGCCGGCACCGTCCTATGCCCAGGAAGACGACGGCATCCTGGTCGAGCCCTATGTGCCCGCCGCTGAGTCGCTCGTCGAGCCGGAAGAGGCTCCGGTTCTTCAGGAACAGCCGATTCCCAGCGTTTATGTGCCCTCTCACGCTGCTCGTCCCGAGGGACAGCGCCGCATGCCGCGTACCGAAGAGCTGCCGGTTGTTGCGCGCCGGACACAGGAAGCGCAGGAACGTCAGGTCGAAGAGCCGCGCAATGCCCGTGCTCTCTTCAAGCGCCTGGCCTCCAATGTCGGTCTCAATCTCGGACAGCAACAGGCAGAGACCCGCGCCGAGCCAAAGGCTTCCATGGCTGACGATGCCGCTGCCCGCAGCGCCATTGAAGCTGGCGGCGCAAGGACTTCCCGTGTCGCTCCGCCCGCCGAGGGCGCGCGCGGCCAGCTGGATAACCAGGGCCGCGCACCCGCGGCTCCGGCCCAGAAGGAGCATCTCGAAATTCCGGCCTTCCTGCGCAAGCACGGTTGATCCGGCGTTGAACATCAACGAAAAGCTCTCTCGGTGCGGCTTCCGCACCGAGTTTTTTTTGGCTAACAGTTCTTTGAGCGCACCGGCGGAGCATTTCCAGGCATGAACAAACTTTCCACGCGCCAGCGCACGCTTGCTGGCGAGGTCAGCTTTTCGGGCTATGGCGTGCACAGCGCGCAGCCGGTGACGCTGTCCATGGCGCCTGGCGCGCCGGACAGTGGCTACATGATCCGGCGCGACCTGGGTAACGGCGCGTTCACCAGGCCGGTGCAGGTGCACCATTCGCGCGTCACGCGCACCACGCTCTGCACCACGCTCGACCTGGGCAACAGCTACAGTGTCGCGACGGTCGAGCACGTGGTTTCGGCCCTTTCCGGCATGGGCGTCGACAACGTTCTGATCACGCTCGATGGACCGGAATGCCCGATCATGGACGGTTCGGCTCATCCGTTCGCGTCCGCTATTCTGGCGGTGGGCCTGGAAGTCCAGCCGGCGCAGAAGAAATTCCTCAAGATCGTGCGCGCCGTCACTGTGCGCAACAACGACGCGTTTGCCGCGCTCGAGCCCTATAACGGACGGGCCCTCGACCTCGAAATCGACTTCGATTCCAAGGTGATCGGCCGGCAGCGGATGATTTTCGACTGGACGCCGCGCCGCTATTTCGAGGACGTTTCGCAGGCCCGCACCTTCGGCTTCGTGCGCGATGCAAAGATATTGCGCCAGGCCGGTTATGCGCTGGGCTCCAGCCTCGACAATTCCATTACGCTGCATGAGGACCGCGTCCTCAATCCGGGTGGCTTGCGCTACGAAGACGAATTCGTGCGCCACAAGTTGCTCGATGCCATCGGCGACCTGTCGTTGGGTGGTCTGGCCATCTGGGGCAAGTTCCGCTCCTACAAGGGCGGCCACGCGCTCAATGCGCACGTCCTGGCCTCGCTCTTTTCCAGCGAAGCCAATTATGAAATAGTCGAGGCCGAAGACCTGCCGCTGGAATTCGAGAGTTTCGAAGACCAGCCGGATGGCCTTGAAGTCCATCACTACTTGCGGTCCGTACGCTGAGGGGGCCGGGCGGTCCTTCAGCCACGCCACAGTTTTGATCCAATTGCCAAATAGGCCCGCAGTCTTGCTGCGGTATGATTTTGAACGGGGCAGTTCGTGAAGCTTGACGTTGTGAGCCAGTATTCCAGCCGGGCCATCCGGTTCGCTGCCATGGGCCTGATGGCCGTGGTCCTGACGGCCTGTGCAGGCGGGGGACTGTTCGGTCCCGTGAAGCTCAAGGAAGAGCCGATCGTTCCGGCGCAGAGCCTCTACCAGGGCGCGCTAGATGACATGGACCGTCAGTATTACCAGACCGCCATCGAAAAGCTTGAAAAGCTCGAGCGTCAGCATCCGCGCGATCCGCTGACCGAGAAGGGCAAGCTGATGCAGGTCTATGCGAATTATCGCATCGGCAAGTTCGACGAAGCCATTCTTGCTGCCGACCGCTACATGGCGCTCTACCCGTCGAGTTCGGAAATGGCCTACGTGCTCTGGCTCAAGGGCACGTCCTATTACGCTCAGATCAAGGACATCACGCGCGACCAGCAACTGTCGCGCGACGCCATCGACACCTATAATCTGCTGATCAACAATTATCCCAAGTCCGAACATGCGGCGGACGCCAAGGAAAAGCTGCTCGTCGCCTACGATCAGCTGGCCGGCAAGGAAATGTCAGTTGGTCGCTACTATCAGGGCAATGGCCAGTATGCTGCCGCCATCAACCGTTTCCGCGAAGTGGTGGAACGCTGGCAGACTTCGACCCATATCGAGGAAGCCCTCTATCGCCTCACCGAGACCTATTTGCTGCTCGGCCTATCGAATGAAGCCATGTCGGCCGCCGCTGTCCTGGGCCACAATTATCCGGCGAGCGACTGGTACAAGCGCGCTTTCGAAGTGCTCGGCAAGCAGGGCCTTGCCCCACAGCTCAATTCTGGCAGCTGGCTGGCGGCACACCGCAGCTAAGCATAACCAAATCGATGTTGCTATTTTGTTCCGGGGCGCTATCATGCGTCCCGGTTTCGTTTGTACGGTCTAAATTGTGGACGACGCCGCGCTCCGGGGCGGCTTCGCGACAGCCGATGCTACAAGCGGGACCAGTCAGTGGTGGCCACGGGAAGAAACGCGCATGCTGAACGCGCTCTCAGTCCGCAATATCGTCCTTATCGACCAGCTCGATCTCGCCCTCGATTCCGGCATGACGGTGCTCACCGGTGAAACCGGCGCCGGCAAATCCATCCTGCTTGACGCCTTGACCCTGGCACTTGGGGGCAGGGGTGATGCGTCGCTGGTCAGACAGGGGCAGGACAGCGGCCAGGTGGTGGCTGTGCTGGAACTGGCTGTTGATCACCCGGCACGGGCGCTCCTGCGAGACAATGCCATTGCCGACGACGAAGACGTTATCCTGCGCCGTGTGCAGTTTGCCGATGGGCGGACCCGGGCCTTCATTAACGACCAGCCGGTCTCGGCTTCGCTTTTGCAGAAGGTTGGAAGTCAGATCGTCGAAATCCATGGACAGCATGATGACCGTGCCCTGGTCGACGTGGCGACTCACCGGGCCGCCCTCGATGCGTTCGGTGAGTTGGCCTCGGAGGCCAATGCGGTACGCGAATGCTGGGCGCATCTGGTCGAGGCGCAGCAAGCGGTGGCCGAACAGCGGGCCTTGGTGGCCGAAGCTGTGGCCGCCGAGGATTATGCCCGCCATGCCGTGGAAGAGCTGGGTAAGCTGAAGCCGGTGGCGGGCGAGGAGGGGGAACTCGCTGAACGGCGCCAGCAATTGCAGCAGGCCGAGAAGGCCGCATCCGATGTCGTGGAAATCGACGAAATTCTCAATGGACCCAATGCACCGAGCCCCGCCCTGGCGTCGCTGATGCGGCGATTGATGCGCAAGATCGATGGTGGGTCTACGCTGTTCCAGCCCATTGTCGATGCGCTTGATGCGTCCCTCGTGACGCTGGACCGGACCACCGATGCGCTTGAAGACCTGAAGCGCGAAATGGCCTTCGACCCCGGCGAATTAGAGGCGGTGGAAGAACGCCTGTTTGCGTTGCGGGCAGCGGCCCGAAAGCACCAGACCACGCCGGACGAACTCGTGGTTGTCCTCGAAAAGTATCAGGGCGATCTCGACACGCTGCAAAGCGGTGAAAGCCGGCTCAAGGCGCTTGAGGTCGAGGAGACGGCCGCACGAGCCCGCTATCGCGAGGTTGCGGACATTCTCAGCGCGGGACGGAGGGCCGCTTCCCAGGCGCTCAGCAGCGCTGTCGAGGCGGAGCTGCCCGATCTCAAGCTCGGTGCGGCGCGTTTCATCGTCGACCATCAGGTCGATGCGGACCGGATTGCGGCGACGGGCTTCGACCAGATCGCCTTCCATGTTCAGACCAATCCTGGCACTGCCGCTGGTCCCTTGCTCAAGGTCGCTTCGGGCGGCGAGCTCAGCCGGTTCCTGCTGGCTCTCAAGGTGGTTCTGGCCGATCGGGGCTCAGCCCCGGTCCTGGTGTTTGACGAAATCGACACCGGCGTGGGCGGTGCTGTGGCCGATGCGATCGGTCGGCGTCTCGCGCGCCTTGCCTCCAACGTGCAGGTTTTGACAGTAACTCATGCGCCGCAGGTCGCGGCCCGCGCCAATCGCCACCTGCTGATCGAAAAGCAGATGGTGGAAGAGGGCGCCTTCATGCGCACGCATGTGAAGCCGTTGGACAAGCCGGCCCGCCAGGAAGAGGTGGCGCGCATGCTCGCTGGTGCGGAGATCACCAACGAAGCCCGTGCTGCTGCCAAGAAATTGCTCGGAGCCGTGGGATAGGGCTGGGTTGTGGCTCCCTCCCGGCCTCCCCCTGAAGAAGAGGGAGTCCGTCTCAGAGTGAGCACGGACTTTGTACGTCCCATTCTGTCCCTCCCCCTATCAGGGGAAGGCCAGGTGGGGGTATCTTCCTAGCCAGAATCCCCGTTCGAGTAAGCCCATGTCCGATCTTCCCCTCAAAGACGTTTCCGACCTCAGCGAAGCCGAGGCCCGCGACGAACTGGAGCGGTTGGCCGCGGCCATTGCCGAGGCGGATCTCGCCTATCACCAGAATGACGCACCGGAGATCACTGACGCCGAGTACGACGCCTTGCGCGTCCGCAATGCCGAGATCGAGACGGCCTTTCCCGATCTCGTGCGCAGCGACAGTCCCACGGGGAAAGTCGGTGCGGCTCCCGCCGAAGGCTTTTCCAAGGTCCGGCACGCCGTGCCGATGCTCAGCCTTGCCAAAGCTTACACCGATGACGATGTCGCCGATTTCATCGAGCGCGGCCGGCGCTTTTTCCAGAAGGACGAGGGACTGGAACTGGCCTTCACTGCCGAACCCAAGATCGACGGCCTTTCCGCATCGCTCCGATACGAAAACGGCGTCTTCGTGCAGGGCGCGACCCGGGGTGACGGTTCGGTAGGCGAGGACATTACCGCAAATCTCAGGACCATTGCCGACATCCCGCACAAGCTATCCGGATCAGGCTGGCCGGAGGTGATCGAAATTCGCGGCGAGGTCTACATGACCTATGCTGAATTCCAGGCCCTGAAGGAGCGTTCGGCCGCCGCGGGCGGGCAGAACTACGTCAATCCGCGCAACACGGCGGCGGGCTCCCTGCGCCAGAAGGATCCATCGGTCACCGCGAGCCGCAACCTCAGGTTCTTCGCCTATGCCTGGGGCTTTACCACTGAGGATCCGGCGCCGACCCAATACGAGGCCGTCCAGAAGTTCGCGGAATGGGGCTTCCAGATTAGCCCTCTGATGGCGCGGGCCAAGTCGGTGGACGAGCTCATTGCTCACTATCACAAGATCGAAGAGCAGCGGGCGTCGCTCGGCTACGACATCGACGGCGTGGTCTACAAGGTCGACCAGCTCGAGCTGCAGCGCCGATGGGGTTTCGTGACCGGCGAACCGCGATGGGCGGTGGCACATAAATTCCCGGCGGAGCGGGCGACGACGCGCGTACGCGACATTGAAATCCAGGTGGGCCGCACAGGCACCCTGGCGCCCGTCGCGCGGCTCGATCCGGTGGGCGTCGGCGGGGTCACAGTGGTCAACGTGACGCTCCACAACGAGGACTATATTGCCGGGCGCGACAGCAATGGCCTGCCGATCCGCGAGGGCAAGGACATCCGCATCGGCGATACCGTGACGATCCAGCGCGCCGGCGACGTCATTCCGCAGATCGTCGATGTTCTGCTCGACAAGCGTCCGAAGGATGCCGAGCCGTATCACATGCGCGATACCTGTCCGGTCTGCGGGTCGCCGGCCGTTCGGGAAATCAACGAGAAGACCGGCAAGGAAGATTCGCGCCGACGCTGCACGGGTGAACTGATCTGTCCCGCTCAGGCCGTCGAAAGCCTCAAGCACTTCGTCTCGCGCGGCGCCCTCGATATCGAGGGCCTTGGTGCGGAGAATATCGAACTCTTCTTCGCCAGGGGGCTCGTGAAGACCCCGGCTGATATCTTTGCGCTCAAGACCCGACGCGCCGAGGTCCAGCAGGCCCTGGCGCACCGTCGCGAGGAGCAAGCCCGGGCGCGCGAGGACGCCTCGGGCAAGACGCGCAAAAACGTCCGTGCCGTTGAAGAGCGCAACTACGAAGGGCTCGACAAGCTCTTTTCCGCCATCGATGCGCGGCGTGAGCCTGAGCTCGACAGGTTCATCTTTTCGCTCGGGATCAGGCATATCGGCGAGACAACTGCTGCAGTGCTCGCGCGGACCTTCTCGAGCATCGACGAATTGCGCGCCAAGGGCATCGAGGCGGCCGCCGCGAGCGGCGATCTGCACCAGGTCTTTCCGTCGGTGAACGGCCTCGGCGATACCGTATGGGAAGCGTTGCGCGATTTCTTCGACAACCCGCAGAACGTGGAAGCGCTCGACAGGCTCTTGGTGGAGGTGAAACCAAAGGACTACGTCGTCACCATCTCCGCCGACAGCCAGGTAGCGGGGAAAACCGTGGTGTTCACCGGCACGCTCGAAAAAATGTCACGATCCGAAGCCAAGGCTATGGCCGAGAGGGTGGGCGCGAAGGTGGCCGGATCGGTTTCGGCCAAGACCGATATCCTGGTGGCCGGTCCCGGTGCAGGTTCCAAGCTGAAGGCGGCGCAGGAGCTGGGCGTGGAGGTCATCAGCGAGGACGAGTGGTTCGCGCGCGTCGGTAAGTAGATTTCGGGAGAATCGTGTGAAGCACTGGATGATTGCGACTGCGGCGCTGACGCTGGCATCTTCGGCCGTGCAGGCAGGTGAAAGCGGCGACCAGCTCGCGGCCAGCCTCTACGATGGCTCGCTAAGCCAATTGGCCGAGCAGGGGCAGCCCGGTTGCGATGCCGGAGAGGGCGACGCCTGTTTCTTACTGGGTCTTGATAGCCTGATTTCGGGATATGAGACCTTTGCGCAGGCGCTCTATCGCCATGGCGCCGTGTCGCCGGATCTTTCGCCCCTGGCGCTTGTGCTGGGGTCGGGCATCGAGGCCGGTGCAACCCCGGCCAATCCCGATCCCGAGCCACTCACCTACGATCAGTTGCGCGACATCCTCGACGATTTCGTCACTGCCCTCGACGCTGCTGCCGTGCACATGCAGCAGGCCGGGGAGGGCACCGACTTCGTCATTCCCATCGATCCGCTGCTTGTGCGCATCGACCTCGACGGCGACGGCGAGCGTGGTGAGACTGAAACGCTGGGCGTCCTCCTGGCCGGTCTCGGCGATTTTGCGCTGCCCGAGGTGTCGGAAAAGAGCAAATCGAAGGGCGTGACCACACCGCCCGAGTTCATCGTGGGCTTCGACAACGCCGATGCGATCTGGTTCGCGGGTTATGCAAATGTCACCGCTGCGCCGTTCGACCTGACTCTGGCGCACGATTTTTCGGCCTTCTTCGATGCCTACCTGCACCGCCTGTTCCCGGAAGCGGGCTTGCCGCTGGCCGAATTCGGTCGGGGCTCGACGCTGATGGTGGACCCGACGAGCGATGCCATGATCGCCGACCTCGTGGCGGCCCTCCATACGGCGAACTTCCCCGTCATCGACCAGACGCGGCTGGCGGGCGTGCGCGAGCGGCTGCTCGCCATCACCAGCCTCTCCCGGAAAAACTGGGAAATGATCCTGGCCGAAACCGACGACAACAGGGAGCTCGTTCCCGCGCCGAGCCAGACCTCGATCATCCCGGGGCAGTCGGTGACGCAGGAGATCGTCGATGCCTGGCTCGCCACCCTCGACCAGGTCGACCTGATCCTCGAGGGTGAGTTGCTGCTGCCGCATTGGCGCTTCACCAAGGGCTTCGACCTCAAGGCGTATTTCGATACGGCCACGAAGACCGATATCGTGATGCTGTTCACCGGCCATGACGCCCTGCCGTACCTCGCCGACGGGCCAATCGCGGATGCCGAAAGTTTCAGCGAACTCAACCGCGTCATGGGCGACGACTGGCCCTTCTTTGCGCTCTGGTTCAACTGAAGGGACGACCTCCGGTGCTCGCTCCAGAGGTCGCCCAGACGATCAGATCGCCTTGGTGGCCTGCGCCAGCCAGTTCTTGACCTCTCCAGTCACGCGCGGCCCGATTTCAGCCCAGACCTTGGCATGGAAGGCATTGAGCCAGTCCACTTCGCCCGGTGTCAGCAGCGACCGGTCAATCAGCCTTGTATCGATCGGGGCCAGGGTGATCGTTTCGAACTCGAGATAGCCGGGGAAGCGGTCCGCGTCGCGCACTACGATGAGGTTTTCGATGCGAATGCCGTATTCCCCGGTCTTGTAGAAGCCCGGCTCGTTGGACAAGACATTGCCCGCTTCCAGCGGCGTCGCGTAGCGTGACGAGATGCCGACCGGCCCCTCGTGCACGCCCAGAAATGCCCCGACGCCGTGGCCGGTGCCGTGGTTGTAGGTCACGCCATCCTGCCAGAGGAACTGGCGCGCCAGAATATCGATCTGGGCGCCGCTGGTGCCCCGTGGGAAGCGGGCCTGCGAGATGGCGATCATGCCCTTGAGGACGCGGGTATAGCGATCCTTCTGTTCAGCGGTGGCGGAGCCGGTGAAGAGGGTGCGGGTGATATCGGTGGTCCCCGACAGATATTGCGCGCCGCTATCGAGCAGCATCAGTTCCCCGGCCTGCAGAATGCGGTCGGTCTTGGTGGTCACTCGGTAGTGGACGATTGCGCCATTGGGGCCGGCTCCCGAAATGGTATCGAAGCTGGCGTCGACGCAGGTTTCGTCCTCGCGACGAAAGCTTTCGAGCGCGGTCACGATGCCGATTTCGGTGAGCTGCCCCTTGGGCGCCTCGCTGTCGAACCAGTGGAGGAACTTGGCCAGCGCCACGCCGTCGAGGCGATGCGCCTCCCGCATGCCCGACAGTTCCACCTCGTTCTTGACCGACTTGGGGCCAAGCACAGGATCGCGTTTCTCGATCAGTTTTGCCCCGGCGTTGCCCAGTGTATCGGCAACGGCGGCGGGGGCCGATTGGGGATCGATCAGTACGGTCTTTGCCGCCGCGCCCAAGGCCTCAAGATCGGTGGCGAAACGGTTGGCGTCTGCCACTTCAGCGACGCCCTCAAGCGCTTTATGCAGTTCCGGCGTGATCTTGGCAGCGTCCAGGTAAAGCGTCGGACGGCCCGCATCGGGCACGATCGCGAAACCAAGGACGAAGGGCGTGTTGGGGACATCGCGCCCGCGCATGTTCAGCAGCCAGCAGATGCTCTCGGGCAGGGTCAAAACGACGGCGTCCGCATGGTCGGACACCAGTGCTTTCTGGAGATCCGCGATCTTGTCGGAAGCCGACTTGCCGGCGCGATTGTGGCCGAGAAATTCGATCGGCGAGACCGGTGCGCCGGGGCGGTCCTTCCAGATGGCGTCGACGAGGTTGGCATGCGGCACGACCTGCGCATGGCCCGAGAGTTTTTGCGCGATATCGCGCACCTCGCCCGGCGTGTGCAGCCACGGATCATAGGCCAGCGTGCCACTCTTTGGCACGTAGAGGCGGACGTCCTCGCTGATGCCGCCCTGACCGGTTTCATGCACCGTCACAAGGCTGGTATCGGTCTGGGCAGGCGCCTGAAGCGTGTAGCGGCTGTCCACGAACAGGCCGGCTTTTTCGGAGCCTACGACCGCCAGGCCCGCCGATCCGGTGAAGCCGGTGATGTACGCGAGACGCGCCTCGCCGGGGGGGACCGATTCACCGCGATGGGCATCGGCGCGCGGAATCAGAACGGCGTCGATACCCGCCTTGTGCATGGCTTGCCTGAGTTGACTCAGTCGCGGGGCAACATTGGAAGGATCGGATTTTTCGTCAAAGCTCTGGAAAACAGCGGGTTGGAAAGTCTGGGATGCCATTATCTGTCCTTGGCCCATGCTCGAGCGAAATGCACTCGGAGCATGGCTGTTCTGTCGTCTTGGGTCTGGTCCCGTGTAAGGGGGGACCTATCTTAAGGTCAGGAAACAGGAGACGGATGAAATGAGCAAGCAGAACAATATCTTCCAGCGTGCCCTCGAAGCGATCGTCGAAGGCCGTACCCGCCAGGCCCAGCGCTATGTCGCACAGTTCGAGCGCAGCCATGGTCATGACCGCAAGGTAAACGGGCGTTAATCCTGCCCTGCAGAACCGGCATGGCTGGTTTGCCTGCCAAGGGCTTACCAGGCCTCAGCAAACAGCCTAGATAGGCATTGTCGGGTGGCAACAGACCGCCCGTCGCATGGAGTATAAGATGACCGAGAGCAAGAATGGTTTCCGCAGCGCATTGGGTGGTCTTATCGACGCTCGTGGCCGCGAAGCCTCCCGCCAGGTCAGCTACCGCATGCAGCATCAGTTGATCGGCGCTGTCACCAAGCGCCCGTAAGGCTGCTGCTGCACCGAAGCTGACGATCAAACCGATCCCCGAAGCCTGCTTCGGGGATTTTCTTTTTGGCAAAGCGTTCAGAGGCCCCCCGGCCTACCCTACTGCAAGGGGCGGCTGGGTGAGGTGCCCTCACGCCCGTTCCAGCACCAGCGTCGTCCAGTCCTTGCGCTTCAAATGGTCCTTGAGCGCAAAGCCGGCGTTCTGGTAGGCGGCGATGACGCCGTCAGCCTGTGTATTGAGGATGCCCGAAAGGATTGCGGTCCCGCCTTTCTGGGTGATGCCGCCAACCCCGGGCGCAAGGTCGGTGAGCGGGCCGGCCAGAATATTGGCGACCACCAGATCATACGGAGCCCGTGCCGCGATTTCGGGGTGGTCGAGACCGGTAGCCTCGATGGCGTCGATCTGTTCTCCCACGCCGTTCTCCACCGCGTTGTCGACTGTCGTCGTCACGGCGATGGGGTCGATGTCGGTGGCGAGAATGACAGCCTCCAGCCGCTTTGCGAGGGCGATGGCCAGGACGCCCGTGCCGGTTCCGATATCGATCATGCGCGCGGGAGTGCGCTCGGTCAGCAGGGTCTCGATGGCCTCGAGGCACCCCGTCGTCGTTTCGTGGTGCCCGGTCCCGAAGGCCTGTGCGGCGTCGATCTTCATCGGGGTAAGGCCATCGGGGATGGGGCCGGTCTCATGGCTACCGTAGACGTAAAAGCCACCGGCAATGACGGGGGCCAGACCCTCGAGCGATTTGGCGACCCAGTTGATCTCCGGATCGATCGCCTCGACGGTGAAAGTGACGTCTCCCCCGAGCACTTGGCGGGCCAGTTCAGAAAATGATTCAAGATCGGGAGGGCTGTCGCAGGTGGCTTCGAACACCCATTCACCGGTTTCCTCGTTTTCATGCGCTGATACGGTCAGCGCCAGCTCGTCATTTTCCGACACGGCGTCGACCAGCGCATAGGCCTGCTCTTTGGTAAGGGCGTTTGACGAGAGCTGATCGACGGACATGGAAACCTCAAATGGCGTTTGTGCCATTGGGGCAGCAGTCGCCGATCTGTCAACTCCGGAGGCTTTGGTGAGGTCTCGCGGCCGAAAAGAAAAGGCCCGGCGCTTGAGCCGGGCCTTCTGTTATCAGTGATGATGCTCGGGCATCGACTTGAGCTGGTCCTTGGTCCATCCGGTCACCGCGTGGACGTCGCCATCCTCGTCGCGCATGAATTCCAGGTCGCTGAGCGGAACCGCGACCGGCTTGGCGCCCAGGCCCAGGAAGCCGCCGACATCGATGATGACCGTGTCGAGACCGTGTACATGGTCGACCTTGCCCACCTTGTGGTCGTCGGCACCATAGATCGTGGCGCCTTCAAGGATCGAGGGTGTCAGCTCGGACGATGACAGGCGAACGTGATTGGTGTGGTCCATCGGGCAATCCTTTCGGGTTTGGACCCAATCAACATCCGGGTGGACCTATCCGTTCCATCAGAGTTTGACGGCGGTCCCCGATACCGAAACCATCAACATCGAGCCATTCTGGCCGACGACTTCATAGTCGATGTCGATGCCTACCACCGCGTCCGCCCCCATTCTCCGGGCTTCTTCCGCCAGTTCGCGATAGGCCTGCTGTCGCGCGTCGCGCAATGTCGACTCGTAGGCGCCCGCCCGGCCGCCGACGATGTCGCGAATGCCGGCGAACAGATCCTTGAAGATATTGGCGCCGACGATGACTTCGCCTGTTGCGATGCCGAGATAGTCGCGGATCGGGCGGCCTTCGAGGGTGGGCGTGGTCGAGAGAATCATGGGTTTCCTCCTGCTGTGTGGAGGATGTGGAGATGATCCTGCCGATAACAAGGGCAGGGGCCAGGAGGGAATCTCGCCCCAGCCACAGTCGCCCCGTCTCACCCCTTGCGGATGAAACTCTCCAGCACCTTCTTGGTACCGGCCTTTTCAAAATCGATGGTCAGCTTGTTGCCTTCGATCTGGATGACTTCACCATAGCCGAACTTGAGGTGGAACACGCGCTCGCCCAGCTTGTAGCCGCTGGATTCGCCGCCCAGATCGACCGAGCGGGCCACGAGTTCGCCTTCGATCGTCAGCGGGCCGCCGCCCTTGCGGCTTTCCTGGTTGGCGCGGGCGCGCTTCCAGCCCGGCGTCTCATAGACGCTCTCGAATGGATCGGCCTTGTTGAAGCGGCTCGCAGCGCCGCCGCCATAGCTATAGCCGCCGTAGGCCGAGCCCTTGTCGGTGACTTCCACAGCGTCGGGAGGCAACTCGTCGATGAAGCGGCTCGGGATGGCCGATTGCCAGAGGCCATGGATGCGCCGGTTCTGCGCGGCCGAGATGCGGACCCGCTTGCGTCCACGGGTTATCCCGACATAGCCCAGCCGCCGCTCTTCCTCGAGCCCGGCGCGACCGCTTTCGTCCATGGATCGCTGACTGGGGAACGTCCCATCCTCCCAACCCGGCAGGAATACGGTGTCGTATTCCAAGCCCTTGGCCGAGTGGAGGGTCATGATGGTCACGGCGTCGCTGGCGTCGGCGCTGTCCCGGTCCATCACCAGGGCAATGTGTTCGAGAAAGCCGCCGAGCGTGTCGAATTCCTCCATGGAGCGGCTGAGTTCCTTGAGGTTTTCCTTGCGCCCTTGGCTCTCGACGGATTTCTCGGCCTCGAGCATGTCGGTATAGCCGCTTTCTTCCAGGATGTTTTCGACCAGCTGATAGGGCTTGAGGCTTTCGCTGCGCCAGGCCCAGTCGTCGAACTGGGCGATCAGTGCCCGCAGCGTCGTGCGCTGCTTGGGCTTGAGTTCCTCGGTTTCGACCAGCATGCGCGTCGCTGCCAGGAGCGGCACTTTCATGCCGCGCGCGGTTTCCATCAGCATCTTGACGGTGGAGTCGCCGATGCCGCGCTTGGGGACGTTGACGATGCGCTCGAAGGCGAGGTCGTCGGCCGGTTGCGCCACCAGCCGCAGATAGGCCAGGGCGTCGCGGATTTCCTTGCGTTCGTAGAAGCGGGGGCCGCCGACGACGCGATAGTTGAGGCCGAGCGTGATGAAACGCTCTTCGAATTCGCGCATCTGGAACGAGGCGCGGACGAGGATGGCCATGGAATTGAGCGGTTCGCCCTGTCGCTGAAACTGCTCGATTTCCTCGCCGATGGTGCGCGCTTCTTCCTCGGAGTCGTAGACCTGCGTGAAGGAGACCAGATCGCCGCCATCGGCGACATCGGTGAACAGGGTCTTGCCGAGCCGCCCTTCGTTGAAGGCGATCAGTGTCGAGGCTGCTTTGAGGATGTTGGCGGTGGAGCGATAGTTGCGCTCCAGCTTGATGACCTTGGCGCCGGGGAAGTCCGTTTCGAAGCGCAGGATGTTGTCCACCTCGGCGCCGCGCCAGCCATAGATGGACTGGTCGTCGTCACCCACCACGCAGATGTTGGCTTCCGCGGCGGGCTTGCCCTGCGCGAGCAAACGCAGCCACAGATACTGGGCGGTGTTGCTGTCCTGATACTCGTCCACCAGCATGTACTTGAACTTGCGATGGTACTCGGCCAGCACATCCGGGTTCTCGCGGAACAGACGGATGCATTCGAGCAGCAGGTCACCGAAATCGGCGGCATTGAGCGCCTTCAGGCGCGCCTGATAGTCGTGGTAGAGCCTGCCACCCTTGCCATTGGCGTAGTAGCTGCTGTCGGCTGCGGGCACGTCCTTGGGCTGCAATCCGCGGTTCTTCCAGGCGTCGAGCATGCCAGCGAACTGTCGGGCCGGCCAGCGTTTTTCGTCGATGTTTTCCGCGGCCAGCAGCTGCTTGATCAGCCGGATCTGGTCGTCGGTATCGAGAATGGTGAAAGTGGATTTGAGGTCGACGAGTTCGGCATGCTTGCGCAGGATTTTTGCCGACATGGAGTGGAAGGTGCCCATCCACTGTAGCTCAGGGAGCGGCTTAACAAACGAGTCAATCCGAACCTTCATCTCGCGCGCTGCTTTGTTGGTGAACGTCACCGCGAGAATTTCCCATGGCTGCGCTCTGCTTTCGAGCAGGATGTGGGCAATTCTAGTGATGAGAACCCTTGTCTTCCCTGTTCCTGCACCAGCGAGCACGAGCAGTGGACCATCGGTCGCCAGAACTGCTTCACGCTGCTCTGGATTTAGCCCAGCTAGATAGTCCACTTTCGCGGAGTACTTGCCCTGCCGCTGTAGTTGGCTTGTGATGGGCCCACCCATAGGGCGATATGCGGGTACGGGTTCAGTCATGCTGCTTTGTGTTCCAAGGGTGCGGGCCACGTGGGGCGAGGGCGCCGGACCTTGATGAATCTCATTTTGTTCTTTTGCGCAATATAGGGCGCGTGGCCGCTCCTGTATAGAAGTCCGGACTGTCACGGCATTGTCACGGCAGTGTCATCGATCTGTTTCGGCACATGCCTAATGGGCTCCGCATCGTTCCTGGGGACCCATCATGCTTGCCCAAAAGCGTCTCGTAGCCCTGAGCGCAGCCCTGCTGCTCTCCACCGCCGGCGCCCACGCCGCGGAATCATTCAATCGCATCGCCAGCTTTCCGGTCGCGCTCAATGCGCCTGACGCCGAAGCCACCTCGTCCGAGATCATCACCGCCAGCGAAGACGGCATGACGCTGATCTACTCGGACAGCCCGGGCGGCGGCATCGGCTTTGTCGACATTACCGAGCCCGGCGCGCCCAAGCCTGCCGGCTATCTGCCGCTCGAGGGCGAACCGACATCGGTGGCGATCATCGGCGACAAGGCCTATGTGGGCGTCAACACGTCCGAAAGTTACACCGCCCCCTCCGGCAAGCTGGTGATCGTCGACATCGCGACGCAGTCGGTGGACGCCGAACACGCGCTCGGCGGGCAACCGGACTCCGTTGCGCGCAACAAGGACGGTACGTTGATCGCCATCGCCATCGAGAACGAACGCGACGAGGAGCTCGGCGATGGCGGCCTGCCGCAGATGCCTGCCGGCTTCCTGGTCATTTTCGATGTCGAGGCGGCCACTCTTAAGACTGTCGATGTCACCGGGCTTGCGGATGTTTTCGGCGAAGACCCCGAGCCCGAATTCGTCGATTTCAACGACAACGACGAAATCGCCCTGACGCTTCAGGAAAACAACACCATCGTCGTCATCGATGGCAAGACAGCCGAAGTCACCGGCCGTTTCTCCGCCGGCACCGCCTCGGTCTCCGATGTCGATACCAAGCGCGATGGCGCCCTGCGTTTCGAGGGCAGCATGTCCGACGTGCCGCGCGAGCCGGATTCGGTGAAGTGGCTCGACGCCGATCGCATCGTCATCGCCAACGAAGGCGACTGGAACGGCGGCTCGCGCGGATTTTCCATCCTGTCGCGCACCGGCGAAGTGCTGTTCGACAGCGGCAACGAACTCGATCATACCGCCGCAACACTTGGCCACTATCCCGAGCACCGCAACAAGAAGGGCGTGGAGCCGGAAGGCCTGGAAGTCGCGACCTTCGGCGACACGCAGTATATCTTCGTCGCCGAAGAGCGCTCGTCGCTGATCGCGGTTTACAAGGATACCGGCGCCGATCCCGAATTCGTGCAGGCGCTGCCGTCAGGCATCTCGCCCGAGGGCGTGGTCGCCATTCCCGCGCGCAATCTCATCGCCACCGCCAATGAGGCGGATCTGCGCGAAGATGGCGGCGTCGGCAGCCACGTGATGGTCTACGAAATGACCGACGGCGAGGCCAGCTATCCCCAGCTGGTGTCCGATCTCGATGCAGACGGCCGTCCGATCGGCTGGGCCGCGATTTCCGGCGCGGTGGCCGATGCCGAACAGTCCGGCTTGCTCTATGCCGTCAGCGACAGCGTGTTCCATGCCCAGCCGGCCATCTACACGATCGATGCCACGGCAATGCCGGCGCGCATCATCAAGAAGACCGTCATCACCCGCAACGGCGATGCCGCCCAGAAGCTCGATGTCGAGGGCATCACGCTCGATGGTGAAGGCGGCTTCTGGCTGGCCTCGGAAGGCGACAGCGCCAAGCTCGTGCCGCACGCGCTCTACCATGTCGATGCCGATGGCGCGATCCAGGCGGAAGTGCCTTTCCCGGCAGCAGTGTTGGGCGGCGAAAAGCGCTTCGGCGCCGAAGGGATCGCGCGCACCGGCGAAGGCGATGATGAAACGCTGTGGGTCGCCATCCAGCGCGAGTGGGGAGACGATCCGGTGGGCCAGGTCAAACTGCTCGCCTACAAGCCGGCATCCGCCACCTGGGGTGCGGTGGCCTATCCGCTCGAAACCCCTGCCGAAGGCGCCTGGGTCGGGCTCTCGGAAATCACCATCCATGGCGATTTCGCCTACATCGTCGAGCGCGACAACCAGATCGGCGACAAGGCAGCACTCAAGGCGCTCTACCGCGTCCCGCTGACCGATCTGGTGTCCGCCGAACTCGGCTCCGCGCTTCCTGTCGTCAGCAAGGAACTGGTCCGCGACTTCATTCCGGACCTCGCGGCCACGAACGGCTACGTGCTCGACAAGGTCGAGAGCTTCGCCATCGACGCCGACGGCGTGGGCTATGCCATTACCGACAATGACGGTGTGGACGACGCCTCGGGGGAGACCATGTTCTGGTCCATCGGCGCACTCTAAGGTCACCTCCCTTGACCTTGACGGCGGCCGGGCATCTGCCCGGCCGTTTTCCTGTGCTCAAAAGGACCTGAGGCGGCTTGCGCACGCCCGCCAACTGCCTACACTCACACCGGTTTCAGCCGGGACAGAACAGGCACAGTGCTCAATCGCATCTATATCGTGGTCGGCATCTTCGCCATCGTTGTGCTGGCCGGCGCATTTCTTGTTCCGCGCTTCATCACCTGGGGCGATTATCGGGATCGCATGGAAGTCCTGGCCAGCGGCGTGCTGGGCGCCGATGTGACGATTCGGGGCGATATCTCCTTCTCGCTCCTGCCCAGTCCACGGCTCGCCTTTACCGATGTGGTCGTGGGCGATGCTGAATCGCCCGCCGCCACCGTCGGCGCGGTCGAGGCCGAATTCGTGCTCATGGATTTCCTGCGCGACATCTACAATGTCACCGCGCTCAGCCTCGAGCGGCCGGTCGTCAATCTCACAATCGATGAAAATGGTCTTCTGAGCAGCGGCGTCGATCTGAGCGGCGCGGGAGCCGGCGTTGCGCTCGGCCATGCCGGCATAGCCAATGGCAGCCTCCGGCTGGAGGACCTCCGATCGGCTGAAACTTATGTGCTGGACCGTGTCGACGGTGACTTGCGGCTGTCGAGCCTGTCCGGACCCTTTCAGTTTCAGGGCGCGGGCAATTACGGCGAGACGCGGTACGACCTTCGGTTCAATTCCGCCGCGGTCGATGGCGACGGAAATACGCGGGTATCGAGCTTCCTCCGCGAGGCGCTGGGCGCGTATTCGCTGACGCTCGATGGTACTCTTTCGCCGGGCGCGGCACCGCGCTTTGCCGGTACGATGGCCTATCGCCAGGCGCCGCCCCAGGCCGATGCGGCCGACGATATCAGGGGCGACCTGCTGCTCGAAAGCGAAGTGACGATCAATACCGACCGCGTCGTGTTGTCCGGCTATACGCTCAATCCCGACCAGAACCGGGCCGGCATGCGCCTCACGGGCGCGGCCAGCATTCGCCTGGGTGTCCGCCCCAGCTTCGATGCAGTCGTGTCGGGTGGCGTGTTCTCCCTGCCGCCTCGAGATGCCAGCGAAGTGGCCGCGGAACAGCCCTACGAGTTCGTTCGGCTGCTCTTGGAAATCCCTGCGCCGCCGCTGCCGCCCATCGAGGGAAGGCTGGGCATCGACCTCGCGGAAGTCGGCCTGCGTGGTTTCGCCCTGCGGGAAGTGCGGGTGGACGCCACCACGGATGGCGCAACCTGGACTGTGGAACAGGCGGTGGCGCGATTGCCGGGCGAGACGGAAATGCGCTTTTCAGGCACCGCCTCCAATGACGGCGGCGTTGCTGGTTTCGTCGGGGATGTCAGCGTCGTGTCGCGACGGCTCGAAGCGCTGTCGCAGGTCTGGAAACGACCGGTCGAGAACAATCCGCTGTTCAACATGCAAGGCTCGCTCACCGGACGGCTGATGCTGGCCGGCGATGCGTTCGGGCTGAGCAACGGACGGCTGACGCTTGACGGGCAGGAGCATGGCCTGGAATTGCGCATAGGGTTCGGAGCGGAGCCTCGCCTCGATACCGTGCTGACGTTGGGCCAACTCGATACCCTTCGCACCCAGGCGCTCGAGGCGCTCGTTCCCGATGTTACCGGCGACGCGAATTTTGCCATCAGCTTTCCCGATGGCAGTTTCTCGATCACGGCCGGGCGGGTCGACGTGATGGGGCTGCCCGCGCAGGATCTCGTCGCCGAGGCGCAATGGTCTCCGTCGGCTGTCCGGTTCTCCCGGCTTGCCGCGAGCGACTGGGGCGGGGTGATGCTCAATACCACGGCCCGCATTTCCGGAACTCTTGCCCAGCCCTGGGTGACGGGTTCGGGGGATCTCGGTGTCGCCGATCCGGACGCGCCCGGGCTCGGTGTGATCTATGAGATGGCGGGCATACCCTTCGGATGGCAGCAGGCCATTGCCAGGGCGCTTCCGTTCAGCCTGCAGTTCATTCTCTCCGACGTCGATGGCGGGGAGGGGCAGGTGCTCACTGCGGGCGGTGATGTCGGCGCGGCGCGGCTCGACCTGCGCGCGGAAATGGCCGGTGGTCTGCCCGCCCTCGCGGTGGAGGATCTGCGTCTGGTTGGCTCCCTCGAAGCGCAGGACAGTGCGGCGGCGCTGAGCCAGTTCGGCTGGGACAGCGTGGCATTTGCGGATGGCGAAGGCAGTCTGCTGGCCAGCCTGTTTGCCGAAGGCAGCGGAACCGATGGCTTCGAAGGCCGCGTGGCATTGAGCCAGGGCAGCCAATCGATCAGCTATGCCGGTGGCCTACGCCTTTCCGGTTCGGGCGAAATCGCGGGCGAAGGCACGCTCGAAGTGCTTCTCGACGATGGCTCGGCCATTGCGACCCTGGCCGGCGTCGGCGGCTCCAGCCTGCCGGGCCTCGAAGCGACGGCGGCCCTTCAGTTCGAAGGACTGCGGAGCCTCGCGCTCGACGGCATTTCCGGCGTCGCCGGCGATACCGGTTTTGGCGGCCGCATTGCAATGCAGCGGAGCGGGCAGATGCCCAGTTTCAGCGGAGCGATCGACGCGGACGGTCTGGAGCTCGCTGGCCTCGCAGGTGCCCTTTTTGGCGAAAGTGCATTCATTGGTGCAGTGGGCGCCGTTTGGCCCGAGGGTCCATTGGCGGCCAGCGACATCGCTCGTCCATCGCGCGGCGACATCACGATCACCGCGCCATCGATATCTCTGGGGGGACGCACTGTCTCCGGCGAGACCACGTTCAACTATGTATGGGGTCCCGAAAGTGTCTCGATAAAGGGGCTCGGCGCAGCCGTGGGCGGCGGCTCGCTCGACCTGACCGTCGACCTGTGCTGCGCGGGACCGTTGACCGATCGGACGGTCTCCGGTCAGGCGACGGTTTCCGGAGTCGATCTCGGAGCCATTGCGCCGGGCCTCCTGGCGCAGGGGCTTTCGGGCAGGCTCGATGGCGGGGTGCAGTTCGAAGGGAGCGGCGCAAGCCTTGCCGACGTCATGCGGGGCATGACCGGAGAGGGCAACTTTGCCGTGGCGGATTTTGCTGCCGAGGGTCTTGCGGGCGAAGTCTTCCCAGCGATCTCGGCTTTTGAGGATGTGCTCAATACCGATGCGGATGCGCTCGAAACGCTGATCAGCCTCGCGCTGGCGCGTGGGCCATTCACCGCCGATCAGGCGCAGGGCGCTTTCACCATTGCGGGCGGTACCGTCCGTCTGGCCAATCTCATCATCGAAGGCACCGGCGCGCGACTTGCCGGCAGCCTCAACCTGATGCTGGATCAACTCGATCTCGACGGGCGGTTCGTGTTGACGCCGCGCGACTTCAACGACCCCAACGGCCTCGTCCAGAGCGACACGGCGCGTATCGTGGCACAGATCGCCGGCACCCTGCTTACGCCTGAGGTCACCGTCGATCTCGCTGAAATGGTCGCGTCCATCCAGGTCCGCGCCAATGAGCTCGAAGTGGACAGGCTCGAAGCGTTGCGGCTGGAGGACGAAGCCCGGCAGCGGGCCGCGGCCGAGGAGCGCAATCGCCTCATCGAGGAGCGTCGTCGCAGGGAAGAGGCACTGCGGATGGAAGAGTTGCGTCAGCTCGAAGAGGAAATGGACCGCATCGACCTGCCGCCTGAACTCTCCACTCCGCAGCAGCCCGAGCCCGCAGCGCCCTCAGGCCCGCTGAACCTGGGCTTCCAGCCCGGCGTCAATCAGCCCATCGGCAACGACGTCAACCAGCCGATCCAGCTCTTCCCGAGCCAATAGTTTTGCCCATCCACGGTACCGTCCTCGGGCTTGACCCGAGAACCTGTCAACACTCCGGCATGCGTCGAAACGGGCCCTAGGATCAAGTCGGAGGGCGGTAGGGTGTTTTTGGGGAGGGAGATGGTGATGGCCTAGCTCTCGCGGCCGTCCCGGTACCACGCGAGTACGGCCAGCCGCACGGCAGAAGACAGGTTGGTCGTGGTTCGCGTTTCATCGATCTCGCGAACGAGGCTGGCGAGGCTCAATTGCCGCTCGCTGGCAATGGCCTCGAGCGCGTCCCAGAATTCGGGCTCGAGGGCTATCGACGTACGGTGTCCGGCAATGGAGAAGGATCGCTTGTCCATGCCTGGTGCAGGATCAGGGTTTTTTGCGGAAGGCGTCGAGGCTCACGACCTTTTCGCCAGACGCTTCGCCGGATGCGGGCTCGCCATCGGCGGCCTCGGTGCGGGCATCGGCCGCCTTCTCTTCGGCGTCCCGGTCGTCCGGTGCGGTTGCCGGATCGAACTGCAGGCCGAACTGCACGCTGGGATCGAAGAAGCCCTTGATGGCCGAGAAGGGAATGTGGAGCATTTCGGGCTGGCTGTTGAAGCTCAGGCCGACTTCGAACGCAGCCTCGGTGACCTTGAGGTCCCAATACTGGTTCTGCAGCACGATCGTCATTTCCTTGTCGTATTGCTTGAGCAACTCTTCGCTCAGGCGCACGCCGGGGGCGCGCGTCGCAAAGGAAATAAAGAAGTGATGGTCACCGGGCAGGCCGGTCCGGGACACTTCGGCCAGCACCTTGCGGACGACGCCGCGCAGGGCTTCCTGGGCGAGAATGTCATATCGCATGTGGTCTTCGGCCATTTTGCCCTTACTCCAATAGTCAACCGGACAGAATCCGAACGGCCCATATCAGCCCTACGTTCCCGGATAATTCAAGAACAAAGGGTGCAAGTTCATGCGGCAAATGGAATTGAGTGCAGGCTTCTGTTGCCAGGTGCCTGCGAACCCCGCCTGCCACCCGGCTAGGAGTGGAGGACTTTAATTCCCAGTGCTAGCACCGCTTACGCGGCGAGAGCGACCGGAGCCTTATGGTTGTCATTGGCAACTATAAGTTTTAGCCCGATAACGGCGGTACAATGCCGAGCGAAAGCACACTCTTTACGCCCTCGTCGATCCTATTTCGTCCCCAGTGGCTCCTCCCCGAAAGGGGGAGATGGTGGAGACGCCGGGTACTGCCCCCGGGTCCGATGGGTTTATTACAATGACAGTTTATCGCCATAGCTCTTGCGAGCAGACCCTATATAGGTGACGCCCCGGCCGGATGCAAATGGCGGCCGCCAAATTCAGCGCTGATTAACAGGTCACGAGCATGCTCCACCTCCACTGGAGGCGGGCATGAATACGAATACGAGAGCCTATTGGCAGAAGCATGCCAGGCGTCAGCGGCTACAGACGCTACTCGCGCGACTCTCCATCGTGCCGACGGCGATGGTCGCCGTGATGCTCGGCGCGCTGGGCGTGATGGCGCTTCAGGATACGACGGCGGGGCAGTGGCTGGAAAACGTCCGCATGCCGGACATGCTCGTCGCCGCAGCACCACAGACCTCGGTTGCGCAGGATTGGTCGCGCAGTTTCGGTCTCTGCAGCGGGTCGGTTCGGGTCACTTGCGTCGTCGATGGCGACACGTTCTGGCTCGACGGCACCAAGTACCGCATCGCCGACATCAACACGCCCGAAACCGGCTCGCCGCAATGCGCCCACGAAGCGCAACTGGGGCGCAGGGCGACCGAGCGGCTGACGCAGCTGCTCAATGCCGGCGTCTTCTCGCTCGCATCGATTGATCGCGACGAGGACCAGTACGGACGCAAGCTGCGCATCGTCGAGCGCGACGGCCGCTCCCTCGGCCAGCAACTGGTCTCCGAAGGTCTCGCCCACGAGTGGCGTGGACGCCGCGAGGGCTGGTGCTAGGTCACTCCGCGCTGAGGTGTTCGAAGACGAGGCCGCGGGTCGTCCGCTCGCCAAAGCCTTTCCAGGTCCGGTCGCCGGCCGGCGCGTTCCAGGTTCCGCCGTCGAGTTCGAGATAGGCAGCCTTATCTGCATCGCCCTTGAGGTGCAGGTCGAGGAACGCCGTCACGAAATGCTGGGCGATATTGTTCATCCGCGCATTGTCCCAGACGAAGTCGGCATAGTGCTCGAACGGACTGCCCGGACCGCCGGCTGTAGCCTCTTCGGGCGGCGGCATCGGTGCGCCCGCATTGTGGCCAGCGCCCTGAAAGGTGAGCATGGAGCGGTCCGCGTTGACCGCACCTTCGTAGATGCGGCGGATGCCGTTCTCGTAGTCCGAAACTTCGTCGACCGATCCGCCGATCATGAGCAGCGGAATGTCGATGCCGGCAAGGCCTGTATCGTCCCAGAGGCCCAAATGCCCGCCCCAGGGGGCAACCGCGACGACGGCCTTCAATCGCGGGTCGCGAGCGGCTGCGTAGGCATCCGAACCGGCCATCAATCCCGCCAGTGCCTCGGGCGAAGCCATTCCCATCTGTCCGGCGGCTTCGGCTAGACCCGCTCCCGCACTCAGCACCGCGCCGTAGCCGCCCATGGAATAGCCGATGATGGCGCTGTTGTCGCCGTCGACCATGCCTGCTAGGAAATCGCCGGCCCGGGCCATCTCGTCGAGCACGAACAGCTGGTCGGGCGAGCGGTTGGCCAGCGTGCTGGCGAAGCCGAGCTGGTTTTCATAGGTGCTCTCGAAGTGATCGATGCTGGCGACGACATAGCCCTTGCTGGCGAGATTTTCGCCGAAGTGGCTGATCAGGAAGCGGTTGCCGGGAAAGCCGTGCGACAGAATGACGAGCGGGTAGGGGCCATCGGCCGCCAAGGGGGCCGCGTCACGAACCGCCTGGCCGTGCAGGGTAACCTTAAGGTCGCTGTTGGCCATCTGCACGTCTGTGTAGTCGCCCCCCGGAGTGCCACCGGCGAGATCGGCCGGGTACCACACTTCCACAGTCAGCGGGCGGTCATAGGTGCCCCCACCAAGCACGTCGGGTTGATCCGCGTGCACAAGTTCGAGCGTGCGCACGCCGATGTCGAAATCCCCCGGTGCGGCCAGTTCCGGTGCATCCGGTCGCTGGATGTCAATCCGATTGCCCTCAGCCATGCTTACGCCTCCCATGCTCGTCAGGAGCGCCACTGCCAACATCAACCGCATGTCTTCCTCCTCGATTGCGCGCAGCCTATCCGTCCAAAACGAAAAGGCAAATCATTCATTTGCTTTCGAATGGCTTTCGATATTGCAGGCGCTGGACAGCGTGGGCGCTTTGCCGCTTAGTGCGGGCAAGGAGTGTCGCCGTGTCGCTTGAAGTTCTGGAAGGCCGTAGTTGCGGATCGTGTACCGCCTGCTGCTCCTTCGCCCCTATTCGCGTCGAAACGCTGCAGAAGCCGGCGAACAGCCTTTGCCGTCATTGTGCGGAAGGGCGTGGCTGCACCGTCTATGACGTGCGTCCCGCGGTCTGCCGCGGCTTTTACTGCGGCTATTTCTTTCTGCCCGAGCTCGGGCCCGAATGGCATCCCGAGCGCAGTGGCGTCGTCATCCGCTCGGAAAGTTTCAATAACGACACCATTACCATCCTCGTGCTCGAACTCACGGAGTTCCTCATCTCCGAGGATTTTGCCGGCATGGTTGGAGCCTGGGTTGCCGAAGGCATCGCCGTCGAATTCGAGCGGGTAGGGCCCGAGGGGCACCTGCCAGCCAAGATGCGGGTCAACGAGCTCCTGGAAGATGCGGTGGCCGCGCGCGACCTACGGGAGATGCACAAGGTCTTTGCCTGGTCGCTCGCCCATATCGACCAGAGCCACGCCTGGGAGCGCGACGAAACGGTGTTCTACAGCGCCTTGGCGTAGCGCTCGGGACGCAGGCCTAACTGGCGCCGTTCCATTTCATCTTCATGTAGACGCCTCCAGCTTCGAGCTCGTCGAGCATCTGCGCGAGGCGCTTCTGCTTGGTTTCGTCGCGTTTGGCATTGTTGATCCACATCAGGTAGTCGTTGCGCTGGTAGTCCGGCCTTGCCTCGTATTTTTCGACGAGGCCGCGCGCCTTCAGCGCCGCAGCCACGAAATCGGGCATGGGCTGGAGCGGCCGGAACAGCTTGTTTGGAATGGGCGAGCCCAGGATGTTGTGGTCGATGTCGGTCTTTGGCCGGCCCATGTCACTCTCCGAATGCGGCGTGGGCACAGACTATACCGGTCTCCCACGCAAAGCTGTCAGTTGAATTCGCCGAGGCCCGACTCGGTTCAGCGAATCACGCTAGATTTGTCGGATGCAGCCCTACCTCAAGCTCCTTTCCGACATTCTCGAAACCGGCACCGACAAGTCCGACCGCACCGGCACCGGGACGCGATCGATTTTCGGCTACCAGATGCGTTTCGATCTTTCGAAGGGCTTTCCGCTGGTCACCACCAAGAAGCTGCATCTCAAGTCCATCATCTATGAACTGCTCTGGTTCATCCGTGGCGAAACCAATGTGCGCTGGCTGCAGGAGCGTGGCGTCACGATCTGGGACGAGTGGGCCGACGAGAACGGCGATCTTGGTCCCGTCTACGGGTCGCAATGGCGCAGCTGGCCGGCGCCCGACGGTCGCCATATCGATCAGCTTCAGGCCGTGATCGACCAGATCAAGGCCAAGCCCGACAGCCGCCGACACATCGTTTCGGCCTGGAACCCGGCCGAGGTCGACAACATGGCGCTGCCGCCGTGTCACGCGCTGTTCCAGTTCTACGTCGCCGACGGAAAACTGAGCTGCCAGCTTTACCAGCGCTCCGCCGACACCTTCCTCGGCGTGCCCTTCAATATCGCGTCCTATGCACTTCTGACCCATATGGTGGCGCAGGCCTGCGATCTCGAAGTGGGTGATTTTGTCCATACACTGGGCGACGCGCACATCTATTCCAACCATTTCGAGCAGGCACAACTACAGCTCTCCCGTGACCCGCGACCCTTGCCGAAGCTGGTGATGAACCCGGACCGCAAGCGCATCGAAGACTTCGTCTACGAGGATTTCGCCTTCGAAGGTTACGATCCGCATCCGGGCATCAAGGCGCCGATCGCCGTATGAGCCGGTCTCTGGCCGAGCTGTCGGAGCTGGTGGCCGAAGTCTCGGATACCTATGCCTCGCGCAACGACATCGCCCGCGACAATGACTGGTATCTCCTCAAGGTGCAGGAAGAACTGGGGGAGCTCAGCGCCGAGTATCTGAAGTCGACCGGGCGCGGGCGGCTCGAGGGCGCCGACGCCGGGGAGATCCGCCAGGCACTGGAAGACGAAGCCGCCGATGTGCTGGCCATGCTGCTGCTGTTCGCGCGCAACAATGGCATCGATCTCGACGCTGCGCTGGAGCGAAAGTGGTTCCAATATCTCGGGCGGTCCCCGACGCCGTAACCGGGTGCCCATTCTCGGGCTCGGGAAAAGCGGCTAAGACTGGCTGAGTTCAAGTTGCGGCCGAGAATCGGAAACCGGCTGCACAGGGTTGAAATCCCAAGGGGAGGATCGATGATGAAGCGCTTGCTGACCGGGCTTCTGGCTCTTTCCGTCATGCCTGTCGCCGCAAACGACACGGCGGCCGTTCTGACCACGGGCGGCCTCGAATTCGTTTCGCATGGCGAGATTGCCATGGAGCGCGAGGAGCTGTTCATTTCCCGCGACGAGATCCGGGTCGTCTATACATTCCGGAACGACAGCGACACCGACCACGACCTGCTCGTCGCCTTCCCGATGCCCGATATCGTGCCCGACCATTTCTCTCCCGTGGCCTTTCCGATGGGCCCGCCCGACAACCTTTTCGAATTCCGCACCACCTTCAACGGCGATCCGGTGGACGCGACCTTGCACGAATATGCCTTTGCGGCCGGCGTCGATCGGACCAAGCTTCTCCAGAAACTCGATATTCCCATCGTGCCGATCAGCCAGGAGGCGATCGACGCCGTCGACGCGCTGGGCGCCGATCAGGTCGCCGAACTCCTGCATCTGGGCATGGCCATTCCGGACGAATACGATGCCGGCGAGGGCTGGGAGAAGCATCACTGGCCGAACTGGACCTATCGCGCCACCTACACCTGGGAAGCGACGTTTCCGGCGCGCGAGACGGTGACCGTTGAGCATCGCTACAAGCCGAGCGTCGGCGGCACGGCCGGCGTGGCCTTTCTCTCCGAACCCTACGAGGACTACGATCCGGCGGCGGAGTATGCGCAGAAGTATTGTACCGACGATGCTTTCCTTGCGGCGGTCCGCAAGACGCTCGCAAGTGCCGACGAGCCGTGGTCGGCTCCGTTCACCGAGAACTGGATCTCCTACATCCTGACGACGGGTGGCAATTGGGCTGGCGGCGGCATCGAGCATTTCCGGCTCGTCGTCGACAAGGGCGAAGAGGGCAACCTCGTCTCGTTCTGCGGAGAGGACGTCAAGAAGATCGGGCCAACCACCTTTGAGATGGTCAAGGAGAACTTCTGGCCCGAGCAGGAACTCGAAATCCTCATTCTTCAGCGCTACGAGCCGCAATAGCCGCGATCTATGTCCGATCCCCTCAACATCCGCCCCGCGACGCCGGCCGATGCCGCGCTAATCGTCGAATTCATCCGCCGGCTCGCCGCATACGAGAAACTCGAGCACGATGCCAAGGCCACCGAGGCCGATATCGCCCGCGACCTTTTCGGCGCGGCGCCCAAGGTGTTCTGCGAGATCGCCGAATGGGACGGACAGCCCGTCGGCTTTGCCCTCTGGTTCTACACCTATTCGACGTTCCAGGGGCGCCATGGCATCTGGCTGGAAGACCTGTTCGTCGATCCGGCCCTGCGCGGCAAGGGCATCGGCAAGGCGCTGCTGGTGCATCTGGCGCGCCGCTGCGTGGAAGAGGATCTTGGCCGCTTCGAATGGTGGGTGCTCGACTGGAACGAGCCGAGCATCCGCTTCTACAAGAGCCAGGGCGGGGTCATGCAGGACGAGTGGACCAAGGTCCGGATCGATGGCGACGCCCTGCAAAAGCTGGGCGCCGCGAGCTAGCGGACAGTTTCAGTTTGCCTCGACGCACATGGCGATGCCCATGCCGCCGCCGATGCAGAGCGTTGCCAATCCGCGCTTGAGCGAGGACCGCTGCAATTCGTGGAGCAGGGTGACGAGCACGCGCGCGCCCGAGGCGCCGATCGGATGGCCCAGCGCAATGGCGCCACCATGCACGTTGACGATATCGGGATCCCAGCCCATGCCGGCATTGACGGCACAGGCTTGGGCGGCAAAGGCCTCGTTGGCTTCGACGCGCTCGAGATCGGCCACACTCCAACCCGCTTTCGCCAGCGCTTTGCGGGAGGCCGGGATCGGGCCCGTGCCCATGATGGACGGGTCGACGCCGGCCGTGGCCCAGGATGCGATCCTGGCGAGTGGCGTCAGACCGCGCCGGCTTGCTTCATTGGCATGCATCAGCACCAGCGCTGCCGCGCCGTCGTTGAGACCCGACGCATTCCCGGCGGTGACGCTCCCGTCCTTGTCGAAGGCAGGTCGCAGTTTGGCGAGCGTTTCGACGCTGGTCTCGGGGCGCAGGTGGTCGTCGGCATCGACGACCGTGACACCCTTGCGCGTCTCGATCGTGACGGGAGCGATTTCCGCGTGGAAATGGCCGCTGGCCTGGGCATCTCCGGCCTTGCGCTGGCTCGATGCCGCGAAGCTGTCCTGCTGGTCACGGGTAATGCCGAACTGGCGTGCCACATTTTCGGCCGTCACGCCCATATGGTAGCCGCCGAAGGCGTCGGTGAGGCCATCGCTGAGCATGGTGTCGACGAGGCTGACAGCGCCCATCTTCGTGCCCGAGCGCAACATCTGGCAATGCGGCGACTGCGACATGGATTCCTGGCCGCCTGCCACCACGATGGTCGCGTCGCCCGAAAGGATCTGCTGCATCCCGAGGGCGACTGCGCGCAGGCCTGAGCCACACAGCTGGTTGATGCCGAAGGCGGTCGCCGATGCCGAAATGCCGGCCTTCATGGCGGCTTGTCGCGCCGGGTTCTGGCCGGCTCCTGCCGTCAGGATCTGGCCGAGGATGACTTCGTCCACCGTTTCGGGCCCGACGCCTGCGCGTTCGAGCGCTGCCGTGATGGCGACGCTGCCCAGGTCATGTGCCGGCAGGCTCGAAAGCGGGCCGAGAAAACTGCCGACAGGGGTCCGTGCGGCACTGACGATGACGATGTCGCTCATGCGGCGCGCTCCTCGAGATCAACGATGAAGTGGGCTTCGGTCTTGGCCTTGATCTCGTCCACGCTCACCGCGTCTGCCAGTTCGATCAGACGCATCTCGACCGGGCCGCGGCGGTTGATGGCAAAGACGCCGAGATCGGTGATCACCAGGTCGGCCACGCGCTGCCCGGTGAGGGGCAGGTTGCATTGGCGCAGCAGTTTCGGTTGACCCTTGGCCTCGTGTTCCATGACCACGACGACGCGTTTGACGCCGGCCACGAGGTCCATGGCACCGCCCATGCCCTTCACCATCTTCCCCGGGATCATCCAGTTGGCGAGGTCGCCGTTTTCCGCGACCTGCATGGCGCCCAGGATCGAGAGATCGATATGGCCGCCGCGGATCATGCCAAAGCTGTCGGCGCTCGAAAAGAAGCTGGTCTCGGGCAGGGCGGTGATGGTCTGTTTGCCGGCATTGATGAGGTCTGCGTCCTCTTCGCCCGCATAGGGAAACGGGCCCATGCCCAGCATGCCGTTTTCGCTCTGCAGGCGCACATCCATGCCCGAGGGAATATAATTGGCCACCAGCGTCGGAATGCCGATGCCGAGATTGACGTAGAAGCCGTCGCGCAGCTCCCGGGCGGCGCGGGCCGCCATCTGATCGCGGGTCCAGGCCATCAGGCAATCTCCTCGCTTCGATTTCGGGTCGTGCGCTGCTCGATATGCTTGACCGGGCTGGGCACGTGAACGATGCGGTCGACGAAGATGCCCGGGGTATGGATATGGTCGGGATCGAGCGTGCCAGTGGGTACCAGATGCTCGACCTCGGCTACCGTCACCTTGCCAGCCGTCGCCATCATCGGATTGAAGTTCCGGGCGGTCATCCGGTAGACCAGATTGCCTTCGGCATCGCCCTTGAAGGCATGCACCACGGCGAGGTCTGCGACCAGGCCGGTTTCCATCACGAAGTCTTCGCCATCGAAGTTACGGACGTCCTTGCCTTCGGCGATGATGGTGCCCACACCGGTTTTGGTGAAAAAGGCCGGAATGCCCGCGCCACCCGCGCGGATGCGCTCGGCCAGGGTGCCCTGCGGATTGAATTCGAGCTCAAGCTCGCCTGACAGGAACTGCTCGGCAAAGAGCTTGTTCTCGCCCACATAGGACGAGATCATCTTGCGGATCTGGCGCGTTTTCAGCAGCCGGCCAAGACCGATGCCGTCGACCCCGGCATTGTTCGAGATGACCGTCAGTCCCCGGGCGCCGGAGAGTTCGATGCCCTCGATCAGGGCCTCGGGAATGCCGCACAGCCCAAAGCCGCCGGACATGATCGTCATGTCGTCGCGAAGAAGCCCGGCAAGGGCTTCAGCGACGGTGGAATGGACCTTGCGCATGGCGTCCTCCCCATCCTCCAATAGGTTCTTTCCCAAACGCTAGGTCTTGTCGGGGCAGGGCTGTTAGTCGTATTTCTACCACATGGCCTCGCCTCCGATTTTCACCCTCGCCGACATGCCCGTGCCGATGGTTTTCGCCACCCACCGGATCATCCGTGACTGCAATGCCGAGTTCGCGGCGCTGTTCGGCTATGCCAGGCAGGACCTCGTGGACACGAGTTTTTCAAGGCTCTATCCGGCCATTGCCGACTTTGTGCGCACCGGCGAGATGTGGCGACATCATCTGCCGGGCGGCGCCGTCTACCATGACGAGCGGGTGATGGCGGGTGCCGATGGCAAACGCTTCTGGTGCCGGGTGAACGGCCGGGCGCGGGACGCCGCCGATCCGTTCGCCGCGGCGCTCTATTGCTTCGAGCCGATGAGCCGCCCGGTCTCGGCGACGACGCTCAAGCTGACGGGGCGGCAACGCCAGATCATGACGCTGGTAGCGCAGGGCAAGACCAACACCGACATCGCCCGGGAGGTCGGCTTGTCCCGACGGACGGTGGAGGCGCACCGTTTGCGGCTTTCGCGCTCTGTGGGTGTCGCCAATTCGGCGGAGCTGGTGGCCTGGTTCCTGTCGCAGCCGACGACGCTAGAGTGACGCCTGAATGTAGGTCGCCTTGAGATAGAAATCCTTGGGCCGCGTAATGTGACCGTGCACGATCTCGGCAAGCCGCGCGCCTTCTCCCTTTGCTATGGCGTCGACCATCCCGAAATGTTCGGAAATCGCGATTTCGCGAAGCTCTTCGCTGGGAAAGGCGCGGGTGCGGATGGGGTGCGTGGCGAACGTGTAGTGGAGGATCGCATCGGCAAGCTGCTGGTTGCCCGCAGCGCGATACAGCACTTCGTGAAAGGCATTGTTGAGCGAGAACACGTCCGCAAAGCGCTGCGCCCGCGAGGCATCGCGGTGCTGGCTGGCGATATCGGTCAGCCGCTGCACCAGGGCGTCGTCGGCGGGTTGGGTAAAACGGTGCGCGGCCCGTCGCTCCAGGCAATCGCGAATTTCATAGAGTTCCTCGATCTCGTTGATCGAGTAGTCACGCACCTGCACGCCCTTGTTGGGCTGGCGGATGACGAGCCCCATGCGCTCGAGTTCGTCGAAGGCCTTCCGCACGGCGTGGCGAGTCGCGTCGGTGCGGGCCATGATCTCGTCTTCGACCAGCCGTTCGCGCGGCCTCAGCTGTCCGGCGATGATCTGGCGCTGCAGCTCCCGATATACGGATTCCCAGGATTTTGACTGGTCTGTCGGTACTTTAGGGGCGCGCATCGATAGGCCGGCTCCAGCTGATTTGGTCGCTTCACCATAGCCAGAGTTCCACAGCCACACAATCATCGTTGACATTATCGATAATCATCTCGATGATATCAGCGATCAGGGAGGATCGTTGTGGTTCGTATCGGCAGTGGTGCAGGTTTCTCGGGCGATCGGATCGATGCGCCGCAGTCCGTGGTAGCGTCGATCGCTGCCGCAGGGCAGGGCGGCGCCGTGATCTTCGAGACCCTCGGAGAGCGCACGCTCGCCCTTGGACAGATCGCCAAACGCAACAACCCCGCCAAGGGCTACGAGCCGCTGCTCGAGGATCTGCTCGAACCCGTGCTTGCCCAGTGCGTCGCGGCCGGCATTACCATCGTCGGCAATTTCGGCCAGGCCAATCCGCCCGCCGCGGCCAACGCTATCCAGGATATCGCGAACCGGTTGGGCCTTGGCCGACTGCGGATCGCCGTCGTCGCTGGCGACGATCTCGCAGGCCGCATCGACCTCGATGCGACCGAGCGCTGGGAGGGCGACGGCCGCCTCCCCGATCTCGATGGCGACGTCATCGCCATCAACGCCTATCTCGGGGCCAAGCCCATCGCCGACGCTATCCTCGCCGGTGCGCAGGTTGTCGTCACCGGCCGCGTGGCCGATCCGGCGCTGGCACTGGGGCCGCTGGTGGCCCATTTCGGCTGGGACTGGAACGATCTCGACCGCCTGGCCGCCGGCACGCTGATCGGGCACCTGCTCGAATGCGGGTCGCAGGTCTCGGGCGGGTTCTTCGCCGATCCCGGCTTCAAGGATGTTCCCGATACGGCCAATATCGGCTTCCCGATTGCCGAGGTCGAAGCCGATGGCAGCTTCGTCATCACCAAGGCCGAAGGCACGGGTGGCGTGGTCGACCTCAGGACCGTCAAGGAACAGCTGCTCTACGAGATCCACGATCCGTCCTCCTACCTCACCCCCGACGTGACGCTCGATGTCACCGGCGTGGAACTGGCAGAGGTCGGTCCCGATCGCGTCCGGGTTTCCGGCGCCAGGGGCCATGCTGCACCCGCCAAGCTCAAGGCTACCGTCAGCTTTTACGGCGACTGGCTGGGCGAGGCCGAAATCTCCTACGCCGGCTCGAATGCCCTGGCCCGGGCCAAGCTCGCCATCACCACGATCAACGAGCGCATCGAAAAGCGCGCCCTGCAGGTGCGCCATCGCGCCGATATCTTCGGCACGGTCAGCGCCTTCGATTCCGACCATGGCGACCTTCTCGCCGAATTCGACGACACGCCTTCAGGCGACTACCGCGTCCGCTTCGCCTTCGGTGCCGCGTCGCAAAAGGACGTCGAGCGGGCGGTGCAGGAAGTGAACGCGCTTTATTGCTGCGGGCCGGCCGGCGGCGGCGGCGTGCGCCAGAGCGTGCGGCCTCGCGTGCGCACGCTGTCCCATCTCGTGGAGCGCGATCTCGTCTCGCCGAGCTTCCATTTCCATGAGGCGCAATCATGAGCGGTGGAACACGCGTCACCAAGCTCCACGCCATCGCACACGGGCGTTCGGGCGACAAGGGCAACCGGCTCAACGTCAACGTCATCGCCTATGACGAGCGGTACTGGCCGATCCTGCGCGATCAGGTCACGGCCGAGCGCGTGGCGGCCCTTTTCGCCCATCGCGGCGTCACCGACGTCCAGCGCTATGAACTGCCCAAACTCGGCGCCCTCAACTTCGTCATCGAGGATGCGCTCGAGGGCGGCGTCAATTCCAGCCTTGCCGTCGATACGCACGGCAAGTGCCTCAGCTATCTCGTACTGGGTCTCGATGTCCTGGTGCCGGTCGAACCGGGCGGCGGCCAAACGCCCCAGCCCGCATTGCAAACGGTCCCCTAAGGACCAAGGGAGGAAGAACATGAACACCAAGACCTTGCAGCGCATGCTGCTTGCCGGCGCTTCGCTCGCCGTCGTTGCCGCGCAGCCGGCATTGGCGCAGGACCTGCAGCGCGGCGGCAATCTGCGCATCGGCATTTCGCAGATGGCGCCGTCGCCCGATCCAGTGGTCACCACCTTCGGCGTCAACTGGCTCACCGCCTCGATCGCCTGCGAAGGCCTCTTCGGCGTCGATGAATCCTGGACGCCACAGCCCATGCTTGCCGACAGCTTCGAATATAGCGAAGACGGCAAGACCCTCACCGTCACCCTGCGCGACGGTCTCAAGTTCCAGTCCGGCGCGGACCTGACCTCGGCCGACGTCGTCGCCTCGCTCGACCGCTTCCGCGAATCCGCGGGCATCGGCGCTTCGTTCAAGGGCGTGACCGACTCCATCGAGGCCGTCGACGACCGCACGATCCAGTTCAATCTCAATACGCCGACGCCGATCCTGCCGGGCATTCTTGCCGGCCAGCAGGCCATTATCCTGTCGCAGGCTTCGCTCGAAGGCGCCAGCCCGACCGAAGCGGCCCGCAATCTCGATTGCACCGGCCCTTACACGATCAGCAGCTACACGCCCGACCAGGGCGCGACGCTCACCCGCTGGGAAGACTACCAGTCGCGTAGCGAACCCTCGTCGGCCGCTGCTGGCGCCAAGCACGCCTATGCCGATACCATCCAGCTTCGCCTGATGCCGGAAGCCTCGGTGCGTCGTGACTCGCTGATCACGGGCGAAATCGACATCGCCATGGAACTGCCGACCGATTTCTACGACGCGCTGCAGAACGACCCGAACACCGAAGCGGTCGTCGTGCCCAACAATCAGTCGCTGGCCGTGGTGCTGAACACCAAGGACGGCCCGATGGCCGACGTCAACTTGCGCCGCGCCTTCTACTACGCCCTCGAGATGGAGCCGATCATGCTCGCCTCGGTCGGCAATCCCGAATTCTACACGCTCGATCCGAGCTGGATCCCCGATCCCAACTCGTTCTGGTACACCACTGCTGGCGTCCCCGAAGGCTTCGGCACGCCGAACCCGGACAAGGTCAAGGAATACCTCGCCGCCTCCAACTACAATGGCGAGCCGATCCGCTGGCTGGTGGCATCCGAGCAGTACCAGAAGCACTACCTGACCGCGATCACCGCTTCCCAGCAGCTCGAGGAATACGGCATCAACGTCGAAATCGTGGAATCGCCGATGGCCAACTACATCCAGGCCCGCGCCGACTCCGCGCAGATGGACGCTTTCTCGAGCTTCCTGCCGACCTATGTCGATCCGACCTCGATCGCCTACCTCAACGCCACCTATCCCGGCTTCTGGACCGACCCGACCAAGATGGAGCTGATGGACAAGCTGGCCTCGACCATCGATCCCGATGAGCGCAAGGAAATCTTCGAGGAAATCCATGCACTGGCCTATGACCAGTTCCCATGGGTCAAGTACGGTACGGAATCCAACATGTACGGCATCCGTGAAGGCGTTGGTAATCCGGCTCGCGTCCCGGCGCGCGGCTACGATTTCTACAACGTCGCACCGCCGGCGGCGAACTGAACATGAGCGTTCCTCAGGCGATATCTCCCGACCGCCTGACCGGTGGTGACGAAGAAGTCTTCGTCACCACCAACAAGTCGGTCTGGCAGCGGCTTCTGGCCAATCCCACGGCGATGGTCTCCATCGCCATCCTCTTGGTCATTTCCCTGGGTGCGATCCTCGCGCCGGTGCTTGCACCGGGCAATCCGCTCAAGGTAAGCCCTGCCGACCGTTTCATTCCGCCCGGCGCCGAGCATTTCTTCGGAACGGACAATCTCGGCCGCGACATGTTCAACATGGTGCTCCATGGCGGACGCACGTCGCTGCTCGTCGGCCTTGTCGTCACCGTCATCTCCATGTCGATCGCCGTTGTCCTCGGCGCCATTTCCGGCTTTTACCGCCAGGTCGACGTCGTGCTGATGCGGCTGGTCGATGGCCTCATGGCCTTCCCGGGCATTGTTCTGGCTACGGCGGCCGCCGGCATCATGGGTCCGTCCATGACGACTGTCGTGACCTCGCTTTCCATCGTGCTGATCGCACCGTCCCTGCGCATCGTGCGCGGTCAGGTGCTGGTGGTGCGCGAATTGCAGATGATCGAAGCTGCACGCTCAGTGGGCGTGCCGACGCTGCGTCTCTTCACCCGCTATATTCTTCCTGCCGTTTCCTCTCCCATTCTGGTGCAGGCGTCGTTCATCTTTTCGGCCGCAGTGCTTGGAGAAGCCGGTCTCAGCTTCATCGGCGTCGGCATCGGCCCTAAGGAGCTGAGCTGGGGTAACGCTCTCACCGAAGCCCGCAACTACATCGCCCAGGCGCCCTGGATCGTCATTTTCCCGGGTCTGGCGCTGATGCTCACCATCCTTGCCCTCAATCTTCTGGGCGACAGTCTGCGCGATATTCTCGATCCGCGCCTGGCACGGAGGCGCTGACATGCTGCGCTATCTCGGCAAACGCTTTCTCCTTATCCTGCCCACGATCTTCGTACCGCTGATCCTCGTCTTCCTGCTGCTCCGCCTGTCACCGGGCGATCCGGCCGGCATGATGCTGGGCGATCAGGCAACACCCGAACAGATCGCGGCACTGCGGACGCAACTGGGGCTCGATCAACCGATCTGGATCCAGTTCTTCATCTGGCTCAAGGGCATAGTCACGCTCGACCTGGGGAATTCGATCTTCTTCCGCGAGCCCGTGATGCAGATCATTCCGCGCTATGCCACCGTCACGATCCTGCTGACGCTGGTGGCCCTGACCCTCGCTATCGCCATCGGTGTCACCATGGGCCTGATTTCAGCGATGAACCGGAACAAGCCGATCGATCGCGGCGTCGTCACCACGGCGGTGCTCGGCATCTCGCTGCCCGAATTCTGGTTTGCGCTGCTGTTGATCTTCCTGTTTTCCGTCACGCTGCGCTGGTTCCCGGTCGCGGGCTACAATCCGCCTGATGCTGGTCTCATCGCGTTTGGCGCCACCATTTTTCTGCCGGCGCTCGCATTGGGTGTCCGCCAGTCGGCCCTGATGACGCGCATGATGCGCTCGTCCATGCTCGACGTGCTCAACGAGCCCTACATCACCACCGCGCGGGCCCAGGGCCTGCCGGAAAAGACGGTGATCGGCCGCTACGCCATGCGTACCGCCGCCATGCCCGTCGTGACCGTCGCGGGCCTTTCTGCCGGCTATATGCTCGGCGGCGCTGTGGCCATCGAGATCATCTTCGCGCTGCCCGGTCTTGGGCGGATGCTCGTCGAGGCTGTCGGTCGGCGCGACTATCCGCTGGTTGAAGGCGGCGTCCTGACCATTTCGCTGGTCCTTGCGGTTCTGAACCTTATCATCGACCTCATCTACGCCCTTCTCGATCCCCGGATACGCTACCAATGACCGCGCATATTGCCCCAATGCCGGCCGACAGGGTTTCGCCTTCAGCCGATCCCAGGACCGTGCTGGAGGTCGAAAACCTCAGCCTCTCATTCCGCAACGCCGATGGCCTCTTGCCCATCGTCACGGATGTATCCTTTGCCATCCGTGCCGGCGAGGCCGTTGCACTGGTGGGCGAGAGCGGCTGTGGCAAGTCCATCACCGCCAGCGCCATCATGGGCATCGCGCCCGAGAATGCTGAGATCGGCGGCACTATCACCCTCAACGGCAAGGTCATTTCGGGCCTGTCGCCGAAAGACCGGCGCAAGCTTTGCGGACGGCATATGGGGTTCATCTTCCAGGAGCCGATGACGGCGTTGCATCCGACGCTGAGCATCGGCAGGCAGATGACCGATACGCTCAAGCACAATCTCGGGCTCAGCCAATCGGCCGCGACGGATCGCGCGGCGGAACTGCTCGACCGCGTCGGCATCCCGCGTGCGCGCGACATCCTCAAGGGTTATGTGCACGAACTCTCGGGCGGCATGCGCCAGCGCGTCATGATCGCCCTCGCCATTTCCTGCGGGCCGTCGCTCATCATTGCCGACGAGCCGACGACGGCACTGGACGTCACCATCCAGGCACAGGTGCTCGACCTCCTCGATGATATGCGCCGCGAGTTGAACCTCGCCATGCTGTTCATCACCCATGACCTTGAAGTGGTTGGCGATTTCTGTGATCGCGCGGTGGTCATGTATGCTGGCGACGTTGTCGAGCGCGGCCGCAGCGAGGACGTCGTTCATCGTCCGGCTCATCCCTATGCCCGCGGCCTTATCGATGCCGTGCCGGCCCATGACGATGGCCGCACGCGGCTGACGCCTATCCTCGGCACCGTGCCTCCTGTGGGGCAGTGGCCCTCTGGATGCCGCTTCGCGCCGCGCTGCACCCGGGCCGACGCGCAATGCGCCACGCGTCCTGCGCTGGCCCCGCATGGCAAAACCGACATCCGCTGCTGGCACCCCCTGGAGGCAAGCGCATGAGTTCCGAACCGATGCTGGCCGTATCCGGCCTCTCCAAGAGCTTCAAGTCGGTCAAGGCCGTGCGCGACGTCAGCTTCACCATTCCGCGTGGCAAGACCTTTGGCCTCGTCGGCGAATCCGGCTCGGGCAAGTCCACGACGGCGCGCCTGGTGCTGCGTCTCACCGAGCCGACCGCCGGCACCATCAACTTCCGTGGCCGTGACCTGGCGACGCTGTCCTCCCGCGACCTGCGGGCCGAGCGGCGGCATATGCAGATGATCTTTCAGGATCCGTTCGGGTCGCTCAACCCGCGCATGAGCGTGCGCGACACGCTGGTCGAGCCGCAACTGGTCCATGGCGTCGGCACGCCCTCCGAGCAGTTGCGGACGGCTGAGCGTCTCCTCAGCGAAGTCAGCCTGCCGCGCGCTGCGCTCGACCGCTATCCGCACGAATTTTCCGGCGGCCAGCGCCAGCGCATCGCCATCGCCCGGGCGCTCGCGACCAATCCCGAGCTGATCGTCGCCGATGAACCGGTGAGTGCGCTCGACGTGTCGGTGCAGGCGCAGGTGCTGAACCTGATGCGTGACCTGCAGGACCGGCATAACACCACCATGCTGTTCATCTCGCACGATCTGCGGGTCGTGCAGTTCATGTGCGATGAGATCGGCGTCATGTATCTCGGCGAAATCGTCGAGCAGGGCCCCCGCGACCGCATCTATGGCGCGCCCGCCCACCCCTACACACAAGCTCTCCTTGCCTCTGCACCGGGCAAGGGGAGTGGCCAGAGGGCACGGCTCAAGGGTGAAATTCCCAGCGCCCATGCCGTTCCCTCCGGCTGTGCATTCCGCACGCGCTGTCCGCATGCCTTCGATCGTTGCGCCACTGAAAAGCCGGCAATGCGCGATGTCGGTGGCGGTCAGAAAGCGGCGTGCCACCTGCTCGACAAGGCCATGGCGGCATGAGCGAGACCATCGACGTCCGCAGCCGCGAGGCGCAGTATCGTGGCCTGCGCACGGCGCTGGGCGAGCGCTTCACCGGCATTCGCTACGCCGAACCGCCCATCGGTCCGCTACGGTTCAGGCCACCCGTGCCGGTGGAGCACAGTGGGCTGGTTGATGCCACGCACTTCGGTTTCGCGCCGCCGCAGGTCAAGCGCACCATGCCGGCCTGGGCGCCGAGAGGCGATGGGTTCGAAACCGGCGAGGATTGCCTCAACCTCAATATCTATACGCCCAAAGCCGACGACCGGCGCCGACCGGTCATCGTCCATGCCTTCGGTGGCGGCTTCCAGACGGGTTCCGCCCACGGTACGTTCCACCGCGACGAGGCCTTCGCGCAGGATGGCGACGTCGTCCTGGTCCGGCCCAATATGCGCGTCGGCGCCCTGGGTTTCCTGGCGCTGGGCGATGCCTTCGGGTCGGACTACGCCGCTGCCAATCGCGGCATGCTCGACTTCGTCGCGGCCCTGCACTGGGTCCATGACAATATCTCGGCCTTCGGCGGCGACCCCGATAACGTGACGCTGGCCGGCATGTCCTCGGGCTCTTTCACCATTTCAGCATTGTTCGGGGTGGATGGCATCGACCATCTTTACCGCCGCGTCTGGCTCATGAGCGGCCCTGCCAGCCGCATCATTGCTCCCGAAACCGCGGCAGCGCTGGCCGACGATTTCCTCGACAGGGCGGGCGTGGCCAGAGGCGATGTCGCAGCGCTCGAGGCGCTGCCTGTTGAAACCATTCTCGAGGTTCAGGACAAGGTCCTCGCCACCCATCTCGGCGAGCGTAACGCGCCCGGTGGCCGCACCTTCGGGATCGTTCTCGACGGGGCGAGCCTGCAGCGACACCCGCTGGACGGACTTGCCTCCGGCCGGTTCGCCGCGCATCGGATCGTCACCGGCTGGACCCGGGACGAAGCGCGCATGTGGTATGCCTTCGGCATGATGCCCGACGTCACGAGCCGGGAGGCCTTGCTGGCATCCATCGGCCGGTTCCGGCCTGACGACGCCGAGGCGGCGCTGGCGGCATTGGAAGCCGAGCAACCCGGCCTCGGCTTCACCCAATACGAAGAAATCTTCCTCTCGCGCGCCATTTATCGCGATCCGGCACTGAAGACCCTCGCGGCTCATGCCGCTTCCGGCGGCACAGGTATTGGCTATCAGTTCGAGTGGGTGCCGGCCTTCGAGGGCGGCAAGCTCGGCGCCGCGCACGGGTTCGACGAACCGTTTGTCTTTGGCAGTCTCGCCAATACGCCGCTCGCAGACGGCGACAGTGCGGCGGCAGTGCTCGCCAGACGGATGACGCGGACGCTGTTGGGGTTTGCGCGAAACGGCACCTGCGACTGGCCCGCCTTCATCCCGGACGAGCCGCTCTACGCGACCTTTCCCTGACGCTCAGCGCTGGGGCAGGAACAGGCGGTCCCGCGACCCCTGCAGGTGGTCGCGCATCAGGTTATGCGCCAGCTCGGCGTCAGAGGCCGCGATCGCCGCGAGTATGTCGGCATGCTCGACCAGCACGCGCGCCAGGCCATCGGTCGTGCTCTTGAGCGACAGGCCGTGCAGGCGCATGCCCACCGCGATGTGCTCCTCTAGCGCCTGCATCGCCGTGACGAAATAGGGGTTTCCTGCGGCCTGCGCGATGCTGAGGTGAAACATGAAATCGGCGTCGGCGCGGTGGGCCTGGCGGTTGGTGGCGTCGCGCAGGAGGTTCAGCGCTGTCCGGATTTTCTGCAGGGACTCGGGGGTATGCCGTCTGGCTGCCACGGCGGCCGCTTCCGGCTCGATGGTCAGGCGGAAATCGTAACAATGCTGGAGATCGGAAAGGTTCTCCATCTGCCCGAAGCCGAGCGGCTCGCGCACGCCCTGTTCGCGCACGAAACTACCCGCGCCGCGCCGCGAATAGATCAGGCCCTGGTCCCTGAGGCGCTGCAGGGCGTCGCGGATGACGGGGCGCGACACCTGGAATTCGCTGGCCAGGGCATGCTCGGTGGGCAAGCGTTCGTCGACGGCATAGGCGCCCGACTTGATGGAGCGCTGGATGCGCTCGAACACCGTATCGGCAAGGCTGCGGCGGCCGACCAAACTATCCGACATGAGACTGCACTGGGCTCCTGGCGCTGGCATAGGGGGCAAGTAGACGGCTGAGGCAGTCCGGTGCGCCAAAACCGCCCGATTTCGTGACCACAGTCAAGCCGCCCGCTTGCGCGATGGGCAGGCCGGGCTGCACTTCTCCCAAGAGAATGAGCATATCGATCCCGATCGCCTCGAGAATGACCTGCGCCGTGGCGCCGCCAGAAAGGACGAGCAGGTCGCCCTTTCCCGGCGAGAAGCGCCGCAGCGATGCGGCCAGGGCGGCAGCGACGGCCTTGCCGTCCAGTTCGTCCGCTCCCTGCGCTGCCTGGATCAGGGTCAGCCGTAAGTCCCCGGCAGATGTCGGGGCGACGCCGTTGGGGGCGACGAGGTCTGCCATCTCCCCGGCGCTGGCGCGCAGGTCTGCCAACTGGGTCATGGTGATGGGGTCGGTCGAGCCGATGACGCAGAAGGCTCTGCCGCCTGGAAGAGGGGTGGGCCGCGCGCCGGCGTCCGGCGCCATCATTTGCGCCATTGCTTCAGCGAGGCCGCGCGCGCCGATGACGAGATCGTACTGATGCTCGAGGGCCCGCTCGATATCGGCCGGCGTCATCGCATCGGGGATATCTGCCCTCAGCGCATGGTTGCCCAGGCGTGAGGCGATATCGATCGGGGTCCCGACGCCAAAGCCCTCGATGTGACCGGCGCGTGTCACGCGGCCGAAATCGGGAATAGCCGGAACCACGAGACTGCGTCCGTGGGGTAGGACGTCGAGTTCGGCGGCGATATTGCCCTTGAGGCGGGAATCCACCTTTTTGAAGATGCGCGTACCATCCGACAGCGATCTAAGCGTCCGGCGCACGGCGGCTGCTGCTGCCTCGGGCGCGATTTCGCGGCTGTCGGTCGAGACGCCGACGATACGTGCCCCACTGGCGATCGCTTCGGGCAGCGACCCGTTGCCGAGCGCAACTGCCGTCGCAATCCCGCGTGCGGCGAAGGGCGCGGCAGCGTCCAGAGCTCCCGTAAGGTCGTCGGCGATGATCGCCAGCTCAGCCATGGTCGAGGCCGGCACGCCGGCTGGCCTGCACGTCCGGGTCGGGATCGAGGTTGGCCGCGAGCAGGCGCTGCGTATAGGCGTGCTGCGGATTGTCGAAGATCTGGCCGGCCGGGCCGCGCTCGACGATTTCGCCTGATTTCATGACGATCACCGTGTCGGCGAAGTCGCGCACCACGCCGAGGTCATGGGCGATGAACAGGAAGGAAATCCCAAGCTCTTCGCGCAGCTTGTCGAGAAGCGCGATCACCTGGGCCTGGATCGAGACGTCCAGCGCCGAAACGGCTTCGTCGCAGATGATGAGTTCGGGCTCGAGCGCCAGGGCCCGGGCAATGGCGATGCGCTGCCGCTGTCCGCCCGAAAACTGGTGCGGATAGCGATCGACATGTTCTGCCGACAGGCCCACCTGCTCGAGCAGTTCGATCACCCGTGCGCGGCGCTTCGCCTTTTCCGGCATCAGCTTGTGGATGTCCCACCCCTCGGCGATCAGCTGGTACACCGACATGCGGGGATTGAGCGACTGCGTGGGGTCCTGGAACACCATCTGGATTTCGCGCCGGCATCCGAGCAGGTCGCGCGCATTCATGCGGATCAGGTCGCGACCCTTCCACAGCGCCTCGCCGCTATCGGCATCTTCGAGCCGCAGGATGGTCCGCGCCAGCGTGGACTTGCCCGAACCGCTTTCGCCAACGACGGCCAGGCTCTGCCCGCGCGCCAGGGTCAGCGAGACGTCCTTGAGCGCGGCGAACTTTCCATAGGTCTTGCAGAGCTTTTTGGCTTCGAGGAGCAGGGGCGCCGCTTCATCGGTCTGCTTGATCGCGCCCTTGCCGGGAGCGGCGGCAATGAGCTTTTTCGTGTAGGCGTGCTGGGGCGAATGGTAGACATCGCGGGCCGTCCCGGTCTCGACGATCTCGCCCTTGTTCATGACCACGACGCGGTCGGCGATTTCCGCTACCACGCCCAGGTCATGGGTAATCAGCACCAGCGCCATGCCGGTCTCGGCCTGCAATTCCTTGAGCAGCGTCAACACTTCGGCCTGGATGGTCACGTCGAGTGCGGTGGTCGGCTCGTCGGCGATCAGGATGTCGGGCTTGAGCATCAGCGCCATGGCGATCATCAGGCGCTGCCGCTGGCCGCCCGAGAACTGATGCGGATATTTGTGCATCGCCTGTTCGGGTTCGGGCATGCCGACGCGGGTGATCAGCTCCAGTGCGCGCGCCCGGGCCATGTCGGCAGGGCGGCCGTGGGCCGTCATCATCTCGATGATCTGCCAGCCCACGGTATAAACCGGGTTGAGGTGGCCCAGCGGATCCTGGAAGATCATGGCGATCTTCTTGCCGTTGAGCGCCCGGTGCTTCTCGTAGGAAATCTTGAGCAGGTCTTCGCCGTCATAGATGATCTCGCCCGAGACGATTTCCGCGGGTGGAATATCGAGCAGGTTCATCACGGCATTGGCCGATACGGACTTGCCCGAGCCACTCTCGCCCAGGATCGCCAGCGTTTCCCCGCGCGACACCGACCAGCTGACATTCTTGACGGCGTTGACCGTGCCGCGCGCGGTGTGGAAGTCGACGGAGAGGTTTTTGACCGACAGCAACGGCTCAGACATTTTTCGTCTTCCTCGATTCCAGGCGCCAGCGCTGGGCGGGGTCGAGGGCGACGCGCATCCAGTTCGACAGCAGGTTGAGCGACAGCGCGGTGATGACGATCATCAGCCCGGGCCAGAAGGCCAGCCACCAGGCGGTATTGAGGTAGGGACGGCCCTGCGCCACCATCAGGCCCCAGGTGATCTCGGGCGGCTGCACGCCGATGCCGAGGAAGCTCAGCGACGACTCGGCCAGCATGACGAAGGCGAAGTCCAGCGTGGCGATCGTCACCAGCGTGGGGGCGACGACCGGAAGGACGTGCCGCAGGATGATGCGGCCATGATTGGCGCCCATGACGATGGCCGCCTGGACGAACATGCGTTCGCGCACTTCCAGCACCTCGGCACGGGTGGTGCGCAGGTAGATCGGGATGCGGGTGATGGCCAGCACCAGGATCATGTTCGGGATCGATGGGCCGAGCACGTAGAGCACCACGACGGCGATGAGCAGCGACGGGAACGACATGATGACGTCGGCCAGCCGCATGATGACTTGCGAAGTGGTCTTTCCCATGTAGCCGGCCACGAGGCCAAGCCCGGCGCCGACCACCAGAGCCGAGAACACCGTGCCCGCGGCGATCAGGATGGTGCTGTGTGCGGCGACGACCAGGCGCGCCAGCATGGGGCGGCCGAGCGAGTCGCCGCCAAGGAAGAACTGCCAGCCGCGGTCGAGGCTGAAGGGCGGCAGGTTGCGGCCGCGCAGGTTCTGCTTGATCGCCATGTCGCCCAAAAGCCATGGACCGAACAGGGCAAACAGCACGATCAGGATCAGGATCACGGCAGAGATGAAGGCCAGCTTGTCGCGCCAGAGCATCGACAGCAGGTTGGGGCCGCGCTGGGCGGTATCTTTCGGGGCCTTGGCGAGCGACAGGTCCGTCATCACCGCCTCCTAGTGTCGGATCCGCGGATCGAGCAGGCCGTAGGCGATGTCGATCAGGATGTTCATGATGAAGATGGCGAGGGCGGTGACCATGATCGCCGCCAGCACGACATTGAAGTCGCGCTGAAGGATGGAGTCGATCATCAGCTTGCCGATGCCGGGGAAGCCGAAAATGGTTTCGACGATCACCGCACCGTTGAGCATGGCGGCGGCCTGGTCGCCGATCACGGTGATCACCGGAAGCATGCCGTTGCGCAGTGTGTGGACGAAGATCAGCGGCAGGTTCTTCACGCCCTTGGCGCGAGCCGTCTTCACATAGGGTGCTGCGAGCGCCGAGAGCATGGATCCGCGCACCACCTGGACGACGAGACCGAAGGGACGAATAAAGAGAACCGCGACGGGAAGGATCCAGTGCCAGGGCGTTCCTACGCCCGAGGTCGGTAGCCACCCGAGGCCCAAAGAGAACACCACTATGGCGACGATGGCGATCCAGAAGTCGGGGGCGGAGGCCCCGACGAGCGAGATGATGGAAACGAGGCGATCAAAGAAACCGCCGACATTGAAGGCTGCCAGCGAGCCCAGCATGATGGCTGCCACCACGACAAGGCTCATGGTGATGAGCGCGAGGGGCAGGGTCCAGGCATAGGCTTCGAGAACGATGTCGATGGCAGGGCGCGCCTTGCGCAGGCTTTCGCCGAAATCGAGATGCAGGAGATCCCAGACATAGCGGCCGAACTGCTCGATCAGCGGCAGGTCGAGGCCATGCAGGGTCCGGAACTGCTGCTTCATCTCCTCGGTCGCGTCGATGGGGAGAAACAGCACGGCGGGGTCGCCGGTCAGGCGAGACAGGAAGAACACCAGAACCATCAGGCCCAGCAGGGACAGGAGGCTGGCGATGGCGCGCTGTCCGATCATTTTGGTCATGGCGATGTTCCCTGGTCGGCAAATGGGCGACGCCGGATGGTCCGGCATCGCCCTTTTCGAGACAAGTGGCTTACTTGAAGCCGATTTCGCTCAGCTGCAGCTGGGCATTGGTCGCGATGGTCGGCGTGAAGTCCAGGCGCTCGCTGACGCGGCTGAGACCGACCATGTGGAACAGCAGGACGTCGGCGACGATGTCGTCGTGGACATACTTGAACACTTCGGACCAGAGGGCGGCGCGTTCGTCACCGGTGGCAGCGGACGCTGCGGCGATCATCTCGTCGAGCTTGGGATCGGCCACACCGGACTGGGTGCCTTCGCTGGCATACTTGAAGAACATCGAGAAGACCGGGTCGCCGCGGCTGTTGTCGTGCTGCGCCATGATCAGGCGCGTGCCTTCGCTCTCCGGGTAGGGCTTGGAGTAGAACTGCTCGTGCTCGGCCACTTCCACCATGCGCACGGTTGCGTTGAAGCCGACATCGACCAGCATCTGGGTGATGGCTTCTGCCACTTCCGTCACGTTCGGGAAGTTTTCGGTGCGGGCAATGATTTCGATCGGCAGGCTGGTGTCGACGCCATCGGCCTTGGCTTCCTCGAGCCAGGCCTTGGCCTGGTCCGGATCATAGGCCGGCGGGGTCAGGTTGGGGTTCCAGCCAAGCGTAGTCGGCGGCACCATGGCAACGGCCAGCTCGGTGCCTTCGGGCAGGACGGTGCCGATGAAGGCTTCGCGGTCGATCGCGGCGTTCAGCGCCTTGCGGACACGGATGTCGTCGGTCGGTGCGTCCTGGTTGTCGATGCGCAGGTAGACCGTTTCCGAATTCGGGTAAGCGAAATCGAGGTCCTTGTTATCCGCGGCTTCGGCAGTAATCTGCGGAGCGATGTCGGCTTCACCGGCTGCAACCATGCCAGCACGAACGGCCGGCTCGGAGCGGAACACGTAGGTCGCCTTGGTGACTTCGGGCTGTTCGCCCCAATAATCGTCGCGGCGGTCGAGAACGATCTGCTGCCCGGCGGTCCATTCGGACATGACATAAGGGCCGGTGCCGATCGGGTCGCGCACGAATTCCATCGGGGTTTCCGAGGGAACGATGGTCACGAGGCTCATCAGCAGCGGCAGGATCGGCTGCGGCGGATTGGCCGTGACGTTGAGCGTGTGGTCATCGACGATTTCGAAGCCCAGCTCGGTATCGGCGAAGTAGCGGGCGCTTTCGCAGGTGATCTGGTCCGAGAACACGCGATCGAACGAGTGCTTGACGTCGGCGGCGTCGAAAGTCGAGCCATCAGAGAAGGTCACGCCCTTGCGGAGCTTGAACTGCCAGGTGCCCTCACCGAGGTCTTCCCACGATTCAGCCAGGCGCGGCATCAGGCCGGCATCGCCCCGCACGTCGAGTTCGGTCAGCGTTTCGCTGATGTTCTGCATGACCACGCGACCGATGTTGGAGCGGGTCGCCATGCAGGGCTCGACCAGGTCAAGCTCTTCGCTCAGCACCACGGTGATGTCGGTATCGGCCTGGGCAAAGGCCGGGACGATCGTGGTCGACGCCAGTAGTGCGCCGATCAACAGGGTTTTGACTTTCAATGGTTCCTCCCATCGCAGCTAGGCGGCGGCATGAGGCGCGCTGCGTTGGCTCTCATGCGAAATGGATGTGCGTTCGAGTGCACGCCATGGGCCGGCACTATTCGCATTTGCCTTGAGGTTGTCAAATTAAAACGTCGGAAAGTTTTTACCAGCCGTCATCATCATCGTTTAATTCATTGAATAAAAACACGAAAAATGTAACGCTGCGCACTCTATGGACCGAATTTGTATGTCAATGAACTTGACAACATGTGCTTGTCCGTGAATTTTGCGGCGACGAGACAAGGGGAGAAGCATGTCGCCAGACGAGATTGCAGCGCGCATGGATGGACAGCTGGTGCAGGGCGTTGAGGGTCGTTCCGAGGCCTTTCTGCCGTCGCCCATGGTGCAGAATCATGCTGCCTTCATCGAGCGCCTGGACGACGGCACGCTGGCGTGCCTCTGGTTCGGCGGCTCGCTCGAGGGCAAGTCCGATATCTCCATCCATGCGTCGACCCTTGCGCCCGGCGCTACCCGCTGGAGCGAGGCCGTACAGCTCAGCGACGATCCCGATCGGTCGGAGCAGAACCCCGTGCTCTGGCGCAATGGTCGTGGCGAGTGGCAGCTGTTCCATACCGCTCAGCCTTCGGGAAATCAGGACGAGTGTCTGCTGCGGGCGCGGCCCGTCTCGCTGGAAAACGGCGCGCTGTCCGGTGGCCGTCCGCGCGAGATCGACCTGCCGCTCGGCAGCTTCATTCGCGGCCGCTTCATTCGCCGGGCCGATGGCGCCTGGATGATGCCGGTCTTCCGCTGCATCTCGCGCCCCGGCCAGCGCTGGAACGGCAGCCACGATACCGCAGCCGTCGCCGTCAGCCATGACGAGGGCGCGACCTGGACCATGTCCGAAGTGCCCGGCTCGATCGGCTCGGTGCACATGACAATCGTGCCAACAGATGGCGATCACATGGTCGCCTTCTATCGCCGCCGCCAGTCCGATTTCGTGCATCGCTCCGAAAGTCGCGATGGTGGCGTCACCTGGTCCGAGCCCGCGCCGACCGACGTGCCCAACAACAATTCCTCCATCAACGTCATACGCCTCGCTGATGGGCGGCTGGCCATGCTGTGCAACCCGACATCATCAGCCACCTCGGCCGATCGCCGGACTTCGCTCTACGACGAGATCGAGGAGGGCGACGACCGGCCCGATGCCAGCGGCGGCTGTGCGCCGATCTGGGGCGTGCCGCGTGCGCCGATGACGCTGTGCATATCCACCGACGGCGGTCTCACCTGGCCCCTGCGCCGCGTCGTCGACGACAGCCCCGGCACGTGCCTGTCGAACAACTCGGTCGACGGGCGCAACAAGGAGCTGTCCTATCCTTACCTGCTGGAAGGCGAGGGGGGCGAACTGCACCTCGCCTACACCTATTTCCGGCGCGCCATAAAATACGTCCGTCTCCCTGCGGGATGGATCGACGGAGACAAAGCGTGAGCGACATTATCGGTATCACCATGGGCGATCCGGCCGGCGTCGGCCCCGAGATCGCGGTCAAGGCCCTGGCGGAGATGGGCGCCGACGAGCGCGCCCGCACGCGCATCTACGGCAATCTCGCCACGCTGGAAAAGGCGCGCGATGCCGTCGGCGCCGATCTCGATCTCGCCGGCCTCGTGGTTGACCTCCCCATCGAAGGCGGCCCGCTGCCGTGGGGCAAGCTCGATCCGCGCGGCGGCGACGCCGCTTTCCGCTTCATCGAAAAGGCAGTGCGCGATGCCGAGGCCGACACCATCGGCTGCATCGTCACCGCACCGATCAACAAGGAAGCGCTGAACCTTGCCGGCCATCACTATGACGGCCACACCGGCATGCTGGCCCACCTCACCGGCCAGAAGACCGCCTGGATGCTGCTCGGTTCGGATCGCCTCAAGGTGATCCACGTCTCCACCCACGTGTCGCTCAAGACCGCCATCGACCGGGCCACGCCCGAGCGTATCCTCGCCACCATCCGCACCGGCAACGAGCACCTCAAGCGCATCGGCTACGACAAGCCGCGCATCGCCGTCGCCGGCATCAATCCCCATTGCGGCGAGAATGGCCTTTTCGGCAGCGAAGACGATGCGCAGGTCGTGCCGGCCGTCGCCATGGCGCGGGCCGAGGGTATCGACGTGCAGGGGCCGATCTCGGCCGACACCGTCTACCACCGCGCCTATAACGGCGCCTTCGACCTCGTCGTCGCCCAATATCACGATCAGGGCCATATCCCGATCAAGCTCGTCGCCTTCGATACCGCCGTCAACGTGTCGCTGGGCCTGCCCATCGATCGCACCTCGGTCGATCATGGCACGGCCTTCGATATTGCCGGCTCCGGCAAGGCCAACCACACCAACATGAAGTCCGCCATCGCCTATGCGCGGCGGCTCGTTTCGGGGAAGACGCAATGAATCCCGCCCGCAATCTCCCCGTTTCCGGCGTCTACTGCGCCTCCGCCACGCCGGTCCTGGCCGACGGCACGCCGGACCACGAAACGTTCCTTGCGCATTGCAAGGCGCTGATCGCGGAAGGCTGCGATGGCGTCGCGCTCCTCGGCACTACCGGCGAAGCCAATTCCTTTTCCCTCGCCCAGCGTCGGGACCTGCTCGAAAAGGTCATTGCCGGCGGTCTCGATCCCCAGCGCCTTTTGCCCGGGACGTCGCAGACCAATGTCCCGGACAGCGTCACGCTCGTAAGACATGCCGTCGACGCCGGGGTCAAAGCCTGCGTCGTGCTTCCGCCCTTCTACTACAAGGGCGTCAGCGACGAGGGCCTGTTCCGGTTCTATGCGGAACTGGTCGAGGGCGTGGGAAGCGATGACCTGCGCGTCATTCTCTACCATATCCCGCCCATCGCCCAGATCGGCATTTCCATCGAGCTGACCGCTCGTCTGCGCGAAGCCTTTCCGGGCGTCTTCATCGGGGTCAAGGATTCGTCGGGCAAGATCGAAAGCATGCGCGCCTTCGCCGAAGCATTCGACGATTTCTCCGTCCTGGCGGGCGCCGATCCATTCATGCTGCCGCTGCTCAAGTCCGGTGGGGCAGGGTGCATCACCTCGAGCTCCAACCTGATCGGCAAGCACCTGCGCGTGGTGTTCGACAACTGGTTCGACGAAAGCCGGGAGTCCACGGTCGATGCGGCGCAGGCGCGCATCAATGCCTGGCGCGACCTGTCGAACGCCTATGTGCAGCTTCCCACCATCAAGGCCATGCTGGCCCGTCGTCGCAATCATGATGGCTGGACCCGGGTGCGGCCGCCGCTGGTCGAGCTGACCGCCGACGAGATCGCCACCGTCTGGGGGCAGATGGATGCGCTGGAGGCCCAGGACAATGTCTAGTCCGGCGCTGTCGATGGCGCGCGCCATCACTCTCATTCAACCGGCACGGCTGGAAATCGGCGTGGGTGCCATCGCCCGCCTGGGCTCGTGGGCCTCAGCCTATCGGCGCATTTTCGTCGTCGCCATGGCGCCCACCGCCGGCTTTGTCGATCGCATCGGCCTTGCCGGCGCGGTCGAGACTTATGTCGACATTCCGCCCGAGCCCGATCTGCCGGCGGTGGAGGCCGTACTGGCCGCGGCGCGCCAGTTCAAGCCCGATCTTGTCATCGGTCTGGGCGGCGGCTCGGTCATGGATGTGGCCAAGCTCGTTGCCGTTCTTTGGGACGGTGAGCAGTCCGTGCTCGACGTCGTCGGCCCCAACAAGGTCGCCGGCCGGCGCACGGCGCTGGCGCAGGTGCCGACAACCTCCGGCACCGGCTCCGAAGCGGGCATTCGCGCGCTCGTCACCAACCCGGAAACGCTTGCCAAGCTGGCGGTCGAAAGCCCCTTCATGCTGGCCGACATCGCCGTGCTTGATCCCGAGCTTACCTATTCGGTACCGGCAGCCGTGACTGCAGCGACCGGCATCGATGCTCTGGCCCATTGCGTCGAAGCCTTCACCAACATCAAGTCGCACCCGCTCATCGATGGCTATGCCACCCTTGGCATCGAACTGGTGGGAAAATATCTCGCTCGCGCCGTCGCCGACGGGTCCGATACCGAGGCGCGCGCCGGCATGATGCTCGCGTCGTATTACGGTGGTGTGTGCCTGGGTCCGGTCAATACTGCCGCAGGCCATGCTCTGGCCTATCCGCTGGGTACCCGCCTCAAGCTGCCGCATGGTCTGGCCAACGCGATCATCTTTCCGCATGTCCTGGCGTTCAACGCGCCCGACCGTCCGGAAAAGACCGCCGCCATCATGCGTGCCCTGGGCCTGCCCAATCACGCGGACGAACGTATCGTCCGGGCCAGCGCGCACGAGTTCTGCCGCCAACTGGGTGTCGAAATGAGCCTTGCGGCGCACGGCGCGGCGAGCGACGACTTGCCGAGCTGGGCTGCGGAAGCGCATGCCATCCGCCGGCTCATGGACAACAATCCGCGAAACATGTCCGTCGAGGACGTTCTCTCGATCTACCGGGCAGCCATGGCCTGAAACCGGCCCGCAGCCGCAATCCGCCGCGGGACGTGAACCCCGAATTTGCCCTCCACGACGTCAGCTGCCACACTCGGTCGCGTGTTCGGGGAGGGCGGATGAAGGCGTAGCAGCGGCGTCATGGCCTATCGCCTTGGGCGGCTCGAACCGATACCTTCGGCTGCATGACCAAGATTTCCCTGATTGCCGCGGTTGCCCGCAACAATGTCATTGGTGCCGACCAGACCATCCCCTGGCGCATCCCCTCTGACTTCGCCTGGTTCAAGCAGACCACCATGGGCAAGCCAATGGTCATGGGCCGCAAGCAATTCGAAACCTTTCCCAGGCCATTGCCCGGTCGCCCGCATATCGTTGTCACCCGGCAGCACGACTACGTGCGCGAGGGCGTGATCGTGCGCCGCAGCCTTGCGGAGGCGCTGGCAGCCGCCAAGCGGCTCGCGGAAGCGAGCCCCGAGGACGAGATCATGGTGATCGGTGGCGGCGACATTTACGCGCAGGCGATCGAGTTGGCCGATCGTCTCTACATTTCGCATGTCGACTTGGAGCCCGAGGGCGATGTCCGCTTCCCCCGGATCGATCCGGCAATCTGGGCGCCTGTAGCCGAACCGGACGTGCCGCGATCGGAAAAGGATGACGCTCCATATTCGGTAAGGGTTTACGAGCGCATTCACGGCTCCGCGCATTGATCGGGCGCGCGCCTTGCCTATATATGGCAGCACAGATTTTTCTCAGACACCGAAAGGAATGCGATGCCTTGGGAGAATAATGGTGGCGGAGGCGGCCGCAATAATGGCGGCCCCTGGGGCCAGGCGCCGGGTGGAGGCGGCGGCGGTCCACGCCGTCCGGGCAATAATACTCCCAATCTCGAAGACATTCTGAACCGCGGCCGGGCCCAGTTGGGCGGTGGTCTGCCCGGCGGCCGCTGGCTGCTGGTCGGCGGTGTGCTTGTTCTGGTGGCCTTCTGGGCGCTGAACTCGATCTACACGGTCGATCCTCAGGAAGTCGGCGTCGAATTGCGCCTTGGCAAGCCCAAGGAAGAGCTCGCCACGCCAGGCCTGCATTTCCATCTCTGGCCCATCGAAACCGTCGAGAAGGTTACCGTCACCGTCAATCAGACGACGATCGGCACCTCGACCGGCAGTGGCCGTGCGGGTGACGACGACGGTCTCATCCTCTCGGGCGACCAGAACATCGTCGACGTGCGCTTCTCGGTCTTCTGGGCCGTGGCCAACCCGATCGACTACCTGTTCAACGTCCGCGATCCAGAGGCTATGGTGCAGAATGCGGCCGAGAGCGCGATGCGCGAAGTCGTCGGTCGCCGTCCGGCCAACGATGTCTTCCGTGACGATCAGGCCGGCATCGAAACCGAAGTTCGTGAGATCACTCAGACCATCCTCGACAGCTATGGCCTCGGTGTGACCGTGAGCCAGATTTCCATCGAAGGCGCACAGCCTCCGGCGGAAGTGGCTGATGCCTTCAACGAAGTGCAGCGCGCCGAGCAGGACGAGGACCGCGTTCAGGAAGAAGCCCGATCCTACGCCAACACCCTCCTGGGTGATGCGCGCGGTCAGGCTGCTGCCCAGCGCGAAGAAGCGGCGGCCTATGCCAACCAGGTCGTTCAGGAAGCGACCGGTCAGGCGGAGCGTTTCAATTCGGTCTATGCCGAATATGTCAACGCGCCCGACGTCACCCGTCAGCGTCTCTACCTCGAAACCATGGAACAGGTTCTCAGCACGTCCGAGAAGGTCCTGGTCGAAAATGGAGCCGGCGGCTCTGGGGTCGTCCCCTATCTGCCGTTGCCGGAGCTCCGCTCCCGCGCCAACACCAGCACGGGGCAGTAAGTCATGACCAATCGTCTTTTTATCATCGGCGCGGTCGTGCTGGCCGCTCTCTACGTCCTGTTCTCGTCGGTCTACGTGGTCAACGAGCGCGAACAGGCCATTGTGACACGCTTTGGCCAGATCACCGATGTCCGCACCGACCCGGGTCTTTACTTCAAGATCCCGACCGACTTCGTCGATCAGGTGCAGATCATCGAAGATCGTCTGCTGCGTCAGGATCTCACCAACCTGCGCGTGCAGGTTTCCGGCGGCGCCTTCTATGAAGTCGACGCGTTCCTGACCTATCGCATCACCAATCCGCGTCTGTTCCGCGAGCGCGCCCAGGGCTCGCTGGCCGTGGTCGACGATCGTATCGCGACGCGTTTTGCCGCCGTGCTGCGTCAGGTCTACGGTCTGCGCGAATTCAACGCGGCTCTCAGCGAGCAGCGTCCGGAAATGATGCGCGAAGCCCGCGACCTCATCCGTCCGGACGTCGAGCAGATCGGTATCGAGATCATCGACGTGCGTATCCTGCGCACGGAGCTCGCAGCGGAAGTCTTCGAGCGGACCTACGAGCGTATGCGCGCCGAGCGTCTCGCCGAAGCCGCATTGCTCCGCGCTCGCGGTGACGAACAGGCCCAGAGCCTGCGCGCTATCGCCGAACGTCAGGCGTCCGAGATCGTGGCGGCGGCAACCCGTGACGCGGATATCATCCGTGGTCAGGGCGACGCCGAGCGGAACCGTATCTTTGCCCAGGCCTATGGGCAGGATGCGGAGTTCTTCGAGTTCTACCGCTCGATGGAAGCCTACCGCACGGCTCTGGGCAACACGGGCACGACCATGGTCCTGTCTCCGGAAAGTGCCTTCTTCCGTTACTTCGGTTCGGATGGTCAGCTGCCGGCAGCGAGCCCGACCTTCAACCCGCCCATCACCCCGCAGCCCGCGCCCAATATCGGCACGGGTTCGGATGAGCCGGCGCTCGATGGTCTGGGTATCGAGGAAACCATCGCGCCGACCATGACGCTGGAAGATGGATCGGAGCTCTCGCCCACGATCGGCACCGAGGCACCGGCTCCCGCGGAGGAAACCGCTCCGGCAGCAACGCCGGCGCCCGCACCGGCAACCGCTCAGTAAGGCGCTGAGACGGACGAAAACGATGGGCCGGCGCAGTGATGCGCCGGCCCATTTCGTTTTTCGCATCTGCAGCAGGTCAAACGCTGACCAAACGTTAGCGAAGTCCGTTCCGGTGCTGTGCCAGGAACGCAAGAAGTCGAAAAATTATCGAATAAAATCGTCTTCTGCATAACCTTGTAGGTAGAGCAGGGCGGTGAGGTCACCGTGGTCGATGCGGATGCCGGCGGCCTCCGCAACCACGGGTTTGGCGTGGATGGCGACGCCGAACCCGGCCGCGCCGATCATGTCGAGATCATTGGCCCCGTCGCCGACGGCCATGGTTTGGCTGACATCCAACCCACGCTCGCTTGCAAGGGTCAGTAGCCTGTTTTTCTTGGTGTTTTTGTCGACGATCGGCTTGCTCACCGTGCCGCTCAAGCTGTCACCGTCGAATTCGAGCACATTGGCGATGGCCTCGTCGAAGCCGATGCGCCTGGCGAAGTAATCGGCAAAGAAGGTGAAGCCGCCCGAGACCAGCGAGGTGTAGGCGCCATAGGCCTTCATGGTCTGCACCAAAGCCCGGCCGCCGGGCATGAGCGTAATCGCCTCGCGCCGAATTTCCTCGATTTTAGAACGCTCTAGCCCCTTGAGTAGGGCGACGCGCGTGTCCAGCGCCTGCCCGAAATCCAGCTCGCCCCGCATGGCGCGTTCCGTGATTTCGGCGACCTGCGGCTTGAGGTCGAGGGCGGCGGCCAATTCATCGATGCATTCCTGCTCGATCATGGTCGAGTCCATATCCGCAACGAGCAGGAGCTTCCGCCGACCTTCGCTGGGAAGCAAATTGGCATCCACAGCCTTGCGGCCGATAAGGTCTCGTGCCAGTTCAAGGGCTTGCGGCGCGGTGGGCTCGACAATATCGCAGGCGACGCCGTGGTTGAGCCAGTTCAATTCGCCACCGGTTTCGGCCAATACGGCCTGGGCCAATGCCGTATCCAGTTCGGGATCGGCGGGATTGGCGATTAGCGAGAGGACCGGCATGGTGGCAGCAACTTTCGGGAGTTTTCGGTGACAGGCCAAAGGCGCGCAGTGCTGATAGCGGGTCCGACTGCGAGCGGCAAGTCGGCGCTGGCGCTCGAGCGCGCCCGTATGTCGGGCGGGCTCATCATCAACGCTGACTCCATGCAGGTCTATGACACGCTGCGGGTCGTCACCGCCCGTCCCGACGCTGAGGATGAAGCACTGGCCGTGCATCGGCTCTATGGCACCGTTCCAGCTTCGGAGCGCTTCTCGACCGGACAGTGGGTGCGCGCAGTGGGCGATGTTCTTGCTGGAGCAGACTGCGGCCGTGAGGTTATTTTCGTCGGTGGGACAGGACTTTACTTCGATGCGCTGACAAATGGATTCGCCGATGTGCCTGAAGTCGATGCGCGTTTGACGCTTGAAGTTCAGCAAGAGATTCAAGAGCTCGGCGAGGCTGAACGCATGGCCCTTTTGCGGGCCGAGGATCCGGACACCGCCAATCGCCTCAAGGTCGCCGACCCCCAGCGGGTAACGCGCGCGATAGCCGTGAAACGAGCGACCGGCCGTACGCTATCGAGCTACCAGGTTGACCAGCGGCCAGGTCTGCTTTCGGGGTGGACGCTGGAGCGCATGCTTCTCGACCCTGACCGCGAGGTGCTGCGCGAGCGGATCGCACGACGCTTCGCCACTATGTTCGAGACGGGCGCCGTCGCCGAGGTGGAGGCCTTGCGACGCATGCGACTGGACCCGTCGCTGCCTGCGATGAAGGCGATCGGGGTCCGCGAAATTTCTGACTGGCTTGATGGTCAGATGGACAGAGAGCGGGCCATTTCGCTCGCAACCATCGCCACGCAGCAATATGCCAAGCGCCAGCGCACCTGGTTTCGCAATCGGATGGGTGACTGGCCGCAGGTGGAAGCCGGCCTTTATCGCCGCTAGGCCTCGATCGTCCCCATGCGCCGCAGCAGACCCAGCCGCTCCCGCATGGCAAAACGCGTCACCAGAATAACGGCAACAACGGCCAATCCCACGGCCAGCCCCGTCCAGATGCCGACGCCGCCCCAACCGAGCACGATGCCCAGAACGTAGCTGGTGGGCAGGCCGATCAGCCAGTACCCGAAAATGGCGAGAAACATCGGGGTCTTTGTGTCGCTCAGGCCGCGCAAAGCATGGGCCGCCGTGACCTGTGCGCCGTCCACCAGCTGGAAGATCCCTGCTATGGCCAGGAAGGACACCGCAAGGCCGACGGCATTCGCGTTTGCTTCTATGTCCGGATTGAGAAACAGCGAAACGATAGGCCGGCTCAGGAAAAGGAAGGCCAGGCACGAGATCACCATGAAGCCGGTGCCGAGCATGAAGGCCATCCAGCCGGCCTTGCGCACGGCCTCGCGATCGCCGCGCCCATAGGCTACCCCGACCCGCACCGTGGCGGCGATCCCCAGGCCCAGGGGCACCATGAAGGCCATCGACGCGCATTGGAGCGCCACGGCATGGGCAGCCACTTCGTCAGTGCCGATGCGGCCCATCAGCAGTGCTGCGGCCGTGAACATGCCAACCTCCGCAAGGACGGTCAGGGCAATTGGCGTGCCGATGATGAAGATCGAGCGGAAGTACCCCCAGTCGGGCTTCCAGAAGCGCATCAGGATGTTGAAGCGCTTGAACCGCCGATGTCGCACCACATAGGCCAGCATCACCAGGAACATGACGATATTGGTCAACAGCGTCGCAATGGCGGCCCCTCGGAGTTCGAGGCGGGGGAAACCGAAATGTCCGAAGATCAAGGTGTAGGCGGCGAGGGCATTTACGACGACGCCGAGCACCGTGATGACGAGGACAGCGCGCGTAGCATCGAAGGCGGACAGGAAAGAGCGCAATGCGATGATGCCGATGGCGGGAAAGAGGGACCAGGCAACGATCTGCACGAATTGCTCGGCCATATCGGTCGCGACAGGATCCTGGCCGAGAACGCGGTAGATTGGCTTGATCTGCAGAACGATGGGCAAAAGGAGGGCCGCAAGAAGGATGGCAACCCAGAAGCCCTGCCTTACCACCCGCCTGATCGCCTTGATATTGCGCGCGCCACGCGCCTGGGCGACGAGTGGTGCAACTGCGCCCACGACCCCGACGCCGAACAACAGGAAAGGCATGAAGAAGGTCGTGCCCAGCGTGCCGGCAGCAAGGTAGGCAGGACCAAGCCAGCCGAGCAGGATGACGTCGGTAGTATGAAGCGCGTTCTGTGCCAGCTGGGCTATGACAAGCGGCCAGGCCAGGGCAAAAGTGGCGCGGAGTTCATCGCCCCAACCTATGGAGGCGGGGGCAACCGCGTGCGCGGGTACTGCCAGCGCGGCATTCTCACTCATCGTTATTTCTCTCACTCGCGGGTCATGCTGTAGTCCAAACCAGTGCGATGCGGAAGCACATACAAGGAGGTTTCTCGATGCGCGTGCTATCCAGAGTTCTGCTGATTTCTGCGGGCGTCATTGGTGCGGCTGGAGTGGCTGCCGCAGCAGCGGCATCCCATGAGGGCAGTCGGAACCTCTCTGCCCTCTCCACGATCTATCTCGCGCACGGACCGGCGCTTCTGGCCCTGGCTTTCCTTGCCCAAGGCCGCATGCTGGTCGGTTCAGGCGCATTGCTTGCCTTCGGTACCCTGCTTTTCGGCGTGGATCTGACCTTAAGGGAATGGTTGGGCCATGCCGTTTTCCCTGGCGCCGCGCCACTTGGAGGAGCGGCGATGATCCTTGCTTGGCTGGGCATCGCCATCGCTGGCGCGGTGCGCCGCCGATAATCGATTAAGAAAGATTAAAACTGCTGCGGAACCATTCACGGGACCGTGCATTTCCCAGTGCGAGCATCTCGTTGGAGGAATTCATGCACAAGATCCTGATCGTCGCCGCCACTGCGCTGTCGCTGGCCGCCTGTACCACTACTCAGCAGGGCGCCACGGTCGGCGCTATCGGCGGCGGCATCATCGGTGCCACTGCAACCGGCGGCAATGTCGTCGGCACCGCCGTTGGTGCCGGTATCGGCGCTGTTGCCGGTGCTGCTGCCGGTGAACTGCTGGGCTATTATGGCACCAGCCGTGACCGCTGCGTGTACCGTCGCGCCAACGGCACCCAGTACATCGATACCTGCCCGCGCGGCTAATCGATTTACCCCTATGCCGCAGCGCCCCCTGCGGCCAAGCGCCCCCAGGCGCCAGACACCCGGTTGGCCCCCCAACCGGGTGCTCTTTTTTGTGCAAGACGACCGCTGACGTCGGCAAGATCGGGTGGCTTGAAAAACTTTCGGGAAACATCGATAGTTATCAAATACGTGCCACTTGTCTTGCGCTATCTGAACGACCGGCCTGACCGGAAACTAGGCTACCTCCTGATCTCGTGAACCGTAAGTCCTGGATCGCACGTCCCGGACGAACCCTTCCGCCACTTCGTGGCACAACAGACCAAGAGGACCATTGATATGGCCGCCATCACCGGTACCGTGAAGTTCTTCAACACCACCAAGGGCTACGGTTTCATTTCGCCCGACAATGGCGAGAAGGATGCATTCGTCCACATTTCCGCCGTTCAGCGTTCGGGCCTGCAGGGCCTTTATGAAGGCGACAAGGTCAGCTTCGAGCTGCAGACCGGTCGCGACGGCAAGGTTTCCGCAACCGATCTCACCCTGCTGAGCTAACTCATTTCTTTCTCAGTTTCGAAAGGGCCCTCCGGGCCCTTTTTTGTTTGTGCGCGCCTGTGACTGACCTATAGCAGGGCCACACTGACGATTCCGGAGGCGGGATGCGCGACTTTCTACGGCATTGGAGCCCGCGGGCAGAAACACAGTCCGACCTGCGTCAGGCTGGGGCTCTACCCTATGCGCTCGTTGAAGGCCGCGTTGCTTTCTTGCTCATCACATCGCGCCGCAGCGGCAAGTGGATCTTCCCCAAGGGGGCGATCGAGCCGGACATGACCCCTTGGGATAGTGCGGCTGTCGAAGCACTTGAGGAAGCCGGTGTGTCCGGCAGGATCGATCACGAGCCCGTCGGCAGCTATCGGGCCAGCGTTGGCGCAGATGGGGTCGCGTTGGTGGATGTCGACCTCTACCCGCTGCTCGTTACCGAGCAACGGGATTCCTGGCGGGAGCAGGACCAGCGCCTCCGGCACTGGGCGACACTTTCGGAGGCACGCCGTTTGCTGACGGATCGCTCGCTCGGCAATCTGGCCCTGAAGCTGCACAACAGGCTGGTGCCGGCGGCCGGCAAATGACGTCGCCTAAGGAATGACGACGCTCAGCACGAAGTAAAGCAGGCCGGCCAGCGCGGCGGAGGCGGGGACCGTCACGATCCAGGCCGCGGCGATGCTGAAGACGTGGTGACGGCGCACCAGCAGGCGCGACTCTACCTTGCGCGCTTTCGCCAAGGCCTCTTCGGGTGTCGCATTCAACTGGCTGGCCGCCACCATCCTGGCATTGACCGGCACCGCCGACCCCTCCATGTCGCGGCGGGAGATGTATTCGCGCAGGAAGCCGACGCCGAACACCGCGCCCACCGCGATGTGCGTCGATGAAACCGGCATGCCGAGCGCCGAGGCGACCAGCACCGTGACAGCCGCCGAAAGAGCCGCGCAAAAGGCGCGGATTTCGTTGAGCTTGGTGATCTGTTCTCCGACGGTGCGGATCAGGCGCGGGCCAAAAAGCGCCAAGCCCAAGGAAATGCCGATGGCGCCGATCGCAAGGACCCAGAAGGGCAGTTCGATCCCGGCCACCTCGCCGTGTCCCGTCTGGATTGTGGTGACGATCGCTGCAAAGGGGCCGATGGCATTGGCGACGTCGTTGGCGCCATGCGCGAACGACAGCAGTGCGGCCGATACGATGAGGGGCAATCGGAACAGGCGCGAAACGTGTTTCTTGCGGTTCTCCATGTCTCTGGATTGTCGACGGACCCAAGGCATTGCGGCTAGCCACCCGAGGGCGCCAAAGGCGACGCCGAGGGCAATGGTGGTTCCAAAGCCTGGCTTCCAGATGCGGCTCAGGCCCTTGGTCGCAAGGTACATGGCGAAGACGCCCGTCATCACCGCCACGAAAATGGGGACCCACACGCGCGCGGCCGTGATCTTGTCCAATCTTGTCGTGATGGTGGATCGGATGATGATCAGGAAGGCCGCTGCAATGATGCCGCCGAGAATCGGCGAGATGACCCAACTCGTGGCGATAGCGCCAATCACTGGCCAGTTCACGATGCCGAACCCGGCCGAGACGATGCCCGAACCGACCACACCACCCACCACGGCGTGCGTTGTCGAAACGGGAGCGCCGATATAGGTGGCGAGGTTCACCCAGAGCGCCGATGCCAAGAGCGCCGCCATCATCACCATGATGAACGTGCGCGCCTCCATTTCGGGCGAAATAAGCAGGTCGCGGGCAACGGTGTTAACGACGTCGCCGCCAGCGAGCAGAGCACCCGCCGCCTCGAATATGGCCGCAATGACGAGGGCTCCGACCATGGTGATGGCGCGTGCGCCGACCGCCGGCCCCATGTTGTTGGCGACGTCGTTGGCACCGACGTTGAGCGCCATATAGCCGGCAATCAGGGCACCGATTACGACCACGTAGGTGCCCGGGCCCTGTCCGGTCGCGAACGCCGCCCATACGCCCGCCAGAAGGAGAAAGACCAGCGCAATGCCGGGCGCTGCCAGAGATCGGCCGAGATCGGAACTGGCAGACTCGTAGCCCGAAACCTGCTGCAGATCCTTGTCGAGCGCGCTTTTGGTCATGTCATCATACTGTCAAATAATCTTCGGGCCTCCGCCCATAGCATCTCAGCAAGGCGTTACCAGACGTAAAGTTGCTTTTCTCGATGATGTTCGTGCGCCGCTTGACTTCGGCCGCCGTCTGCCCGTATCAATGCACCGTCTTTATGTTTTGGAGAGGTCCCGTGCGGGCACTCATTCTCGTAGTAGGTAGGCGCATCGGCAACGTGGGGTGAAACCCGCGGACGAGCTGGTGCGCCGAAAACAGGTCCCGAACGGGGCCTTTTTTATTGCCTTTTTTCCGGCGAAGCGGTTTTAAGGCAGAAAGCACGTAACGCCCGGTACGGCGGGCCCCGAAGAAATAGGAAGAGCGCAAATGGCCGAGAAAATGACCGGCGCGGAAATGGTGATCCAGGCGCTGACGGATCAGGGTGTGGAGCATATGTTCGGCTATCCGGGCGGCGCTGCCCTGCCGATCTACGACGCGATGTTCCAGCAGGATTTCGTCAAGCACATCCTGGTGCGGCATGAGCAGGGCGCAACGCACATGGCGGAAGGTTATGCGCGTTCCACCGGCAAGCCTGGCGTGGTGCTGGTGACGTCGGGTCCGGGTGCGACCAACGCCGTTACCGGTCTCACCGACGCGCTGCTCGACTCGATCCCGCTGATCTGCATCACTGCCCAGGTCCCGACGACGCTGATCGGCACCGACGCGTTCCAGGAATGCGATACCGTCGGCATCACGCGCTCCTGTACCAAGCACAATTATCTCGTGAAGTCCGTGCAGGATCTTCCGCGAATCCTGCATGAGGCCTTCCTGATCGCCACGACCGGTCGCCCCGGCCCCGTGGTCATCGACATACCCAAGGACGTGCAGTTCGCTGTCGGCGAGTATTATCGCCCCGACGCCGACACGCTGCGCCACCAGTCCTACCGTCCACAGGTTGATGGTGATCTGGCGGCGATTGAAGCGGCCGTCGATCTTATGCTCAATGCCGAGCGCCCGATCTTCTACACGGGCGGCGGCGTGATCAATGCGGGTCCCGAGGCTTCGGAGAGCCTGCGGGAGCTGGCTGAACTGACGGGATTCCCCGTCACCTCGACTCTGATGGGGCTCGGCGCCTTCCCGGCATCCAATCCGCAGTGGATGGGCATGCTGGGTATGCACGGCACCTACGAGGCCAACATGGCCATGCATGACTGCGACGTCATGATCAATATCGGTGCGCGTTTCGACGACCGTATCACAGGCCGTATCGATGCCTTCTCGCCCGACAGCAAGAAGATCCACGTCGATATCGACCCGTCATCGATCAACAAGGTCGTGCAGGTGCATGTGCCGATCATCGGCGATTGCGGCAGGGTTCTGGAAGAAATGATCCGGATCTGGCGCAGCCGGACCAATGAGCCGCGGACCGAAGCCATTTCCGGCTGGTGGAAGCAGATTTCCCAGTGGCGCGACGTCGGCTCTCTGAACTTCAAGAATTCGGACACCGTCATCAAGCCGCAATGGGCGATCCAGCGCCTTTACGAGGCGACGAAGAAGCAGGGCAAGGACGTTTACATCACGACCGAGGTTGGCCAGCACCAGATGTGGGCCGCGCAGCATTTCCACTTCGACAAGCCCAATCGCTGGATGACGTCGGGTGGCCTGGGCACGATGGGCTATGGCCTGCCCGCTGCCGTCGGGGTGCAGGTCGCTCATCCCGATGCGCTGGTGATCGACATCGCCGGTGAAGCGTCGGTGCAGATGACCATGCAGGAAATGTCCACGGCGGTTCAGTATCGGCTGCCGATCAAGATCTTCATCCTCAACAACGAACGCATGGGCATGGTCCGCCAGTGGCAGGATCTGCTGCATGGTTCGCGCTACGCGCATTCCTACTCGGAATCGCTGCCGGACTTCGTCAAGCTGGCCGAAGCCTATGGCGGCAAGGGTATCCGTTGCGAGAACCCTGCAGAGCTGGACGCCGCCATCGCCGAGATGATGGACTATGACGGCCCGGTCCTGTTCGACGTCATCGTCGAGAAAGATGAAAACTGCCTGCCGATGATCCCGTCAGGCAAACCGCACAACGAGATCATCCTGCCCGATACCGCCAATATCGGCGACATCATCGACGAGAAGGGACGCCAACTGGTCTAGTGGCCGGTTGCGGAGCATTGCCATGAACGCACATTTGCAGCCGACAGGTTCGGCTTATTTCCTCACCCAGGAAACCCAGCAGGCGGAACGTCACACGCTTTCCGTTCTCGTCGACAACGAGCCAGGCATTCTCGCTCGCGTCGTGGGCCTCTTTTCCGCCCGCGGCTACAATATCGAGAGCCTGACTGTCAGTGAGACCGAACATGATCGGCGACTTAGTCGCATCACTGTTGTTGTGGTCGCCACGCCGAAGGTTCTGGTTCAGATCAAGACGCAACTGGAGCGCCTCGTGCCCGTCCATCGCGTGCATGACCTAACGGCCGAAGGTGCCTTTCTCGAGCGTGAATTGGCGCTGATCAAGGTCAAGGGCAGTGGCGAACATCGCGCGGAGACCCTGCGCCTCGCCGACGCCTTCCGTGCGCAGATCGTGGATGCGACGGTCGAGAGCTTCGTGTTCGAGGTGACCGGCAAGCCATCGAAGGTCGACAGTTTCATCGCCCTGATGCAGCCGCTCGGATTGGTTGAAGTGGTCCGCACCGGGCTCGCCGCAATTTCCCGCGGACCTGAAGGTATGTAAAAGCCTCAGAGCTGAAAAAACAGGCGGTCGGGCGACTTCGCTCCGGCCGCATTCTGCCGGGTTCGACGCATGCGCCGCCTTGCGCAGATTGATCGGCATCATCACAAGGTTCGATTGGGCCTTGCCGCAAGTTTCGTGTAATGGCTCATCCGGTTCTTTCGGATACATGCCATGACGCTTCTCTCAGTCAATCTCAACGCCGTCGCCCAGCTGCGGAACCGCCGGGACCTGCCGTGGCCGAGCGTCACGGGAATTGCGCGCGTAGTCATGGATGCCGGTGCCAACGGCATTACCGTGCATCCACGGCCTGACGAACGGCACATTCGCCGCACGGATGTGTATGAGCTGAGCGCTCTGCTGCGCGACGTCTATCCGGAGGCCGAATTCAACATCGAGGGCTATCCCAGCGACGATTTCCTCGACCTCATAGAAGACGTCAATCCGCAGCAGGTTACGTTGGTGCCCGACGATCCGGCACAGGCGACGTCCGATCACGGCTGGGATTTCCTGGGCCAAGGCGATTTTTTGACTTCGGTCGTGCAGCTTTTGCAGCGTGGGGATCGTCGCGTTTCGCTGTTCTGCGATCCCGATGCAGGGCTTGGGGGCGTGACTGCAGCCAAAGCGACCGGCGCGGAACGAGTGGAACTGTTCACCGGTCCCTATGGCGCCTGCTATGGCGATCCAGTGCGTGCGCAGGCCGAATTGGTCGCGCTGGCCGAGACCGCTGCGGCGGCGCTTTCAATCGGTCTCGAGGTCAATGCCGGTCACGACCTCACTCTCGAAAATCTTCCCGCCTTCCAGCTTGCGGTTCCAGGCGTAGCTGAAGTGTCCATCGGGCACGGCCTAACAGCCGAGGCTCTGCTTGTCGGTTTTGCGCAAGCGGTGCGGGCGTACAATGCTGTGCTCAGATGAAAAGGGCGCCTTTCGGCGCCCTCCCTTGTTCATTCCGTATAGTTGAACTCGGCTAATTCGCAGACGTTATTGCCGTATTTTTCCAGTTCTTCGCCGTCTTCAAACACAGCCTTGAAGTCGAAAACGCAGTATCCGGTGCCATCGTCGATATTGATCATCACGCTGCTTCCTGCAGGTAGGATGTCTCTACCGAGTATGTCTTCCTGCCAGTTCGAGGCATCGGTGTGAGATGCATAGAACTCGATGATGTCATATGACGTGTAGTTGTTTATCCGTACGCGTCGGTCGAGTGCATTTACTGAACTGACGCCGAAAGCAAACAATGCAGTTGCGAGCGCGATTCGTGCGATTTTCATCTTGTCCCTCCAAGTAACCCCACATGCAGTGGCGTATTCCGGGTTTTCGAGGGCGTCAAGGTGAGCCCATCGAAGGCTGGTGGGCATTGTTACGGCGTTTCGAACAGTCCGTTGCAGCCGAGGATAAGTTTAGCCCTCGATGGATTTCCATCGTCCCAAAACCGCTGAAAACTGCGCGTTTTCCTATACTTACATTTGTGTTCCTGAGGTACGCCGTTGTGTCCGGCTGACACTGGCGTGCCCTCTTGAGGGTTTGGGTGACAGGCACATATATCGCCTCAGTTACGATTTGTTACCAAGGAGGGCACCCAAATGTCCAAGCTCAAGATCGGCGTTGTCATCTCGTCCACCCGTCCCACCCGTTTTGGCGAAGTTCCCGCCAAGTGGATCGTCGACAAGGCAAACGAACGCCCTGAAATCCAGGCCGAGATTGTCGACCTGCGCGATTTCGACCTGCCGTTCTTCGACGAAATGGCTTCCAACCTGTGGATGCCGTCGAGCAACGAGAAGGCTGTTGCCTGGCAGAAGAAGGTCGGAGAGTTCGACGGCTTTATTTTCGTCGTTGCCGAGTACAACCGTTCGATCACCGGCGCGCTGAAGAACGCCCTCGATCAGGCCTACAACGAGTGGAACAAGAAGCCGTTCGGCATCGTGGGCTACGGCACAGTCGGCGCGGCCCGCGCTGCTGAGCACCTGCGTGGCATCGGCGTCGAGTTGCAGATGGTTTCGACCCGCTCGGCCGTGCATATCGGCGGCGCAGACTTCTTCGCCGTGCACCCGCTCGGCCAACAGAACAAGCCGATGAGCGAGATCGAAGGCTCGATCGGTTCCTCGGCCAAGGACATGCTCGACCAGATCATCTGGTGGGGTCAGGCCACCAAGGCCGCCCGTGCCGACGACGCAGCGGCCGCCAAGGCTGCTGAATAATACGAAGACCTCCAAGTCCTCGTTTGCCAGTCAGGGGTCGTCCGGATACGGCCGGCCCCTGACTGCTTTTGAACTATTCCGAGACGCGGGTGTTGTTTGTGATCATGAGCGGGTGTATAGCGGCGCCCGCCTTCACCAGCGAGAGCCCAAAAGCTCATGACGCATACGGAAAATGCCGGTCAGTCGACCGGTAACGTAGCGACCCACCAGGCCAGCCACGAAAAAACCTCTCTCCCCATCCTGACCCTGGGAGCGATCGGTGTCGTCTACGGCGATATCGGCACCAGTCCCATCTATGCGTTCAGACAGGCGACCCACGTTCGACCGGGCGCAGCGTCGTCCGACGTCGAGATTTTGGGCTTGTTGTCGCTGATCGTCTGGGCGCTGACCCTGACAGTCGCGGTCAAGTACGTTTTCTTCGTGACCCGTGCGGACAATAACGGGGAAGGGGGCACGCTCAGCCTCATGGCCCTCGCGCGCAAGACGTTCACCAACCCGCCGCTGTGGATAACGGCGCTGGGTGTGCTCGGCGCAGCGCTGTTCTACGGCGACGCCCTGCTTACGCCCGCCATCTCGGTGCTGTCTGCAGTAGAAGGCGTGGAGCTTGTTGCGCCTGGAATGACCCGTTGGGTCGTGCCGATCACACTCCTCATCATCATCGGCGTTTTTGCGGTGCAGAGGTTCGGAACGGCAAAGGTCTCCATCGTCTTCGGGCCCATCACCGCCATCTGGTTTCTCGTGCTCGGAATATCTGGGCTTGTCCACATCGTCGCTTATCCAGAGGTGTTGCTGGCTCTCAACCCCTTGCTGGGTTTCAGTTTTCTCTTTACCCATTTCGGTATCGCCTTCGTGGTGATGGGCGCCGTGTTCCTGGCCGTCACCGGAGCCGAGGCGCTCTATGTCGACTTGGGGCATTTTGGGCGTAAGCCGATCGTGCTGGCCTGGTTTGGGCTCGTGTTCCCGGCACTGCTGCTGAACTATTTCGGCCAGGGCGCCTACGTCCTGCAGATGGGGCCCGAAAACGTCGCGAGTCCCTTCTTCCAGATGCAGCCGGAATGGGCGCTGTTGCCCTTCGTCATTCTGGCGACGCTGGCCACCATCATCGCCAGCCAGGCGGTGATCACCGGGGCTTATAGCCTGACGCAGCAGGCCATCGCGCTCAACATGCTGCCGCGCATGGTCGTCCACCATACTTCGGCGACGCAGAGCGGGCAGATCTACATGCCGCAGATCAACACCCTGCTGATGATCGGCGTTCTTATCCTGGTCGCTGCATTCGGAAGTTCCGATGCATTGTCAAATGCTTACGGCATTGCTGTGTCGGGCGTGATGATCGTGACGCTGGCACTGCTGCTGGTGGTGATGTGGCGGCACTGGAAGTGGCATCCGGCCGCCGTCATCGCCTTCGGTATCATCTTCGCGGTGATCGACGGATCGTTCTTTGCGGCCAATGTGGCCAAACTTTTCCAGGGCGGCTGGGTGCCGGCGGCGGTCGCCATCGCGGGTGCTCTGCTGATGTGGAGCTGGATGGCGGGCCGCCGGCGGTTGGCGGAAAAGACGCGCCGGGACGAGGTTCCGCTGGAGTTCCTGGTGGAAAATCTGTCGAAGAAAAAGCCGACGACGGTGCCTGGAACGGCGATTTTCCTGACCTCCGACGTCGAGGGTGCGCCGACGGCCTTGCTCCATTCTCTCAAGCATTACAAGGTCTTACACGAGCAGAACGTCATTCTGACGGTGCGGACTTCGACCTCGCCGCGCGTGCCGGACGACGAAAAGGTGACCATCGACGCCTATAACGAGCTGTTCTTCCGTGTGGTCGTGACCTTCGGTTTCATGGAAGAACCCAACATTCCCAAGGCCTTGGCCCTTGCCCGCAAGCTCGGCTGGAAGTTCGACATCATGTCGACTTCGTTCTTCCTGTCGCGACGCTCGTTGAAGCTCGGACAGAAGTCCGGTCCGCTAAGGTTCTGGCAGGACAGGGTTTTTATCCGTCTTGCGCGAAATGCCAGCGATGCGACGGAGTATTTCCACATTCCGACCGGTCGCGTCGTCGAAATTGGTACGCAGGTTGTCATCTAGGAGCAATTTGCTAGCACATTGCTAGCATTTGGAGTCTCATCTCGGCAGGTCGGGGCAAACATAGGGTACTTCGGCCGGAGCAAAGCGCTGTTCTTCAGCGCCACCCACCAGCTTGAGGTTGAGGACCAGCTCGTCGGCGGTGACGGACATGATGTCGGCGCTGATCGTCATGCCATCCTCGTCCCACGAGATTTCGGTGTCCGAGAGCTGTTCCCACTTCGAAAGGCGATAGGTTTCCCAGCAACTGTCGGAGACCAGGGTGCCGTCCGAGAGGAAGATGTGCATGACGCCGGGCATGTCGGTGTCGCTGCCCTGCTTGACCCAGATCCGATTGAGGAGAGGATTGGCTTCGGAAGCCTCTCCCTCCTCGGCGGCGGGGTCGGCATCCTGCGCCATGGCCGGCACGCTTGCACAGGCACCTACGCCCCAGATGGTCATGAGGGCAAAGACGGCGGCTTTGGTGTCCATGGCAATTCTCCCTTTTGCCTGCCTCGCCGGCTTATGGCGACGCAAGGCACAAGGGTGACCGTGCGAACTGGGCGGAATTGCGTCCGCCCAGTGCAATGGTCGGAGTTCAGTCCCGGATGCCGAGAACCTGGTCCCGGCCGGCAACGCGGCGGGCCTGTATCGGCCAGAGGGCATAGTCGCCGTCGAGCACGCGGGCGGCATGGGCGGCCCAGTTGGGATCGTCGAGGGCACCACGGGCGAGGGCGATGAAGTCGGCTTCGCCGTTTTCGAGGATCGCTTCGGCAGCAGCGACGTCGCCGAGGAGGCCCACCGCCATCGTCGGGATATCGGCACCCTCGCGGACCGCCTTGGCGAATGGCACCTGGTAGGCGGCCGCAGAAGTGATGCGCCCCTGCGCAAGGCCACCGCTGGAGCAATCGATGGCATCAACGCCACGGGCCTTCAGTTCGCGGGCCAGGACCACGCTATCTTCCGGCGTCCAGCCGCCCGGCGCGTTGTCGCTGACCGACAGACGGGCAAGGAGCGGCTTGTCAGCCGGCCAGACGGCGCGCACGGCCTCCGTGATCTCGAGGACCAGACGCATGCGGTTTTCGAGACTGCCGCCATACTCGTCGGTGCGGTGATTGGAGAGCGGGCTGAGGAACTGGTTGAGGAGGTAGCCGTGTGCGGCGTGGATCTCGACCGTGTCGAAGCCGGCCTTTTCGGCCCTGACCGCAGCAGCGACGAAACCGTCGATGACATGCTTGATGCCGGCTGCGTCGAGGGCAGTCGGCACCTGGAAGTCGGGATCGTTGGGATCATGCGACTGGGCGCTGGGAGCGACGGGCTGCCAGTGTTCATAGCCGGCGGCGCGGCGCTGCTCTTCGGTCTCCAGATCGGCCGGACCGCGCCAGGATACCGGCGTCGACGCCTTGCGGCCCGCATGGGCCAGCTGGATGCCGGCGGCGCTTCCGTGTTCGTGGAGGAAGTCGACGATGCGGGCGAGGGGGGCGATATGCTCGTCCTTCCAGATGCCAAGGTCGCCATAGGAGATGCGTCCCTCCGCGACGACACCACTGGCTTCGAGAATAACGAGGCCGAAGCCGCCCAAAGCAAAGCGGCCGAGGTGGACGAAGTGCCAGTCGTTGGCAAAGCCGTCGATGGACGAATACTGGCACATGGGGGCGACGACGGCGCGATTGCGCAGGGTGAGGCCGCGCAGGGTAACCGGCGTGAATAGCTTGGACATAAAAGTTCCTTGGCAGGAAATGCTGCAGTCGAGGCGCCCTACATGCAACTTTTGCCTTTCATCGGCAAGTGCCGATGGTTGGCGGCTGCCTTGCGGCAGGCGCATCGGGTGGCGCGGATGGGCAGAATCGCCAGCTTGCAGTAGCGTTCCGGCGAGGGCATGGAGATGAAAACATGAAGGTTACGCTCGACCTCGACGCGCTGGTCCGGTCCGGCCAGATCACGCCGGCCGAAGCGGAGCGTCTCAAGGGCTTTGCGGCTGCCGATACCGGCGCCCTCGGCGCCAATGTGCTGTTCGCGCTCGGCGCCACCGCCGTGGCATGCGGCGTGGTCGCCCTGTTGCCAGCACTCGAAACGGTGGTCGCGCTCGGCGTCCTGCTGTTCGGGACGGGTCTCTTCATCCGGCTTCAGGGCTTTGCACGCATGCAGCTCTTCGCCCAGATCATCATCGTCATAGGCGCCCTGGCGCTCTGCGCGGGAATTGGCGGGCTTTACGGCGAACACTGGCCGGTGCGTGTCGGGATGACGCTGGGCCTGGCGGCGAGCGCAGTGCTCGCGCGGTCGGGCCTGCTGGCAGGCCTTGCCGTCATCGGGTTTGCCGTCACCATCACCTTCGATCCAGAAATCTGGCCACCAAACCATTTCCTGGTCGTGGTCATTGTCGCGCTTTCGGCGCTAGTACTCGGACTCTATATCCTGTCGCTGCGGCTGGCGCCCGAGCATGAGCGGCTGGCCATTATCGCGATGCGTGTCGGCATCGTGCTGGTCAACGTGGCTTTTCTCGCCGGCTCGGTTTTCGGTGACGACAATCTGGGCGTCAACGCAGTGGCGTTCTCCGTCGCCTGGGCCCTTGCGCTCCTGGCTTTCGGCGCCTGGGCGGTGTTTGCCAACAGGCGCTGGGTGGTCAACAGCGTCGCGGTGTTCGGCGCCATCCATTTCTTCACCCAGTGGTTCATGGTGCTCGGCGCGCAGCCGGTTTCAATCGTGGGCGGCGGCATTCTCCTGATCGTCTTCGGGCTGGCGCTGGCGCGCTTCAACAACTGGGTGGGCCAGCGACCCGCAAGCAAGAGCGCCTGACATGAGCATTACGCCAGAGCGGTTCCGCGACTTGCTGGGTTTCGAAACCCGCCCGGTCGAACTGGTCGCGTCCCAGACGGAGCGGATGGACGATCATGTGGTCGAGCATCTGCGGCTGCGTATTGGCGGCAGGGACGTGCGCGGAATTCTGACGCGGCCCGCCGACGCGACAGGCCCAATGCCGGCCATTCTTTACGGACATTCGCATGGCGGCGGCTACGCCATCGGCGCGCGCGAATTGCTGGATGGCCGCGAATATCTGCTGGACCCGCTGGGCCCGGTTTTCGCCCGGGAAGGGTATGTCACACTGGCGATCGACATGCCGGTCTTCGGTGAGCGTGCCACGGTGAGCGAGAGTTTCGCGGCCAAGGCGCTGCTATGGGAAGGCAAGTCGCTGTTTGGCGACATGTTGAGCGACCACGCTGCAGCCCTTACCTATCTTGCCGGCCGCGCGGATGTGGATGGTGCACGGATCGGCGCCTTCGGGATATCCATGGGGTGCGTGCTGAGCTACTGGCTGGCCGCCATCGACACCAGGATCGCCGCCGTGGCGCATCTATGCTGCTTCGCCGACTTCCGCACCATGATCGCGCTTGGAGCCCATGATGGGCACGGGATCTACCTAACAGTACCCGGATTGCTGAAAGAAGCTGACGGCGGGAGCATTGCGGCGCTGATCGCGCCGCGGCCGCAACTGATCTGCGTGGGTGAGGCCGACCACCTCAGCCCGCCAGCGGCTGTCGCCGCGGCCATGGCGGAACTGCGACCAGTCTATGCCGCGCATCCCGGGCGGCTGGAATTCCTCAGCGAAGCGGGGGTGGGCCACCAGGAAACCGCTACGATGCGGGCTGCGGTCATCCGGTTCTTCGACGCCTGGCTCCGCTAGGGCAGGGCGCCGCCCAGAGCGTTGTACGTCTCAAGTCGATCAGGCGTTTCAAGAACTCAACCGCGCCGTCATTGCCCGGCTCGTCCGGCAATCCACCTTGCTGAGCATGGACCACCGAGCAGGGACCGGTGGTGACGGAGGCGGAGGGGCGAGACGCCTCAGGTCAAACGCGCGACGCTCTAGCGCATGCCGACCATGGCCATGGCCTGACGGAGCAATTCCGGATTGGTCCAGACCATATAGGCGCCGAAGGCGATGGCGGCGATGATGGCCAGGCCGAACAGCTTCTTCATGACCGAGAAGACAAGCCAGAGCAGAATGGCCGCGCCGATGCCGAGTGCGATGAGGGTCGACGGATCACTGGGCATGGTTTTGCTGGTCCCGGGTTTCATGCTTGGCTGGATTTGAGCGGCGGGTGCCGTGAATCACCGATGTATACGCTAACGTATCGCGCGCCAAAGCGCCGGAATTTTGCTCCGCAAAAGAAGCTGGATCACCGGCAAGGAACGATGGTGTTCGAGTTCCGTTGAGCGGTGCGTCTCTATCCGGTACCATTCCATGACACCACTTTTCGGTCCTCTGCTCGACGGCGAATTCACCCATTTCCGGTTCTGGTCGCCGGGCGCCGAGGCAGTCGACGTCATCTTTCCCGACAGGGAGAGCGTGGCTCTCGTGAGAGATGCGGATGGGTGGTGGGCCGGACGGGCAACGCAATGCGGTCCGGGGACGCGATACAAGTTCCGTATCGGCGCGCTCGAGTTCCCAGACCCAGCATCGCGCTTCCAGGACGGTGACAGTGCAGGGTGGAGCATCGTGTGCGCGCCACTGGTTCCCAGCGGCCGCACGCAGCCGCTGCGCCCGTGGTCGGAAACCATCATCTGCGAAGTGCATGTCGGCACAGTCTCGCCAGAGGGAACTTTTGAAGGCCTCGAAAAGCGGCTCGAATACTTCCGGGATGCCGGCTACACCGCGCTCGAAATCATGCCGATCAACGATTTTCCCGGCACGCGCAACTGGGGGTATGACGGGACCTTGGTGTTCGCCCCCGATGAGACCTATGGCACAAGGGAAGCGCTGCGCAGCCTCGTCGACCGGGCGCATGAGCTGGGGCTCTGCATGATCCTCGACGTGGTCTACAACCACTTCGGCGACGTCGGCAACTTCATCGACAAGCACACGCCGGAATGGTTCGACGACAGTGTCGAAACGCCGTGGGGTACCGGGATCGACTTCACGCAGGAGATGGTGCGGCAGTTCTATTACGAAAACACCCGCATGTGGCTCGACGAGTTCGACTTCGACGGCCTGCGGTTCGATGCGGTGCATGAAATGAAGACCGAGGATCGCGATCGCTTCCTGGGGGACCTGGCCAAGGTGGCGCGCGATGCCAAGGGGCATGCCAAGCTGATCCTCGAAAACATGGACAACTGCGCATCGTGGCTGACCCGCGACCCCGGTGACGAGCCGGTGGATTTTACCGCGCAGTGGAACGACGATATCCACCATGTCCTGCATCACCTGGTGACCGGCGAAGAGCGCCAGGGCTATGACGATGCCGATGTCGATCCGGTCGCCGATCTGGAAAAGGCGCTGGCCGACGGCTTTGTGCATGACGGCGAGGCGGAGGGGGAAAGCGACGGCACGACGCGTGGGGAGCCGGCGAGCCGCCTGCCGCCTGAGGCATTCGTGTCCTTCGTGCAGAACCACGACCAGATCGGCAACCGTGCCGACAGCAAGCGCCTGGCGTCGCGCGTTGATCCGCAGCGGCTCGACTTCCTCCATTTCGTGACGATTATGGCGCCGCAGATCCCCCTGCTGTTCATGGGCGAGGAAGCACAGGTGCGCTCGCCTTTCCCCTATTTCTTCGACCTGCCGGAGGATGCCGCCGCACCCAAGCGGGAAGACCGGTACCGGCAGATGCGCGAAATCTTCGAGCAGCCGGTCGAGAACGGCACACTCCCCGATCCGAATGCCGTCGAGACTTTCGAAAGTGCGCGGCTCGACTGGGCGGTGCTCGACGGGCCGACGACACGGCCCGCGCTCGAGCGCTTCCGCCAGCTTGCGGCGTGGCGGAGACAGCATGTGTGGCCGCTGCTGGCCACGAAGTGCCTCGACGCCAAGAGCAGCCGCAGCGGCAACGCCATCCATGTGCGCTGGATCTTCGAGGGCGGAGCGCTGGCCATGGTGCTTAACGCGTCGGCAACGGCGGACGAGATCGGGTGCGTGATGGCGGGCGAAGTGGTGACCACGGGCTCGGTGGCGCAGCATGGCGCCCGGGTGAGGCTGGGCGCATGGAGTGCTGTGGCATGGAGCGGGCCGAACTGATCAGCGCCTTCAGAGGACAGTCCTGCCAAGCGTTCGACAGTATGACAGCATTATACCGAGCGAACAGTCTGTGGCGGTCCAAGTCTTCATGATGCACGGTCATGCGGCGAAGGGACCGTTTCCGAGCGGCAATGTCTGATTAAAATTCTGATGCGAAACAATTTTGTATCGCGACCGTCGGCGTCGTCGCGTGCCGGTTTAACACTCCCTTAATTGCCTTCGGACTCACTATTGCAAGTAGGACTGCGAGTGATTTGGGCGACGCCATCGCTCGATTGCCGGTGTCGGGAGAATTTCATGAACATCTCGGGCGCAGATCTTCAAAATCAATCGACCTGGCGCGTGATAAGCGATACCGCGACGTTGCTCCGACCGGGTGTCGGCGCCAGCGGAAGCAGCGCGGTCCCTGCCGCTGAAAGCGATCCGGCGGTGAAGAAAACCATCGGGGCGCCGGAAGGCGAGGGCCTGACGGCACTCCATAGCGAGGCCGAACTGGAGGCGCGCCGGCCGCAGTTTCAGGCCATGCTGCTGCTGAGCGCCGCGGAACGCCGCAATCCCGAGGGCGCGACGGCACTGCGGGAGGCGCTCGCCAATGGCACGGTGAAAACGCAGAAGGCGTCAGATGTGCCCGGCGTGAACTACAAATCGAGCGAGACGCGGACCTACGACGCGAACGGCAAGCTGACCTACCAGAAGGTCGGGACGGAGTATTTCAGGCCGTCGCCGGAAATCCAGGCAATCATCGACGCCGGCCGCGGCGCCGCGATGTGGCAGAGTGGTGTCGGCGACGTCTGGGTGACCTGGTAGCGGCCGGCGGAGCGCCCGTCAGGCGCGCTCCTCCCACACCTTGGCCAGTTCGACGATGGTCGCGACGGCCTTGTCCATGTCCTGGCGGCTGACCCATTCGAGCGGCGAATGGAAGGCGTGACCGCCGGCGAAGATATTGGGGCAGGGCAGGCCCATGAAGGACAGCCGCGAGCCATCGGTGCCACCACGAATGGAGCCGCGAACCGGGGTCATGCCGGCGCGACGGATGGCTTCCTCGGCGTTGGCGACGATTTCCGGGTGCTGATCGAGCACCTGCTTCATGTTGCGATACTGCTCGCGGCGCGTGGCGGTGAAGGACGAGCCGGGGAAATCGGCGAGGACGGCGCGGGCGATGTCCTCGACCATGCGGTGTTTCTGGGCGAGGCCCGCTTCGGTGAAGTCGCGCACGATGAAGCTGATGCTGGCCTTTTCCATGGAGCCGGTGACATCGACCGGATGCACGAAGCCGTCGCGGCCCTCCGTGCCTTCGGGCGAGACGTCGCGGGGCAGGCGGGCAATGATGGCGCCAGCGATCTTGATGGCGTTTTCCATGCGATCCTTGGCAAAACCGGGATGCATGGCCACTCCCGAGATCTCGAGCGTGAGGGCATCGGCGGAGAAGGTCTCATCCTCGAGCGTGCCGGCAGTTTCGCCATCCAGCGTATAGGCGAAGCGGGCGCCGAGCTTTTCGAAATCCACCTTGTCGACGCCGCGGCCGATCTCCTCGTCGGTCGTGAACAGGAGTTTTATCGTGCCGTGGCGGATGGTAGTGTCGTTGAGGAGGATTTCAGCGGCGGTGACGATTTCGGCGAGGCCCGCCTTGTCGTCGGCGCCGAGCAGGGTCGTGCCGTCGGTCGTGACGATGTCATTGCCCAGCTGGTTGGCCAGTTCGGGGTGTTCGGCGACGCGGATGGTGCGGCCGGAATTGCCGAGCACGATGTCGCCGCCGGCATAGTTCTCGACGATGCGCGGCTGGACGTTGGCGCCGCTGAAATCGGGCGCGGTGTCCATGTGGGCGCAAAAGCAGATCACGGGGACGTCCTTGTCAGTGTTGGCCGGGACGGTGGCGTAGACATAGCCGTGTTCGTCCAGATGCGCATCCGCCAGACCAATGGCCTGCAGTTCGGCGGCGAGCAGGCGGCCAAGGTTTTTCTGCTTTTCGGTGGAGGGCTGCGTGTCGGAAGCCGCGTCGGACTGGGTGTCGATGGCGACATAGCGCAGGAAACGGTCGAGGACGGTATCAGTCATGGGGGCCTCCGGATCAGTCTGGGGACACCCATAGCGCCGGCGTGCGAGAGCCCGCAATAGCCGAGCAGGCACAAGGTCTTGAAGGCGGGGGCAGGCGGGACCATGTAAGGCGGGAACTGGAGACGCTGATGACCAACGACCGCGCCTATGCCCAATACGACATCGAGAAGAAGTCGCTGCTGGTGGCTTACCTGCTGTGGTTTTTCCTTGGCTATGTCGGCGCCCACCGCTTTTATCTCGGCCGGCCGCTGAGCGGTATGTTCATGCTGGCGCTTTCGGGCGTGATCCTGCTGCTGACGCTCATCAGCTTCGGCTTCCTGAGCTTCCTCTGGGCCATTGTCGGGCTCTGGTGGCTGATTGATGCGCTGCTGATCCCCGGCATCGCGGCGGGCAGCAACTATCGCACCGCGGACCGGCTGCTCGGCCGCAGGTAGCCCAAGAAAAAATCTTTGGATCGGATGGAAGGGTTTGGCGCCGCGCTCGTATATGAGACATCATGAGCGCCAAACTCCCCAGGGTTACCGAGACGATCGCCGATCTGCGGCGCTATGCGCTCGCCCTCACCCGCAATGGTCAGGATGCCGAGGACCTGGTGCAGGAGGCGCTGACACGGGCCTATGCCCGCAGAGCCAGCTTCCGCGCCGGGCAGCCGCTTCGGCCCTGGCTCATGTCCATTCTCCACAATGTCTTTGTCGACGGCGTCCGCTCGCAACAGGTTCGCGAGCGGCATGAGCGCACTGCGGCTACGGCGGCCGATTTCGCCCCCGCGGCCCAGGAGGACGCTGCCCAGCTCTCCGAGGTACGGCGCGCTTTTCTCGACCTGCCCGACGACCAGCGCGAGGCGCTGCATCTGGTGGGTGTCGAGGGTCTGACCTATTCCGAAGCATCGCAGGTGCTGGGCGTTCCCGAGGGTACGGTGCTGTCCCGCGTCTCGAGGGCGCGGCAGGCGTTGCGCAACCGGGAACAGGAACCCATCCGGCGTTTGCGTATCGTGGGAGGCGCGGATGCCGACTGAACCGATCACCGACCAGGACCTGGCCCTTTACGTCGATGACCAGCTCGAGCCCAAGCGGCGGATCGCAGTCGAGGCGCACCTGGCGCGCGAACCCGCGCTGGCGGCGCGTGTCATGGAGGATCTGAGGATCAGCCACGCTCTGCGGCTGACGGCAGCGAGCGACACAGACCAACCGAACCCGCGTACCAGCGAGTTGGCGCGCAAACTTCAGTCTGCGATGCTGCGCCGCGCGGTGCTGCATCGGCTGCGTCCGAGCATGGCCGCATGTGTCCTCCTCGTATCCGGAGCGGTGCTGGGCGGCGCCGTGACGGGTCTGATGTCGAAGCCCGGCGTGCCGGACTATGTCGAAGTCGCACTACAGGCACATGCGGTGAGCCAGGTGCGGGCGGTGATGATCTCGCAGCCGGAATCTCCCGACTATGACCGGGACGAGTTGCTGTCCGCAACCGCGATCGTAATGCCAACCCTGCCGGACGACTGGGTCGTCACCGATGTGCAGGTTTATCCCTCGCGCTTCGGCCCCAGCGTCGAAATGGCGATCGATGCCGGCGAGCTGGGGCGGGCGTCGATCTTTGCGGCGCGGCCGGGCGACTTTGCCGTCATAGCGCCAAGCACATCACAACATGAGCAGAGCGCCTTCGGGCACTGGCAGATGGGCGAGATCGCCTATGTCCTCGTGGGCAGGGCGGAACCTGCCGAAATTCTTCACGCTGCGGAAGCACTCGCTTCCACGCTTTACTGAACGGAGACCACCATGGCTACGCAGCCAAACTTCCGCTGGAGCAATCCCGCTTCGACCATGTCCGGGGCAGCCTTCGACGAGGGCCTGCGCCGGCACATGCTGCGCGTCTACAACTATATGGGTCTGGGCCTTGTGATCACCGGCCTCGTGGCCTGGTTCGTGGGGACGACACCGGCGCTTTACGTGCCGATCTTCTCCTCGCCCCTTCAGTGGGTCATCATGTTCGCACCGCTGGCCTTCGTGCTGTTCTTCTCGTTCAAGATCAATTCGATCTCGGCGGGCGCGGCGCAGGCGATGTTCTGGGCGTTCTGCGCGGTAATGGGCCTTTCGATGGCCTCGATCTTCCTCGTGTTCACCGGCGCCAGCATCGCGCGCACTTTCTTCATCGCCGCCGCCATGTTCGGCGTGATGAGCCTTTATGGATACACGACGAAGACCGACCTCACCAAGTTCGGCTCGTTCCTGATCATGGGCCTGATCGGCGTGGTGATCGCCTCGGTCGTCAACATCTTCCTGGGCTCGAGCGTCCTGCAGTTCTCGGTTTCGATCATCGGCATCATCGTGTTTCTCGGCCTGACGGCCTGGGATACCCAGACGATCAAGGAACAGTATGCCGAGAGTGCCGGGGCGGAAGCGAACCAGAAACTCGCCGTTTTCGGTGCCCTCTCGCTTTATCTGAGCTTCATCAATATCTTCCAGATGCTGCTCAGCCTGACCGGCCAGCAGGAATAGGGGGCGTCATGCCGTTGTTGGACGAGGCTGTGGTCAAAGAACCGCCGGACGATCGTTCCGGCTGCCGCGACGAGGGGTTCTGAGCCAGCACATGCCAGACCCCAGTCGAAGTCTCGCCGGAGACGAAGCGCCGTCACCTGACGACCATCGTCTCTCGGCAACCCTGTTGCGTATTGCGACCCAGCCCGGACGCGAGCGCATCTTCATCCGAGACCTGCTTGCCGAACTTGATCATCGCGCCATCGCAGCGATGCTGTTCATCTTCGCGGTTCCCAACACCATTCCCGTGCCGCCGGGCGTTTCCGGCGTGCTCGGTGCGCCGCTTATCTTCCTTGCGGCGCAGCTGATGTTGGGGCGTCCGCCCTGGCTTCCGCGGATCATTTCCGACCGGTCCTTTGCGAGAAGCGACTTCGAAAAGGTTGTGCTCAAGGTCGGCCCATGGCTGGGCAAGGCCGAAAAGCTCATGCGACCGCGCCTGGAAGTGCTGGCAAAGCCGCCCCTGGAATACGTGGTGGGGGCCATCACGCTGCTGCTGGCGATCATCCTGTTCCTGCCCATCCCGCTCGGCAACATGCTGCCGGCCATCGCCATCTGCATCTTCGCCCTCGGGATGATCGAGCGGGACGGCGTGTGGATCCTCCTGGGCATGGCAACTTCGGTCGCGTCCGTCATCATTGTTTCCGGTGTGATCGCCGCGTTCGCCTATGCAGCGTGGCTGGCCATCACAACCATTTTTCACGTCTAAGAAATTTCCATGTTCGAACCGATCCTTTTTCTTCTCCTGGGCATCATCGTGATCCTGGCCATCATCGCGGCCAATGGATATTTCGTCGCGCAGGAATTCGCCTACATGGCGGTCGACCGCACCCGACTTGCAGCCCAGGCAGCAAGTGGCGATGCCGACGCCAAGCGGGCGCTGACGGTCACAAACCGCACGAGCTTCATGCTCTCGGGCGCGCAGCTGGGAATCACCGTCACCGGCCTGCTTGTCGGGTACGTCGCTGAGCCGCTGGTGGGTGTTTCACTGGGGACGCTGCTGGGCGGCGTTGGCGTGCCCACCGAAGTCGGCATCGGGGTGGGCACGACGCTCGCACTGGTATTCGCGACGGTCGTGCAGATGATTTTCGGCGAGCTCTATCCCAAGAACCTCGCCATCGCGAGCCCGGACCCTCTGGCGCGGGCGCTGGCCGTGTCCACGCTTGTCTATCTGCGGGTATTCGGATGGCTGATCAGCTTTTTCGATATGTCCGCCAACCTGTTCCTGCGGATGCTGCGGATCGAGCCCGTGCACGACCTGGATGTCAGCGCGTCGGTTGAGGACTTGCCGCGGATCATTTCGGATTCGCGAGACAGCGGTGACCTGCCGGTCGAACTGTCGCACATGATGGAGCGCATCATCGACTTTCCCGAGCAGGACGTAGCGCATGCCATGGTGCCCCGGTCCCGCGCCGACTGGGTGAGCCCCGAGACAACGGTCGGCGAGGTGCGGCAGCTGATGGCCAAGGCGCATACGCGCTATCCTGTCATCGACGAGAGCGAGACCCCCATCGGCGTCGTTCACCTGCCAGATGTGATGTCGGTGCTGGACGAGAGCGCGCAGCGCGAACCGGTGACGACAGTGATGCGGCCAGCCTTCGTGCTTCCGAGCCTGATGAGCCTGCCGGATGCGCTGGAACAGATGAATACGGGCGATGTGCAGCTGGCTTGCGTCGTCAACGAATATGGCGGTTTCGACGGACTGCTGACGATGGAAGACATCGCCATGGAGATCGTGGGCGAAATCACCGACGAACATGATCTCGTCAGTGAAGCCGCCGTGGTGCAGGAGTCGGACGCCGTCTGGGTCATGGATGGAGACGTGCATCTCGACGAGGTCGCACGCCTGCTCGACCGGACCTTGCCGGAGGAGGACGTCGAAACAATTGCCGGCCTGCTCATCCTGGAGGCTGGAGCACTGCCTGCGGTGGGAGACACCGTCACTGTCGCGCTGCCGAAGGACCCAGACGAGGTGGTGGACGACAATCCAGCCGAACGCCGCCTCAAACTGGACGTGCTCAAGATCGAACGCCACGTGCCGACCCGGATCCGGGTTCAGCTTATCGAAATCGCGGAGTAAACGATGTCCGGTCCTCTTTATGTGACTGTCGTCACCGCAATCCTGATCCTGCTCAGCGCGTTTTTCGTGATCATCGAGTTTGCGCTGATGGGCGCCCGTCGGCATCGGCTAGAAGACGTGGCAAGTCACAGTGCATCCGCGCGGGCGGCGCTGCGCGGGATGAACGATCTCACCCTGATGCTTGCCGGCGCGCAACTGGGCATCACCGTCTGTACTTTCGCGCTCGGCGCGATCACGAAGCCGGCCATCGACTACTGGATCGGGCCGAACCTGATCGGGCTGGGCGTGCCCGAATTCCTGGCGGGGAGTGCCTCGTTCCTGATCTCGATCTTCCTCGTCACCTTCCTCCATCTGGTGGTCGGGGAAATGGCGCCGAAGTCCTGGGCCATCGCAAACCCGGAGCGATCGGCCATGGCCATAGGGCTGATGGCGCGTGCCTATATCTGGCCGCTCCGGCCGGTGCTGGGCTGGGTGAACCGCGTGGCCAACAGGCTGGTCGCCGCCAGCGGCGTAACACCGGTGGAGAGCGCCGCGGTCGGTGGACGCGACATGGCGACGATCCGGCAGCTGGTGGAGCACTCTGCCAAGGTCGGTACCCTCGAACCGCAGGTACAGAAGCAGATTTCGGGACTGATCGACCTGGGGACGATGCCTGTTCGAGACATCATAGCCGTCGGCAACCGGCTGGCTTCCGTCGCGCCAGATGCAACGATCGGCGACGTTCGCGCCATGGCCCAGAGTTCGGGACATATGCGGATCGTGATGTTGGGAGCCGACCCGTCGAAATTGCGGGTTGTGCACGCGCGTGACACGCTGATGCTCGGGGACGGGGTGCCTGCGGCCAAGATCGCGCGCAAGGCGGTCTCGATGGATGCCCGCACACCGGTCTATGAAGCGCTGGCGCAGATGCGGGAGGCAAGCGTGCAGCTCGCCGTGGTGCTGTTCGACGGCAAGGTGGCAGGGCTGGTGACGCTGGGTGATATCACCAGCCGGCTGCTGCCGCGCGGCGGTGAGCTGGTCGCTGAAGCCAGTCGTCGATAAGGCCGGCAGCTTCTCAAGCGTGCCGGGACCAAGGTTTCCGGCACGCAAGGCGTCTCACCGTGGACGATGACCTGAAGGGACCCAGAGCGTGCATTATCAACCAATGCCCAAGCGACTTGTCGCGCTGATCTTTCCGGTTCTCATTCTCGGGATAGCGGTAGGCGTGACGCCGACCTTCATTGCTGAAGGTCTCGCCTGGTGGCCGGTCTTCATTTTCGGGCTGCCGGCCATGCTCTCCATCGTCATGTGCGTGGAATACTGGAACGCTTCCATCGCCATGGACGAGAATGGGCTGCGATTTCAGAGTGTTGGCTACGGCATCGCAGCGCGTTGGGATCAGGTGTCGGTGCGGGAGGGCAATGGGAAGACCAGCCTGCTCCTGACCGATGCGACGCCGGAATTCCGGCCTTGGATGGGCGCGATGTACCAGGTGCTGACCGTCTTCATGGCACCACGGGCCCGTTACGCTCGGGGGCTTATGGCGCTGGTGCCGCTGAGCCTGTTCTCGACCGGCCCCGACGACGCCGTAATGCGCGAGTTCAGACGATTTTTTCCGGCACAAGGAACCTAGCGCTCAGCATTCTTCGCGCTGGGAGCTCGTCACGGACGTGGCTTGTCGTCTTCGTAGAGAAGGCGTTCAGCGGCGCCGTCGAGATCCTCATATTGTCCGTGGCGCAGGGTCCAGAGAAAGACCAGAAGCCCAAGAAGCCCCAAAATGATAGATATTGGAATGAGATAGAAGAAGTCGCTCATGCTGCGTGGCCTTTGAGATTCGCGATGGGGTGGGCGCGGAGCGGGTGCCAGCCGAGACGGAAGGCGTTCAGGACGACGACGACCGAGGACGCCGACATGGCCACTGCGGCGACGAAGGGATTGACGAGACCTGCTATGGCGACCGGAAGGGCGATGGCGTTGTAGAGGAGGGCCAGGACGAGGTTCTGGCGGACAAGGACGCCGGCTTCGCGGGCGACCGAGACTGCGGTGGGCACGGCGGTCAAGTCATTGCGGAGAAACACGAAATCGGCGGCATTGCGACTGATGTCGATGGCGGTTCCGGGCGCCATGGAGGCGTGCGCGCGGGCCATGGCCGGGGTGTCGTTGAGGCCGTCGCCGACCATGAGGACGCGGTGGCCGGAGGCCTCAAGACGGTCGATGATGTCGAACTTGCCCTGCGGCAGCAGCCCGCCAGTGCCGCAAATCTTCAATTTTCGTGCTGTTTCCGTCACCAGATCTGGACGATCGCCCGACAAGATGCGCGTTTCGAGGCCATTTGCTAGCAGACTGTCAACGCTTGCCGCGGCGCTGGGGCGAAGATGGTCCTCGAAGACGAAAGCGGCCCGGATTTCGCCGTCGCGCGACAGGATGGTGCCCGCATCGAGCGCGTCGGCAGCGCCGGACCAGCCGGGTCGTCCGAGCCGGTAAAGGTGCCTGCCCTGCCGCCCCTCGATGCCCAGGCCGGGATGTTCGGCGACGTCGTGCCAATCGAGCGCGGGCGCGTCGGGACGGGTGCGGGCGATGGCGAGCGAATAGGGATGGCGGGACCGGGCGGCAAGCGCGGCGGCGATGTCGATATCGGAAGCTGTGCCCATGGTGACGGTGGCCATGGCGAGGCCCGACGTCAGCGTGCCGGTCTTGTCGAAGATCACGGTGTCGACTTCGGCGAGGCGTTCCAGCGCGGCGCCATCGCGGACCATGACGCCCGCCTCGAAGAGGCGGCGCGCGGCCATGACCTGGACCATGGGGACGGCCAGACCCAGCGCACAGGGACAGGTGATGATGAGGACCGCGATGGCTGTCGTCGCCGCGCGGTGGAGATCGCCGTCGACGGCGATCCAGACGGCGAAGGCCAGGACGGCGGCGAGGTGCACCACGGGAGAATACCAAGCCGCGGCGCGATCGGCGATGCGGCGATAGCGGTTGCGGCTGCCTTCGGCATCCTCGAGCAGGGCGACGAGGCGATTGAGTGTCGAGCCGCGCTCGTCGGCCGTGGTGCGGATGGTCAGCGGGGCCGAGAGGTTCAGCGCACCCGCGGGGACGGACTGACCCGGGGCAACGGGTTCGGCAAGGCTTTCACCGGTCAGGAGGCTGCGATCCAGTGCGCTGCTGCCGCCGACCACGTCGCCGTCGAGCGGGATGCGTTCGCCGGGTGCAACGGCAAGCATGGTGCCCGGCGCGATTTCGGCCAGAGACAGGTAGGCCGGGCCGTCGACGCGATCGATGACCAGGGCGCCTGATGGGGCCAGGCGGGCAAGGCCCTTGACCGCATTGCGGGCACGCTCGCGCATGGCGTGGTCGAGGGCGCGACCGATGAGGAGGAAGAAGATCAGCGAGGCGACGGCATCGAAATAGACTTCGGTGCCTGACGTGGCCGTGTCGTAGAGACTAAGCGCGAATGCCATGACGATCCCGACCGTGATCGGCACATCCATATTGGTGTGACCGGCACGCAGGGCAGTCCAGGCGGACCGGTAGAAAATGCGGCCCGAATAGAGCAGGGCCGGCAGGGTAAGGGCGGCGCAAATCCAGTGGAGGATATCGCGGGTGGGACCGTCGGCACCGGCCCAGACTGAGCCCGAAAACATCATGATGTTCATGGAGCAGAAGGCGGCGACTGCGAGCGCGCGTATGAGAGCGGAGAAGCCTGCGTCCTGCCCGGCCCGCTCGAGCGAGAAGATATTGGGCTCGTAGCCCAGCTCCACCATGCGCCGGACCATTGGCGGCATGGGCTGCGCCTCCTGCCAGCGGACGGTGACGCGCTTGCCCGAGAGATTGACGCGGCTCGAGACGACGCCGGGCAGGACGTCGAGCGCGGTCTCGATGGTGCGGATACAGGCGCCGCAATGGATCGCGGGCACGGAGAATTCGGATTGGCGAAGACCATCTCCCAGGGAGCGGCTGGCGAGGCGGACCTCGTTTTCGGACGGACCACGATCGGGTCCACCGGCAAGGGCTTCGGCGAAGGCGGGGGGTGGCGCGCAGCAGGTCATGGCTTGGTCTGGGGCTTCTCTAAGACACCCCCACCCGGCCTCCCCCTGAAGAGGGGGGAGGTGTTGGGCCGGTGCCTGTGAGGGCATGGCGCGCCAAGCTGGCTGATATCTGCCTGTTTGCCTGCGTACGCGACCATATTCTGCGCCTATTCTCCCCGCACCGCGACATAGGCGTGCCAGGTGGCGTGGCCGAGGAGGGGGAAGATGATGACGAGGGCGAGGAGGCCGGTGCCGATGCTGAAAAGGACGAGCGCCACGACGAGCGCCGCCCAGACCAAGGTGGCCGGCGTGTTGTTGGTGACGAAGGACAGCGACAGGCCCATGGCCGAAAACGCATCCTTGCCGCGGTCGAGCATCAGGGGAATGGAGAAGGCGCCGATGGCGAAGGAAAAGGCCGCGAATAGACCACCAACGGCGGTTCCGACCAGCAGCATGGCCAGGCCCTCGGGCGTGGTGAACAGCGTGGAAACGACCTGATCGAAGCCGGGAAAGGCGCGCCATCCGAAAAACAGCGCATAGAGCAGCACCGCTGCCCGGACCCAGACCAGCATCAGGGTCATCAACACCGCGCCGACGAAAAACAGGTGCATGCCGCCGCGTGGAAACAGCATGTCGAACAGCGTGACCTGCTCGCGGGCGGCGAGCTTGCGGCTCTTGACGTAAAGGCCGGTGGCGAGGAGCGGGCCGACGACCAGGAAGCCCGCCAATGCAGGGAAAAGGATCTGCGCCCAGCCGAAATGAAACATGGCGTAGACGATGGCCCAGGACAGGAGCGTGACGCCGAGGCCGTAGGCCAGACTCAGGCCCGGCTTCGTCCACAGGTCGCGCCAACCTCTTGCTAGCCAGGTGAGCGGAGCGGTGGGCGACAGGCCGCGATTGTGATCGACCGACCGGGGCAGGGCCGGCTCATGGGCAGGGATGGTGTCAGCGTGCGTCATGGGCGGGTTCTCTCAGTTCACCGGGCGAGGGAGCGGGGGACAAGGGCACCCCCACCCGGCCTCCCCCTGAAGGAGGGGGAGGGGAAGGAAGGCTCGCCGTGCCGTTGTGGGCATCGGCGGCCGGGCTCCCTCCCCCTTCTTCAGGGGGAGGGTTGGGGAGGGGGTGCACTGGATCATTGTCAGCATTTCAGCTTCAACATCCCGACTTGGCGGCGCGGAAATGGTCGGTGCTGCCGTCGGGAAGCTTGAGGTGGCTGACGCAGGCCGGTTGCGAGGTGAAGGCGACATAGACCAGGTGCGCATTGGCGCCGATGAGTATGGCGGTGATGCCCAGGCCGACGATCCAGGCGAGCGAGAGGCGCCGCCGACGGGTCGCGCCGATGGCGGTCATGGGGTGGATCCCCGCAGGTCCATGACATAGAGCGAAAGCAGCCGGATCTGCGTCGGGCTGAGGCGGCCTTCCCAGGATGGCATGGTGCCTTGGCGACCGTTGTAGATAGAGTGCCGGATGGTGGAGCGGTCGCCGCCATAGATCCAGAAGCTGTCGGTGAGATCGGGCGCGCCGGTTTCCACCAGGCCACGCGCATCTTCGCCGTGGCAGGCGGCGCAATTGTCGGCAAACAGCGTTTCAGCCGTGCCCGTTTCTTCGACCGTCAGGGACTTTTCGCCCTGCAGGGACACCAGATAGTCGGCGAGGGCGCTGATTTCGGCACTGCCCAGCATCTGATCGCGACCGAAGGCCAGCATCTGCCCATAGCGGGTGTCGGGGTGCGTGGAATTGATGCCAACGCGAATGGTTTCCGCGATGGTGTCGACGTCGCCGCCCCACATCATGGGCGCCTCGGCAATATTGGGATAACCGGGATTGCCCCCGGCATCATTGCCATGACAGGCCGCGCAGTTATCTCCGAAGAGCGCCGGACCGGTGGTGCGGACCACGTCCATGATGGCTGGGTCGGCAGCGAGGGTGTCGAACTTTTCGACCGCGAGGCGTTCGCTCCAGCCGGCCCTTGCGGCTTCGGCCTCGACCAATGACTGGCGCACGGCCTGATGCTGGTCAGCCCCGAGAAGGCCCCGGAAATAGCCGCTGACGCCGGGCCAACTCGGCATCAGCACCGTCCAGACGATGGCGAACAGACCCAGTGTCGCGAGGAAGGCCCAAAGCAGCCGTGGGACAGGGGTGTTGAGTTCCTTGATGCCGTTCCATTCGTGGCCCGTCGTCATCTGCCCCGAGAATTCGTCGCGTTCCTTCAGCGCCATGGCCGGTCCTCCTCGTCGAGCACGGGCATGCGCGCCGCCTCGTCAAATCCCTTCTTGTTAGATGGCCAATAGGTCCAGGCCAGGCAGATGATGCTGAGCACGACCAGGTAAATCAGCCCGAAGCTCTTGGAGAACCCGACGACGGTGTCATGATCGAACGGCATCACTCGGCCTCCGCCGTTTCGCTGGTAAAGGCAGCATCGGTCAGGGTGCCGAGCATCTGCAGATAAGCGACCAGCGCATCCATGTCGGTGAGCGGTCCCTGGGTACCGTCGAAGGCACGGATATTGGTGGCCTCGCCGTAGCGTTCGGCGACGCCAGGGGCTTCGGCGCTATCGGGATTGGCCTGGCCGTAGGCGTCCTGTGCGGCATTGGCGATCTGCTCGTCGGTATAGGGTACGCCCACGATACGCAGGGCGGCCAGCTGGGCGCCCAGATCGTCGGTGCGGAGCTGATCGCGCAGCAGCCAGCGATAGGCCGGCATCTTCGACTGTGGCACGAGATCGCGCGGGTTGTTCAGATGGCTCACATGCCAGGCGTCGGAATATTTGTTGCCCAGCCGCGCGAGATCCGGCCCGGTCCGCTTGGAGCCCCAGAGCTGGGGATGGTCGTACTGGCTTTCCACGGCCAGCGAATAGGGGCCGTAGCGATCCACTTCGTCGCGCAATGTGCGGATCATCTGGCTATGGCAGGCATAGCACCCTTCGCGGATGAAGATATTGCGGCCGGCCACTTCGAGGGGCGTGTAGACGCGCATATCCTCTGCGTTCTCGACAGTCTCGTCGATGGTGAAGAGCGGCGCGATCTCGATGAAGCCGCCGATGGAGGCGACCACGATGATGAAGGCGACGAGGCCAAGGGCCGAGCGTTCGAGGCGGTAGTGAAGCTTGAACATGGGACTATTCTCCGGCCTGCAGGGCAGGTTCGGCGGGCACGTCGAGACCCCGCTGAGAGGTTTCGATCGCGGCCGGCATGCGGATGGTCATGATGGTGTTGTAGAGGGCGACAATGGCGCCGAGCACGAAGAGCAGACCGCCGAAGGCGCGGGCGATGTAATAGGGGTGCATGGCCTCGAGGCTGTCGAGGAACGAGTAGCTCAGCGTGCCGCTCTCGTCGTAGGTGCGCCACATCAGGCCCTGGATGACGCCCGAATTCCACATGGCGAAGACGTAGATGACCGTGCCCGAGAGGGCGAGCCAGAAGTGCACCTCGACAAGGCGGTTGGAATACATGCGCTCGCGCTTCCACATGGAGGGAACCAGCGAATAGAGCGAGCCGAAGGTGATCATCGCCACCCAGCCCAGGGCCCCGGCATGCACGTGGCCGATGGTCCAATCGGTGTAGTGGCTGAGCGAATTGACCGCACGGATGGCCATGAACGAGCCTTCGAACGTGGTGATGCCGTAAAAGATCGCCGCCAGGGCCATGAAGCGCAGCACCGCGTCGTCGCGCACCTTGTGCCAGGCGCCGTTGAGGGTGAGCAGCGCATTGCCGGCCGAGGCCCAGCTGGGGACGAGAAGCACGACCGAGAAGGCCATGCCCAGGGTCTGCACCCAATGGGGCAGGGCGGTGTAATGCAGGTGGTGCGAGCCGGCCCACATGTACATGAAGGTGATGCCCCAGAAGCTGATGATCGACATCCGGTAGGAGAAGATCGGCCGGTTGGCGCGCTTGGGCAGGTAGTAATACATCATGCCGAGGAACCCGGCGGTGAGGAAGAAGGCGACGGCGTTGTGGCCGTACCACCACTGGGTCATGGCATCCTGAACGCCAGCGAAGAGCGAGAACGACTTGGCCGAGCCGAACGAGACGGGGACGGCGAGATTGTTGACGATATGGAGGATGGCCACGACCAGGATGAAGGCCATGTAATACCAGTTGGCCACGTAGATATGCGGTTCCTTGCGGCGGGCGAGGGTGCGCATGTAGATGGCGAAATAGGTGACCCAGACCACCACCAGCCAGATATCGGCATACCATTCGGGCTCGGCATATTCCTTGGACTGGGTGATGCCCATCAGGTAGCCGCTGGCGGCGATGATGCAGAAGAGATTGTAGCCCAGGAGCACGAACCAGGGGCTGAGGGCATCGGGCAGGCGCGCCCTTGTGGTGCGCTGCAGCACGTGGAGCGAGGTGGCGATGAGCGCATTGCCGCCGAAGCCGAAGATGACGCCCGAAGTGTGGATCGGCCGGAGGCGCCCCCAGCTCAGCCAGGAAACATCGAAGGTCATATCGGGCCAGGCAAGGAGCGCCGCCACCCAGAAGCCGGCCGCCATGCCGACCACGCCCCAGAGAAGGGTGAGGATGAGACCGGCGCGCGTCGGGGCATCGTAGTATTCGGCGAGGCGCTCGGCAGTGGGCTCGGGCAGGTCGAACTGCCGGATGGCGCCGAAGGTGAAGGCCAGCGCCAGGCCGAAGACCATCCAGCCGTGAATGCCGAGGAGATCACCGCGTCCGGCAATGGCCATGGCGAGGCCGACGACGACGAGGCCGCCCAGAATGACGAGCGCCCCGACCCGTTCGTTGCGCGTGAAATCAGCCAGCATTGCCCTGTCCCCGGCGGTTGATGGAAAGCGGATTGCCCCGCATGGGGAAAGCCGTAGCCAAATGGCGGACATGATCCTTGACCTCGATCAAAGATCGGGCGCGGGACGGCGCTTTGCTGCAGCCGGGACTATTGAGCGGGCGCCGAAACCGGCTAGGGTCGCGCCGGAGCAGAGGAATGCGCATGACCGCGAATGGACGAGAGCCCGACCAGACCGACCTGGTGGGGCAGGCCCGCAAGTTGCAGGCGATGCTGGAATCGGCGGTGGATGCGATCATCACCATCGATGGCAAGGGCATCATCACCACGGTCAATCCGGCGGCCGCGCGGCTGTTCGGTTATCCGCAGGATGCGTTCATCGGCCAGAACGTGCATTTCCTGATGCCCGAGCCCTATCATTCGGCCCATGACGGCTACATCGCCAATTACCGGGCGACGGGGGCGCGCAAGATCATCGGCATCGGCCGCGAAGTGACCGGGCGCCGGCGCGACGGCACGACGTTTCCGATGCACCTGGCGGTGAGCGAATTCGAGATGGACGGGCGGGTGCACTTCACTGGCATCATCCACGACCTCTCGAGCCAGAAGGCCACCGAGCAGGCGTTGCGACAGGCGCAGAAGATGGAGGCGATGGGGCAGCTGACCGGCGGCATCGCCCACGATTTCAACAACCTGCTCACTGTCATCATCGGCAATCTCGAAATGCTGGAGGCGAAGCTGTCGACGACGGGGCAGCGCGAACTGGCGACCGAGGCGCTGGAGGCAGCCGACCTCGGCGCCAGGCTGACGGCCCGGCTGCTGGCCTTTGCGCGGCGTTCGCATCTCGAGCCGGAGGTGGTCAACCTCAACGACTTCGTGCTCGGGCTCACCGACATGCTGCACCGCACCATGGGATCGACGATCTCGCTGTCCAATGCGCTGACGCCGCGGCTGTGGATGACGCGGATCGACCCCTCGCAGGTGGAAAGCGCGATCGTGAACCTGGCGGTCAACGCACGCGACGCCATGCCGGCCGGCGGGCGGCTGATCATCGAGACGGGCAATGTCGTGGTCGACGCGGTCATGTCGGAAGATCTCGACGGGCTGGCGCCGGGGGACTATGTGCGGCTTTCGGTGGCCGATACCGGGGAGGGGATGCCCGCAGAGGTGCGCGAGCGGGCGTTCGAGCCGTTCTTCACCACCAAGGAGAAGGGGCGCGGCACGGGGCTCGGGCTGTCGATGATCTATGGCTTTGCCAAGCAATCGGGCGGGCACGCGACGATCTACAGCGAGACCGGGCGGGGAACCACCGTCAACATCTACCTGCCGCGGCACGGGGCGGGCGAAGCGCCTCCTGTCGGAGCGGACATGGTGGAGCCAGTCGTCCCGGGGCGGACGGTGCTGGTGGTCGAGGACGATCCACGGGTGCGCAGGCTGACGGTCAATCGGCTCGAAACGCTGAGCTATGCCACGCTGGTGGTGGCCGATGCGCATGAGGCGCTGGCGATCCTGGGCAGCGGGGCCGAAGTGGACCTGGTGTTCACCGATCTCGTCATGCCGGGCGGCATTTCGGGGTATGAACTGGCGCGGCGGGTGGCGGCAGAGTGGCCGGGCCTGCCGGTGCTGCTGACCTCGGGCTACGCCGACGAACTGGTGCGACGCGACGATGACGCCATCGCTCATCTCAAGGTGCTGAGCAAGCCCTACCGGCTTGCCGACCTGGCGCAGGCCGTGGCCGAGGCGCTGGAAACTTAGGGTTCAGCTCAGGGTGCGCGGGGTAAAGCTGTAGCCGGCGCCCCGCACCGTCTTGATGATCTGCGGGTGGCGGGTATCGGCCTCGATCAGCTTGCGCAGCCGGGCGACCTGGTTGTCGATGCTGCGGTCGTTGGGCGCCCAGTCGTGGCCCTTGAGCAGGTCCATGATGCGATCGCGCTCCAGCACCATGTGGGCATGGCGGCAGAACAGCAGCAGCAGGTCGAATTCGCCCGTGGTCAGCGCGATGTCGTTCCCATCGGGGCCGGTCAAGCTGCGGCGCGCGGGATCGAGCATGAAGCCGTCGAAGGCGATGACCGCGGCGGGGGGCTGCACGGGGGCAGCAGGCCCGGTACTGCGGCGCAGCACGCTGCGGATGCGGGCGAGCACTTCGCGCAAGTGAAAGGGCTTGGCGATGTAGTCATCGGCGCCGATTTCGAGGCCGACGATGCGGTCGATCATGTCGCCCTTGCCGGTGATCATGATGATGGGGACGTCGGAGGTCTGGCGGATGCGCCGGGCCAGTGCGAGACCGTCGGTGCGGCCGAGATTGAGGTCGAGCGTCACGAGGTCGAGGCCGGCGCGCAGAATCGGGTCGATATTCTCGCCGTCACTCGATTCGCTGACGCGAAAGCCCTCGTCCTCGAGGCAGCGGCGCAGCATGCGGCGGATCTGCGGGTCGTCGTCGACGACAAGGATATGGTGGCTCTGCATCACGCTCGGGGGCAGGGTCGCGCCGTTACAATCGGTTACAGATATCGGATAGGCCGATTACGTCCCCGTGGTCAATTCCGCTCGCCACAGCAGAGCGAAGCGCACGATGTATCTCTTTCCCCATGCCGCCCCCGATGTCCCGAATGGCCCGATGGGCGCTGCCGAAGGGCAGGGCCGGATCGTCGGCGCGACGACGGTGCTGTTTCACCAAGGGGACCGCGCGGAAGACCTTTACGAAGTGGTCAGTGGCGTCTTCCGGGCCACCAGGGTGTTCCAGGACGGACGCCGCCAGGTCGTCGCCTTCGCCTATCCCGGCGACGTCATCGGCTTCGGACACGGTGACCTCTACCGCTTCGACTGCGATGCGCTGACCCCGGCCAAAGTGCAGATTACCGCGCGCGGGCAGATCGGTGACGCGATCCGCAACCGGCCCGAATTCGGCGAGAGGCTGCTGGCCATGGCCGCCGGCGAAGTGGCGAGCATGCACGACCTGTCGGTGCTGCTGTGCCGCAAATCGGCGCTGGAGCGGATCGCCGGGTTCCTGATCTCGCTGGCGACGCGGACGGGCAAGCTGGCCAACGATCAGCGTGTCAGCCTGCCGATGTGCCGTGCCGATATCGCCGATCACCTTGGCCTCACCATCGAGACGGTCAGTCGAAACCTGACCAAGCTCAAGCTCAGGGGAATCATCGACCTCCCTGGTCGCGGCAGTTTCGTGATCCGAGACCTCGACCGGCTGCAGGATCAGGTCGAGTGCGAACAGGTCCACTGAACCCCATGCGCAATCGCATCGCCATCGCCCATTTCCCCAGTCCGGTTTCCGCGCTCCGCGTGCGGCTCTCGCTGATCTCGCAGGGCGGAACCGCAACCGCATTCCCCGAGGAGCATGGCAATGACGAGTCGTGCCGGCTCAGGGTTGTCCTCTCGCCCAAGCTGGAAAGGCGGCTGCTAGACCTTCTGCTTGGCAGCGATGCCCTGAGGGTGGATGTCCACGACGCCTAGCGCTCAGCAAGCAGGCGGCCCGGTTCACGACCCGGCTTTGCCGGCTGCAGTCTTTGTTCGTCCCGAAATCGATGCGACCTGGCATTCGCCGACCAGCCATGAGAACAGCACAATGGCGATGTCCGCGCACGACGGCATGCAATGACAGCTAGGTGACAGGTTTGTATGATCTCTTGGCTTCAGGGCAAGCCAAAAATGGCACCCTGGGGAGGAAGAAGGGTCTGGCGCAATGCGCCGCGCCACCTCCTGTCGAAATTGTGCCGCTGTTCCGGCAGCGGTGACCCTAGGAGGAAATAGTGAAGACTCGTAACAGTTTCATTCTGACGGCTTCGGCCATTGCGCTCGTCGCCTCGATGGGTTGGGCTGGCGCCGCCAATGCGCAGAGCGCCCGCCCTGCGACGGACGCCAGCACATTCGTGTATCGCGACCTGAGCAAGGAACTCGCCAACAAGATGACTGGCGACTACACAATTGCCGTGGTCGGCGATGTGCTCATGCAGGAGCCGATGGGCAAGCGGATCGATGATACGCTGCGTGGCATCCTGCAGAATGCCGACACCACGATCGGTAACATGGAAGTCTACATGGTCGATCGCCAGTTCTGGGCGGGCGAGCACGGCTATGGCAACAACTGGGCTCCCAAGGAAGTGGCGACCGACTGGGCCGAGCTGGGCTTTGACCTGATGGGCTCGGGCGAGGCCGCCGGTGGCGAAGAAGCCATGAAGTCCACCCTGCGCATAATGGATGACGCCGGGATCAAGGTGGCCGGCTATGGCCCCAACATGACCATCGCGCGCACCCCGGTGTTCCAGGAGCTGGAGCAGGGCCGCGTGGCCATGGTTTACGCCTATCCGATCGGCCCGGTAGCAGACGGCCCGACGGCACGCGACAAGTCGGGTAATTCAGGCGGCGAAGAATGGGGCATGAACGTTCTGCGTCTGACCCAGAACGTGACGGTCACGCCCGAACAGCTCGAGCAGATCCGCGAGATCCGCGCATCCATGGTCGAACGCCGCACCGAAGCGGACGTGGCGCGCGCCATCGATGTCCCCAAGGAAGAGGACAATTCCGTGGAGTGGCTGGGACGCACTTACGTGGCGGCCGACAAGCCCGGCGACTACCAGTACGTCATGAACAACAGCGATCGCCAAGCCCAGGTTCTGGCTGTGCGCGGCGCCAAGGAATATGCCGACTACGTGATCTTCTCGTCGCACATTCACGAAAACCGCTACGTCTTCCAGGCCTATTCGCAGGACCACTATCCGCCTGACTACGTCGAAACCCTGGCTCGCGAACTGATCGACAATGGTCTCGACCTCTTCCATGGCCATGGCAACCACACCATCCAGGGCATCGAAATCTACAAGGGTCGTCCGATTTTCTACAATCTGGGCAATCTCTCGGTGCACCGCTTCGGCGCCGGTAGCAATGACGGTCGTCCCGCATCGGGCCCGCAGACCTACATCGAGGCCGGTGAAGTGGGCGAACACTGGCTGCAGCAGGACATCAACCTGATGGCCTTCGCCGCCGAGGTTGACTACAAGGATGGCGTCGCCACAGAAGTGCGCATCCATCCGGTCGATCTGGGTCTGCGCAAGGAACGGCCGTGGTCGCGGATGAACATCCCGATGACGCCTTCGGCAGCTGATGCCCAGATGATCCTCGAACTCATCCAGGAATATTCGGAGCCTTACGGCACGGAAATCGAGATCCGCGACGGCGTGGGCTACATCACCATCGACCCGTCCGAAACGGTTCCGGTCGGCACCGAACTGCGCGCCAGCTGGGAGAACTGATACATTGCACGCGGGCGGCTCCGGCCGCCCGCGTCTTTGTCCGGTTTTTTTCAAATGGAACTCGTCTGGCTTCTCGATTTTGTCGCGTTGGCCAGGATCGGCAGTTTTACCGAAGCGGCAAAAGCCCGAAATTCCTCACAAGCTGCCTTTAGCCGACGCATCCAAGCTCTGGAACACTGGGTGGGAGCGCGGCTGTTCGAGCGAGCAGCCTTCCCGATCGACCTCACCCCGACAGGCAAAAAGTTTGCGCCCATAGCGCAAAGCCTGATTACCCAAATAGAAAATGCCAAGATCGGAAATTCTTAGCGCGTACATTCATAGATGATCATGCATTATTTCGATGTAATGCCAAGTTTCGATATGTAAGTCGTTCTAATTCAACGGCATTTTGAATCCGTATAGCCTCCAAAAATCTCGCCAAAAACAAAATGGGCGAGAATTTGGAGGTTATATATTATGCCGTCAACAAGGCGACTCAGTGCGCTCTGCGCAACTTCTATAGTTTTTCTAAGTGCTGCTGCCCCGAGCTTCGCGGCAGACTTTGGGGTTCTGACAAGCGTCGATGTTTGTGACTCCCTTGGGGTAAGTGGCCTGACACTGTCTTCGGGTGACGCCTGCCTGAAGATTTCCGGGGAAGTGGAATATGTTTTTCGGTGGGGCAACTACGATCGCAGCTACCGTGCCATCAATGATCTGAAATATTCGAGCGGCCCCACCATCTTCCTGGGCAATGGCGCGCTTGACTGGGACAGCGAGCTGACGTCGACCCTGACGTTCGACGCCTCTTCGGCGAGTGATTTCGGTGTCGCGCGCGGCGTCATCACGCTCGAGGGCAAGGAAGAAATCGTCTTCGAAAACCTGGCCCTCGACAGCCGGGAACGCGAGATGAACGTCGATGAGGCCTATATAGCCATTGGCGACAAGACCGTCCTCATGGCTGGCATCAAGGACACCATCGCCAAAACCGGCAACGACACGTCTTTCACGTTCCAGCAGCTGTTCCATCAGAACAGGGCAAGCGGCGTCGGCTTCAATGCCAATGTCACCGGTACCGATATCGACACGGACGGTCATGTCATCCAGGTCACAACCGACCTGGGCAACGGGGTCACGGCCGGCGCCGCTCTAGAGGACCTCGACGACCTCGGTACGCTCGTCGGCGTCGTGACCTACAAGAGCGATATGCTCGATGGACACGTCACTGTGCTCGCCGATGAAGTGCTCAGCGGCATGGTCAACGACTGGGCAATCCATGCCGGGCTCACCGCCGATTTGGGTGACTATCGTGTGCGCGGCGCCCTCGCCGCCAACAATGATGGCTGGTGGAACGTGTTGGGCACAGCCGATGCCGAATTCGACATCTTCACCCTGGCGACCGGCGTCGAGGCGACCTCAGAGGACGAGTTCGGCGCAGCCGCCTCGGTCAGCGTCGAACTGGACGCCGTCACCGTCAATGTCGGCTCTCGCATGTTCCGCGAATTCGACGGCGATGTCACGATCGATACCGGTTTCGAGGTCGAATACGAGATGTCGGCAACCATCACGCTGGTGGCCGGGGGCGGCTACATCCACGAATCCGACAGGGCGGCAGGTATCACTTATGGCGAGGCGAGCCTTGAATGGGCGCCCTCGCGCAATTTCGATACCGAGCTGACCGGACGCGTGCATAGCCGCCCCGGCGACGATCTTGGGTATCGGCTGAGTTTCACCGCCACCAAGTCTTTCGAGTAAGCCAGCCGGAAACCGGCGGGGCGAAGCCGTTCCGCCGGTTTGACCTCCGGATGCATTCGATTCCGCCGATGTCAGGCTCAAGTCAGCTTGGTGTGATCTTGTGCTTGGCGGCACGTCGCGGAAGACGACTGGCCTGGTGAGGAGAGCCCTTGTTCTGCAGTACCCGGCTGACCGGGGGCGGCAGAGATGCGCTTTTTGAGCCAGCCGCCCGAGTTGGCAAAATAATCTTCGGTGGAAATATGAAACACCTGCTTCTCTCGACCGTCCTGGTCTCCACTCTGACCGTTGGCGCCTTTGCCGCCGACTACAACATCATGGCGCCTGCCGCGCCCGGCGGCGGCTGGGATCAGACCGCCCGCGCCCTGCAGCAGACCATGCAGGACGAGGGAATCGGCGGCAATGTTCAGGTCGTGAACGTTCCCGGTGCAGGCGGTACGATCGGTATCGCCCAGTTCGTCAATCAGTCCGCAGGCGATCCGAATGCGCTGATGGTCGGCGGCTATGTGATGGTCGGCGCCATCCTGACCAATGCCTCCCCCGTCACCCTCAACGACGTGACCCCGATTGCCCGTCTCACCGGTGAATACGAAGCGATTGCCGTGCGGGCCGAGTCGCCGCTCCAGACCATCGACGACCTGGTCGAAATGTTGCGCGCCGATCCCGGTTCGGTCTCCTGGGCGGGCGGGTCTGCCGGTGGCGCCGACCATATCGCTGCCGGCCTTTTTGCCAAGGCCGTCGATGTGGATCCCACCCAGGTCAACTACATCGCCTTCTCGGGCGGTGGCGAATCCCTGGCCGCGATCCTGGGCGGTCAGGTGACCGTCGGTATCTCGGGCTATGGCGAATTCCAGGGCCAGGTCGAGTCTGGTGACCTGCGCATCCTGGCCGTCACCAGCGAGGAGCGCATCGAAGGCATCGACGCACCGACACTGACGGAAAGCGGCATCGACGTGGTCATGCAGAACTGGCGTTCGGTCTCGGCGGCCCCGGGCCTCACCGACGAACAGGTTGCCACCATCATCGCCGACCTCGAAAAGGTCGTGGCGTCCGACACCTGGCAGTCGATCCTGGCCGAGCGCGGCTGGCAGGATACGTTCCTGGCCGGCGACGCCTTCGCTGCCCAGCTTCAGGAAGATATCGCGGCCACCGAGGTGATCCTGAAAGACATTGGTCTCGTCCAGTGAACGAGAACACCACAACAAATGAGCGTCGCCCCAATTGGGCGGCGCTTGTTACCGCAGCCGTGCTGATGGCAGTGGCGGTGCTCATCGTCGCCGAAGCGGTGAAGCTAGGCAATGCGGCGCGCTATGCCCGCGTCGGACCTGCCACCTTCGCCTATGTCATCGGCTTTTTCCTGGCCGGCCTGTCCCTCTGGACCCTCATCCATGCTCTGCGGGACAAGTTTCCGCGCTGGACAGTGCCGGAGCTTGGCCCGGTCGCCTGGGTTGCAGGCGGCATGATCGCGCAGATGGTTCTCCTGCCCTATGCGGGGTTCAGCATCGCGACGGGCCTGCTCTTTGCCCTGACGGCACGCGGCTTCGGACAAAGACCATTCTGGCTCGGTCTGGCCGTCGGCGTCCCACTTGCCTTCTTCGTGTGGCTGGTCTTTGCGCGTCTGCTGATGCTTTCGCTGCCCGCCGGTCCGCTCGAGCGGCTCATACCCTGAGGCCGAAATGGAAACTCTAGATCTTTTGCTGCAGGGCCTGCTGATCGCAGCCCAGCCATCAAACCTGCTGTTCGCGCTTTTGGGTGTGCTTCTGGGCACTGCCGTGGGCGTCTTGCCCGGCATTGGCCCGGCGCTCACCGTGGCGCTGCTTCTGCCCGTCACCTATAGGCTCGATCCCGCCGGTTCCCTGATCATGTTTGCCGGCATCTATTATGGCGGCATGTATGGCGGTTCGACCACATCCATCCTGCTCAATACGCCCGGCGAAAGCGCATCGATCGTGACCGCGCTCGAGGGCAACAAGATGGCCCGCAAGGGGCGCGGTGGGCCCGCATTGGCGACAGCTGCCATCGGTTCTTTCGTTGCGGGACTGATCGCCACTTTCGGGCTGGCGTTTATCGCTCCGTGGGTCGTCAAACTGGCCTTGATGTTCGGTCCGGCCGAATATTTCGCGTTGATGATGCTCGCCTTCATGACTGTGTCCGCCGCCTTTGGCTCGTCCGCTTTGCGCGGGCTGACGGCTTTGGCTCTCGGCCTTGCCATCGGGCTGATCGGCATCGATCTGCAGACGGGACAGGCACGCCTTGCCTTTGGGGTGCCGGACTTGCTTGATGGGATCGAAGTCACGACCATCGCGGTGGCCATGTTCGCCATCGGTGAGGCATTTTTCGTCGCCTCGCGTGGACTGAAGGGCCAAGAGGAGATCGTGCCCGTCAAGGGCAGCGTCTGGATGAACAAGCAAGACTGGGCGCGCTCATGGAAGCCCTGGTTGCGCGGCACGGCCCTCGGATTTCCGATTGGGGCGATGCCGGCCGGGGGCGCCGAGATCGGCACATTCCTGTCCTATACGACCGAACGACAGCTCACCAAGCATCCAGAAGAGTTCGGCCATGGCGCCATCGAGGGTGTCGCCGGGCCGGAGGCTGCCAACAATGCGTCGGCTGCCGGTACGCTCGTGCCGCTTCTGACCCTTGGACTGCCGACGACGGCCACCGCTGCCATCATGCTGGCCGGGTTCCAGCAGTTCGGCCTGCAGCCCGGTCCGCTCCTGTTCGTGAACAACCCAACCCTGGTCTGGGGCCTCATCGCCAGCCTGCTGATCGCCAATCTGATGCTTCTGGTGCTCAACCTGCCCCTGATCGGCATGTGGGTGAAACTGCTCTCGATCCCGCGCCACTGGCTCTATGCGGGTATCGTGATGTTCGCGACGCTCGGCACGATTGGTGCAAATCCTTCGATTTTCGAACTCGGTGTGCTCCTCGCATTCGGTCTGCTGGCATTCGTCATGCGTGTGCTCGATTTTCCCATTGCCCCGGTGGTCATCGGCCTCATCCTTGGACCCATGGCCGAGCAGCAACTGCGACGGGCCCTTGCCATCAGCCAGGGCGATGTCTCGGTTCTCGTTACCTCGCCCATTGCCGCGGGTTTGCTGCTGCTCGCCGTTGCCGCGGTTGTCGTTCCTCTCGTCATGCGGGCGCGCGGCAAGGGCAAAATCCTCAACGAACTGGCAGCGAACGACGACTGATGAACATCTCTTTCAAAACCTCTCTATTCGCCGCAGCCCTGTCCTGTCTGGTCCTCCTGCCCGGTGCTGTAGCCGGGCAGGAGTCCGACCAGGCCGGGAACCTACGAGCCGAGCAGCCGACGGTCATTGCGCGCGTGGGCGATGTCGAGATCACCGGCGTCGATATCGCCGTGATCGCCGAAAAATCTCTCGACCGCCTCGCGCAGATGTCGGCGGAAGAGCGGGCCGACTATCTGATGCAGACCGCCATCGACCTCAACCTCATGGCACTGGCCGCGCAGGATCTGGGACTTGACGACAATGAAGTCTTTCAGCGCCGGTTGGCTTTCGAGCAGACACGGTTGCTGCAGGAGCTTTTCATCCAGCATGTGGTGAGCGGAGCGACCGATGAGACGGCTTTGCAGGGCGCCTACGAAACGTACGTCGCCGGCTACCGGCCGGTCGCAGAGCGCAGTTTTGGCCACATCCTGGCCGAAACCCAGGAGGCAGCAGACCAGATCCTGGCGCGGCTGGAAGCCGGAGAGGATTTTGAAACTGTCGCCCGGGAAATGTCCGCCGATCCCTCCGCGCAGGTTTCGGCCGATCTCGGCTTCATGGCGGAAGGCGAGATGATCGCCCCGCTCAGCGACGCCGGTTTCGCCCTTGGCTCGGTGGGCGATATCACATCGCCCATAGCCACTCAGTTCGGATGGCATATCCTCAAATTCGAGGACGAGCGGACGAGCGCGCCGGACAGTTTTGAGGACAAGCGGTCCGAGCTTGGCTCGACGCTGGTTGAAGCGGCATTGGCGTCCGAACTTGCCGCCTTGGGAGAAAAATACGGCACCGTCATTCTCGAGAGCGACACCGGGGCCGACCCGGCCGACTGATACGATCCCGCAACGGTGAATGAACGCACGTTCCGAGGCGCTCGGAGCGTGCGTTTTCTATTGGGCATCCGGCGCGGCGGGCAGGGTGATCGCGGCAAGGAGTCCCGTGCCATTGCGCCCGTTGCCGATGGTCAGGGCACCCCCGAACAGGGCGGCGATCTCATCGACGATGGCAAGGCCAAGGCCAGAGCCTTGGCCGCTGCTGCGGCCGCGCAGGAAGCGTTTGCGAACGTCGCCCTGCAGATGCAGGGGAATGCCGGCGCCTGTGTCTTCCACGCAAAGCCGCGCCAGGCCGCCTGACTCGATGACGCTGACCGTAACGGAGGCGCCCTTGCCGGCATATTTGAGCGCGTTGTCGATAAGGTTGCGCAGCATCTCGCCCAGAAGGATTTCGTCCCCGAGCACATGAACCGTCTGGTCCCCTTCATAGCCGAGGTCGATGTCGACGCTGCAGGCCAGCGGGATCAGGTCGGCCACGAGCTCGCGTGCCACGAGCGTCAGGTTTACACGGTCTGCTTCCCGCGTCTGCGATACGGCCTCGTCCACCCGCGCCAGAAGCATAAGCTGGGCAAGAACACGTTCGGCATGGACAACGGCCTCGTCACCATCATCCAGCGCCGCCTTGGCCTGCTGGCTGCTGGTCGCGCGCCGCGCCAGCGCCAGTTGCGTGCGGATAATCGCCAACGGCGTGCGCAGCTGATGGCTGGCATTGCCGGTAAAATGGCGCAGGGCATCGATCGATGTGCCAAGCCGATCCATGAAATTGTTGATGGTGTCGACCAGGCCGCGCACCTCGGTGGGCACCTCGTCGTCGATGCGACCCAACTCGGACGGGCTGCGCTGTGCAATGGATTCGCTCAGGCGGTACAGCGGACGGATGGAGAGGCTGACGGAGATCAGTGCGATGGCAATTGCCGCCGCGATCAGCAGCGCCAGCCGGATGGCCGAATTGACGATGATGCTGTCCGAGAGCAGCCCGCGCGAAAGCGTCGTCTCAGCCACGGTCACTTCAAAGGGAATAGCCGCGAGGCCTGACGATCCGGCGCGTCGCAACATGGCGATGCGAACCGCGGTGCCCCTGAATTCACCATCCATGAATTCGATTTCTTCGACCACATTGGGGCCGGAATCGGGGATGCGCGGCAGGTCGGCATAGCCGGTAATGAAATTGCCCGGCGGGCCTTCCACGCGATAGAACACATTGTCCTGCGCAGTCGAGGTCAGCATTTCGAGTGCAGCATAGGGGATGTCGACGTCCAGCGTGCCGTTTTCGGTCACCACGACGCGTTCGGCGATAGCCAGGGCCGAGCCGGCCAGGACGCGGTCGGACACGCTGGTGGAAATGGTCGCTGCCTCCTGGCGCGAATTGAGCAGGCCGATCAGCCCGATCAGCGCCAGCGGGACCAGAAGAGACACCAGCAGGCGGCCACGAAGCGATTGAGGGATCAGTCTCACGCCGAGGCCTTGCTCAAATAATAGCCGATGCCGCGCGCCGTATTGATGGTCACATCGTAGGGAATGAGCTTGCGCCGCAAACGCGAGACATATTGCTCCACCGCATTGGGCGTCAGGTCGTCGTCGAATGCGCTGAGGGATTCGATAATGACGTGTTTGTGGACGACTTTGCCGGAGCGCGAGAACAGCAGCTCCAGCACCGACAGTTCCCGCGCCGGCACGTCGACAATCCCCTGTTCGCTGGTCAGGGTGCGGGCGTTGAGATCGAAGGTGAGCGCGCCAAAACTCACCAGCGGGCTGCGTGCTCCGCTCTTGCGCCGGATCAGGGCCCGCACCCGGGCTTCGAGCTCGCCGACATCGAAGGGCTTGGTAAGATAGTCGTCCGCACCCAGATCGAGCCCGCGGATGCGGTCGGCCGGTGCATCCTTGGCGGTGAGAATGAGAACTGCCGAATCCAGTTTTCGGTCTCGGATGCTGCGCAGCACCGACAGCCCATCCAGTTCGGGCAGGTTCAGATCAAGAATGACGACATCGAAGGCTTCCGTGCTTACGACTGCTTCGGCCGAAAGCCCGTCATGCACGCAGTCAACGGCATAGCCGCTCTGCTTGAGCAACCGCTCGATGCCACTGGCGAGGGTCAGATTATCTTCGACCACCAGAATGCGCATGGTCCCACCCCCCAGAAGGCTGATTGTAGTCTTTTTTTACTTGTAGCAGACTGATTTGCATGCGCGCCATTATACTCCTGACCATGTTTTTCCTCACTGCCGCTGGCGGCGCGACGGCTGCGGGGGTGAAATTCTATCCCGCGCTCGACGGCAATGCCGACGCGAGGGTGCTGCTGATCTACTCATCGCTGGATCTGCCGACCGCAGACCCCATGCTATCCTCGTTTCAGCGGCGTTTTCCCGGTATCGCCGTGCAGTACGAAGAGTTCCTGACCAGCGAGATCCATGACCGGGTGGTGCGCGAAACCGACGCGGGCGAGGTGACTGCCGACGTCGTTTTTTCCTCGGCAATGGATTTGCAGATCAAGCTCGCCAACGACGGCTATGCGCAGCAATCCAACCTGCCATTGAGCGATAGCTGGCCGCGCTGGGCGAACTGGCGGAACACCGCCTATGCGCTGACCTACGAGCCCGTCGTCTTCGTCTACCACAAGCCCTCGTTCGCAAACATGGCGCCGCCGTCCACCCGCGGCGAGCTCGAGCAGTGGCTGATACGCAACAAGGACACCATCCAGGGCAAGGTCGGCACCTACGACATCGAAACGGCCGGCCTGGGCTTCCTTTTTTTCTCCCGGGATCAGGAACAGTATCGCGACATCTGGGAACTGATGGCAGCCATGGGCGCCGCCGGTGCCAGGTTGCATTCCACCACTTCCGAAATTCTCGATCGCGTGGCCGATGGCCGCTACATATTCGGCTACAATCTTGTGGGCACCTACGCCGCCGAATGGGCGGTTCGCGAGCCCAATATCGGCGTGGTGCTGCCCGAGGATTACACGATCATCATGTCGCGGATCGGCCTTGTGCCCAAGGCCAGCGCCGCGCCCGATCTGGGCGGCCTGTTCCTCGACTACTTCATGTCCCAGGAGGGACAGACGGTCATGGCCCGCGAACTGCACATCGCTGCGCTCAATCCGAGCGTCGAGGATGGCAATACCGCGGACGCCATGCGCACGGCCCTGTCGGGCCAGCTGCGGCCCGTGCCAGTCAGCCCCGGCCTCCTGGTCTATCTCGATCAGGTCAAGCGAGCCCGACTGATCGACCGCTGGCGATCCGCATTCGATGTATCGGTCTTGCGCAATGAGACACCGGTCGAAGCCGACGACCTTTATGTCGACGGCGACCTGTGGCCACAGAGCTGGCAGTAGGGTGAACCAACTCGAACGGGACGGCATCTGACGATGTCTGTCGCCAGATGCCGTTTTTGGAAGTTCCGAGCTTATCCGCTACTCGGCTTCCACCAGCGCCGTTTTGCGCCAGCGGGCAATTCTGGGCAGGATCATCGGCAGCAACAGGGCGCCCACGGCCATAGCCCAGAGCACAATTGCGATTGGGCTGGACCAGATGATCAGGGGGTCGCCGCCGGAGATGGACAAGGCCCGGCGCAGGCTCTGCTCCAGGATTTTGCCCAGCACCAGCCCGAGGATCAGTGGTGCCATCGGGACGCCTGAACGCCTGAGGATGTAGGCGACCACCCCTATGCCCACCATCAGGACGAGGTCGAACGTCGCGGACTTGCCCGAGTAGACGCCGATGGCGCTGACCACCACGATGAAGGGCACCAGCACCCAGGCCGGAACCGAAAGCATCTTGGCGAAAAAGCCGACCAGCGGGATGTTCAGCGCCAGAAGCATAACATTGCCGATGAACAGGGAAGCAATCAGCCCCCAGACCAGATCCGGCTGGCTGTTGAACAGGGCGGGGCCCGGCGTCAGATTGTAAAGCGTCAACACGCCCAGCATGATGGCCGTCGTGCCCGAGCTGGGAATGCCAAGGGTCAGCATGGGAATGAAGTTGCTGTTCGAGGCGCTGTTGTTGGCGGCCTCGACGCTTGCAAGTCCGCGCAGATCACCGTCGCCGAACTTGCTTCCGGCGCTGTCGCTTCGTTCGACGACCCGTTTCTCGGTCGTATAGGCGAGTGCTGAGGCCACCGTTCCACCGGCGCCGGGCAGGATACCGACGAAAAAGCCGATGACCGAGCCGCGGATCGCCGACATGGCGACAAACAGCGCCTCGGCCCGATTAAAGAGCGGCCGCCCCAATTGCTTGACCGGCTGGGACGTGCCGCTCCGCATGCCTTCGAGCATGATCAGCAGCTCACTGATGGCAAAGAGCCCGATCACCACGGTCGCGAATTGCACGCCATCCACCAAGTTGGCCGACCCGAAGGTGTAGCGGTAGACGCCCGAATTCGCGTCGATGCCGATCGTGGAAATGCCCAGGCCGATGGCGATGGCAAGCAGGGCCTTGACCGGCTTGTCGGTGAGAAGCCCGGTCAGGCAAGCAAATGCGAAGACCATCAGGGCGACATATTCCACGGGTCCGAAGGCAAGCGCCCAGCGCGCCAGAAGCGGCGCGGCGATGACGATGCCGAGGGTGGCAATGGCCGAACCAACGAATGACGTCCCTGCCGAAAGGGAAAGTGCGATGCCCGCCTTGCCCTGGCGTGCCAGCGGATAGCCCTCGATGGCGGTCATGACCGCGGAAGCTTCTCCCGGCACGTTGATCAGGATGGCGCTGATGCGTCCGCCATATTCGGAGCCGATATAGATGGCAGCCATCAGAATGAGGGATGATTCAGGGGGCAGGCCCAGCGCGAACACCACGGGGACCAGCATGGCCACCGCATTGACCGGCCCGAGGCCCGGCAGAACGCCCACCATTGTGCCCACGATCGATCCGAGCGCGGCCAGCAGCAGGTTGAGGGGGCTGAATGCGACGCCAAATCCATTCGAGAGATAGCCCAGGGTATCCATCAGATGATCCCTCCGAGAATGCCTGCAGGCAGCACGACGGAAAGCGCGCGGTCGAACAGGAGGTAGCCAAAAACTCCAAGCGCTGCGCCCGTCAGCAGCCCTTGCCACCAGCGAGCCCCGAAAATCATGGCGATGGGCACCATGAGCAGTGTGGTGGAGACGATGTAGCCGAGCGGCTGGAACAGGACGGCGTATGCAAGAAGGGATAGGCCGAGAAGCAGCAGGGCCCGGCCAACGCCGGGTCCTGCCTTTTCGATCGCACCGCCGCCCTTGATCACGAGGACCAGTCCGCAGATCGCTATCAGCCCTGCTGCGAAAAGCGGAAAGGCCTTGGGCCCGACAGGCTCATAGACGAACGGTGCATCAAGTCCGTAGCCGTAGGCGATCATGATTGCCGCCAGGGAGAGAGCGGCAATCCCGAGAGTACGATCGTTTGTCATGTCGATGCCTACTGCGTGACGAGTTCGAACTCGGTCGCAAGCGCCTTGTAATACTCGACCTGTTCCTTGACGAAGGCATCCGTATCTTCACCGACCAATGGCAACATGAAGAGGTTGCGCTGGGTCAGGGCATCCTGGTAGCCGGACCATTCCATGGTCTGAGTGAATGCGTCGACCCACCACTGGTAATCTGCATCGCTGACATCGGGGCCAACGTAAAAGCCACGCGCGATCGGCCAGCGAATGTCGAAACCTTGTTCCGCGGCAGTGGGAACCTCGGAGAGTTTGCCGGGCAGGCGGCTCTCGTTGAGGACGGCGAGCAGCTTGAGCGGCGCACCGCCGTCGATGGCCGCCTGGCTGTCGCCGACGTCGTTCATGCAGACATCCACGTGACCGCCCTGAAGCGCCGTAGCGCAGTCGCCACCACCTTCAAACGCAACAAAGCGCATGGCCTTGTAATCAATGCCGGCGGCCCGAGCCAGCATGGCGGCTTTCATCCAGTCCTGGCTGCCGATTGTGCCGCCAGCGCCGATGATCACCGATGTCGGGTCCGCCTTGATCGCGTCGACCAGAGCCGGCAGCGAGTCGTATTCGCCGTCCTGCTGAACCACGACGGCCCCGAAGTCGGCGCCGACAACGGCGACCCAGCGAACGTCGGCTTCGGTATATTCACCAAACTTGCCCTGCGCGATATTCAGGAGCGACCCGGCCGAGAAAGCGACGATCGTGCCGGCCTCGGCGCGCCGCTGCCCGACGATCGTGTTGTATGCCACCGCGCCGATGCCGCCGGGCATATAGGATACACGCATCTGGGTGTTCAGCGCGCCGGATTCGGCCAGCGACGACTGCGCCAGCTTGCAGGTGATGTCGAAGCCGCCGCCGGGCTGCGCCGGTGCGATGCATTCTGGATTTGCAGGCTCTGCAAAGGCCGGCAGAGGCGCGGCAGCGATGCTGCCCATAACCGCGCAAGCTGCCACGGCACGTAGAGTGCTCTTCATGATTGTCTCCTCCGAGATTTTTGGTTCGGGTCCTCCAACCCGCACCGCATGGATAGCTGATGCTAGCTTTCAACCGGCTTTCAGCGCTCTATGGGGAGCCTGATCGTCGCGGAAAGCCCCGATCGATCCTCGCGATTGGCCAGCTTGATCGTTCCGCCACAGGCGCGCAGGGCGGTCTGTGCGATGGCCAGCCCAAGGCCGCTACCGGTCCGCCCGTTGCGCGCGGCACTACCTCGCCGAAATCTGATGCCGGCATTGGCGAGTTCGCCCTCGGCCATGCCGGGCCCCTCATCCAGAATTTGAAGAACGGCCTCATCCTCCGTGCATGTCAGACGGGCATCGATGACTGATGCGCGCGGGGCATAGTTGATGGCATTGTCCAGAAGGTTGGATACGGCTTCTTCCAGAAGGGCGCGATTCGCGCGAACCCATACCGGCTGTCCTGGATCGTGAAATTCGCACTCCATCCGCCGGGCCCGCAGCTTCGGCCAAAGGCCCCGGATGACCTCGGCAACCGTTTCGGCGAATTCCAGGCTGTGCTGGGGATAGATATCGGTCCCTTCGGAGGCTTGCGTTCGTGCCAGCGTCAGCAATTGCGTCGTCGTCCGCGTGGAGCGGTCGAGAACGTCCATCGACGAGCGCAGCGTCTCGTGGATCGTATCGACGTCACGATCATGCAAAGCCAGATCGATCTGCGTTCGCAGCACCGCCATGGGTGTGCGCAGCTGATGGGATGCATCGTCCAGGAAGCGACGCTGGAGATCGGCCAGCTCCTGGCGCCGGTTCATCAGCCTGTTCACTGCTTCCACGAGCGGGCGAACTTCAGCCGGAAGCTTCTGTCCAGCAATGGGTTTCAGGTCATCCGATGCCCGGCGATCAATTTCGTCGCGCAGTCGGCGCAGCGGCCGCAACGCCATGAACACACCAAGCGTCAGCAGCCCCACAAGGGCCGCCACGACCATGACGTCTCGCAGAATTGCCCTCTCGATCAGCGTGTTCTGGAAGGCGTTGCGGGAAGACTTGGTCTCGGCGACCTGTATCGTGATGCTCGTTCCGGCTGGCTCGGTTGGATCAAGCGGCCTGCGCAATGCGCCGATGCGAATGGTTTCACCGAAATATTCACCGTCGTGAAAGCGTATCTCTCCAGGTGACAGATCCAGCGTCGGAGGCAAGAGAACGTCGCCGATCTGCACCAGGCCGTCGTCCGTGGAGACGTTGAAATAGACCCGTCCCTGGGCAGTAAGCTGGAAAAACGAGAACAGATTGTATGGCAACTCCACCCCCACGCCGCCGCTTTCGGTGGAGATATTGGCGTCAATCGCTCTGACGGCACCGGCCAAGGACCGGTCATAAGCGCTATCGGAAAGCTCGACGATCGTTGTCGCGCTCATCCACAGACTGGTACCCATGGTCAGCATCACCGCGGGCAGGATCCACAGCGCCAGCGTAAGGGCCAGTCTTCGGCCTTTTTGGGCGTGAGCAGCACCCTCGCTCACGTCGGATTGGACTCCAGGACATACCCAAGCCCGCGCAAGGTCCTGATGACGACCCGGCTGCCGATTTTCTTGCGCAGCCGATGGGCTATCACCTCGATCGCCTCGAGATGGATGTCGGCATCGTAGTCGAACATTCGATCCATGATCTTTTGCTTCGACATTGGCTCACCCGCATGTTGGAGCAGGATGCGGAGCAATGTGTGCTCTCGCGGCGTCAGTTCGAGTGGCTCTCCGGCCAGGGTGAAACGCTGCTCCGCCGGGTGATACGTGAGCTCCCCCAGGGAAAAAGTGCCGCTGTTCCGGCCGTGAGAACGTCGCACGAGGGCAGTCAGCCGCGCTTCGAGCTCTTCGATGGCAAATGGCTTGCCGAGGAAGTCGTCGGCACCGGCATGCAGGCTGTCTATCCGCTCTGTGAGGGAATCCTTTGCCGTAAGGATCAAGGTCGGCGTGGTGTCATTTCTCTGGCGCATCCGCTCCAGCACCGTCCGACCGTCGATTTCTGGAAGGCCGAGATCGAGCACGACAACGTCGAAGCCGTCATTCTGCAATTGGCGATCCGCCGACAAACCGTTGTCTGCCCAGTCGATGACGAAGCCATATCGCTTGGTCAGGGCGCGAGCAGTCCACTCCGCCAGCTCGCTGTCATCCTCCACGAACAGGACACGCATCGCTCTTTACCCTTCCTGCACAGCTTAGCAGCGCAATCGATAATTCTGATATCAATGCTCGTGCCACTGTAGTTGCAGATTGCGGTGCGGTGTAAGCGGGCTTGTAGGAGTCCGCCATAATCTACTATCCGACTGCGAAAAAAGCTCAACGTTTTCAACGGTCGCTATCGGCAGGCATTCAGTATTCGTGAAATTTATCCGCGATAATCAGTGAAATCGCTCCGTGATAATCCGTAACGGAACACCAGCATAATCTCTGAAATTCCTCCGCGATAATCCGTCATCTTCCACCGGCACAATCAGTGAAATTCGGAATCCAGGCACAAAAAAACCCGGCTCGAGGCCGGGTTTTCCACGCGATGGCGACGGAGTACTAGTCGAGGCGGTCCCTCTGGTACACGTAGGCGCCGGCCGGGAACGTTGGGTCGTGCCCTATCCCACGTCGCCGAAGACTGGCCAGCTTGCTTTTGGAGGTGACGCCATCGATACGGGCCAAATCCCTAAGGCTGACGTAGCGGCTCTTGAAAGCGTCATAGACGCCGCGCTCGACGACGCGCTGCGGGCGTTTCTTCGAAGGGTGCATTTCCAAGGTCGTCGGCAGCCGTGTGTCGAGGAGCTCCGACAACGCCGCATGGGCTATCCCGAAATCTTCGATGATGTCGTTAGGGACGACACCTTCGAAAGTTTTCCGGATCATGGGGCCGATCTCGTCGGGGTCGACAAGCAGGGCCGGGTAACCGCGTCGACCGGCTAGAACGCCCACGCGTGAGAGTCGTCTGTCCAAAATGAGATTGGCCACCTCGGCGTGGGTGCACGACAAGCGCCGGCGCGCCTCGACCACGCCGGTCATCCCCTCCGGCACGGCATCGTAAACGACGGCCTTTTCCACGAGACAGTCGAGGAACCGCTCTAGGTCTTCGACGTCGTAGAGGGGGTAGCCGGTATCAACGTCGACGACCGGAGCCAGTATTCCGGCTTCAACGAAGGGGAAGAAGATCGACCGGTCGCAGTCGATACGCTCTCTGGCTTCCTGGGCGGTGATGCCGCGACCCAGACGCCGAAGCAGATCCTCGTTCGGCGCCGCTGGAAACAGCATGAGGTTTTCGGGGACCTCGGGTCGGTCTTCGATCACGCCGGCCTGGACGAGCTGGTTCCTCAGCACCTTCGCATGCACGCCGTGTTCGATGGCGGCGCTGGTAACCGAATGCATCTTCCGCTCGGCCGCCGGCCGTCCGAGGATCTTCCTGCCCTTGGCGATGGCGTAGTTGGAGGCGATGAAGTCGCGGGCCAACTCCAGCAACGGAGAGAGCTCGGGGTCCCGCGTCTCCTCGAGCCAGTCGTGCAAAATACCCCAATCGATATGTGGGCCGTCCCGCGGATCCCGGCTATCCTTGTCCTTGAGCGTTGAAAGGAACGGCAGGATGCCGTCCGGTCCTCGGCTGGCGATAGCGTATCCTTCCCCGCCGCCCAGATGCCACCGGTCCTCGCCGATCCCCTTCAGCAGCGGCCGCGGGCCAAACTTCGCGACCGACCCGATGACCTCGCAGAAGCGCGCTGCCACGCTGTAACCCAGACCATCGAGGTAGGCCGATCCTTGGGAATAGAACCGCTCGCTAAGGTAAAGCTCCAGGCCGTTAGCCCTTGCCGGTGCTGCAGCTGCATCCAGTTCTCCCAGGTTTCCGAGGAACGGTCTGAGCGCTCCGGCGAAGTCGTATTGGTGATCGCCGCGCCGAGCGTCGACCGCGGAAAGCGCTACCCCGTGTCTGACGCATGTCCTGATCTGCGAGCAAAGCCAGTGCGGCCGTCCGTATACGTGGTGCTCAGGGTGACGCGCACCCGCGGTGACGGCTGCTGCGATGTCTTCGCACAGGCACCTCGCGCAGAAGCGGACGCTTCGCGCGGATCGAGATTGCTGGGTGAGGCGCTGGCCCCGGAACGAGAGCGAACCGTCCGACGCATATCTGAATGCCGAAAGCGCGACGGTATCGGGGTCGTTGCCGGAGATCTCCGCCATCCTGGCGATGGCGTCGTCCTCGCCGAGCGCGACCTTGCGAAGCGTCGTCCCCATGTCCTTGCAGAAATCCTCCGTGCTCGGCTGGTGGTTCATCGAAGCGAGTTGGCCGGCGAAACTCGCCAAGGTCTGGTCGCTACGGATCGGCGCGGTGATGCGCAGCCTGCTTACCATGGAGTGTCCTTCCTGCGGCGCCGGCGAGGTCGTTTCGGCTCCACGAAATCCCGGTCCCGGTGGAGAACGGTGTCGATGCCGGACCAGTCGTCGGCGGTGAACGGATTGTTGTCGGCGTCGCAACCGCTGATGTCCGAATAGGCGTCGGCGAAATGTTCGATGGCGAGCCGGTCGGCTGATTCCAGGAGGGCGACGCGGATCGCCTCCAAAACCAGATCCAAGGTCCACCCGATCTGCCGCGTGCCCGCATGGATCAGCCGAGGCATAAAGTCCTCCAGCGAGCTGTCGATCCCCAGGTCGACCTCGCGTGCATAGCGGGCGATCATCCGGCGCAGGTGTGCGGTATCGGCGTCCGCCGTCAGCTCCGGCGACTCAACGACGAGGAAACGCCTCCGAAACTCCCGTGTCTCGAACAAAGCCGCCAGCTCTGGGGTGCCGCTGAGGATCAACAGCGGTCGGTGCTCGTGCGCCATCCACCTCTTGAGGCTCGCGCGGAGGATCGTCATCGTGTTGGGGCCGCCGTTGGCGAGGTCGTGTGCCTCGTCGATCCACAGGCCAAGGATATCGAGGTCCGCCGAGATCTTGCGGGCTTCGTCCCAGATGTCGCTCAGGCGGCTCGCCGAGTCCATGTTAGCCTTCGGACCCGTAGGCGGAACCGTCCGCTGCTGGGGATACATGCTCCTGAGGACGGCCAGGCCGAGCGACTTGTTGGTGACGGGCGACGGAACGTCGATGCCGATGAAGTTGCTGTCATCTCCTGCGAAGTCATGCACCCGCGGGTGGGCGGCCAGAAAGCGACTCATCATCCTGGTCTTTCCGGCGCCGGACGGAGCCATGAGCAGAAGACCTGCCCAACGCCGTATAGGATTCGGGGAATCCCGCTCCTTCAGCAGCCGTTCGAAATTGCGGGCGAGGACGGCGTCGCGACCGGACGCCACGTAGAGCGAACGAAGCGCCAGTAACTTGGCATCCACCTCGTCCTCGAACGCAGCCCCGTCGTCGTCTGCGACGTCAATGCCATGCTCCCCGTCAAGCGCCTGCGGATCCCAGTCGTCGAGCTCGATGTCCCGTTCGTCACTCATGATCCCATGCTCCATGTCGTACCCGTGCCCTTGCGGGATCGCGCCCTGCGAACCGGCTTCGCGACCGGCTTGGATTCGGCCACCCCGTTCGAGGCGCCGCTATCCGGTCCGTTGTAGGGTTCCACGGCGACGCCCAGCTCGCCGCCCTTGAACGGCTGGTCTTCCTCGGCATGCTGGTACTTCCCGAAGATCTGCCGTTCCGCCCGCTCGATCATCTCGGCGGTGATGATTTCGGGCGGCGTGTCCGCACGACTGCGGGCATGTTCCTGGATCTGCGTCATGGCTTGCTTCGCCAGCCGGCGTGCTCCACGCCTCTTGGCGGCGTTATCGTTGGCGAGGTCTTTCTGGGGGGCGCATGCTGCCTTCCAATCCAACCACCTCACGCCCCGCATGTCGGGATCGGTGCACGGCGCCTCGTACCACGTATCGCCGATGCGGACGGAAATCGCGCCCAGGTCTTCAGTGTCACCGGCGATTTCGAGCGGACCGTGGCCGTGCAGGTAATGGTAGTCGATCAGCGGGTTGGTGTAGCTCAGACCTGCGAAGGGGACACCGTACCGCGTGACCGGCCTGGTGGAGTGACGGCCGTAGCTGACCCGTTTCCGGTTGGGATCGGGCAGGGCGTTGACGCCGTAATCATCGATCAGGCGCTCCCACTCGTCTGCCGGCGTCCGGCCGTCCAGTTCCTGGTGGGGGGTCTGCTGATAAACGCCCACCACGCCGATCGCCAACATCTTCCAAAGTTCGTCGATCGTCAGAGAGGCGCGGCCCTCTGGCCGATACCTGCGGCGATCGACGACGTTTGAGCCCGTGCGCGCGTCGATGAAAGAGTAGATGTACGAGCCGAAAGTCCTGAAAATCCGCTCTCCGACGCCGCGATGGGAGGGTCGGCCGGCCTCGGCGATGACGATCGGCACCCCCAGGTTTGCCAGTAGCGTTCGCGACTCGTCGGAAATGTTGGGGGCTCCTTGGTCGAGGACGACGGCGCCGATGCCACCGTGTTGGTGCCAACTGAGCTTGCCTCTCAATTCCGGTGGCAGGTAGTTGGTCTTGTCCTCGCCGATCATGCGGAACGTCGCCACGGTCTCATCGCCGTTCCCGGCTCGGTAGATTCGCATGCCCACGATGCAGCGTGTCGCCACGCAGATCGCGACGCCGATGACCATGCGGACGCGCTTGACGAGCTTCTTCTCATCGTCGGTCAGGAAGACCCATGCTCCGCTTTCCGTAAGGAGCGTGATCGCGTCGACGATGCTTTCGTCGTATTCGACTCTATCGAGCGGCCCCAGGGTATCGGGCTTGCCGCGGACCGCCGGGTACAGTTGCACCGCCACGTCCACTCCGCGCCTGCCGATTTCCCTGTGGAACGGGTCGAGCTTGCTGCGCGCTGCCCGGATGGTTTTGATGTCGGGAACTCTCAGCAGTTCGGCGTCGAAGAACGAATTCTCGGCCTCGGCTTGCGCCCTGCGCAGGATCGTCTTCTCGTTCCGTTCCTCGATTTCGTCTTGGATATCGTCGTGGATGCTCCTGTCGGTCGCCGACGGGTTTGAGATGGATTGCGCGAGGTGGACCGCGATGATCGCGACGACTTCGGGCTGGAGTTTCGCCTCTCTGTTGCCGGACCGGTGGCGACCGTCCCGCAAGGCGGCGAAGCCACGGGCGAGGTAGTCTCGTCTCTTCTTTAGCAGGGCGGTGGCGGAGATGTCGTAGACGACGAAGGGCCGTCCCCCGGGAGATTTTTCCCCCAACTGCCGCGTCCGCAACTTCTGCAACGCCGACTGCCCCATCTCGCCGTCGAGAAGCGCCTGGACCAGAGTGGGGTCCAGCGTCGTCTCGCCGGCCCGCCGACGGCGTTCAAGGTCGATGACAAGGTCTTCGAGCCAACGCATGCGTCGGATCTGCTCGCTGGGGATGTCGCTGATGAACTCCACGCCGGCGATGTCGCGGATCTTGGGCGCGTTGGGGCCGTGCAACCCCTTCTCGTGTTTGAACCCGATCTGGGTGCGGATGACATCCCACGCCTGGTGGTCGTGGAAGGCGCGGACCGCGGGTCGGGCGGTTTCGTAGAGAAGCTGCCCGTCACGATCGCTCCTTGCGACTCGATACTCGACGCCCTCGATCACCAGGCCATCATGGACGTCCAGGCGCTGCCATGGCTTCCGTTGAGAGTGACCTTTAGTCCGCATCGCGTACGGTCCTCACCATGCTGTCGACGTGGAGGCGCTTGCCGTCTGCCTTAGTCAACAATCCGTCCCGGTACGCGCGGACGACGGCGCCGAAAGCGCGACCTTTGAGACCGGACAGATCCTTGATCGTGCGCACCGGGTAGCTTCCCTGCAGCGACCGGACGATATCGCGCACGACTGCGTCCGCCTCGGGATCGGATTGCCGCGACCAGCGATGCATAAGGCGTGCGTCCTGGACCTGGGACCGGCTGAAGCTTTTCTCGGTGACGATCCGGATCTCGAACCCTGCGGCCGTGCGTACACGGCCCATCAGTTCGACGAACTCGGTCGGATTTCCGTGCTCGTCGAAGACCTTCCGCGAGGGTTTGACGGCGTAGCCGACCTTGCGCCCGTCCGCATAGACCGCGAGGTAGTCGAGCGTATGCGTGGTCTTCTTTCCGGCGCGGTTTCGCAACGGGATCGGCGGCGGCTGATCCCAAATATCGATAAGCGATGTGTCGCTGAGCAGGATGTGGAGGGTGTGAAGCTCGAGCAGGGACTCGAACACCACCATCCTCTCGAGACCGCCGTACTTGACGTGCGTCGCTCCCCTCTGGGAGCCGCGGCCGCGAAGGGCGATGTACCGCGTCGCCCGGCTCTGAGACGGAGGCACGAAAGGCGGGGCCAGGTTCATGGCCGTCATCGCCGCCAAGACGTCGGGAGGAATGGCGTAGTGCGGGGCGCGAGATTTGGAGAAACGGGGCAGGGCGTTTCCGCCGATACGGCCGAGGTCGAGCTTCGGGGCGGCGTCGGGCGAAGTGATAATCTGGTACTTCATGATCGGTTCGCTTCGGACAGGGCTATCCGTTCCGCGAAGCGATGCCGCGCGGTCGAGACGTGCCGATTGATGGGATGTCGAATGCCCTTGCGTCGCGCGCCGTTTCGGGTACGCTATACGGGCGAGGCTTTGCTAGGCTTGCGCAATCTGGGCGTGGATCGTGGGTGCGATCCACGCCCGCTTCGTTTCATGCTTTCTTCACTCCATGGGTGCTCAATGGCGAAACCGCTTTCCTGCGGCTCGCACCAGGCTGTCTGGCAAAGCGATCTTCTGTCGCCGGCTCGGTTCGGTCGGGTTGCGCCCGACCTGCGACTCATGCTCAGAGGGATTCTTGCCAATCGCAAGCTTTTTTGAGTCAAAACAACGGCTTAGACTCCGCGGCTAACGTTTTGAGTCAATATTTTCAATAGCTTGGCGCCGGTTCCGGCAGCGAAGTTTCAGCTTTGCCATCGGGACGAAATCGTCGGCGTTCAAACTGAAATCTTCCCGCCGTCGGCAGCCGCGCATTCGGTCATGGGTGTTCGAAGTTCAGTGAAACCCCCGGATCTCCGGGCGTTTCAGGCGAGCGGAACCGACGACGAGCAAACGAATCGGTTCGCACCGATTCGTTTTCGCTTCCACACAAACCGCTCACCTGGCCGGCCCCCGGTCGGGAAATCTTATGACGTTGCCGTCCGAAACTTCATCGTCGTCCAGTCCGGCATTGCGGTGGGCGACGTCGACCGCCACACGGCCGATCGTCAACAGGGCCGCCCGGCTCGCTCGCTCGAAGGCCTCTTCGCCCAGGGCGACACGAAGCTGAAGCAGCCTTTCCAGCACGGAAAGCAATAGTCCATCGCTCATCGGGAGGACACCGGCGTTCGATGACGCATGATCTCGAGGAAACGTTCCGCGCCGACCTGGCGCTTTTCTACGAGTTCCTCCGCCAAGCTTCGAACCGTTTCCGAGTGCGTCGACATCAGCTGCAGTGCCTCGGCATAGAGCCGCTGCAGATCCCGATCCACAATCTTCGCAAGTTTCGGATCGGAAGCGATCAGCGCGGGCATGTTGTCCATGTCCGCCCGGAAAACCATCTCGTCACCGAGTCCGGCGCCGAAATGCACCAAGCCGACATATCCGGTCGCGCGGGCCAGGTCGCTATACGCAGCCCCACCGGCACCGGAACCCGGTTCGCCGAGGAGGATCTCCTCCGCCGCCCGGCCGGCAAGGCATTGGACGACGTTTCCCTCGATGTCATCGCGCGTCGACCCCAGATCCCGCCCGTCGAGTTTGACGAAACCTCCAATGTCGCCGCGTCGCACCAGCGTCACCACCTCGACATGGCCCACGTCCAGGACATGTGCTGCCACCGCGTGCCCTGCTTCGTGGAGCGCGGTGCGCCAAAGATCCTTTCCCGTACGCGTGTCGGCAGGGGCGATCGCGCCCATCAGGTCTTCCATGGTCATCGGCCTGCCCGCCAGGCGGGCGGTTCGCCTTGCCTGGCGCACCCAGCCTACGGCCGTCGCACCGGTGTTGCCGGCTCCCAGACGCGCGGCGTCCGACAAGTCTTCGCCCGAAAGGTCATCGCCTAGGTGTTGTCGAAGGATACCCCGCATCCCGACGTCGTCTGGAGGCCGTACGGTGACGATCCGGCTTAATCTTCCTTCCCGGATCATGGCCGGGTCCAGGACCTCGGCGTGGTTTGTGGCCGCCACCACGATCAGGCGTTCGTCAAGGCCCGTCACCGCCCTTTCCAAAGTGGTCAAGAAATGGGTGACCACCGGCGTCCACCAGTCCGCATTTCGACTGTCGAGTCGAAGACGGCTTGGAATCGCGTCCACTTCGTCCAAGAAAATGATTGCCGGGGCAGCTTCCCGGGCGTCGGAGAAAATCTTGTCGATCTGCTTGATCACGGAGTCCAGATAGCCGGGGCCGGCGCTGAACCATTCCCCCACCGAAGTCGTGAACAAGGGGAGGCCGCAACTTTTCGCCAGACTTCTCAGCAGGGTGGTCTTGCCGACCCCGGGCGGACCCGCGAGCAGCGCCGCGGGACTTCCGATATCCCGGAACGAGATCGTCCCGGCGCGCCAGTCGGCGATGTCCTGCGTCAGCTCGATCGCCCAATCCCGCGCTTCGCCCATGCCGTGGATATCCTCGACGCCGGGAACGTCGTGGTCGACTTCAGGAGCTCTTGCCGCCTTTCCGGCGGTAAGCCTCCTGACGCACTCTGCGGCTGTGCTCCCTTTCCGGATCCCCGCGACCAGTTCCTCGAAGCTCAGGCCCTGGCCCAGGTTATGGGGAACGTCGATCGGCAGATCGCCGGTGATCGACTTGATGACGATGGCGATGATTTCGGGCGAGGGGTGGGGTACGCGCAAGGACATGTCCGCTGCGGACACGAGGGCGCGCGGCAGAAACTCCATGGGGTGCTGCGAGACCCCAAAGACCCGGCGCCCCCTGGCCAGGGCAACCGTGGTGTGCTCGACCGCCTGATCGTCGTCGGTGAGCTTCCTTCTTTTCGTCTGAGTGCAGCTGAAAGCCCAGTCGCCCGCTTTCCTGATGGCCTTGCTTATCGGGGCCACGAAATCCGCGGAGGGCGCGTGGACCACGACGCAGAATCCTTGCCGTTCGGCCAGCTCCTTCATTCCTGGTTTTCCAACGGCGGCTTCCAGCATGACGCGCGGCAGGATCAAGCCCGCGTGCTCCCGCGAGCCGCCGTCATCGTCTTCGTATTGACCGTCCACGATGTCCTCCAAGATGGATGCCTGCTCGGTGCTCATGTCAAAGTCCCTCCAGTCGCGGTGCGCCGAGGGCGTAGAAGCGGGAAAGGCTTCGCACCCATGTGCGCCCGGGATCGATCGCGAAAATTTCCGAAGTCAGCGCTTGATGGCCGTCCTCGATCGTGGGGTGGCCGTACACGGTGCCGCGCAGGCAAAGGCTAGGGCGCCGATCGAGCACCCAGTGGCGGAGCAGCGGGGCTGCATCGAGCTGCGCGGGCGTCGGCACCTCGCCGCGATCCAGCTTTTCCAGATCGTCAGCCAACCGTCTGAGCCGGTCGACAATCACACATGTCGTCTCACCGGTAAGGTCGAAGTCCCGGCTCATGGCCGGACTCCGTTCCCGGCGAGGGTGACGCGGCTCCGGCTGGAAAGTATGCCGTCGTCGATGCTCAATGCGCCGTCCACGTCGAGTTCGAGGATCGCGGCTACGGGGTTTTCGTGTTCGAGACGCGCCGCCAGCTCGAAGAGCCCGGCGCTACCGTGCCGGAGGAAATGATCGAGGACGCGGAGTCGATCGTCCGCTTTCACGGCCGTCGCGGCGCCGGCGTCGCGGCCGGACGCCGCGCTGGCCCTGAGCAATGTCTCGGGCACGGCGAGGAAGCGAAGGCCGAGCGCTTCCGCCTTCCGGCCGTACCGCCGCACATGATCCGCCGTCATCGCGTCGCGGGAAAAGCGGCGGGGTATCACGAGAAGGCAGACGGCATCGCCGTCGACGTCGATCTCGAAGCTGCAGCATGCTTTGTCGTCTAAACCTATGTCCCGCAATCGGTTCACCGGTTTGGGATCCAGTCCTCGGGTGTGGAGAAGGTTCTCGACGAAGCTGTGAAGACGCTCGTCCGGCAAGGGAAAGGCGTAGGCGGATCGGTCGGAATCAAGGCGAAAGACATCGTTCATGCGAGAACACCTCGTTGCATGGGAGATCGACGCCGGCCGGTAAAGGCCGTCGAGGGTTTTAGTGACGATCAAGGGCGGTGGGGCCGCGTCAGCCGGTGCAGACGCGGCCGGTCAGGGAGGTGATGGCGAAACAACCCGCCGGGTCATGTCTTTCGTCGGCGACGCACCAATGCTCGAAAGAAAGCCCTCCGGCGACGACCGCGAAATAGTGCTGCAGGATAGGTCCGCCATGGTTTACGGGATTCCGGATCCTGCTTTCCAGCGCGGCCTGCGGTATGACCAAGCAACGAAGCCCTAAATCGCGTAGCACGCGCAACGCCGCCTTGAGCCGCTCCTGCGAATTGGAGCAATGCCATGCGCGGTTGGACATCCCGATGACGTGGAGGATGCCGAACGCGCTGTCCACCCTATGGACGGACACCGCGTCGGCGGGGATACCATGCTGGGTGAGAACGTCACGGACGGCACGGTCCTTGCCGAGAGACTTGACGCCTTCGACCTGGCGAAGTCCTTCGGCGAGCAGGGAGTTGAATTTTCGACGGCGGCGTTCGCTACGGTCACGATGGGACCGCTTCGCCGATTTGGCGGGATCGGGAGTCGCAATCATACCTTCTCTGCCCGCGGGCAGCCCCTGTACATCGGTCTGAGGAGATGGCGCATATGGCGCCCGAGAAGGAAGGTTTTGATCGGCAGGCCACGCTGGTGACCGCACGCTGCTTCCATGCTCTAGTCACTAGAGGAATTACACATGATTGTCAAGTATGTTTGCGCAAATTGAGCAATGGCGGCGATTAGGGTTAAGCTGGGGTTACCTACCGATTCGCGAGGACACCCCGGTGGAATCCAAGCCTGACGCCGCCCAGATCCGGGCAGGACGCGCTCTGTTGGCCTGGTCGCAGGAAGACTTGGCGGTCCGTAGCGGCACGAGCCGCCGGACCGTCAATGCAGCCGAGAGCGGTCATGCGGTTACGCCGGAAACCCTGCAGGCCCTTGCCGATGCCTTCGCGGCTTGCGGCGTCGTTTTCCAGAGGTATCGGGACGGTGTCGGCGTGCGTCTGATCGAAACGCATTAGCCCAGGAACATGCGACATCGACCCAGGTTGTCGCCGTGATTTCGGTCGGAACCGCTTTAACCTTCGTCGATAAGTCGCCTGATCTTGGCCAGCCGGACGTCGAACCCCTCTTCTGCGGCAAGCGTGCCGAAGAACCGGCCGTCCGCGGTCACCAGCTGGATCGAAGCCTGATGTTCCATCGTGTAGTCGCCTCCTTCCATCGGGACCTTCTCGAAGAAGATGTAGCGATCGCGCGCCATGATGGTGACCTGGTCGAGATCGCCCGTCAGCCCGGCAATGCGCGGATCGAAGTAGTCGACGTAGTCCCTCATGATCTCGGGGGTATCTCGCTCGGGATCGACGGAGACGAAGACCACCTGGAGCTTGTCTGCGTCCGGTCCTAGTGCATCGAGGATCGCCGACATCTCCGAGAGTGCGGTGGGACAAACGTCCGGGCAATGCGTGAAGCCATAGAACCAAGCCGACGGCCTGCCGATGAAATCGGTTTGGGTGACCTGTGCTCCGGCCTGGTTCACAAGCGTGAACGGCTTGGCGTAGATGGCTTCTCCGGCATCGGCCGTGGAGACCCGGGGGCCGTATGCAAGGAACGCGGCGCCGCCGGCGGCCACCGCCACCAGCACCCAGAGGACGATGCGCAGGTTGCGCAGGCTGAAGTTACCGGCCATCAGCCGCCATGCCCCACATGCGAGGATCCTGCGCCGGATGTCCGCTCCTCGACCTTGAAGGTGACGTCGATCCGACCGGCTTTCTCGAATACCAGCGTTGCCGGAACTTCGTCGCCCACCACGTAGCGCCGGGAAGGCTTGATGAACATGGCGTGCATGCCGTCGTCGAGCCAGACGGTCTCGCCGGCGGGGATCGACAGGCCCTCGGTCATCGGCTGCATGCGGGCGATGCCGTCCGTCACCGTCGAGTTGTGCATCTCGACCTTTTCGGCGGCGGTGCTTTCGATGGCGACTAGGCGGTCGTCGGTCTCGCCCATGTTCTGGATGGACAGATAGCCGCCCAGCACCGGAGCGTTCGGCGGCGCCTCCTCGATCATTGGATGATCCAGGTAGATGGCGCCCCGGGTGAAATCGTGGGCGGTTGCGGGCAAGGCCAGCAGGCCCAGGACCGCCGACAAGAGGATCTTTTTCATCAAAGGTGCTCGGTTCAGGGCTGGAAAGGATGTCGTGGTCGACATTAAAGGTGGTCGGGGTCGACGCCCATGCGACGGGTTGCACCTCGCAAGCGTCATGGTGTCGCTGGCATCTGCGAGGTTGCAGGAGGTAGGGACTGCCTAATCTCGCTCCTCATGGCTAGGGATACGCCCACGAACCAGAGGACCAGCACCGCCATCGCTCCCCACAAGAAGTATTGGAAAATGCGCAACGACAGGGGCGCTCTGTACCGCTGCTTCTCCATTACCGCCGACCCTTACCGCTCCACGCCAGAAGGCGCATGGCGTTCGCGGTGACCAGCACGGTCGCGCCTGTATCTGCCAGGATGGCCGGCCACAGCCCGGTCACGCCGATCACCGTGGTCACGAGGAAGACCGCCTTGAGGCCGAGTGCGAGGGTGATGTTCTGCCAGATATTGGACATGGTGGCTTTGGACAGGCTGATCATGTCAGCGATGTCGGTAACTCGTCCATGCAGGACGGCGGCGTCCGCCGTTTCCAATGCCACGTCGGTACCGCCGCCCATTGCGATGCCGATGTCGGCAGCGGCAAGGGCAGGGGCGTCGTTGATGCCGTCGCCGACTTTCGCGACGATCTTGCCTTGGGACTGAAGCTCGCGAACGATGCGCTGCTTGTCCTCGGGCAGGAGGCCGGCGCGGACATCCATGCCGAGCGAGGCGCCGATGGCGCGCGCGGTCCGCTCGTTGTCACCGGTGAGCATGACGGTGCCCACGCCGACGTCGCGCAACGCCTGCAGGCCGGCCTTGGCATCCGGGCGCGGTTCGTCGCGGATGGCGAAGATGCCAGCGAGCTCGTCATTGGCGAGGAGCACCGAGACGGTCTTGCCTTCGTCGTTGAAGGCGACGATCCGGGCCCGGACATCTTCCGGGATGGCCACCCGCTCTGCCGCTGCCTCGAGCGAGCCGAGAAAGACCTTGTCGCGTCCGACGCTTCCGTTGACGCCCTTTCCGGGGACGGCGGTCAGATCGAAGCCCGGCGGCACCGGTGCCTTGTCGACCTTGGCACGAGCGATGATCGCCAGGGCCAGCGGGTGGCTGGAGCCCGTCTCGAGCGACGCCGCCATGGATAATACCTGGGTCTCGCTGCGGCCCACCGCAACGATATCGGTTACCTTCGGCCTGCCTTCGGTCAACGTGCCGGTCTTGTCCATGGCGACCATGGTGATGGTCCGCAACTGCTCGAGCACGGCGCCGCCCTTGAGAAGCAATCCGCGACGAGCGCCGGCCGACAGGGCGGCAGCGATCGCCGCCGGTGTAGAGATCACCAAGGCGCATGGGCAGCCGATCAGGAGGATGGCGAGCCCCTTGTAGACCCATTCGCTCCAGGAACCTCCTGCGAGCAGCGGCGGAACGATCGCGACCAACGCCCCGACGATCAGCACGCCGGGGGTATAGTATTTGGAGAAGCCATCGATGAAGCGCTCGGTCGGCGCCTTGCTCTCCTGCGCCTCTTCCACCAGGGCGATGACGCGGGCGATGGTATTATCCGAAGCTGCCGCGGTGACCCGCACCTTGATGGCCGTCTCGGTGTTGATGGTGCCGGCGAACACCATGTCGCCGACGATCTTGTTCTTGGGCACGCTCTCGCCGGTCACCGGTGCCTCGTCGATAGCGCCTCGACCCTCCACTATCTCGCCATCGGCCGGGATGCGGTCGCCCGGCCGCACCAGTACCACCTGTTTCAACGCCAGGCCGGCCGCAGGCACCTCCCTGACCTGGTCGCCCTCCACTAACAGCGCCGTCTTCGGCACCAAATCGGCCAGGCCCTTGATGCTGGCGCGGGCGCGGCTGGCCGCGAACCCTTCCAGCATTTCACCAACCAGGAACAAGAGCACGACGGTCGCGGCTTCCTCGCTAGCGCCGATGATCACGGCACCGATGGCGGCGATCGACATCAAGGTTTCGATCGAGAACGGCGAGCCGGCCATGGCGCCGGCGACGGCACGCTGCGCGACCGGTATCAGCCCGACCAGAAGCGCGACGAGGAAGGCCCAGTGGCCGACGTCGGGGACGATGCGGCCGATCAGATAGGCAGCCACGAGCGCGACGCCGCAGGCTCCGGTCAGGATCGCTTTCCTGGTTCGCCACCAGGGCGTTTCGCCACCGGCATCGTCGTGGCCATGCATGTGGAGGTGTAAGCCTCCACCTCGGTCGTGCTCGGCATGCTCGTCGTGATCCGCCCGCGGGCCCGAGGCAGCCGCCATCGGCTTGGTCGGATATCCCAGGTTGGTCACCCGGCGGGCGACCTCGACCAGGTCCGTAGCCGCCGAGTGCTTCACCGTCATCGAGCCGTTCATCACCGACACCGAGACGTCGTCGACGCCATCGATTCGCCGCGTGACGGTATCGACCTTGGTCGCGCAGGCGGCGCAATCCATGCCTTCCACACGGAACCGTGTCGTCGTCGGGGCGTCGGTCAAGAGAACTCTCCTTGCAATCCTGACCACGTGCCTACAACCTCCAGCGACTGTAGGAGCAAGCGCAAATGATTCACGGAATGGCGATCGGCAAGGCATCTGCCTCCAGCGGCGTGAAGTCGACCACGATCCGGTATTACGAGGACATCGGCCTGCTGCCTTCGCCGCCTCGAACCGATGGCGGCCGCCGCACCTATGACCGCAAGGATGTCGAGCGGCTGACCTTCATCCGGCATTCGCGCGAGCTTGGTTTCGAGATCGAGCAGATCCGGACATTGTTGGCACTGCAGGATCATCCCGACCAGTCATGTGCAGATGCCGACACCATCGCCAAGGCTCGCCTGGTGGAGATAAAGGCCAAGATCGCCAGCCTGACCGCACTGCAGGCCGAACTCGAACGCATGGTGGACGGCTGCAGCCATGGTAGGGTCGAAACATGCAAGGTCATCGACATCCTGGCCGACCACGGCAAGTGCGAGCATCATCAGGACTCAAGAGCACCTTAGTTGCCTAGGCCCTTCAACACCGATTATCCATCAATGCCGAAGGTCGTCGAGGGACGAACATGAGCATCGAACACGTCAAGACCGAGATTGATGGCTTCATCAAGGGGACAAGTCCGGCGGTGCTCTGCCTCCGAGGGCCTTGGGGTGTAGGGAAGACCTATACTTGGCGGGGCTTGGTGGATGAGCACGCAGCCAAGCGAACCAACGGCCTCAAGCGCTACGCACTCGTATCGCTGTTCGGCGTCAATTCGCTCGACGCATTGAAGGCGGCGATCTTCGAAAGCTCGGTACCACTGGAGGGCGCGGCACCTCAGCCCGATGAAACGACAGTCGCGGATTTGTTCAATAAGGCCGAAAAGCATGGTCGGCCATTGATCAAATTCATGGAGGGGCTTCCCGTCCTCCGCACGCTGGTACCTTCCGGCATCACCTCCATGCTCTCCTTTCTCTCGGTTCGAAACATGATCATCTGCTTCGACGACCTTGAACGTAGAGGGAAAGGTTTGGACCTTGCCGACGTGCTGGGATTGGCTTCCCTGCTGAAAGAGCAGCGGGGCTGTCGGGTGGTGCTGCTGCTGAATGAAGACAAGCTGGATGCCGAGAAGCCTGTTTTCGATCGCTATTTGGAAAAGGTCGTGGACGTATCGCTGAAGTTCAGCCCCACAGTGGATGAAGCCGTTGCTATCGCATCGAGCGGAGAGACTGCAATCGAGGCCAGCACCGCGGATATCTGTCGGCTCCTCGGTCTTCAGAACATCCGCATTATGCACAAGATCGACGTCAATCTCCGAAAGCTCCGGCAGCTGCTGTCGCGGTACGATCCGGAAGTTTTCGAGCGCATGAAGCTCAGCATGGCGCTGTTCTCGTGGTCTCATCTTGATCCAGATGCGGCCCCGTCGATGACCTTTGTCCGTGCCTATAACCGTTACATCCCCAACGAGAAGATGACGACGGAGGAGCTTGGTTGGGTCGCGGTACTCGAGGCTCTGAGATTCAGCCATGCTGACGAGGCCGACCTTGATCTGATGAGAGCGGCGGTAGACGGATTCTTCGACGTCGAAGCTTTACACCGCCATGCTGACGGCTACGCCGCTGCGATCGAGGCTGAGCGTCAGGATGGTTCTTTTGAAAAGGCTTGGGACCTGTATCACGACTCATTCGATGAGGACGAAGACGATGTCTTGTCCGCGATCGAGGCCTCTTTCAGAAGGAGCTTCAAGCGTATTTCGCCTACCAATCTCAACGGCACCATAAAGCTCTTCAAGGAATTAGGCAGACCGGAAAAGGCCAAAGAGCTCCTCGATCTCTACGTTCAGGGCAGAGACGACGAGGCAAGCTTCTGGAATTTGGACGAGTACATGTTCGAAGAGAATGTATCAGAGCCGGAGGTGCGTGAGGCATTCGCGGAAAAGCTCTACGCCATTCCGGACGAGCGCGATTTCCGAAGCGCATTGGAGGGGCTGCGGAATGGGTTCAACGAAGAAGATCTCGTAATGCTCGCGGCTGTCCCGGTGGACGAGTACTACAAAATGTTCAAAGAAGCCAAAGGCCCTCAGCTGCGACGACTTCTGGCCGGGGCATTCACGTTCGCCAAGGTGGTCAATCCGAGCCCGCCGATGACTGCGATCATGGGCCGGGCCAAGGAGGCGTTGAAGAAAATAGGTTCGGAGTCGCCCATAAACGCTCGAAGGGTCGCAAAATACGGGATTGCCGTTCCTAAGAAGAACCCGGCTGAAGGCTCTGGGTCTATTTCCTAGCACGCGCCCCAGAGCTAGCCTTCGACACGGTCGAACGGCTATACCAGAGCAAGGCCTGACTCACCTCCACGGCGAAAATTCGATCTTGTCTTACATCCCTGAGGATGTTCGGTCTTTGGGACCCGTTCCCGTTCGAGGGCCGGCGTTCTGAATGGCGACATCGACGATCTTTTCGGCCGTCGGCGCCCCGGGAAGCGCACCCGTGTAGTGCATAATGATTTCGCCGATCGCCTGTTTCACCAGTACGAGCAGTCGGTGCATCTGATCATGGCTCAAGACCAACCTTTTATCCGGCATAGGAAGATCAGCCATCTTTTTCAGTTTGGCGTGTTCGCTGGCGGCAACCATGCCTCCGGCATGGATGATGGCATTTCTGAGTATGCGTAGATCGCCCATGGCATCGATGCGGATCGAGTTCGGCTCTACCCCCCTGACGCGGGCTATCGCGGGCCGTACCTCCTCGTCCCAGTAGGCGAAAATGAAGACGATGATTGACGCGCAGAGCTGTTGCTCGTTGAAGCCGCCGTGGGAATTGTCGTCCAGATAGTCGGTGGCCCGACGAATGGTCGAGAGGATGACGTCCGGCTGGCTCGGATCCTCGGCACTGGTCCAGACCACGACGTTCTCGCCGTTCTTTGTCTCGATATGGTCCGGGCGGGTAACCCGGTGCACCTGCCGCCCGATCCGGACCGTATTGCCCTCGAACCCCGCGAGGCTGTCCATGTAGACGGCGGATTGTTTGTTCACGAAGTCGATGAAGTCCCGCAGGATCGGAAGCTCGGCGGTCGCCTTGTCGAAATCGGCCATGACGGATCCCTGCATCTTCTCATGATTTTTGGCGAACAGGGAACAAGCCCTGCCGGCCATCGCCGGATTCGCCTGAGAACCGCTCGATCTTGACCGCTGCCGGCATCTTGGACGGCGGGTCGTTGTTCTCGATGACGTAGACCTGGCCGAGTTCGCCCAAGCCTGCAAGGTGCCTGTAGAAGGCCACGTCTAGAGCGGTGCTGGCGATCGCCTTCTCGTCGGCTTCCAGATCGCCGTGACGTTTGTAATGGATCGGCTTGCGGTAGGTGACCAAAGGCGAATCCAGCACCACGAAGCCTGGATGCGGCAAACGATTGGTCCGGCAGTAAATCATCACGGCGACTGCGAAAGCGGAATGGAACACCGCCTTCACGCCCTTGCCGTTCTGGCTGCGCGGCCGGCCGTTGATGGCGATGTCCTGACGGCTCTCGTCCCACGTCACCGCTTCGATGCCAGGATATTCCCAGGCGGTGAGCACGTCCTTGACGACCTGCGCGAACTTGTGGCCGGTGGGGCCGTCGATGCCGATCATCAAGCCGTCGGCCTTCTGCCGGCCGACCTTCGCTACGGCAATGGCATCGCGCTTGACCTGGAGCACGGCCCGTCGCGATCTGAGATCCGAAATGCCTTCCAGTTTGGCAAGCCGCTCGGCCAGCGTCTGGTAATCGCGACGGGTGTTCGCTTCCTGGGGCTTGAGCCGAGCGATGTCGGCTTCCCGATCTCGCACCTCCGCCGCACCGAACTCGATACGGAGATTTAAGGCGGCCTGCTCCGTTTCGACACCGGCCAATGCCGCCTCGAGACCGCGCATATCGCGCTGGATCTTGGCGATTTCCGCCCGCGCCGCCGCATGCTGACGGTCCAGGTCGCCAAGTTCGTGCGGCAGGTGCTGATCGCCGGGCAGGGCCCCGCACATGGGGCAGGGCTGGTTCTCGAACCGCTGAAGCAGGAAGCCGCCTTCCTCGATCGCCTCGAGCCTGCGGATGTCTGTGCTGTAGGTGTCCCGCAGTTCGAGGAACCGTGCCTTCATGGCCACCAACTGACCGAGCTTGAAGCGGTCGGCGTCCAACGTCTCCATGAACCCGCGACGTTCCCGGCTCGCCGTGTCGAGGCGCTGCTGGACATCCCCCAAGGTGTTGCCGAAGTCCTCGAGGCGATCGCCGAGCCGCTCGATGTCCTGGTCGAGCGTGCCGGTGTCGAATTCTGCGATCTGACCGTCGATGTCGGCGATCATCTCCTCGAGCAGTTCGACCTTGCCGTCGTTGCTGGCCTTGAGCGCCTTCTCGTTCGGAACCTCGATGACGTCGCGGTCGTCCTGGCCGGTCAGGATGAAGCGGAAGACGTTCTTGTTGAGCGTAGGGCCGTTCTTCGGGCTGACGATGGTCGGGCTGTCCGCGGTGAACATGCGGTCTTCGTTCACCGCGATATAGGGCATGAAGTGCCGGATGGAGAAAGGGATCAGCTGAGCCGCCTCGGTGGCGGCGATCTTGGCGTCCTTGATGCCGATGCTCTCCAAAAGCACTTCCGAGACGCTGCCGAACTTGCCCTTGCCGTGATCTGCCGCCAGCGGGACGGAGGCTCGGCCGCTGACGTCGCCGTCCTTGGCCAAGCCCTCATATAGCTTGAAACCGGCTCCCCTGCGCGCCCGCTCCAACGTCACCTGCCGGCCGTCGCCGAGGGTGAGGCCGAGCAGCACCCGGGTGTATTCGGCACCTTGCTCCAGGACGTCCGGCGGGCTGCCGCCAAGCATGAAGTCGAGGACCTGGAGGGAATAGGACTTGCCTGCGTTCGAGCCGCCATAGACGATGGTCAGGCCTTCCGCGAACTCAATGCCCGCCGGTTCGAGGCCGTCGCCCGTGAAAGTCAGGTGCTCCAGCCTGAGTTTCGGGCGCAACGATTCAGGCATCGGCCGCACCGCCTTCTTCCCCGAATTCCAGGCTCCATCTCTCGATACTTGCACGCAGGCGGCTCACGAACTCATCGCCGGAAGATTTCCATTGCTCGGCCAGCCATTTCGACCGCGCGAAGAGGTCGCGGTTGTAGTCGGTCCCCATGAGCTTGACGAAGGCCGGGGCGTCTTCTGACGCGGTGAAGCGAACGCCGTCCTCGGCCTCGACGACGTCGATGAGGCTGGCACGGCGCATGAGCCTCAAGCCGTCCTGGATGACGCGTCGGCGCACATGGTATTCGCCTACGCGGGATCCGATCGCCGGGTGCAAGCTTACCGGCCCGCCGATGTCCTTGGTGTGCACCACGAAATAGTCGAACAGCGACATGGTATCGATGTCGAGGGTCGCAGGGTAGCAAGCCTCGAGGATCAGCAGGGAGCGCACGCCGGTCTCGACGCTGCCGTTGAAGAGGCGAGGGGGCTCGGTCAAGGCTTCTTCCATGGCATCACCCCCTCGTTGGCGAGATGGTGGCAGGTGCCCTGTCGCACCTGCACCGATGCCCGGCGATGCCGGCCGAAGATTCCGGTGACGTCAAGCCGGCCGGCGCGGTCCATGACCTGCGTCAGCCGGTCGAACCCGCTGGTTGCCGCGTATGTCTCGAAGACGCCGGCGTGCACCTCGTCGTTGAAGTGCCGCAGATGCTCCGGATCAAGATTGTCGCGGAAATGTCGGCGGAAGGCGTCCGTGTCGTAGTAACGGCGGCGCTGCATCGCCAGATGCATGCCGTGTTCGGGGTGGTCCATCACCGCGTCGGCATCGGCGAACGGGATGCCGGCATGGTCGGAATAGATCGAGACCAACTGTCCGACATAGACGGCTTCCTCGTCGGCCACGCCGACCGGTACCGAACCGCCGGGCGCTTGGCCGGGATCGTCGCCGAAAGTGTCCGCCAAGACCAAGTCCATGCCCGGCAATGCCAGCATCTTGTCGACGTCCCAGCCTTCGATGTTCCGGAACGGGTGCCGTTTTATAAGGCGCTGCAGTGCCGGCGTCATCGGCACGTGCTCGCCGTTGCTCCTGATCTTTCGCGCGCACCGCGTGTCCCATTCGGCCAGCATGGTTGCCCGGAATCGCTCGGGGTTATGCAGCAGCTCTTCGGCGCTGCGGTTGAAGCCTTTGGGCGCCACGAAGAAGTATTTGCGCGGGGCGGTGAAGTGGCCTTCGGCCGCGAAGTGGAGGATCTTGCCGACCTCCTCGAACAACGTCGGCGCGTCGAGCGGTTTCGCCAGCTTCTTGCACTGGAAGTTGTCCCACTCGCCCTCATGCCTGGCGGCGGTGACGAAGCCGCCGACGTCGCGACCCATGTCCGAGGAATCGCCAAACTCGTAATGATCCATATAGTCGATCATCCGCGTCGCCACCCAGCGATGGACGAAACGCTCCAGTGCCTTGGCGGAAAGGAGCAGGATATCGTCGCGATAGGTCAGCTTTCCGCCCATGCCGGCCTACGCCCCCTCTCAATCGGAACCTGCACCATCTTCATGAGCGCCATGGAAAAAGTCCAGAGGTACGGCCGCATATCTCTCGTCCCGACGGCTTCGGTGAACTGGTAGTTCGGGTCGAACTCGGTGATGGCCTGCATCATCGATTGGCGGACCACTGAAGCCCGCGCCGTCCCCATGCAGACGGCATCATCGCCAAGGTGTCGGTCCGCTCTCGTCGTCCTCGCCAGGCAGGACAACTCGCACCGGGCCTTCCAGCGTGCTTCCGAGGACTTCGGAGCTGGGGTGGAAATAATCCAGGTCGTCGATGCCATGCAGTGGATGTCGGCCAGCGCGATGGTTGGCGAGCATCGCAAGCGCAGGCAGCCGCATGAGGGTGCTGAGCAGTTCCATGCCTGTTGTGGCCATCAGGATTTCGTATTGCCGCAATGCCGGCTCTCTGTCCTCCGTCACGTCCTTGAGCCAACCCATGGTGACATCGGGGTCATCGGTCAGGACCTTCCGCAATCCGGCGACCAGTTTGTCGGTGGTCACGACCCGGTCCGGGTTCACGGCATATCCTCCGGCGGCGATGTTGCTGAGCGCATAACGCGCAGCGGACAACCGGCTCTTGCCCGCATGCGGAGCCCGCAGATGGCCGACGATGTCCTTGGCAAGCCTTCGCCGGAACGACATGGCCATGCCCGTCTCCGCGATGGCGCGGTCCGTGTCGATCGAGCGGACAACTATGTCGAGGAGCCTGTCGACTTCCTGTGCCATCAGCCATTCGTCCCGGACCATGCAATGCGCCATGAGCTCGGCGACCAGGCCGACGCCGGCATAGCGGCTGGCGTGCTCGATCTCCGGAGCGTTGCGCACGCGCAGCTGCAAGGCATCCCGCAGGACCGACATGAACATCTTGAGCGTTTGGCCACGGGATTCGCGGTTGGTCTGCGCCCGCGCTTCGGCAGTGATCGAGGCCACCCTGAGTTCGCATTCGCCGGTACCCGGCTTGGCCGCGTAGTGGGACAGGAATTCGGTGACCTCGGTTTGGGTCGGACGCTCGACCTTGATCACGGGATCCTTGCAGCACGGGCAGACGATCTGGAAGCCCGCGACGTCGCCGTAGCGGACTTGATCCGCAGGTACGTATTCGCCCAGCAGCAGGGAGTATCCGACCTTCATTTCCGCACCTCTTTCCACCGGAGGGTACGGGCCGAACATGAAAGGCACCAACGGGTGGTCAGAACCACGACCTGCTGGTCTCGGGCAACCGATGCTCAGCGCTTCATCCTGGACCAGGCGGAGTCGGCATCGGGTCCGAAGTGCGAAAACGATCGAACGCGTCGAGCACGGCGGTTGCCAGGAACAGCCGGTTGCAGCGCCCTTCACCAGGTAGAACTCGCAGGTTCGTGGAACCTCGATCGCGGGAACTAGAGCACGGCCATGGTCGAGTACGAGATCACAGGGCAGGCGCCATCGTATGGCAGCGGCGCATCGCCAGGATTGGTTCGATTGAAAACGTAGCGCCTCTCGCAGACGTCGACCCGCGGCGGCACCCTGCCGGCGTCAAACAGGTCGGTGCCCTCCTTGAGGTTGCGCCAGAAGCCGGCATGCGGGCTGGCGGCATGCCGGGCGAGGTTCGCCTCGGTCATCCGGAACGGCAGGAGCTGGAGCGGAACGGTGCCGTTCCCGCCTTTGAAGCTCTCCCTGACCATGGCGTAGATCTCCTTGATCCCGTCGTCGGTCATGGCGTAGCAGCCCACCGACAGGCAGTCCCCATGGATCATGAGATAGCTGCCGGTCCGACCCCATGCCTGGTCGAATTTGTTCGGGAAGCCGACGTTGAAGGATAGGTAGTAGCTGCTCTTGGGGTTCATCATGGCAGGGGTGACGTCGTAGAAGCCTTCCGGCGACTGGTAGTCCCCTTCCTTGACCTTGGGTCCGAGGGCTCCCGACCACTTGCAGATCGGATAAATCTTGAGCAGCGCATACTGGCCGGAGCCGGTCCGCTTCCAGACCTCGAGCTCCGAACTCTCCTTGAAGACGCGGATCATCATGGGCTGCGCCGGCGAAGAGCCTATCTGGGCCATGCGGTCGACCAGAGCCTTCGGCAAGGGAACGTTGTGCCGGTTGTCGCCGACGAACTGGCTGCAGCCGGCAAGGACGAGAACCGCAAGGGCGAAGGCGGTGGCGTTGATGAAACGGGCGAGCATGCGAGTATCCGATATTCGGTCGGTCGCAGGGTAGGGGTTCATGGTTACCCTTTCGTTTGCCCGAGGACGACGAGCCGATCACGAAAGCATGCGTGTTGTCGCAGGGCCGGATTTGGTGTTGCGGCATCGTCGTCGGGATGGAACTGTCGGCGCATGAAACAGGCCTTGATCTCCATTCTGGTTTCCGTCTCCTGCATGACCCCTGTCGTTTCGCAGGAGCTGCCGGTGGCCGTCGTCGACGGTTTGTTGATCGAAGAGGCATGGGCATCGACCGGACCGGCGGGAACGGAGATATTCCTTGTCGTCAACAACACCACCACGACCGGTATCGGGCCGATCGGGATCGAGGTGGACGGCGCCTCGTCGACGCGCGTGCTGCGATCGGACGGGCAAGAATTCGTTCCGTCGCTGCCGCCGCATGCCGAGCTGTACATGCAGCCTCGCGGTGTGCGCATCGAGGCGATCGGTCTACCGGTTACCGCATCGATCCCGGTGACCGTTTCGGTCGGCGAAGCCAGCGCGACGGTGGAGGCCCGTCTGCTCGGGCCCGGCCAACCGCCGCCCGATCACCATGACTATCGTCACGGCTGACCAAGTTCGGCGAGAACTCGATCGATGACGGTTTCCGAGTCTCTTGCCGCGCCGAGAACCAGGCCCGACGCCCGGTTGCGCAACCATGGTCGACCGAGACGATGGACACCTGATCCATCGGCTCCCAGCCAGCCATCGTCGTCCCTGTAGCCCACCGCCCAGATAACCGCGTCCACGTCCTTGGTGGTTCGGTTCGCGAACTGGACCCGACGACCGCCGGCGTGTTCGAGTCGAGGCCAGACGTCGATGCCCATCGCTCTCAGCGCCTTCAGCGATCTCCCCCTGTCGGGGAAAGGGTCGGCGGCTTTCATGATCCTGCCGATCGCAGAATTCGACGTAGCCGACAAAAGGCCGAGACGGTCCATCCAGGTCCACGTGCTCTGCCCCAGAAACCTTTCCGGGAACAGGCGGCGCGGCTTGCCGGTGGCAAGCAGGACGCGATGGGTCGCCGCGAGATCGACGGCTATATCGCGTCCGGATGCGCCATCCCCGACCACCAGCACGGTTCCGGGAGGGACGTCCGCGGGATTGGAATATGTACCCGACGTCAGCTGCAGGACGTCGTCGCCGAACTGGTCCGCCATGCGCGGCACCCACGGTCGCTGGAACGCGCCGGTGCAGTCGACGACCGATCGGCATACGATGACGCCACCGCCGGCCAGCCCAGCCTCGACTGCACCGTCGCTCCTGCGGAACAAGCGCTCGACCCGGGTGCCGGTCAGGACAGGCAGCGAAAATGTCTCGGCATAGTTCTCGAGATAGTCGGCGAACTCGTCTCGGCCCGCATAGCCCTCCGGTTCGCCAAGAAGCGACAGCCCTGGCAGGGCGCTGAGCGTGCGAGGGGTGAAAAGGGTCAGGCTGTCATAGCGCCGCCGCCAGCTGTCGCCGATCCTGGCGGAGGCATCGACGACGATGTGCGACGCTCCGGCCCGGGATAGGCGATACGATGCGGCAAGACCTGCTTGCCCTCCGCCGACCACCAGGACGTCGACGCGATCGTTCATTCCGCCGCGGCGACCTCGCTCGCCACCAGGTCTGCCAAGGCCTGGGGGTCGGGGCTGTCGGGAGATTTGCCGTTAACGAAGAAGGTGGGGGTCTGCTGCACGCCGAGCAGTTCGACATCGGCGGTATCGGCGTTCAGCACCGCCACCATCGCGGGCCGCAATACGTCCTGCCGAGCGAGCTCGACGTCTAGCCCCGCTTCTCCCGCGATCTGCCAGGCCAGGTCGAGGTTCGGTGCCCCATGGACGGCCCATTCCGGCTGACGCGCCAGAAGCGCTTCGAGCACCGGAAGGAAAAGGTCCTGCAGGCGCGCGGCCTCGATGATCTTGACCGCGGTGTCCGAACCCTCGTGGAAGGCGGCGTAGCGCAATACCAGCCGGACATCGTCGGGATGACGATCCATGATCTGCTTCACGATCGGGTAGTACGCTCGGCATGCCTCGCAACTAGGGTCGAAGAACTCGGTGATGGTGACCGGCGCCTCCGCCGGCCCGATCACCGGGGAATGCGCACGGACGTAGCCGGCTTCCTCCAGTGTCCCCACGACCACGGAGGCGTCCGGGGCCGGGGCAGGGCGGTAGAGCCAGGCCGCGGCGGCGAAGACCGCGATGGCGACAATGGCGACACCGATGACTAGGAGGCGCTTGTTCATGTGCGTTTTCTCGTGAGGGGCAAAAGCAGGAGGGTGATGCCGGCGAAAGCCGCCGCGGAGAGGTACGGGATGGGCATGCCCATGACGACCATGCCTTCGCCGGAACAAGACGGGCCACTCGCCTGGCAAGGGACGATCGGCGTCGGCAGAAGGCCAGCATACTGGAGCGAGTGGTAGCCCGCGATGACCAGCCCGATGACCGACAGCGGCAGGCCATGGCGCCAGACGCCGAGTTCGCCTCGGTATGCGGCGACACCGAGGATGACCGCCAACGGGAACATGGCGATGCGTTGGTACCAGCACAGGGTGCACGGCATCTGTCCCATGACCTCGCCGATGAACAAGGCGGCGAGCGTGGCGACCAGCGCCAGGCCCCACGCCGCCATCAGCATGAGGGGATCGATCCCGATCGATATTGTCTTGTTTTCCATGCCCGTGACCCTACGATCTCCAGCCGCTGGAGGAGCAAGGCATAATTCGTCGCAGGCTGCCGAGAGTGCCCAGCGTCACCCGGGCATATCCATCGAATGCAGTGTCCTCGACGGAAATCTGAACTGCCAGGTTTCGATCAGGAACAGCGAGGCGGCGCTGGCGGAATGGATGGCGAGCCTGGCGATGCGCCGGTCGATGATCCTTTTGGTGCCGCGTTCCCGGCCATGGGCGTCGCCGCCATGGGTCCGCAAGGCACCGATGCCGCCGATGGTGGTGTTCAAGCCTCCGAGGATGGCGCGCACGTCGTCGGCGACCAGGTCCGGCACGCCGGTCTTGGCCGGGTCGAGACCCAACGGACCGCGAACCGCTCTGTAAAGTCCTTGGATGTCCTTGTGCGCCGGCAACGGCAACCCCAACTCCACCAGGATGGATCGGCAGACGCTTTCCAAGATGGAGCAGGCGGCGGTGACGGCGTCCTCGGGATCCGCGTCCGCGTTCGCCAAAGCCCGTTCGAGATCGTGGTTGACCGTGTCGAAATCGATCACGGCCACCGTCGCGACAAGGGCGTCGATGACCGCCGCGGACTGCCCGGCCTGCAGCAGGCGTGCCTTGCCTCCCACGATCTGCAGTTCGAGCCCGTCGTAGCGCAGGCGCGCATTGAGGTAGTCTACCACCGCTTGCTGACGCTCGGGTTCATCGAGGAAGTCCCTCGGGTCGGCGGCCTGCTCGGCGATGTTCCGGAGGATCGTCTGGTCCTCTGAGCGGTTCGCGTCCTCGATCGCATCGACCAGCGTAGGCAGGCGCGAGCCGCTGCCCACCCGCATGCTGACATTGCAACCGCGCATGAACGATTCGAGCTTCGAGCCGGACCGGTAGATGCCGATGCGGTCGGTGCCATCGCCACCGGAGATGACCTGCGCCAGTGCCCCGATCGTCTGAGGGGAGAAATGGATATGCATCAGTTTACCCTGGTGTAGGTTTGGCCGTCGATCACCCGCTGGACCTGTTCCTTGTTGAGTGCTCCGATGCGCTCCGCGATCAGATCGGGGGGGTGCTCGTCGGCCAGGCGCCGTATGGCGCGCACCTGTTCGACGGATAGCCTGCCGTCTCGGCCGCAGATCTGCGCGACCGCCCACTCGTCGTCCTTCCACCTTTCGGACACCCATGGTGCCGGAAGTCCGCGCCGAGGATTTTCGCGAAGCCACTTTTCCAACAGGACGTCGCGCTCGTCGGGCGAAGGAACGACCCGCGGCGCCAGGAGCCCATGCTCACGCAGATACTTCAATCCGGACTTCCCTCCGGGGATCATGTTCAGCCTGCGGTCGTCGTGCCAGTGGCCCTTCACCAGATATTCCTCGGTGTCGTAGAGTACTTCGACGTCGTCGGTAATGCCCATGACCTTGTGGTGCACGTAGGTGATGCGGCCCGCGTCCATCTCCTCGCGAAATTTCCGGTGGAACAGCAGCGGGCTTCCGGTCTCGATCTGGCGCCGGTGCTCGGACCACCTCTTCTGCCAGCTGCGCGTGGTGACGCCGACATAGAAGAAGCCGTCGATGGGATAGGAGGCGCCGTTCCCGAAGATATGTTGGTAGAGCACGTATGACTTCTTCACCCATGTCTTGGGTATGAGCAGCATCTTCGCCGGGGCCGAGAACAACAGGGATGGCACCTTGAGGCCGGGGATATTTGGATTTGAATTGGGCCTCTGACCGGCGCCGATCCGCTCGGCGGTGCGCTCGGCAGCCTCCAACTGAGCGGGGTCTGTTACGACGTCGACCTGGATCGAAGGCTCGATGGCGAGTTCTCCGTCGGCAAGCGCCTTGCCCGAACCGAAATGTTCCGGCCCGATAGTCCTGTGCCCCTCGCGCACCTTCATCTGGGGTGCCACGAACATGGGGCGATCGCCCAAGGCGATGATCTGCACAACGGGGATCGGCTGGCCCGGCTTTACCCTGATGACGCCGTGCTCGGTCATCGCGCTACCGAGCCAGTGCCTCCCGTAGGGTGTTTCGCACCATTGGCCGAGCACACGCTCCACCTCCCGCAGCCGGCGGTGCATGGGTTTTGGCGTCAGGTGCTCCCACCAGTCCACGTTGATCTTGACCATTCCGAAGCCCCCGAGGACATCGAGATTGTCGTCCGGGTAGCCGCGGACATCAAGTCTTGCCGAAGCGTCGGTACAGATGGGACAGCCGCACCATCCTTATCGAGCGTTTGTCCGACATGGATGGGATGTCGGCCTGTCGACTTTGACGCGCGTCTGGTAAGCAGCGGACATTCTCAACTTGGAACGTTGCCGCATGAACGTCCGCAAGACCATGGAAGCGCATCAGGTCGCAATCTACTTTGTCGCCATTTTCGCGGCGATTGCGTCGTCCGTGGCCTTGCCGACTGCCGGTCTCGCCGTTGTAATCGAGCCGGCTCTGGCGCTGATGCTGTTCGCCACCTTTCTTCAGGTTCCTCTTGCTGATCTCGGGCGCGCCCTCTTGCGCGTACGTTTCCTCACCGCTCTTCTGGTCGCGAACTTCGTCGCCCTTCCGATGTTTGTGCTTGCCCTCGTCCAGTTTGCGCCCGCCGATCCGATGGTGCGTCTCGGCGTCCTGATGGTGCTACTCACGCCTTGCATCGATTATGTCGTGACGTTTTCCCATGTCGGGCGAGCGGACGCGCGTTCGCTGCTCGCCTCAACGCCGATACTTCTCCTTCTCCAGATGGCACTACTACCTGTGTACCTCGGTTTGTTCGTTGATGATGAAGCCTCCAGTCTCGTTCGGCTCGAACCCTTCGTGCATGCTTTCGTGTGGCTGATCGTAGTGCCCTTGGCGCTGGCGGCTGCCGTGCAGTTCGTGGCAGCACGTCGGTCGTATGTGGAGTCGACGCTGACCGCTCTCGATGTCCTGCAAGTTCCTGCCACGGCACTCGTCCTGTTTCTGGTGTTCGCATCGGTCGTCCCGCAACTTGGGTTGGCGGTCGACAGCGCGCTTCTGGTTCTACCGATCTATGCCGCATTCGCGGTGGGAGCACCCGTCATCGGATGGGGTATCGCCCGCACCGCGCGTCTTACCGCTCCCGAAATGCGGGCAGTCGCCTTCAGCGCGGGCACACGCAATTCGCTTGTGGTCCTGCCTCTCGCGTTCGCGGTGCCAGGAGCCGTGCCACTTCTGCCTGCTGTGATCGTCGCTCAAACGGTTGTCGAGCTTGTCGCCTCACTTTTCTACATGCGGACGATGCCGGTGCTTGGCAATGCTGCTGCAGCCAGAAACTGACACCGTGCCGTGGAGATGACGGCTTCCTTGGACACAAAAGCTCGCAGCCAGTGAGCGAAAATGGGTCGAGTGCCGACGTGCGTTACCGATGTCGAATTCGGCCACCGGAACCACCCCCGGCCGCACTGTTGGTGCCAAGGCCACCTCGCGACGCAATACCGTCAAAAATTTAACCTTAGGCTAAGGACGATGTGTTCCAATGCGGACCTCCCCCTTGGATGATGGATGATCTACGAGCTGCGCCATAGGCTTTTGCTGCCCGTCTTGTTCGGCGTGATCGCACTGATGATGTCGGTGCATCAGGCGGCGGCGTTCGGCCTTGCCGAGGATCCTGCGCACGCACATGCGAGCGAGATTACCTCGGAACACGACGTAAGCCACCCACTGCATGCCCCGAGCTGCTGCACTTTGGCGTTCGGTATTCCGGCGCCGGATTTCACCGCGGCCTTCGAGGCCGTTGCAGCGCCGATCGCCGGGTCGGTTTCCGACGACGTCTCGACCTCCCTCGATCTCTTTTCGAAGCATTTCCGACCGCCCCGCCTAGCCTGATCCTCGACCAAGACGATGCCGTTCCCGCCGCCTCGCGGTCGGTCGGCCCGCCATGCCTTTCAAGGATCAGAACGATGAAGAGACGTGATTTCCTTCGACTGCTGCCCATGAGCGCAGCCCTTACGTTGCCTATGATGCAACCCGCCCGGGCGCAGTCGCTCTGGGACATGATGAACCGGAACCAGTCGTTGACCGACGCCGAGCGGGAGGCCAACAGCGCCGCGGCGATTGCGTCGATCGACACGGTCGAACCCATCCTCAGCTACGACACCGCCAACAACCTTCAGCTGGCGATCGGCCAGTACGAACCCTTCGTCAACGCTGGCGGGTGGGAGCAGGTGCCTCAGGAGACTTACGGGCTGAGCATGGGGATGGCCCGCGAAGGAGTGGTGCAGCTCAAGCGTCGGCTGCTGTCCTCGTCCGACATGCCCATGGTAGAGAACGTCGACGGCACCTTCGATGCGGCGACCGATGCCGCGTTGAGACACTTCCAGGCCCGGCACGGCCTGCAGGTCACCGGGCAGGTCGACGAGGCCACCTGGTACACCCTCAACGTTCCGGCGGAAACCCGCCTCCACCAACTGCGCCTCAATCTTCTGCGCGTCCAGAACATGGCGCCGGCGCTGGCGAACCGCTACGTGGTCGTCAACATTCCAGCCGCCTTCATCGAGACGGTTGAGAACGGCATGGTGGTAAAGCGGCATACGGCAGTGGTCGGTCGCATCGACCGGCAGACGCCGATCCTCAAGAGCCGAATACATCAGATCAACTTCAACCCGTACTGGAACGTGCCGGTCTCGATCATCCGCCGCGATCTCATCAAGTACATGAACGAGAACCCGAACTATCTCACCGAGCAGAAGATCAGGATACTCGACGGCAACGGCCAGGAGATCCAGCCCAGCTCGATCAACTGGCAGACCGAGGAAGCCGTGAACTATCGCTTCCGGCAGGATCCCGGACCGCTCAACTCGATGGGGAACGTCAAGATCAACTTCCACAATCCGCATGCGGTGTATCTGCACGACACTCCGACCAAGGGCTTGTTCGGCGACAATGCGCGTTTCTATTCCTCGGGCTGCGTGCGCGTGGATCAGGTGCAGGATTTCGTCGGCTGGGTCCTGCGCGACAACGCCGCCTGGGGGCCGACGGAGATCGGCAACGTCTTCGCCAACGGCGAGCGTACCGATGTCGACGTCCAGAGTCCGCCCGAGATCCACACGACCTACATTTCTGCCTGGGCGAACCGGAATGGCGTAGTCAGTTTCCGCGACGACGTCTACGAGTTCGACATGGCCGGGAAGGTTACCTTCGAAGCATGACCGGCCCGGGCAACCTATTCGGTTTCCGGGATGGGGTGCGAGGACTGCGTCATTGTCATCGAGAACGCGGTCAATCGCCTGCCCGGCGTTGCTTATGTCGGCGTGTCGCTATCGGGCGGCACCATGACCGTTAGATCCGGCGAAGGCTTTGACGCAACCGCGATCGTCTCGAAGGTCCAGGCGCTTGGGTACGGCATGGGAGGGGCCGACACGGCATCGACTGCTGCGAAGGTCTGCCGATGCCGTGTTTGACCGCTATCGATAGCTAACTCGCTCTCGACGCGACGCTCGCGTCAAGCTTGGCGATACCTTCCTTGCGCTCGCTGTAACGGCTGGTGAGGCAGCTGGCGATACCACGGTTGACGAGCGTGAACTTCACCAACTCTTCCATGACGTCGACCACGCGATCGTAATAGCTGGACGGCTTCATCCGCCCGGCTTCGTCGAACTCCTGAAACGCCTTGGCCACCGAGCTCTGGTTCGGGATGGTGACCATGCGCATCCAGCGACCAAGGATGCGCATCTGGTTTACCGCATTGAACGACTGCGATCCGCCTGAGACTTGCATGACTGCCAGGGTTCGACCCTGGGTCGGTCTGATCGCGCCGCCGGGTAAGGGTATCCAGTCGATCTGGGATTTTAAGACCGCGGACATGGCGCCGTGTCGTTCTGGCGAGGTCCACACTTGGCCCTCTGACCAAAGCATGGCTTCGCGCAGCTCTTGAACCTTGGGGTGGGTGTCGGGGGCGTCGTTCGGCAGCGGCAGGCCGTTGGCGTGATAGATCCGGACTTCGGCGCCGAAGGCCTCGAGCAACCTTTGCGCCTCGAAGGTCAGGAAGCGCGAATACGACCGGTCGCGCAACGAGCCGTAGAGCATCAGGATGCGCGGCTTGTGATCGAGGACAGGTGGGGTCAAACGAGCGAAATCCGGGGTCTCGAAAACATCACCCACGACATTGGGCAGATCAGACAATACGCTTACCCTCGGCATCGATGACGACCTCGCCGTCTTCCTTGGTGAAAGGTCCGATGTCGGGGTTCTCGAGGATGTCGAGCACCACCTCGGACGGCCGACATAGTCGGGTGCCGATCGGCGTCACGACGAAGGGCCGGTTCAACAGGATCGGATAGGTGCCGATGGCGTCGAGCAGCGCCTCGTCGGACAGGGAAACATCGGCCAGACCGAGTTCGGTGAAGGGTGTTTCCTTTTGCCTTAGGGCCGCGCGAAGCGAGATGCCGGCGCTTCGCACCAGCTTGGCGATCCGATCCCGGCTCGGTGGGGTTTTGAGGTATTCGACGATGGTCGGCTCGACCCCCGATTGCCGGATCATGGCCAGCGTGTTGCGCGAGGTGCCGCAGTCGGGGTTGTGGTAGATGATGACGGTCATGGCGTTGCCCTAGCTTCGGTGTTTCGGCGCACGGCGTCACCCTTGTCGTACCAGCCCTTGGTTCGGTTCACGATCCAGACCACCGACAGCATGACCGGCACTTCCACCAGCACGCCGACGACGGTGGCCAGCGCGGCACCGGAGTTGAAGCCGAAGAGGGCGATGGCGGCGGCAACGGCGAGCTCGAAGAAGTTGGATGCCCCGATCAGTGCCGAAGGTCCGGCGACGCAGTGCTGCTCTCCCGAAACCCTGTTCAGGAGATAGGCGAGGCCGGAATTGAAGTAGACTTGGATGAGGATCGGCACGGCCAGGAGCAGGATGACCGTGGGCTGGGCGATGATCTGCTCGCCCTGGAAGCCGAAAAGCATCACCAGCGTCACCAGCAGCGAGGCGATCGATATGGGCTGCAGGACTGCCAGCACGCGGTTCATTGCGTCGATGCCGCCATGGGATAGCAGCCAGCGGCGATAGACCTGCGCCGCGATCACCGGAACGAGGATATAGAGGCCGACCGACAGCAGCAGCGTGTCCCAGGGAACGGTGATGGCCGAAAGGCCCAGCAGCAGCCCGACGATGGGCGCGAAGGCGACGACCATGATTGCGTCGTTCAAGGCCACCTGGCTCAGGGTGAAGTGCGGCTCGCCCCGCACCAGGTTCGACCAGACGAATACCATTGCCGTGCACGGAGCCGCGGCAAGAATGATCAGGCCGGCGATGTAGCTGTCGATCTGGGCTTCGGGGAGCAAGGGGCGGAACAGCCAACCGATGAAGAGCCACCCCAAGAGCGCCATAGAGAAGGGTTTGATAGCCCAGTTGATGAACACCGTGACGCCGATGCCCCGCCAATAGGCTCCCACCTGGCTCAGGCTCATGAAGTCGATGCGGACCAGCATCGGGATGATCATCAGCCAGATGAGCACCGCCATCGGTAGGTTCACTTGAGCGAACTCGAGACTTCCAATGCTCTGGAAGACGCCGGGGAAAAAGTGACCGGCGGCGACGCCGACGACGATGCAGATGGCGACCCACAGGGTCAGGTAGCGTTCGAAGATGGACATGGCAGACCTAGACGTCGCGTGAAAGCAGAGTGGCGCTGGAGCAGATGGAGGAGGCCTGCCGGGTGCCGAGGATCGTTGCCGGAGCATCCGCACGATCGGTCAGGACGAAGCCGAGATGCTCGAAGAACGTCGCAGCAGACGTGGTCAACAGGTAGACCCGCTTGCCGCCGGCGTTGCCGATCTCACGAAGCATCCCCTCTGCAACCATGCGGCCTGCGCCGGCTCCACGGCTCTCCTCGGGCACGACTATGGACCGTAGCAGGGCATCCCTGTCGTAGAGTTCGAAACCGCCATAGCCGAGGAGGCACCCGTCCTTCTCGAACCGGAAGAACGACCGTCCAGCCTCGCCGACATCGTCGACCGGAAGCTTTGCGCTGGAAAGGGCCGCAACGAAGTTCCCGTCACTGCCTGGGATCGGCAACGAACGGATCATGCTACGTTCGACGATCTAGTGGTGGTGCCGTCCATCGCGCCGATGCCCTCGAGCTTCGAGTTCAAGGCCATTCGGTCGATGGTGGCGAGCGGCAGGTTGATGAAGGCGCCGATCCTGTTGCGAAGGAACCGCATGGCATCCTCGAAGGCCGCGCGCTGCTTGAATTCGGATCCCTCGACAGCAGCCGGATCCTCGATGCCCCAGTGGGCGGTCATCGGTTGTCCGTCCCATATCGGGCAAGCTTCTCCGGCGGCGTTGTCGCAGACCGTGAAGATGAAATCCATTCCGCGCGACCCAGGGGCAGCAAACTCGTCCCATGCCTTGGAGCGCAGTCCATCAATTGAAATGCCGGCTTTGCCCAAGGTGTCCAGCGTGAGCGGGTGCACCGCTCCTTTGGGTGTCGAACCGGCTGAGAATGCGCGAAAACGACCTTCGCCGACATGGTTGAGGATCGCCTCGCCCATTATGGAGCGTGCCGAGTTGCCCGTGCACAGAAACAGGACGTTGTAGACGCGATCAGCAGACATTCCTTGTCTCCAGCGGGGCGTTGCAGCATGGGGTGAATTCGGCAACGAGTGGCTCGCAGAGTTCCGGGCGCCCGCCGCAGCAGTCCTGTACGAGGAAGCTCGCGATCTCGCGTACTCGGTCGACGACGGCGCGGTAGACGATGGAACGGCTATGGCGCTCCGACGCGATCAATCCGGCGCGGGCAAGGATGGCGAGGTGCGAGGACATGGTGTTCTGAGGCACTCCGAGACAGCGCGCGATCTCGCCGGCAGGCAGTCCTTCCGGTTCGTTCTGCATCAGCAATTTGAACGTGTCGAGCCGGGTGGCCTGGGACAAGGCGGCGAACACTTCGATGGCGTCATTTGATTCCATATATCCAGAATTACCGATATGGAGAATTCTAGTCAAGCCGGGATTGCCCTTGACCTTGCCACCGTGGGAACCCTCATGATCGAGTTTTCGAAGAGGAATTCCCATGCACAGTTTCAAAGTCGAAGACATGACCTGCGGCCATTGCGCGGCGACGGTGGAGAAGGCGATCAAATCGGTGGACGGTCAGGCCGACGTCAAGATCGACGTTGCCAACCGCGCCGTCGAGATCCGCAGCGATAAGACTGCCGAGGCGTTCGCGACCGCCATCGGTGAAGCCGGTTATACCGGTGCAGTCCAGGGCCGCTGATGCGCCTTACACGTTGCGCAGCGATCCTGGTGGCGATGCTGACCGGAACCGCGGCGACAGGCGCGGGGCATGATGGAGAAGCCCTCTATCTGGATAACTGCTCCAGCTGCCACGGCGTCGAACTCGAGGGACAGCCGGACTGGATGGTCCGGCTTCCCAACGGCAGGCTGCCGGCGCCGCCGCACGACGAGACCGGGCACACCTGGCATCATTCGGACGAGCAATTGTTCCGGATCGTCAAGGAAGGCTTGGCGGTCATCGCGCCCGGTTACGAGACGGACATGCCGGCCTTCGGCTCGACCATGACCGACGACGAGATCCGCGCCGTGCTCGACTACATCAAGAGCACCTGGCCGGATCGGGAGCGCGAGTCACAGGCGCAGCGGTCGCAATAGTTCAGGGCGTATCGGTGCGACCGACCGTGCTCGACCGCCGATGGCGAAGATGCAGCCGCGCCACGACCAGGGCGACGGTCGGCCAGAACATGGTATTGACCACGTCGACGATCGCGCCGCTGAGGTCGACTTCGTGGAACAGGTCGAGAGCCTCGTTGACCAGTTCGAACCCCAACACCGCCAACCATGGCAGGATGCTTGCCGGACCGCGCCTGAAGACGAGGATCGCGATCACGTAGATGGCAAGGCCGAGATGGATGTGCAGTGCATCCCGGCTGAGGTGCATGAAATCGGTCGCAAGGATTTTGAGGTCGTTCAGCAAGATCGTCTCCCGCGTTGAACCTTAACAGTCAATGATTTCGGGAAGCTGAAGGGGGTGGGGAACGCGCCATGGCGCGTCCCCCGATCGTCGGACTACTCGTCGGCGCCTTCGCCTTCGAGCCAGGCGATCATGTCGGCGATTTCTTGCTCCTGGGCGTCGATCACCTTCTGCGCCATGTCCTTGGCCCACTGGTTGTCGCCATGGGCGAGCTCGGCCTTGGCCATGTTGATGGCGCCCTGGTGGTGCGGGATCATCGCGCAGACGAATGCCACATCGATGTCCTCGATCATCATGGCGTCCATCATCTGCTTGTTGGTCTCGTCCATGCCGGCCATCAGGTCCATGTGGGCCTGGTCCATCTCGTGGTCCATGCCCATGGCCATGTCGCCGGCCATGCCTTTGGCCGACTTGCAGATCTCGGGCAGCTCGACCGAGTTTTCGGCGCCGCCCATGGCGGACATGTCATGGCCCGCCATGGCGTCCTGGGCGAAAGCCGGAGCCGCGGCGGCGACGATGAAGGTCGAGACGAGAAGCGAGGTCTTGAAGAGGTTCATTTTCGATTTCCTTGATCGATGGATTGAGAAAGGTCAGGCACGATCGAGGAGTGGCTTGGGCGGACGATCGATCCGGTCGATCGGCCATCGCGGATCGGTCATGTCGGGCTCCGGCACTTTCACCGAAACCGGTGCCATCCGCAGCGAAGCCTGTGGCGATACCGGAAGCCCGGAAAGACATAGACCCATGCCGCAGCACATCGGCATCGAGTGGACGCCGCCGGAGCAGTCGCCATGGCAATCATCGCCATGGTGATGTTCATGGGAAGCGTGGGATGTCGACAGTACCGGACCCGAAGCCATGGCGCCGTGGTGCAGCGTCATGCTGGCGGCAACCGCCACCATCACCATCAGCACCAACCGCACGCGCATCCGCAGGGCAAGCAATGTCGAGCTTCGAACCATGCCCGCTAAACCCCGCCAGGAGGCCGACGTTCCAACAAACATCCTCATTGCGCACTCCTTTCCTGTCCTAGGTCGAGCAGGTAGGTGGCTATATCTTCCAGGTGCGTCGTCAGCAGGTACTTGGTGCTGCCGTGGACGACCTCCGCCATCGAGCCGCCGAACACGTCGCCGTCCGGCGTCACCCCGGTTCTCAACGCGTCGACCAGCGCTGCCTTGGTGTAGCCACGGGCAGTGAGATCGCGAGCCGTCAGCGGTGGGGCGGCGTCGCCGTCCTGCATCGCGGGATCGCCGGTCAGCTCCTGGGATTCCGGTAGCCCGCCCATGGCGCTCCGAGGCGCGTGGCATGCGGCGCAGTGCGCCGGCCCCCAGACCAGGTAGCGCCCCCGGTTCCATTGCGACGTTCGGGTGGGATCTGGCTCATAGGCTACAGGCTTCTCGAAGAATGTCCGCCACAGCTTGATGCCGCCACGCACGTTGAATGGAAAGCCGACGTCGTGGGGGCGCGACGGGGTGGTGTCGGCGGGCGCCGCCGCGATCGCCGACCAGAGGTCTGCCACGTCCTGGTCGGTGAGGGTGGCGTAGAACTCGTAGGGGAATGCCGGATAGTAGGGATCGCCGGCAGGCGAGACCCCTTCGCGGACGGCTCGGGCGAACTGCTCGAAGCTCCAGTTTCCGATGCCCTCGTCGGGATCGGCGGTGATATTGGGCGCATAGAACGATCCGAAGCGCGACACCAACGCGGCGCCGCCCGACAGCGGCGTGGCACCGGCTTGGGTATGGCAGGTAATGCAACCGGAGAGCCGGGCCAGATAGGCGCCACGTTTCGCGTCGCCGGAGGGCGACGTGACCGGGCGGGCAGGGGAGATCGGCCAGACCTCGACCGCGATCACGCCGATGCTGGCGAGGACGAGGGTTGCGACCATGAGGGAAGCGAGCCGCCTTATGGTCATTTCCTGAACGCGCCGTGGCAGGATGCGCACGTTCGCGATATGTCGTCATAGACCGCGGCGGCCGTTCGGACCTGAGGGCGCTCCGAAACCGAGCCGGTCTCGACCAAATCCACCGACTGCAGACTTGGGGTCGGGATTCCCATGAGCGATGCGAAGCTCATCCTGTCCCACTCCGACAACGGAGGCGGGGAAGGCTCACTGACCGCGGTCGCGGCGGGCGGGGCGTCGGCCGTAGTGCGGAGTTCTTCCCCGAGCACGGCGAGCCGGTCGGCGAGGCCGGAGAACTCCTGCCATCTCGCCCAGATCTCGGGGGTCGCCTCGGTCGGTGCTTCGAGGCTTCCTTCCGGAAAAAGATCGGTCATGGCGGGGCCGCCGTGCATCGCGATCATTGCGGCGGCCTCGCGGATCACCTCCGGCTGAACCGACGCGCCTCCGGCCAGAGGCGCAAGCACCTTCATCTGTTCGCTGAGCATCATCATGCCCATCATGCGCTCACCCACGATCCCGGTGGCGCCTCCATGTCCAAGCACCGCGACGGCGCTCGCCAGGACAAGACCGCAGGCCAAAGGCCACGGATATTTCGTCTTCGACATTTTCTTCGATTTCCACGTTGCTCGATGCCGTCATGGGACGGCGGCGATACGAGCTCAGGCGCGTGGAGGTCGCAGGTCTTCGTGCAACGGGTCGGCGAAGGCCGGGGAATCGATGCCGTCATAGGCGATGCTGGACACCCGGAAGGTGCAGCCGATCGCTAGCGGCTCGACCGCGAGCAGGGGTGCCCCGCAATGGACGGCTGGGTCGTCGTGCTGGTGGCCTTGTTCAGGACCGGCGGGATGATCGTGGCCGGCAGCGGCCATGTCGGTCACGGCGTCGTTTGCCTGCAATCCGTGGTGCAGGTCGTGCGCATGAGCCGGCACCGCGCTGAGAACCAGCACGGCGACCAAGGCCAGGGCGTTGACGAACCTGAGGACCAGATGCAAGCGAATCTCCCGATACCCGCTTTGACCGCGACATTGTGGCGGCCGAAAGACGGAATGCAAGGGTGACGACCGCCGGAACTCGAAACCGTCGGGCGTTGACGATCAAGCCGATCGACGAAGGCGGAGGAACGAGATGATAGCGGCGACGAGGCTTCCTCGAATTGCACGACGCCTCTGGAACCCCGGTAGGACAATACCCATTATACCCCCATAGGGTATTTGGATATTTATATGTGCGACGGCGAAACATTGGCGATCCGCAACCGGCTCAACCGTATCGCGGGGCAGGTGAACGGCGTCTCCCGCATGGTCGAAGAGCAGGCATACTGCATCGACATCCTCAATCAGCTGCAGGCGATCAAGTCGGCCTTGGCCAAGGCCGAAGATGAGATCCTCAAGCAGCATGCCCGCTCCTGCGTCGCCGAAGCCATCGCTTCGGGCGATGCCGGTGCTCAGACCAAGAAATTCGAAGAGCTGGTCGACCTGATCGCCCGCTCCAAGCGCTGAAAGGACAGTGCGCATGACCACCGCCAAGACTGCCGTCCTCCATAGGATGGTCACCCCGGAGCATACGTGTCCCTATGGCCTGAAGGCGCTCGACCTGCTCAAGCGCAAGGGGTTCGAGGTCGAGGACCATCACCTGGAGAACCGTGAGCAGACCGAAGCCTTCAAGGCCGAGCACAACGTCAAGACCACGCCCCAGACCTTCATCGACGGCAAACGGGTAGGGGGTTACGACGACCTGCGGCGCTACTTCGGCCTCAAGGTCAAGGACAAGGACGCCGTGACCTACACGCCGGTCATCGCCCTGTTCGCCATGGCTGCCGCCATGGCCCTGGCGACCAGTTGGGCCGTCTACGACCAGCTCCTGACCGTCGCTGCGGCCGAATGGTTCGTCGCCTTCGCCATGTGTCTCCTGGCGCTCCAGAAGCTCAAGGACGTCGACGCCTTCGCCACCATGTTTCTCAACTACGACCTCCTGGCCAAGCGCTGGGTTCCGTACGCCTATATCTACGCCTATGCCGAAGGCCTGGCCGGCGTGTTGATGGTGTCGGGCGCCCTCATGTTCGTCTCGATCCCTGTCGCGCTCTTCATCGGCACGGTCGGCGCCGCCTCGGTGTTCAAGGCGGTCTATATCGACAAGCGCGAACTCAAGTGCGCATGCGTCGGAGGCGACAGCAAGGTGCCGCTCGGCTTCGTGTCTCTGACCGAGAACTTGATGATGGTCGCCATGGCCGTCTGGATGCTGCTCAAGCCCGCCGGCATGGCCATGGGCATCGGACACTGAGGAGAACGACATGACCGACCACGCGCACCACGGGCACGAAGCCCACGACAACCGATCAATGTCGCCCGGCCATAGCGGACACGGGCGGCCCTACTTGATGTTCTGGATCAACATGGTCCTGGGCCTGATCGTCATGTACGTCGTCATGTTCTCCATGATCGACGGCTGGCACGACTACCGGAACAACCTCAACATGTTCTACATGGCCGTCACCATGTGGGCGCCCATGGGCATCTTCATGCTGGCCACCATGCCCGGCATGTTCCCGAACAAGCGCATGAACGTCGTCCTCTACGTCGCGTTAATCTTGCTGACGGTGCTGTCGTTTTGGGGCACGCGAGCCCAGGCCCTCATCGACGACCGCCAGTTCGTCGACAGCATGATCCCGCACCATTCCGGGGCCATCCTCATGTGCCGCGAAGCGGACCTCGAGGACGCCGAACTGGTAGCCTTGTGCGGCGAGATCATCGAAGCGCAGCGTCGCGAGATCGAGCAGATGCAGGCAATCGGCGATCGTTTAAATTAATTCAGTCTTTTCAAAGATGTCTCTCCGGCCGACTTGATCGTTGGCCAGGCGTGCTGCCCTAGTTAGCTGATGAAGAAATCGGTCATGTGGTATCCCTGCGTCCGCTCGGTTGAATCGACGGCTCACTATCCGAGCCTGGCCGGGATGGCGCAAGCGCCGCGACCATCAATGGCATAGAGGCAGCTCGTCCCATCGCGTCGTGTAGCGGGGCGAACGCTTTTCGAACTTCGTTGAGAAAGCGGATTGGCTCGCCAAGCCGACCGCCGCCGGCACCACGGTTGCGCGCCCCCATCTCAGATTGGCCTTGTCCATCGCCGCCATGACCTTCGCTGCCTTGGCGTGGTCGAGATTGTCGAATAGGGACCGCTGGGACAATTCCGGCGGGACGAGGTCCTGCGTGATGATGCCCGCCTTGGAATACCGGAAACCGGACTTCCAAAGGCCATCCACCGCGCGCTTGGCGGCACGGATCAAAGCCATCGTATCGTTGGTAGCCTCGGGCAGGTCGATGGTCATGCTGACGTTGCGCCGCGGCTCGCCGTCCGCGAACTGACTGGTATGCATGAACACCGTCACATGGTTCGTCGCCAATCCATGTTGGCGGAGCTTCTCGCCCAACCTGGCGGCATAACCCGCGACGGCCTGCTCCATGGCCGGTTTGGTGGTTACCCGCTGGCCGAAGCTACGGGTAACGGCGCAACCCTGCCGCTGCGGCGCTACCGACTCCAACTCCATGCATGGCCGACCATTCAGCTCGTGGACGATCTTCTCCCCGACCACGGTCATAAGTGCCCGCGCGCGCTTGGGCTCCAGGTCGCGCAGCTGTCCGGCGAACTCGATACCTTCGGTTGCAAGCTTGGCTAGGCTGGCCCGACCGATCCCCCACACGTCGCCGACCGGGAAGTCGGCCATGACCCGTTGCTGCTCGCGAGGATCCGTCAGGTCCAGCACGCCGGAAGAAAGCGTCTTGGCGGACTTGTTCGCAAGCTTGGCCAGGGTCTTCGTCGGTCCGATCCCGACGCATGTCGGAATGCCCGTCCACTGTTTGGTGGTTGAGCGTAGATCGCTGGCCCATTGGGCTCTCTTGGCGACCGGAATGTCATCCACGTCCAAGAAGGTCTCGTCGATGGAGTAGACTTCCGTGGCGGGCGAGAAGCGGCCGTAGATATCGTTCATGCGCCGGCTCATGTCGCCGTACAAGGCGTAGTTCGAGGACAGCGCCGCGACACCGTTCAATTCGCAGAGCTCTTTGATCTGGAAGTAAGGGTGCCCCATCTTGATCCCGAGCGCCTTCGCCTCCGCGGTGCGGGCCACGGCACAACCATCGTTGTTGCTCAAGACGATGACCGGGCGCCGTTCCAGCTTAGGGTCGAAAACGCGTTCGCAGCTGCAATAGAACGAGTTGCCGTCGCTCAGCGCGAAAGCGGTCATTTGTGCAGGTCGCGGATCGTCGCCGTCACCACGCCCCAGATCGTGATTTCGGTACCCTCGTCCACGGTGAATGGGGGTAGCTTGGCGTTCTCGTTATGGAGCACCAACGTTTTCCCGCGTCGGTTAATGCGCTTCAAGGTTGGCGAATTATCGATGATGGCCAGGACGATCGAGCGGTGGCGAGCAGCGATGCTACGATCCACCACCACGACGTCGCCCGGGAAAATGCGGACGTCGATCATGCAGTCCCCAGCGACCCTCCACAAAAATGTCGAGGTGGGATTGCTGATCAGAACCTCGTTGAGGTCGACGGACTTTTCGATGAAATCGTCGGCCGGGCTGGGAAATCCGGCATGCACGGTCTGCCCGACGAAACGGACGTGCACCGGCCTGAATGACACCAAGGGCACCGGCATGCCGTTCGGCAAGGAGATGTCGTCGATATGCATGTCCGCTCCTGGAATATCCTGCGAGGAAGCATTCCGGAGCGACGAAAACAAAACAAGAACGAATTTCGGCGATCGGTCGATTATTACGCTGGGCAGATTGTCGCTGATACTTCTGGCAGGACCACCGCGTCGGGGATATCAGAAGAAGCCGCTGCCGGGCTCCAGTTCCCAAAACCAGCCTGGCTCCCAATCGCCATCGCTCTCCTCGGGAGCTTCGAGGGGCCGTTGGATAGGGTTTGCATCGAGGCCCCCGGTCAAGTTAAGCGATGGTTCGCCAGGTTGGCGGACGTGTTCAAGAGTGCTGGCGAAGTCCGCCGGCGCGCCCGCGATCAAGGTGCGTAGGTCAACCTCGCCGTCGGCTTCGTTCCGCAGCTCGGCCGTCGCTGGATGCACTTGGAACTTACCGGCAGGAGTAAGCAGAACGAAAAGCGGTCCGAGGGAGACATAGCGGTCGAAACCGTTGCATTCTCTGGCGGCGGTGCACCATCGGGTACCCATGCCCCACCAGGTTGCGGCCGCTCTCGAATGGAGCTGGATGACGGCCCACCGACCGTCCCGATAGAGAGCAGTGCTTTCTCGATAAGCCTGCTCGCGGGCAGCCTTCCTGAGCCCTGTCGTCGATGCCTTGTCTAGGGTGAATTCGCACATGGCGAGTTCGTCCAAGGTTTTGAAAGAAGAGATGTCCCTCCGATCCGTAGGCAAGAACTTGTGCAGGCGGTGGAAGTCTTCGAGAGCCAAGTGCAGTCGGCTCAAATCCTTGTGGCTAGGCACTACGAACCTACCGTGCGCCCTCCACTGGGATCGCCGCCATTTCAAGATCCAAGACAGGCTTCCGCTGTGCATCGAAAACAGCGGGAAGAGCCGCTCCTCCCGCTCGACGAACAGGTATGGATCTAGCCGTTGCGATCTCGCGAAGTCCCACGCGCACTGGAGGTGAGCGTTTAAGAGAAAGTCCGATCGTCGAAGTGCTGGCGACTTTCTCATCTGCTTCCTTCTTTAATCCTACCGGCTTCGGCAGCAGGGGCAGCGACGCCCTGCGCCGAGAACCATTCGTCGAGGCAACGCCACCCTGGAAACGGTCCCGGAATGACATATTGACGTCGAATCGACAACAACGTGCCCAAACTGCTGGCGAGTCGACGTCAATATGCACGTTTTCACGTCGAGTGGACATCAGCACCGGCCATTCCACGCAAGCCACATCTACTGGATGTCGATTGACGTCGACTCGACAACAAATATGCCAAACTGTTGTCGAGTCGCCAGCAGTCTGGTGTCATTGTTGTCGAGTCGACGTTAAAAGGTCGGTTCATGGCGGCGCACTACTCGGCTGGCGCAAATTGACGTCGAATCGACAACAACGGCTCAGGATTGACGTCGACTCGCCAGCAGTCTGGGCGAATAGACGCCGAGTCGACGTCTATGCGATTTAGCTTCAAGAATTTCGAAAGGGAGGGAGCGGTACCCTAGGTCTGACGGGGGACATCCATGCCTAGACCAACTTTCAAGCCGAACCTCAACCTTGGGGACTTGCTGGTGCTGGCTGACTTAGCCGACGCGACCCAAGACGGGAAAAAGACCGGCGTGTCCAAGGCAGTGATGGAGAAGACGGGGGCCAGCAGTACTCGGGTCAGGAACGCGCTGCTGCGTATCGAGTCCGAGCTCGGCCCTGTCGAGTACGAGGGAAAGATGCGGCGGACACATCGGCCTAACCCACGCGGTAGAAACGTGGGCGGCGCCGGCGTTGTCGCTGACTTGCTCATCAAGATAGCCAGCGATCCTGACACTGACCAGACCAGGCTATCGAGAGAGATCGAGAATATAATCCATCACATAAGAAGACAGCGGCGAGCTGGCAACTACAGCAAATTACCCGAATAAGGCGCTTGTCACCCTAAGCTCTTATGCACGCAGGCGTTTTTTCGACTTAGCAGTCCAACGGATCCGCCAGGACGCATACCCCAATAATCACACTTTACGGATTATGGCGGTGCTATTTGCGATCTATTCGTAAAAAACCGCAGATTATGGCGGACTCCTACATGGCTCGATGTCAGACACAAGATTCCGCTTGCCTGGAACCGTACCGTACGGTACGCCAGCGGACGAAAAGGCGCCGGAGCGTTCGGCGGGCGTTTGCAGGGAGAGGGTCCGTGGCCCTTGCCATCAAGGTCAACGAAGAGACATTCACCCCCCGCCAGCAGGCTGTGCTGACGGCGGCGCTGGATCTGCTTGTCGAAAACGGCGATGGCCTGACCATGACAGCGGTGGCGCGGCGCGCCTCGTGCTCCAAGGAAACGCTCTACAAGTGGTTCGGTGATCGGGACGGTCTCCTGACCGCAACCGTGCAGTGGCAGGCTGCCAAGGTGCGCATGCCCTTTGTCGACCGCAGCCACATCAATCTCAAGGCGCTGCGCCTCAGCCTCGAGCAGTTCGCGCGCGACCTCCTGACCACCATCATCGGTGAAGTGTCCATTACCCTCAATCGCACCGCCATTACCCATGCGGCGCAGGAGAAGGACGATCTGGGCAATATCGTGCTGGAGAACGGCCCCATGGCCATCCGCCGGCGCCTCAAGCCCATTCTCGAGGCCGCGCGGGATGCGCGCCTCTTGCGGTTTCCGTCCAGCGAAGACGCGTATCGCACGTTTTTCGGCCTTGTCGTGCGCGACGTGCAGATCCGTCTGCTGCTCGGCGACAAGGGCCTCACCCAATCCAATGTCGAGGCCAACATCGAAGCCGATGTGAAGACCGCGGCGGACCAGTTCCTGGCTCTCTACGGGGTCAAGGCCAACACCTAGGATGTGTGGATATTCATGTGATGGCTGCCTGCAAACGCCGACTTTCTGCGCTTCCGGTGCTCACGTCCCAAACGTACGCTGCGCGCCGGTTCTCGAAAGCCGCCGTTTTCGTCGCGCCCTGACATGAATCTCCACACATCCTAAAACAATCGCAAAATCCAAGGGAGCACCCCAATGCGCGTCTATTACGATCGTGATGCCGATCTCAACATCATCAAGTCCAAGAAGGTGGCCATCATCGGCTACGGTTCGCAGGGCCATGCCCATGTGCTGAACCTGCGCGACTCGGGTGTCACCAATGTCGCCGTTGGCCTGCGCCCCGGCTCGCCGTCGGCCAAGAAGGCCGAGGGTGAAGGCCTCAAGGTGATGAGCGTCGCCGAGGCATCCGCCTGGGCAGACGTGATCATGCTGCTGACCCCGGACGAGCTCCAGGCCGATATCTACAAGAAGGACATCGAGCCCAATATCCGTGACGGCGCAGCGCTGGCCTTCGCGCACGGCCTCAACGTGCACTTCAACCTGATCGAGCCCAAGTCGACCGTCGACGTGATCATGATCGCGCCGAAGGGGCCGGGCCATACCGTGCGCGGCGAATATGCCCGTGGCGGCGGCGTGCCGTGCCTGATCGCGGTGCACCACGACGCATCGGGCAATGCCCATGACATCGCGCTGGCCTATGCCTCGGGCGTTGGCGGCGGCCGTTCGGGCATCATCGAGACGAACTTCCGCGAGGAATGCGAAACCGACCTGTTCGGCGAGCAGGTCGTGCTCTGCGGTGGCCTGGTCGAGCTGATCCGCGCCGGTTTCGAAACGCTGGTGGAAGCCGGCTACGCTCCGGAAATGGCCTATTTCGAGTGCCTGCACGAAGTGAAGCTGATCGTCGACCTGATCTACCAGGGCGGCATCGCCAACATGAACTACTCGATCTCGAACACGGCCGAGTGGGGCGAATACGTCACCGGTCCGCGCATCATCACCTCGGAAACCAAGGCCGAGATGAAGCGCGTGCTGCATGACATCCAGTCGGGCAAGTTCACGTCCGAATGGATGCAGGAAATCAAGTCGGGCGGCGGTGCCCGCTTCAAGGCGACCCGTCGCCTGGCCGACGAGCACCCGATCGAAGAAGTCGGCAACAAGCTCCGCGACATGATGCCGTGGATCAAGGCCGGCGCCCTTGTGGACAAGGCCAAGAACTAAGGTTCGGAGACGGGGGCTGCGGCCCCCGTTTTGCTTTATGACCATTCGCATTGAGACCATCGCCGGAACCGACCTGCCGTTGCGGCCGGGTGGCTTTCCGCTGCCGCAAGATCTGCGCGGGCAGGTGCCCGCCGTGTGGGCAAAGATGATCGCGCGCAATCCCACCATCTGGGACGGACGGCTCTATGGCTTCACGCCGCCGGTGGTGGATGCAGCAGGCATCCTGCGGGCCGAGGCGATGGAGGACGACTATTCGGCACACCTTGCCTGGCGCGAGGCCGAGTTCCCGGAGATCGGGCTTTGCCACATGTTCGTCACCGCCATCATCTGCAGCTCGGATGGTGCCATCATCCTGGGGCGGATGAGCGGGGACACGATCAATGCGGGGCGCGTCTATCCGCCGGGCGGGGTGCTCGACCCGCGTGACCTGGGCGCGGACGGCCGCATCGATGCGGAGCGGGCCATCGGGTTCGAACTCAATGAAGAGACCGGGCTCCATGCCGCCGACGCCCGCAAGGGCGCTTTGCTGGCGATCAGCGACGGACCGCGCATGGCGCTGGGCAGGGTGCTCCATTTCGACCGGACGGCCGACGCGCTGGTGCAGGAGATCACGGCGACGCTGGAGCAACAGGACGAGCGCGAGCTCGATGCCGTGGTGGCCTGTCGCTCGACGGCAGACGGTCGTGCCGCGGGCAACCTGGCGCCCTATGCCGAGGCGCTGCTCGACGCCGTGTTCGGGGGCCGGATCGACCTCCTGAGACCCCGGGTCTGGTAGACCCGCATCGGTGCTTCAAATCGGCGTGCAACTGGCCTAGAAGTTTCGCGCAGAAGAGGGAGGCGACAGATGGCATTGCCGGAATTTCCAGTAGATGGCGGATGTTCGTGCGGGGCGGTGCGCTACCGGCTGAAGGCCGCGCCGCTCAGCGTGTACAACTGCCACTGCAAGGACTGCCAGCGGTATTCGGGCGCGGCATGGTCGATCTCGATGATCGTGCGCGAGGGTGACTTCGAGCGCGTTTCGGGCGAGACGGAAACCTATGATCGCAAAGCCGACAGCGGCAATGTCATCGTCATGCATTTCTGCGCCGCCTGCCACACCTGGCTCTGGAACGATCCGCCGCTGCCGGGCATCAAGGTGCTGCGCGCCGGGTCGCTCGACAGGATGGACTGGACCCGTCCGGTCGGAAACATCTGGACCGACAGCAAGACCGCCTGGGTCGACATCGACCCGGCGCTGGTCAATTTCACCAAGGGCGCCGTGGACCGCACGCCGCTGTTCGAAGCCTTCACTCGAGCCCATCAGGACTGAGCCATGACCACGCATGACGATATCGAGCGCGTGAAGCGCCAGGAACTGGAACTGACGCTGCCGGCCTTCGACGAGGCGGTGGCGTTCGCCATCGGTGCATCCATCCGCGAGCGGGCGCTGGCCGATGGACTTTCGCTGGTGGTGGACCTCAGGACCTGGGACCGGCAGCTGTTCTTTTCGGCCACGCCGGGCACAAGCGCTGACAATGCTGAATGGGTTCGGCGCAAGATCAATTCGGTGCGCCGTTTCCAGCGCGCCAGCTACAGGCTGGTGCTGGAGCGGGGGGAAGCGCCGTTTCCACCGCAGTCGGGCGCGGACCCCGCAGACTACGTGATCGCCGGCGGCGGGTTTCCTATCCGGGTGCCGGGCGCCGGCATCATCGGCACGCTGACGATTTCCGGCCTGCCCGGTCGCAAGGACCATGCCGTGGCGGTCGACGCGCTGTGCGATCACCTGGGCAAGACCCGTTCCGATTACGCCCTGCCAGAGGTTGCCAGTTGAAGCTTCCCTATCTGATCCTCGACGTCTTTACCGATACGCAGCTCAAGGGCAATGGCCTTGCCGTCGTGCCCAAGGCCGACGGGCTGATGGACAACGAGATGCAGGCGATCGCCCGCGAGTTCAATCTCAGCGAGACGGTGTTCATCTGCAAGCCGCAGAACGAGCGCAACACGGCCTCGCTGCGCATCTTCACGCCCTATGAGGAGCTGCCCTTCGCGGGCCATCCCACCGTCGGGGCGGCGGTGACGCTGGGCCTCAACAGTCGCGCTTCCGCCATCCGCATGGAAGAAAAGGTCGGGCTGGTGACGGCGCTGTTCGAGCGGGTCGACCGGCGCACGGGGGAAGCGCGTTTCACGCTGCCGCGACTGCCGCAACGCCTGGCGGATATGCCCGACAGGCTGCCCATTGCGCAGGCGCTGGGGATCGACGTCGACGATATCGGATGCGACGTGTTCAAGCCCGCCGTGTTTTCAGCCGGCGTGACCTTCCACCTGGTCCCTGTCCGCGACGCAAAAGTGCTGGCCGCCATCAAGCTCAACCGCACGGCCTGGAACGAGGTGTTCCACCACGAGCACAACTCGGCCTATGTCTTCACGCTGACGCCCGACGAAGCGGACAACGACATCGCCGCCCGCATGTTCGGGATGAATCTGGGAGAGGACCCGGGTACGGGGTCGGCCGCGGCGGCGCTGATCGGCATGCTGGCCGAGCGCGAGATGGGGAGCGGGCAGACGGACTATGTCCTGCGCCAGGGTCATGAGATGGGGCGCCCCTGCCGGATCACGCTGCAATCGCGCAAGGATAATGACAAGCTGGTGCATGGCGCGATCGGCGGGCACGCCGTGGTGATCGCGGAAGGGGTGCTGGACCTCGATTGAGGGGTGCTCCCGCAACCGCCAGCTGAAGGCGGATCGCGCGGCTTCGACCAAAGGGAAAGCAAAAAAGTAACGCAATCGGGCCTGCTGGTCTTGCACGACCCGCAGGATTCGAGCATTGTTGCTGCAACAACAAGCGTACCAGAGCGTACTCATGCAGCGCCGCCGCGCCAAAGCCATTGCGATTGCACAGACCGAGGCCCTGAAGGCCCGTTTGCTGCTGGCTGCCGGTCTGCTGCTGCTCCCCGCGCTTCTTCTCCTTCTTATCAGCCCCTGATCACCGGCAGCTCGAACAGTCGAGCGGGTCGTCAGGGGAATGCGCCATAAACCGAACACTCACGATGTCCGGTCCAGCGAGCCATTGCCTCGGGGCCGATAGGAAAAGAGCCTGAAATGTCTGCTTCTGCATCCAATTCCAACAAAGAACGCGTCTTCATCTTCGACACCACGCTGCGCGACGGCGAGCAATCGCCCGGTGCCACCATGACGCTGGAAGAAAAACTGCAGGTCGCCGAAACGCTCGACGACATGGGCGTCGACATCATCGAAGCCGGTTTCCCGATTGCGTCCAATGGTGACTTCGAGGCCGTGGTCGCCGTGGCCAAGCAGGTGAAGAACGCCACTGTGGCGGGCCTGGCCCGAGCCATCAGCGCCGATATCGACCGGGCGGGCGAGGCCGTGCGCCACGCCAGGAAGGGCCGCATCCATACGTTCGTTTCGACCTCGCCGATCCATCTGGCGCACCAGATGAAGAAGACCGAGGACGAGGTGATCGAGATCATCGCCCGCACCGTGGCGCAGGCGCGCAACCTGGTGGACGATGTCGAATGGTCGGCGATGGACGCGACGCGCACGCCGCTCGACTTCCTGAAGCGCTGCGTCGATACCGCGATCAAGGCCGGCGCGACGACGATCAACCTGCCCGATACGGTTGGCTATGCGGTGCCGGAAGAGCATTTCCGCATGTTCAAGACCATCATCGAGAGCGTGCCGAACGCCGACAAGGCGATCTTCTCGGTGCACTGTCACGACGACCTGGGCATGGCCGTCGCCAACTCACTGGCCGGCGTGGCTGGCGGCGCGCGGCAGATCGAGTGCACGATCAATGGTCTGGGCGAACGCGCTGGCAATGCGGCGCTGGAAGAAGTGGTGATGGCGCTGCGCACCCGTGGCGATGCCATGCCGTTCTTCACCGAGATCGATTCGACCCAGCTCTCGCGCGCCAGCCGCGTGGTGTCGGCGGCCTCGAACTTCCCGGTGCAGTACAACAAGGCCATCGTGGGCAAGAACGCTTTCGCGCATGAAAGCGGCATCCACCAGGACGGCATGCTGAAGAATGCCGAGACCTACGAAATCATGACCCCGGCCAGCGTCGGCATCAAGGAAACGACCCTGGTCATGGGCAAGCATTCCGGCCGCGCCGCCTTCAAGGACAAGCTCAAGGAGCTGGGCTACGAGCTGGGCGACAATGCCTTCCAGGAAGCTTTCCAACGCTTCAAGGATCTGGCCGACCGCAAGAAGCACGTCTACGACGCCGACATCATCGCGCTGGTCGATGACGAAGTCGGTTCGGTCGGCGACCGCATCAAGCTGGTGGACATGGAAGTCGTGTCCAAGACTGGCGGCACCCACAAGTGCAACCTGGTCGTGACCATCGACGGCGAGGAGACCAGCGTTTCCTACGAAGGCACCGGATCGGTCGATGCGATTTTCAACGCCATCAAGACCGTATCGGGCCAGAACCCGCATCTGGTGCTCTATGCAGTCGATGGCGTGACGGGCGGTACCGACGCGCAGGCGTCGGCCCATGTGCGGCTGGAGATGAACGGCCGCATCGCCTCGGGCAATGCCGCCGAGCCCGACACGCTGGTGGCTTCGGCCCGCGCCTATCTCAACGCGCTCAACCGCGTGATGATCGAGCGCGGCGCCGCAGCGCAAGGCGCGCTGGCTGGATAGTCCGCTTCGATGCATTCCGAAGGCTCCGGCTTGGTCCGGGGCCTTTTTCACGCGTGTGTGCTGGCCTCTGGACAGCACCCGACTTGCGGTCGTCGCCCAAAACTGGTCTAGCCAGAGGCAAGCGACAGGGGGTGCGGACGACATGCTGAGCTGGGCAGAATTTCGCGGTGCGCTGCTGGCGCTGGGTGGGCTGCTGGTTCTGGTCTTCGCCGTCATCGTGGTGCATCCCGGGCTGCCGGGCGAATTGCTGCTGCAATCGCTGCGCTTCCACCTGATCCTTGCAGGGCTCGGTCTGGCGGTGCTGACGATGATCGTCGGCGCGCGCTGGCGGGGCGGCCTGCTGCTGGCGATCGTCCTGGCAGCGGGCGTGCATGGTGCGCTCTATGTGATGGAGTTCCAGCAGCGCCGGGTCGACTATGCCGGTCCGCCGGCCGCCACGCTGGATTTCCTCAGCTTCAACGTGCTCACCGGCAATCGGCGCAGCGAGGAGCTCGTGCAGTCGATCCTCGCCGATCCGCCCGATGTGGCGCTGATCATGGAGACGCCGGGCATCGAGGACTATCTCGACCAGGTGGCGACTGTGCTGCCGTACCGCGCGGGATGCTCGCGCAGCGAAACCTGCGATATTTCCCTCCATTCCTCGATCCCGTTCGACTCATTCGAGGTTCGGGACCTTCCGCCGCTCGGCCGCGAGCGAGTTGTGATCGGCAAGATCACGGTGGCGGGGCAGGGCGTGACGGTGGTGGGTATTCACCTCAGCAAGCCCTATTACGACAACACATCCGAGATCGAGTTGTGGCTGATCAACCGGATGCTGAGCGAGATCGAGGGGCCGCTGATCCTGGCGGGCGATTTCAATTCGGCGTCGTGGACCGACCCGGTGGCCGAGATCGGCCGCAGCCAAAACCTGGCACCGGGCCCGACGCAACCGGCGACATGGCCGGTGCGGCTCGGCCCCCTGGGCGTGCCGATCGACAATATGTTCACGCGTGGCTCGGCCCAGATCATGAGCCTCGTCTCCGGTGACAGCCACGGCTCCAACCATCGGCCGCTGCGGGCGGAGATCGGGCTCTATCCGGCCGAGGACTGAGCCCGGACGAGGGCTCGCGGAAGGCTTTCGGCGAGAATGTCGAGGGCAGAAGGCGGCCCCGCGCTGATGCGGATATGCTGGTCGAGACCAACAGCGGCAGGCTTGCGCACGAACACACCGTCCACCGCGAGGCCTTCAAGCACCGCCAGCGCGTAGGCTCCGTCGCGGCCACAATCTATGGCAACAAAATTGGTGGCGGAGGGCAGGGCGCGCAGGCCGTTGTCCGCGGCAATGCGCGCTATCTGCGTGCGGGCATCGGCGATGGCAGCAACCGCGCTCCGGAGGTAGGCCTGATCTCCCAGTGCCGCGAGCGCTGCGACCTGTGCGGCCTTGTTGACCCCGAAATGATTGCGGATGCGATTGAAGGCACCAATGAGACGCCGGTTGCCAATGGCGTAGCCGCAGCGCAGCCCAGCTAGCCCATAGGCCTTGGAGAAGGTGCGGAGGCGGAGGAGGTTGGGCTGGGTCGTATCGAGGGGCAGGGGCGCTTCGGGTGCCGTTTCCATATAGGCCTCGTCGAGGACGATGAGGCAATCCCCGGGCACAGTCGCGATGAAGCGAGCGATATCGGCGGCCGGCCAGAACGAGCCCATCGGGTTGTCGGGATTGGCGAGATAGACCATGCGGGCACCCGTCTCACGCGCCAGGGCAGCGAGCGCTTCCGGATCCTCATGCACGCCGCGATAGGGCGCGAAGCGCAGATCGCCGCCATAGCCGACGACATGATAATTGAAGGTGGGGTAGGCGCCGAGCGAGGTGACGACGATATCACCGGGGGAGATGAAGAGACGCACGAGCAGGCCCATGAGCCCGTCTATGCCCTCGCTGATCGTCACTTCGTCGCCAGCGATGCCGAGCTGTTCGGCGATGGCGGTGCGCAGGACATGATTTTCAGGATCGGGATAGGTCCAGAATTCGGGCGCGGCGTCGCGGAGGGCGGCGATGACCTTGGGGCTGGGCCCGAAGCCTGACTCATTGGCGCCTATGCGGGCCCGCGTCGGGATGCCGGTTCGCCGCTCGATCGCTTCCGGACCGACAAACGGAACGGTTTCGGGCAGGGAATCGACAATCGGGGTGAAGGCTGGATGAGACACGGTCGAACCCTTGCGGTGAACTGCTGCGGGCGACAATAGCGTGCCGTGGAACTCGCCGCACCCTCGGCGCGCGTAGCCTTGCGGTTACGTCCCCAGTGTTTTGCACAGAGCGCGAAGCAGGCACCGGACGCCAAGCCCCTGATACGCGGCGCTTTCCGGGCGGCTGTCCGATGGACGCAATTTTAGTCAAATGCGCTGCAGCCGGGCAAGGAGTGGACAACTATGGCGGGCCAGTTTGGAAGCACGCCTCCCACGGCGATTCTTCGTGACATACTCATCTCAAGGAGACTGCGCGTGCCTCCAACCTACGTGCTTGCGCGTGATCATCTGCAACGGGCCGCAACCATTCTGCAGGGGACGGACCAGCGGTCACGTCAGCTGCGCCACATTATCGAGCGAACCATCGGTCTCATGGAAGAAGTCCGATCCGAACCCCTGACCCCGGCAAGCAACGTGCTGGAGCTGGACGACTACCGGCATCGCCGCCAATAGCGCCTACGCCCGGCCAGAAGGCCGGGCGTCGCCTACCCCTGCGACATTTTGTGTGTCGCACTTTATCCACATAATCGCCGAATGGGCGCTGGACAGGTCGAAAACCGTTCGCTATAGAGGCGCCACTTTGGTGACGGCGGTTCACAAAAAACCGCCCTCGGGTGCATAGCTCAGATGGTAGAGCAGCTGACTCTTAATCAGCGGGTCCAAGGTTCGAGCCCTTGTGCACCCACCAAAGTCCTCCAACTCCGACGCTAAACTAAATCAGCTGCAACATAGGCTTGCGCGCTATTGCTTGAGTTGTTTCTCAACCTTGGCGCGGCTTTTGCCAGCCGTTTTCACGGCCTTCCTGACCGCCTCGGCAGACTTGCCGGTCTTGTCCGCTTCGTAACGAACTTCATGATCCTGCTTGCCGGCGACACGGGCACGGTCCTGTGCGGTATTGGGCATTTGCTGTCTCCACAAAAGTGAACCTGAGCATGGCCAACGGCTCATGGAATCCGTGGTTCCACCGGTGTGGCAGGATCACCTGTCCAAGATGTCATGTGACGGATGGGAAGCGGCAAGGTGGGGACCGATAGGTCTCGATAATTCCGCCGCGAATGCCTTCTAGGGTTCGCGGCAAGCCAGGCCTCGAGAGGACATGACCTTGCCCCACGATCACGATGACGACCTTCACGCCCATGATCTCGGATTTGCCCACGACCTGCCCATGATGGTCGGCCGCCGCAGGCTGCTGGCCCTGATGGGCGGGATCGGGCTCGTGTCCCTGACCGGGGGCGCTGCTGCCGCGCTCGAATGCGTGGCGCTGCCCTGGGAAACGGCCGGCCCCTATCCGGCCGACGGCACGAATGTGAAGGGCGGGCAGGTGGTCAATGCGCTGACCGAAGACGGCGTCATCCGACAGGATCTTCGCAGCTCGTTCGGCACGCTGACGCCGGTGGCAGAAGGCGTGCGGCTCGATGTCGAACTCACGATCGTCGATGCGGACGGGTGCACGCCGCTCGAGGGGCACGCGATCTATCTCTGGCACTGCGACGCAGTCGGCCAGTATTCGCTCTATGATCTGACCGACGCGAATTTCCTGCGCGGCGTCGGGGTGGCGGATGCCGAAGGCAAGGTCCGGTTCACCACCATTTTCCCGGGCTGCTACGACGGGCGCTGGCCGCATATGCATTTCGAGATCTTCGAAAGTGCATCCGCGGCGGTCAGCGGGGACGGTTCGCTGTTGACCGCCCAGATCGCGATGGCCGAGGCTGACAGTGCCGCCGTCTACGTCGCCGATCCGCGCTACAGCAATGGCACACGCAATCTCGGCCGGATCAGCATTGCGACCGACGGGGTGTTCCGGGACAATTCCGAGGCCGAGATCGCCCAGCAGACGATGGCGCTGAGCGGCGATCCGACATCGGGTTATTCCGGCACGGTGACTATCGCCGTCGATCTCACTGCCGAGCGCTCGAGTGGCGGCATGCCGGCACCACCTCCGGGCCAACCACCACGAAGCTGAGGCGGCGAGGCGGCTGCGGCCGCCTTAATACCCACGTTTTCTGGGCTTTCCTGTCGCCAAGCTGTCAAAACCGTGACCCGGCGCGATCAATTCTCAGACTTTCGTCTTCAGCGGGTGTCGGAGCACTTGCAGTGCGAAGCGCGCAGCAGTAGCAGCGTGTCACATCTTCGTTATGTGCCCCCGCAAGGACAGCTCTCATGTTCGATCCGAGTTTCTTCTCATCGCTGCTGCAGGTCATCCTGATCGACCTGGTGCTGGCGGGCGACAATGCCGTCGTGATCGGTCTTGCCGCTGCCGGCCTCGCCCCTGACCTGCGTCGGCGCGCCATCCTGATCGGCATCCTTGCCGCGACGGGCCTGCGCATCTTCTTTGCGCTGATCACGACGCAGCTGCTCTCGCTTGGCGGCGGCCTGCTGATCGCGGGCGGCGTGCTGCTGCTTTACGTCTGCTGGAAGATGTATCGCGAGCTCACGGTGAGCCATGCCGAAGAAGGCGAGGCGACCGAAGCCCTGTCCGAGGCCGACCACAATGCCGACGGCACCGTGGCGGGCAAGGCGCCCAAGAAGACGCTGCGCCAGGCGGTGATCCAGATCATCATCGCCGACGTGTCGATGTCGCTCGACAACGTGCTTGCCGTCGCCGGCGCCGCCCAGCATCATTTCGAAGCGCTGATCTTCGGGCTTGCTCTTTCGGTCGTGCTGATGGGCGTTGCCGCGACCTTTATCGCCCGACTGCTGCACCGCTTCCGCTGGATTGCCTGGATTGGCCTCATCATGATCCTGTTCGTCGCTATCCGCATGGGTCTCGAGGGTCTGGGCGCCTTTATCACCATCCCGGAAATTCCGTTGCTCTACACGCCGCATGCGGCAGGTGTTGTCGCAGCGCACTGATCGACGAGCGACCACAAGCTTCCAGAAATCCCGCCAGTGGCGGGATTTCGCTTTTCGGCGACCGCATTTCAATCGGTGGCCATGCTCGCAAAGCCTACAGCGTTTGGTAACCACCGCCGAAGGTTTGCGGCATTTTCGCCCTGGCAATAGGGATTTGCTCACCTCGCGCGGGATAGCGTCCGGACAAACGATCGCAGCCGAAAGACCTGCCATGTCCGCCACCGCTGGAATGTCCCTGACGACGCCGCATGCCGCACCGGTCATGGAGCGCACGACCGCGCCCGCCCTGGTGTCGCGAAAAGTGGATGGGCAGGAATGGGACGCCGTCATCTCCGGTTTCGACGGGGTGTGCCAGGAACAACTCCACGCCTTTGCCGCCGTACGCTGGCCGGGCGTGGCACCCGAACCGCGCCTTTTCGAGCGCGGCGGCCGCGTCGTCGGGGGCGCGCTGGTGCTGGTCCAGAGCCTGCCGCTGGGGCTGGCCAATATCGCGATCATCAAATGGGGGCCGATGCTGGCCGACGCCCAGGCCCCCGATGCCATGGCCGTCTATGCCGGCATGGTCGAGGCGCTCAAGGCCGAATATGCCGACCAGCGCGGCATGATGCTGTCGATCCTGCCGCATGCCGCGCTGGGCGTACGGAACGACGAATACCGGACCCTCAGGCAGGCGGGGTTCAAGCGGGGCGCGCCGCTGCGCTTCTACGATCGCTACATCGTCAACCTGCGCCTCCCAGACGAGGCGCTGCGCAAGAGCTTCGACCAGGCCTGGCGCCGCCAGCTCAACAAGGCCGAGAAGTCGGGCCTGGGTTTCGAACATGCCGGAGCCGAACGGATCGGCGCGTTCAAGGCGCTCTATGCGGCCATGACCGACCGCAAGCAGTTTCCGGATTATTCCGCCTTCGATACGCTCGACGCGCTGATGGCGCTCGAAGAGCCGCTGCGCCCGGAACTGTTCTTCGTGCGGCACGAGGGCGAGATCGTCGCCGGCGCGCTGATCTTCAAGGCGGGAGAGCGGACGGTATATCTTTACGGGGCGACCAACGACCGCGCCTTGCCACTGCGCGCTGGGTATTTCCTCCACTTCCATATCATCAGATGGCTGCGCGACCATACGCGGGCCAACTGGTACGATCTCGGCGGCACCGATGGCTACCAGGGGCTCCACCAGTTCAAGAAGGGCATGGTGGGTACGGAGGGCATGATCCGGCCCGTGCCGCCCGTCGCCAACTATGCCTCGCGGCCGCTGGTTTACCTCCTCGGGGCCGGGGCATTCGCGGCGCGCGAGAGCTTCAACGAACTGCGTCGCCGCATCGAGATGCTGCGGCCGGCCAAGGCGCGACCGGAAGGTACGCCGCAGCCGCTGCCGGAAGAGTTTCGATGAGCCTTGCCCACCGCCTGGCGTCGCAATCGACCGTCATCTTCGGAGGACGGCTGTTTGGCGCGGGCCTGATTTTCCTCGTACAGGCCTTTATCGCGCAAGCGTGGGGCGCTGCGCTCCTGGGCGATTTCCTCGTCATCACCGCCGCTGTGAACCTGATTGCCGTGGCCATGCCGATGGGCTTCCAGACCATCGGTACCTACTTTGCGGCCGAATACCGGGCCAGGGGCGACAGGCGACAGCTCATCTCCTTCCTGAAACGCGCCTATGGCCATGTCGCGATCGTACTGATCGCCGTGCTTGCCGGCGGGCCGTTGCTGCTGGGCGCGCTCGGGCTCGAACAGAATGTCATCGCCGTGCATTTCGTGCCGGTGGCGCTGCTCGCGCTGGCGACGGCGCTGGTCTATGTCAACGGTACGGTGCTGATCGGGCTCAAGCGGCCCTTTGCCGGGTTTTTCGCCGATGGCATTTTCCGCCCCATGCTGATGATCGGGACGGTGCTGATCTGCGCTGCGATGTTCGGGACGCCCATTGCTGCATTCGAAGCCATGCTGTGGATCACTTCGATCGGCTATGTGGCCATTGCGGTGGTGCATTTCGGCTTCGTGGTGGTGACCGTGCGGCGACTGGATGAGCGGGCCGAGGCGCGCGCCGCCGAAGTGCCGCGCTGGTGGCGGTTTGCCGCCCCTTGGGTGCTGATCACCCTGGCGACGGATTTCTTCTTCGATATCGACCTGCTGTTGCTGGCGAACCTGCTCGATCGCGAGGAGCTGGCGATCTTCGGGGTCTGTACCCGCATTTTTGCGCTGGTGTCGTTCGGCGTGGCAGCCGTCTACGCGGTGATCCTGCCCGACATGTTCGAGAGCGAGGCCAATGCCGACCGCGCTGCCTTCCATCGCAAGGTCGGGGAGGCAAACCTGGCAGCCAGCGTCGTATCGCTCGGCCTCTTCGTCGTGGTGCTGATCGGCGCGCCGTTCGCGCTGCTGCTGTTCGGGCCGAGCTTCACTGCCGGGGCGCTGCCGCTGGCGCTGCTGTGCCTCGCCCTCGTGATCCGCTCGGCCCTGGGGCCGGCATCAATGGTGCTGTCGATCCACGACCGCCCCTGGTCAAGCCTTCCGGCCGTGCTGCTGGGCATGGGCACGCTGGTGGCGGGCAATTTCCTGCTGGTGCCGATGTTCCACCTGATCGGGGCGGCGGTGGCGGCGATCATCGCCATCTCGGCCTGGTCGGTGTCGCTGTGGCTCATCGCCCTCAAGACCGCCCATATCGACGTGTCGATCCTGCAATGGTTCCGGAGCCGGCGCGTCGCGCCGGCCGAATGATCAGGCGCCGACGAGGCTCCTGACCTTGTTCTTGATCCGCGCCAGGCGGCCCACATAGCCGCTGTCATATGGGCCTTCGGGGCGGTTGTAGAACTTTTCGATCAGCAGATAGTCCTCGCCGAAGATGTGCTTTTCGAGCAGCGCGGTTTCCCGGTAGCCGTAGCGCTTGAGCAGCATGCGGGCGACCTCGTTATCCGGGCGCACGAAGGTGTAGGCCTTGTGGAAGCGGGTATTGTCCCAATGCGCATCGAACTCGCGCATGCCGAACATGCCCAGCTTGGTCTGGCGGTGGCTGGGGAAGACCCAGCTCCAGTAGCGGAAGATCGAGCCGCAGTCCGGGCCCGACACCATGGCGCCGCCGGGAACGCCATCGGAGCACATCAGCATGACGTGCCAGGGATCCATGGCCAGCAGGCCCTTGAGGAAGGTCTTGTCCAGCCGTGCCGCCTCGTGCTGCTTGAAGCGCTCGCTGTAGTGCGGCGATGTCAGTATGACGTCCGTCAGTTCGCGATGGACGAGATCGATATCGGCGTGGGTTGCGGCGCGGATGGTCATTTCGGCCATGGTGCGAGGCTCCTCCCGAGGGTTCAGCGCGCTTCGATGCTAGCGGCATCGGGTTAACACGCGGTGCCCTGCCATTTCGGCACATGCCCTTGCCGCAAATAGCGCTTAAGTCGCGGGCGGCAGGCCTTGCCGCGATGGGAGCACGTCTTTAGAACGGTTCTCGGGAGAGATAAGGGAGGAAGACGATGAGCGAGCAGCTCTTGTTCCAGCCAAGCGCGGCCGCGATCGCGCGCACCCACACCACTGCGGAACAATACGATGCGCTCTATCAGCGCTCGATCACCGATCCGGACGGGTTCTGGGCCGAACAGGCGAAGCGCCTCGACTGGGTGCGGTTTCCGACAAAGATCAAGAACACGACGTTCGCCTATCCCGATGTCTCGATCAAATGGTTCGAGGATGGGGTGCTGAACGTTGCCGCCAATTGCATCGACCGCCATCTGGCCGAGCACGGCGACGATATCGCCATCATCTGGGAGCCCGACAATCCCAATGACCAGGCCGAGCATATTTCCTATCGCACGCTGCACGAGAAGGTCTGCCGCTGCGCCAACGTGCTGAAGTCGCTCGGTGTCCGCAAGGGCGACCGCGTGACCATCTACCTGCCGATGATTCCGCAGGCTGCCTATGCGATGCTGGCCTGCGCCCGCATCGGCGCCGTGCATTCGGTCGTGTTCGGCGGTTTCTCGCCGGATTCGCTGGCCGGTCGCATCAACGACTGCGATTCTGCGGTCGTCATCACCGCCGACGAGGGGCGCCGCGGCGGCAAGACCGTGCCGCTCAAGGCCAATGTCGACAAGGCACTGGAAGACTGCCCGGGCGTGCAAAAAGTGCTCGTGGTGCACAATACCGGTGCCGACGTTGCCATGAAGGGGAGCCGCGACGTGTGGTGGCATGAAGCCGCCGCCGGCGTCGAGCCGTTCAACGATCCCGAGCCGATGAATGCGGAAGATCCGCTGTTCATCCTCTATACGTCAGGTTCGACCGGCAAGCCCAAGGGCGTGCTGCACACGACCGGCGGCTATCTCACCTATACGTCGCTGACCCACGAGCTGAGCTTCGACTACAAGCGCGGCGAGGTGTTCTGGTGTACGGCGGATGTCGGTTGGATCACGGGCCACAGCTACATCGTCTACGGTCCGCTGGCCAATGGCGCGACCACCGTGATGTTCGAAGGCATTCCCTCCTGGCCCGATGCGAGCCGTTTCTGGCAGGTGGTGGAGCGCCATAAGGTCAACATCTTCCACACCGCACCGACCGCGATCCGATCGTTGATGGGGGCAGGGGCCGAGTATGTCGAAAAGCACGACATGCCGAGTCTGCGCCTGCTCGGCACGGTGGGCGAACCGATCAATCCCGAAGCCTGGCTCTGGTATTACAACAAGGTCGGCAAGGGGCGCTGCGAGATCGTCGATGCGTGGTGGCAGACCGAGACCGGCGGCCACATGATCGCGCCATTCCCGGGCGCAATCCCGACCAAGCCGGGATCGGCCACCAAGCCGTTCTTCGGCGTCATACCGGAAGTGCTTTCGCCTGAGGGCAAGGTGCAGGAGCAGACCAAGGCCGAGGGTGTGCTCGTGATCAAGGACAGCTGGCCCAGCCAGGCGCGCACGATCTGGGGCGACCATGGCCGGTTCGTCTCGACATATTTCGAGACCTACAAGGGCACCTACTTCACCGGCGATGGCTGCCGCCGCGACGAGGATGGCTATTACTGGATCACCGGGCGCGTCGACGACGTGCTCAATGTGTCGGGCCATCGCCTCGGTACTGCCGAGGTGGAAAGCGCGCTGGTCGCCCATCCCAAGGTGTCGGAAGCGGCAGTGGTTGGCTTCCCGCACGATATCAAGGGGCAGGGCATCTATTGCTACGTGACCCTGATGGCGGGCGAGGCCTATGACGACGGCCTGCGCGGCGAGCTGCGGAACTGGGTGCGCAAGGAAATCGGCCCTATCGCCTCGCCTGATTTCATCCAGTGGGCGCCAGGCCTGCCGAAAACCCGATCCGGCAAGATCATGCGGCGCATTCTCCGCAAGGTCGCGGAAAACGACTTCGGATCGCTGGGCGATACTTCGACGCTGGCCGATCCATCGGTCGTCGACGATCTGATCGCCAACCGGCAGAACAAGCCGGCCTAGGGTAGAGCCGATACCAGAAAAGCAGGGCGGGGGTGCCGTGGCGCCGCCGCCCTTGTCTTTTCGCCTGACACAATCGCGGCGGGATCATTGTCTCGCCGCGTTTTGCTGGGCATGGTGCGCATCCGATTCAACCAATGCCGGTGAGCCCGCTTGCTCCGTATCCTTCTTGCCTCCGCCGCCCTGATCGCCGCTGTTCCGGCCGCCCATGCCCAGAGCCTGGAGCAGATGGCCGGGCAGATGATTGTCGTGGGATTTGAAGGCAATAGCCCCGATGATTCAGGTGTTGAATCGGTCCGTGAGGACCTTGCTGCGGGGCGCCTGGGCGGGGTGATGTATCTCAAGAAGAACGTCGCGAGCCTTTCGACGGTGCGCGAGATGAATGTCCAGTTCCGCGCCGCCGCGCCGGACCTGCTGCCATTCATCACCCTCGACCAGGAAGGCGGGGCCGTCGAGCGCCTGACCAAGGATGTCGGGTTCAAAGAGATTCCGAATGCGGCGACCGTCGCGCAGCGCAATTCTCCCGAAAAGGCCAAGGCGATCTACGCGGCGATGGCCGAAGGCATCGCGGCCGAGGGCTTCTCGGTGAATTTCGGGCCGGTGGCCGATCTCAACACCAATCCCGACAACCAGATCATCGCCCGGTTCGGGCGGTCCTATTCGGCTGATCCGGCCGTGGTGACCGCCTATGACGCCGCCTTCATCGAGGCGCATCGCGCGGCCGGCCTTGCAACCGCACTCAAGCATTTTCCCGGCCATGGATCGTCCACCGCCGACAGCCATGAAGGCTTCGTCGACATCACGGCAAGCTGGGACGCGGCCGAACTCGAACCCTATCGGGCGCTGATCGCGGATGGGCTGGCCGACATGGTGATGGTGGGTCACCTGTATCACGCCGACTATGCCGACGGGGACGGGGAAACGCCGTCTTCGCTGTCGCCGCGCTGGATCGATGGCGTGCTGCGCGAGGATCTTGGCTTCGACGGCGTCGTGATCAGCGACGATCTCGAAATGGGCGCCATCCGTGATCATTTCACGCTCGAGCAGACGGTGACCAGGGCCGTGCGGGCCGGCATGGATATCCTGCTGTTCTCCAACACCGCCGACTATCGGCCGGGCCTGTCGGATGAAATCCTCGCCATCCTGCTGGCCGAAGCCGAGGCCGACCCAGAGTTCGCGGCGCGGATCGAGGAGAGCTATGGCCGCATCGTCGCTCTCAAGGCCCGCCTCGACTGACGAGCCGGCTCCGCACTATCCCCGGCTTTCTTGGGCGGCATATTTTCTCCGTCGTTTTTGGGCGCTAAGGTGACCGCGAATATTCGGGGGACCCGAAGCTGATGTCGGAAGACCGCGAAATCCGGCGCGTTCGGGCGCTTTTCCTGTCCGATGTGCATTTGGGCATGAAGCCGATCCGCAGCGCGCAGCTGGCGGAATTCCTGCGCGCGCATGATGCCGAGACCATTTATCTCGTCGGCGATATCCTCGACGGCTGGCGCCTCGCCAAGCAGTGGCACTGGCCGGAGCAATATAACGAGCTGATCCAGCTCATGCTCGACAAGGCCGCGGCCGGCACGCGCGTGGTCTACCTGCCGGGGAACCACGACGAGTTCCTGCGCGAATATCTGGGCACGTATTTCGGCGAAATCGAACTGGTGGATCGCACGATCCACACTTCGGCGACGGGCAAAACCTACCTCGTCATCCATGGCGACCAGTTCGACGTCGTGGTGATGAATGCCAAGTGGCTCGCCCATGTCGGCGACTGGGCCTACAATGCGGCGCTGCGGATCAACATCGCCATCAACTGGGTGCGGCGGCGATTGGGGCTGCAGTACTGGTCGCTGAGTGCCTGGGCCAAGCAGAAGGTGAAGAACGCCGTGTCGGTGATCGGGCGTTTTGAGGAGGCCCTGGTGCACGAGGCCAAGCAGAGCGGAGTGGATGGCGTGATTTGCGGCCACATCCATTTCGCCGACATCCACGACCGTCTCGGGATTCAGTACATCAACACCGGTGACTGGGTGGAAAGCTGCACGGCCATCGTCGAGAATTTCGACGGGCAATTCGAGCTGATCAAGTGGACCGAGATGGTCACCGGCGATCCGCGGAAGGTCAGGCCGCGGCGCGCTTCGGGCCAATAGGGCGGGGCACGCGAGCAAAGGCCGGCCTGCCGGATATTTGCCCTTGCTTCAGTCGCAATTGCGAGTCAGTGGAAAGAACGCGGCGCATTTTTCTGCGTCGGGAGTCCTTTTCAGATGTCACCGGTTTTGTCGCGCTTGGATTCGCCCGAGCTGCGTGCCTCGATTTATCAATTTACCGTCTACCTGCCCGGTGGCGTCGCCTCGGTCTTCCTGGGCATCTGGCTCAGCGAACACGGCATTCCCGCCGACCAGATCGGCGTGATCAACGCCCTGCCGACACTGGGGCTGTTGATGCTGAACATGATCGTCGGGCGCGTTGCCGACAAGGCCGATGACTGGCGCAGCGCGCTGATCGTGCTTTCCATCGCCTCGGCGCTGGCGCCGCTGCCGCTGTATTTCGTGTCCGAATTCTGGGGCATCCTGCTGGTCTGGGCGCTCTGCGCGACCAGCAACGGCCTCGTGGCGCCCGTGATTGACGCCGCAACGGTGCGCATGACGCGCCGCAACGGCACCGATTTCGGAGTGATCCGGGCGTGGGCCACGGTGGGCTATATCGTGGGGGCAGGTGGCCTGGGGATGCTGCTCAATACGCTGGGCTCGGGTGCCTTCGTGACGCTCTATGTCGCCATGGTGGCGGCGCGCGCCTTCCTCGCCTTCCTGCTGCCGCGCTTCCGCGCACCCGCACAGAAGGTGACGCTGGCAGAGCCGGTGGCGGCAGGACCGGTGCCCTCGAGCCGGCTGCGCGATGCGCTGCAGCCGTGGTTCGTGCTGCCGCTGCTGGCCTTCGCGCTGGTCAACTCGTCCAACTCGATCATCGGCAGCTTCGGGGCGCTGTTGTGGCACGAGAACGGAATTCCGAGCTATTTCCTCGGGCCGTTGCTGGGCTTTGCAGCTGTTGGCGAGGCGATCCTGATGTTTGCCTGGCGCCGTTTCGGCGGCCGGGTCACGGCGCGCAACATGATCCTCGTCGGCGCCATAGCCGGCCTGATCCGCTTCACCATCATGGCCTTCAATCCGCCGGTCGAAGTGTTGTTCATGACCCAGTTCCTCCATGCCTTCAGCTTCGGCATGGGCTATTTCGGCGTAGTGCACTTCATTGCCAACTGGACCAACGAGGCCAATGCCGCCGAGGCGCAGGGCTTTGCCAATATGCTCAACATGGCCATGGCCATGCTCGCGCTGATCGCCTTCGGTGTGCTGGTGGAGCATTTCGGCTCCCATGCGTTCTTCTTCTCGACGGTCACATCGCTGCTGGCCGTGGGCTGCGTGCTGCTGTCGCTCAAGCTGCGGCCGCCCAAGGCGCTGCTCTCGTAATCGGTGCCGAAAGAATGCAAACTTCACCTGACCGATGAGTGATCCAAGGCAGGATGAATGACGGCGAAATGGTGGGTGGCGCTCGTGTTGTCCTCGATCGGCGCGGGCAGCTGTTTCGCGCAGGCCAGCGACCACGCCCGATATGAGCAGGCTCTGGAGGCCTGCAATGACGCTTTCGACGCCCTGGTCGGAAGCGACGACATCTGGGTTTCGGAAGACCTCTGCACGCTGGACTTGGCGACGGGGCCGGTAACGTTCGCAATTACCAAGGCGGGACGCTCCCTGTTCATGCAGTCGACACTGGAGGCCTATGGGGAGCTTTACGCGCCAGACGGGTACGTGATGGAGCCATTCGGCGACGAGCGGACGTTCCGGCTCGGCGCCCTGGTCGAGGGGGAGGGACGCGCGGTGTTCCTCCATCCCGATCTTGGCGGTGTATACTCATTCGCGCACTTCACCGGGGATCGCGTGGCCTGGATCCGCTGCAACACCACGCGATCCGGCTGCGTCTACTACGATGATCTGCTGATGCCGGTGACCGTGACGGATCGTTGGGACAGGCAAGTCGAATGCCACCTGCGCTGGACGGTGTTCCTGCCACCGCCGGCGGATGGCAGCGCGCTATCCGCCTTCATGGACGTCATCGGGCCGTTCATCGCGGACTTCGGCTCGCGCAAGGGCGATGACCTGCTGCTCGGCTGCCTGCGGCCGAGCCAGCGGGTTGAAGCAGGTTAGGACGCATCATAATTTGCTGGATAGAAAAAGGCCCCGGACAATCCGGGGCCTTTTTTCGTTCGGTTCGGTGAGGAACGAGTGATCAGCTCAGACGGCCGCTGGCATGCGCGAGGGTGGTATAGACCTTGCCCTTGTCGGACAGCAGATATTCGCGCGTTTCGGCAGCCGGATTGGAGCCGGCGGCGGCGCGCTTCAGCAACTGCTCGAACTCGCTCATATAGGCCTGGGCCGTGCGGGCGAAGTCGGGCTCGCGCTGGATGCGCTTGCGCACTTCGTCATAGGTGCCCTGGCCGGTCAGCGTGTAGATGCGGCGGGTGAAGACATTGCTCTCGCCAGCCTGATAGCGGGCCCAGGCTTCGCCGAGGGCAGCATCGTCGATGGCGCGGGCAATTTCCTCGCTGAGGCCGGAGAGCGCCTGCGGGGCCTGCTGTGTGCCGGCCTGCTTGGCAGAAGCATTGCGCAGCACGTCGCGCAGCCAGCCGCCGCCCTCGGCGTCGGCGGTCTGCCGCGGTGCGGCGGTTGCGGCGACGGGTGCGGTCTGAACAGGGGCGGGAGCAGGGGCCTGAACCGGCGCCGGAGCGACAACCTGGGCGGGCTGTTCCACCACGGCGGTGGTGCGGATCGGGTCGACCAGCGGCTGACGTGGCTCAGGCCGATAGGTCTCGCGCGGCTGCTCGACCTGGCGTGGCGGCTGGTAGGCCGGCGGTTCGGGCTGGCGTGCCGGACGCTGCGGTGCGCGGCGATCGGTGAGGTCGTGGCTGGCCGGCTGGGCCCGCACGATGGCGTTGAGCTCGCTGAGGGCCTCGATCTGCTCGGCCACGACGCGGCGCATGGCAGCGGCGCTGGCACGGGTTTCCTCGGGCAGGTCGTTGACGCTGCGGGCCAGTTCGGCGCGGGTGGCCTCGAGTTCGCCACCGACTTCGCGGGCCGTGTCGCGCATGGCTCGGGCGGTGTCGGCGAAGCGGGCAGTGGCTTCCTCGATGGCACGCTGCATCTCGGTGACCATGCGCTGCTGGGCATCCTGCAGGGCCTGGTTGGCGCGACGGCCTTCGGCATCCGCCGTTTCGTGGAACTCGCCCAGCTTACCGGTGACTTCGCCTGCGGTCTCGTCCAGCGCGCGGCGCAGCTGACCGGTGTTCGAGGCGATGGCATTGCGCACAGAATTGCTGGAATCCGCGATGGTGTCGGCCAGCGAGCTTGTGGTCGAGGTAAGCACGTCGGTGACGCTGCCTGCTGTAGAAGCGAGCACGTCACTGACGCGGTTAGCGTTTTCCTCGAGGGCCGAATTGACCTGGCCGGTCTGTTCGGAAAGCGACATGCGGACCTGAGCGGAGGTCTGGCTGAGCGCAGCGGCAGCGGCTTCGGCAGCGCGCTGCACGGCGTTGTCCATCTGCGAAACGTTGCCGCTGAGCGCAGTGGAGAACCGCTCGTTGGTCGCATAGAGCGCGTCGTTGACGCTGGCCGCGTTCTGTTCGAGCGCCGCGGTGAGCGTGGCGGTGGTTTCGGACAGCGTGTCGGTCACGGTGTGGGTCGTGGCGTTGAGGGCCTCGTCCATGGCGCGACGCGCACCGATCAGGCGGCGTTCGGTATCGTTGACGGTGTCCGCGATCGACTGGGCAAAGAGGCGCATGCGGCCGTCGATGTCGTCTGCACGGGCAGCAAAGCTCTGCGCCAGGGCGTCCATGGCGCCGCGACGATCCTCGAGGTTTTCGAGGGCCGTGGAGCTCGATGCATCAAGGGTCTGCGCGGCCTGATTGAGACCGGCGGCCTCGGCATCGAGGCGGCCCAGGATGGAGCCGAACTGCTCGACCATGCCGCGGATGGTGTTCTGCAGGGCACCCACATGCTGGGTGACCATGACACCGGCTTCCTCGGTCTGGCCCATGGCTTCGCGCATGGTGTTCGAGTAGGTCGCAGTCTGCTGGGCGACGCTGGTCTCGAGGCTGGCGAGGTTCGCGGTAGAAGCGTCGAGCACCCGCTGCAGCAGCAGGTTGGAGTCGTTGAGCTTGTTGAGCGCGTTGGTGACATCGCTGAGGATACGCGAGGTCGACACCGACATGATGGCCTCGGCTTCGCGCGCATTTTCGCCCAAGGCGTCGCGCAGCAGGTTGCCGTGGCTGGCCAGGGCGTTCTGCAGTTCGGCCGACTTGGTGTTGACCAGATCGGCGAACTGGCTGGTCTGCTGTTCGACCGTGCGGTTGATGGTATCGAGGCGCGTCTCGATGGCGTCGGCAGCGTTGACGGCGCGAACCGAAACCAGCTGGTCGATATTGGTGGCGGCAAGACGGATCTGCTCGAGGGCGCCACGCACAGCCGAGTCCATGCGGTTGGCGGTGTTCTCGACATCGGCCGAGATCGCGCCGGTGGCCGCGGTGATGCGGGTGGCGATTGTCTCTTCGATGCGGTCGGCACCGGCCTCGAGATCGGCCATGGACTGGGTGATCGAGGTGCTGATCGATGCATTGAGGGCCGCGAGGCGCTCGGCGGTGATGTCGGCGCGGGCCGTGATGGCCTCGGGCAGGGTGCCCAGACGCTGGTCGACCATGTCGGCGATCGCCTTGCGGGCGGAATTCACGCCGCTTTCGATGAGCTCGGCAGCCTGACGGGCGCTTTCGCCCACGGTCGCACTGGCGCTTTCGATACGGGCGGCGACACCGGCTTCTGCGTCGGAAATGCGGATGATGGCGTTGTCGAGACCGGCGCCGAGCGTGTCGTTGACTTCACCGACCTTGGAGGACACGCGGGTCGACAGGTCGTCGAGGCGGCCTTCCATAGTGCTGGTGACCTGGCGCAGCGAGGCATCGATGCTGTCACGGGCGCGGGCGCCGTGCTGGTCGAGCGTTTCGGCGAGTTCGCTCGTGTGCAGGCCGATGGTCTCACCCATGGATGCGGTATGGGTGGCAAGGGTATCGGAAAGGGCCTGGGTCCGGGCGTTGAGCGCTTCGGAAAGCTGCTGGGTGCGCGTGTTGACCGCCGACGCCAGTTCCTGGGTGCGCTGATCGAGCTGGCCGCCCAGAGCGTCGGCGTGGGTATCGAGCGTCGAAGCGAAGGTCGCGGTGCGTTCCTCGATCTGGCTGGCAAAGGCGGAGGTGCGCTCGTCGATCTGGCTGGCGAGGGTCGCCGTGCGCACATCGATGGTGGTCGCGAGGCTTGCAGCACGCTGGTCGAAACTGTCGGCCAGCTTTGCGGTCCGGTCGTCGAGACTGGTGGCAAGAGTTGCGGTGCGCTCGTCGATCTGGCTGGCGAAGTCGCCGGTGCGCGTTTCGAGTTCGAGCGAGAGCGCATTGGTGCGCTCGGAAATGGTCTCGGCAAGACGCTGCGTGCGGCCGGCAATGGCCTGATCGAACGTCTGCGTGCCTGTGAGCAGGGTATCCCCAAGCTCCTGCGAGCGCAGGCGAATGGATTCGCTGAGCTGTGCACCACGGTTGGAGAGCGTTTCCTCCAGATCGCCAGTGCGGCTGGTGATGGCTTCGCCCACTTCAATGGCACGGCTCGCCAGCATGGCGTCGAGCTTGCTGGTGCGCGTGTCCAGAGCCTCGGTCAGGGACAGGGCATGGCCGTCGAGATTGTCGGAAATTTCCTGGCCGCGGTTGGCCAGGGTCTCACCGATGGCCTTGGTCTTGGCGCCGATGACTTCGCTGAGCTCACGAGTGCGTTCGGCAACCACGTCGTTGAAGCGGCCGGACTCTTCGTTCAGTGCCATTTCGAGCACGTTGGCGCGAGCCGCGAAGCTCACGCCCTGCTTGTCGAGGCGCTGAACAAGCTCTTCGCCCTTATCGCCGATGACGTTGTCGAGCGCATGCAGCTTGTCGTCGAGCAGACCCGTGATCTCGGTCAGGCGCTGGTCGAAGAGGCTGAGGGAGTCGTGGCCGGCAGTCGAGAGCGTGAGGCGGGCCCGCTCGGACGTGTCATCGAGGGCGCCGTTGATCTCGATAATGGCCGACTGCAGGCGGCTATCGAGCGCATTGAGCTGGATCGAGACGGATTCGTCGAGCTGGCGGGACAGGGTGGCCAGCAGCAGCTCGGCTTCGGTCGAACGGCTGGAAATGTCGCCCGAAACGCGCGCGCCGATGGAGGCCAGCGCCTCGCTGACTTCCTCGCCACGGGTGCGCAGTTGCTCGAGCAGCGTCGTGCCACCGTCGGAGAGCAGATTCGCCAGGGCGGCGGTGCGCTGATCGAGAGCCGTCGACAGGTCGCCGGTGCGCGATTCGATGAGGGCGGCAATGGTCTGGGTGCGGTCTTCGAAGGTACCGGTCAGCACTTCGGTGCGGTCATTGAGCTGCTGGGTGCGGCTGTCGATCGCCAGGGCAATGCTGTCGGCATGGTGATCGAGGGCCTGGCTCAGCTTGCCGATGCGCTGCTCGATACCGGAGTTGATATCGTTGGCGCGTTCGTCGAGCGACCGGCCGAGGTTGGCTGCGTTGTCCTCGAAGCTCAGGGCAAGCCGGTTCGAGCTCTGGTCGATGGCGGAGAGGAAGTCGCCGGTGCGGTTGTCGACGAGGCTGACGAAGCCGTCGGCGCGCTCGGAGAAACCGGTTGTCAGCGTATTGCCGGCGGTTTCGAGCGCACGGGTGAGGTTGCCGCCGCTTTCCACGATGGTGCCGGCAATGCGCTGACTGATCATGTCGAGGTCGAAGACCAGACCGGTATGACTTTCGGTAATGGCTTCGCGCACGCGCTCGGTATTGGTCAGGACGCTTTCGCGCTGGCTAGCGAGTTCGGCAATGAGGGCGCGCATCCGCGATTCATTGTCGGAATAGGTGCGTTCAAGCGCGGTGACCTCGTTGTGGATCATCACTTCGAGTTCGCCGGCGCGGGAGAGGGCGCGTTCGAGCCCGTCGCCCAATGCGTTGACCTCACGACGAACGGCCTGGCCGACGGAGGCGACCTTGTCGGCGGCGGTCACTTCGGGCTCGGCGAGGCGGATAGCGGCCTGGGTGATCGACGATGCGGCGTTGCGCAGGTCGGCGGCACGGCGGAAAAGGCTGGCGACGGCGAAGAAGCCGAGCACCGGCAAAATCATGATGGCGAGCGTGGCGACGAACTCGATCGAGCCCATGAAGGCGCCGAAATTTGACATCTCCGTGCCAAAGCGCATCCAGGCCACGATGCCGACGGCTGCGATCCAGACGATCGAGAGCAGGGTGGCGAGCCAGGTCGGCGCTGGCGATGAGCGACCCTGGAGGGTGTAAAGAAGCTTGCTGGCCGAGACGCGATCGTCGTTGGCGACGGCGCTGGCCTGCTGAGCGATGCGGTCGGCGGCACGAAGGCGATCCGAACGGGCAGGATCGGGCTTCTTGTCCTGCTTCTTTTCGGGGGCGGGTTGGCTCGTGGGCTCCAGATTGAACACCGAATCCTTGAGTGCATCCTCGACAGCCGAGAAGGCCAAGGCGGCCGGATCGTTCTGGGGGGTCGGATTCTTCGCCATACTCTTTACAACTCTCGCGTCGGCACAACAGCTTTACGGCGGACTTGACGAGCAGTCATGACAGCCCCGCCTTTCCGGGCAGGTCGCCAAACCGGAACAATTCGATGCAAATGCGTCGCATCATCCCCTCAACCACCGCCGCCGCGCGCTGGTTCAAAGCCCATTCATACATTCAATTTTATGCAAACCGAACGGTTTCTTACTCAAAGGTTAATTTTTGGGTGGGAAACGTTAAGGAATGGAGGGGCAAACAAAGGCGAAGATGTGGCTTAATTCCCTGTTCACGCGCGAGGCTTACGGTTGCCCACAATGGAGGTTCAACCCTCCCGGACCACCAGGAGCAGACTGCCATGGCGCAAAGAGCTATCGTCGAACACGCGCCCGCGGAAAATGCCAAGCGGCCCATGCGGCCGGTGGACCTCGTGCATCTGGCAAAGCAGTGCCTCGGGGATGAAAACCTCGAACTCGAGATCCTGCGTCTCTTCGACACAACGCTGAGCACCTATTTCGGTCGGCTGAAGCTGTCGACGAGCTTTGACGACCTCGCAATCAATCTGCACTCCATCAAGGGTGCGGCAGCCGGCGTCGGAGCATGGGGGGTCAGCGACCTGGCCACCGCGCTCGAAAAGGATCTCAAGGCCGGCCGGCCCCTCGCGCCTGAGCGGGTAGGGGACCTCGGCATGGCGGTAGAAGAAGTGCGCGATTTCATCGCGCGCATGCTGGCCAACGAAGAGGTTTAACGGGCTCGGCACCAGGGGTGTAGCGGGGCATCGGCCGCGTTTAATCGGCCATTAAGCATAATCCCGCAGAATCCTCCCATGTACCGGAGGGTTATCATGCGTCGTTTTTGTTTCAGTACCGCACTCGTCCTTGCCGCGTCCCCCGTGACGGCGGCCGATTATTCCTTCGCGCCCCTGACCCCGGTGCATGAATTCACCGAATACGGCTATTCCTCCTCGACCTGGTCCGGCCAATATCTGGGTGCGTCGATCGGCGGGCAGAACAACCGCATCACCGTGCCCGGAAACGGGGTGCTCGAAGGTTTCGGTCTCATCGGCGGCTTCTTCGCCGGCGTGAACTACGAGCAGGACGGTCTCGTCTATGGCGTGGAAGCGGACGTGGACTGGAACGGCTACGACCAGGCCGCGGCCTGCGCCACGCCTGCCTGGTACTGCGCCGTCCAGGGGTCTTTGCGCTCCCGCCTCGGCTATGCGGTCGACAGCTTCCATGTCTACGGCACAGCCGGTATCGCGGCGGCCACGGTCGGTGGCTATGGCTGGACGGCAGGTCTTGGCGCGGAATTTGCCTTCAGCGATGAACTTTTCGCGCGCGCCGAATACCGCTACACCGCGCTCGGTTCGGCCAATTCGTGGCACGACCAGACGCAGACGGGCGTGGTGTCGCACGCTTTCCGCACGGGTATCGGCTACAAGTTCTGAGATCGGACGCTGATCGGGGCAGGGCCGCGGTTTGACCGCGGCATTGCCAGCGCCTATAGAGCGCACCATATGATTTTGGGCCTTTTGCCCCGACAGCATTCAGCAGATCCATGTCCTTGTCCAATGCCGCCGCGGTTTCGCCCCGGCCCAGTACTGAACCCTTTCGCCTGCGCCGCACCTTTGCGATCATCTCGCACCCGGACGCCGGCAAGACCACGCTGACCGAGCGCCTCCTGGCGGCGGCCGGCGCCATCCAGCAGGCCGGCGCCGTGCGCGGCAAGGCAGGGGCGCGCTCGACCCGTTCGGACTGGATGGAAATGGAGCAGCAGCGCGGCATCTCCATCACCTCGTCGGTGATGACCTTCGACTATGACGGTCTGACGCTGAACCTGCTCGACACGCCGGGCCACTCGGACTTTTCCGAGGACACCTATCGCACACTGACGGCCGTGGACGCCGCGATCATGGTGATCGACGCGGCCAAGGGCATTGAATCGCAGACGCTGAAGCTGTTCGAAGTCTGCCGGCTGCGCGACATTCCCATCATCACCTTCATCAACAAGGTGGACCGCGAAGGACAGTCGCCGCTCGACCTCATCGACGAAATCCAGAGCAAGCTGGCGCTCGACCTGACTCCGGTGCTGTGGCCGATCGGGCAGGGTGTCGATTTTGGCGGCTATATCGATCTCGTGGAAAAGCGGGTGCTCAATCCGCAGGGAAAGAGCATCGCCGAGTTCGAGAGCCTCGAAGATCTGCTCGATGTCGAGGAACTGGTCGACAACCCGGTGTTCATGACGGCGCTGGAAACGCTGGAAATGGCGCAGGCCATGCTGCCCGGCTTCGACCTGGAGACGTTCCACGAAGGTCACCTGAGCCCGGTCCTGTTCGGCTCGGCGCTCAAGGGCGTGTCGGTGGCCGAGTTGCTGCGCACCCTGGGTGACTGGGGGCCGGAGCCACGGCCGCAGCCGGCCGTGCCGGCGCCGATCGAGCCCAGCGATAAGAAGGTCACTGGTTTCGTGTTCAAGGTGCAGGCGAACATGGACGCCAATCACCGCGACCGTATTGCCTTCGTGCGCTTGTGTTCGGGCAAGTTCGAGCGCGGCATGCGTCTCAAGAACGTGCGGTCCGGCAAGGACATGGCGGTCTCCAATCCCATGTTTTTCTTCGGTAACAACCGAGAACTGGCGGAAGAAGCGGTGGCCGGCGATATCGTGGGGATTCCCAATCACGGCACGCTGTCGGTGGGCGATACGCTGACCGAGGGCGCGGCAATCAACGTCACCGGCATTCCGAATTTTGCGCCGGAAATCATCCGCCGCGTGCGCCTGACCGACGCGATGAAGACCAAGCAGATGTCGAAGGCGCTGTCCGACCTGGCCGAGGAGGGCGTTACCCAGGTGTTCCGGCGCATGGTGGGCGCTGACTGGATCGTCGGCGTCGTGGGACAACTGCAGCTCGAAGTGCTGGCGGCGCGAGTCGCGGGCGAGTACGGGGTGCCGATCACCTTCGAGAGCATGGGCTTCGAGGTCGCCCGCTGGGTCGAAAGCGATGACCCGGATGAATTGAAGCGCTTTATTGCCGCGCAGAAGGTGAACATGGCCGAGGATCGTGCCGAGGCGCCGGTCTTCCTCGCGCAGAATTCCTGGTGGGCGGACCGTGCGAAACAGGACTGGCCGAAAATCCGCTTCCTGACGACGAAGGAACGGCATTGAGTGCACCCGATCGCATCGGCGAGTTCGTGGCGGCCTTCGGCGACGCTTTTGCCGATGGCACGATCACGCGACTGAAGCTGGGCGGCTATCACGGGGCAGAGGCCGATCTCAAATCGGTCGAGGGGCGCAAGGTCGCGATCAAGGCGGGAGAGCGGCTGAGCCTGGTCTTTCGCTACAAGACGCGCGACATCACCAAGAATATTCCGCTCGATGAGGCTAAGGCATTTCTCGCGGACGGACTCGCTACGGAATATCGCAGCGCACGGCTCGAGACGACGGGGATCGACCTGCAATTCGAGCGGCAGGGCGACAAGCAGCGGCTCAAGCGCAGTGAAGTGGCCGGGCGCGATGCCGTCGAGGCCAGCCACGACCGGTCGAAAAATCGGGCGCTGAGCGATACATCCTCCCCGTGGCTGCATGCGCTCGGCATCACCGGCAAGGACGGCGCCGTGCGCAACGACGCGCAGGACAAGTTCCGCCAGATCAACAAGATGGTCGAAATCTTTGCGCCGCTGATTCAGCAGCTCAAGGCGAAGACGCCACGCATTCTCGACATGGGTGCGGGCAAGGGCTATCTCGATTTCGCGCTCTACGACTACCTTGCCAACCGGGTAGGGCAGGCGGCCGAGATCATCGGTGTCGAACTGCGCCCCGCGCTCGTGACCTCCGGCAATGCCTTGGCCAAGGACAGCGGCTTTGCGGGCCTGCGCTTCGAGGCGGGCTCGATCCTCGACTACGACGCGTCGGGCGCCGATGCGGTTATCGCGCTCCATGCCTGTGATACGGCGACCGACGACGCCATCTATCAGGGCATCAAGGCTGGGGCGGGGCTCATCGCGGTTGCACCCTGCTGCCACAAGCAAATCCGTCGCCAGATCGAAGCCGGCAAGTCGGATGACCGGCTCGATTTCCTCCTGCGCCACGGCACGTTCATGGAACGGCAGGCCGAGATGGTGACGGACGGCCTGCGGGCGCTGTTGCTCGAAGCCTGTGGCTACAGGACCAAGGTGTTCGAATTCGTTTCTGACGCGCATACGCCCAAGAACAACCTCATCGTTGCGCAGAAGGGTGCTGCCGGGTCGCGTGAGGCGGCACTTGAGCGCATCGCTTCGGTCAAGGCTATGTTCGGCATCGAAAAGCACTATCTTGAAGGTCTGCTCGACCTCTAATCCGCACTGAAACAGGCCCAACATGACCAAGATCACGTATGTCACCACGCATGGCGAACGCATCGATACCGAAGCGGAGAATGGCGCGACGGTGATGGAAACGGCCATCATGAACGCGGTACCGGGCATCGTGGCGGAGTGCGGTGGCGCCTGCACCTGTGCGACTTGCCATGTCTATATCGACGATGCCTGGCGCGAGACGGTCGGTGGCCCCTCGTCGATGGAAGAGGACATGCTGGATTTTGCGTTCGACGTGAAAGATTCGAGCCGTCTGAGCTGCCAGATCAAGGTGCGGGATGCTCTGGACGGCCTGGTGGTGCATGTGCCCAGCCGGCAGGGCTGAGCAAAATTTTCTCCGGCTGCGGCCGCCGAAGATTCATTTGGCGGCGCGGGCGCAAACGCCATCGTGCCTTTCCATCGGCGTGACGCGCAGGGAAATATAAAAGCTATTGAATTCCAACGCCTTGTTGCGGGTGCCCGGTTCGGCGTATTTTCCGGCATCTTTCGAACAGGACGATTATGGGCTCCCTCAACACTTTCCCGTTGAGTTTCAAGGTCAAGGGCAAACGGATCATCATCGTCGGCGGCGCCGACGAAGCCCTGAACAAAGTCCGGTTGGTTTCTAAGACTACTGCTTCGATAGAGATTTATTCCCGACAGATCGAAGCCGATTTTTCCGCATTTCCAGTCAGCGTTCATCAGCGCGGCCTGAACGTCGACGACATCGTTGGCGCAGCGCTGGTGTTCGTTGCCGAGGAAAGCGACGATGCCGAACTGGCAAAGCGCGAAGCCCGGCGGCTGGGTATTCCACTCAATGTCGTCGATGTGCCGGCGGAGTGCGATTTCTACACGCCGTCCATCGTTGAGCGTGCGCCGCTGACGGTTGCCATTTCCACCGAAGGCGATGCGCCGGTGCTGGCCCGGCTCGTGCGCGCTCAGATCGAAGCGCTGCTGGCGCCGGGAATCGGGAAAATCGCTAGTCTTGCCGGTGGCTTGCGTCATCGGGTTGAAAGCCTGATTCACGACGGCGCCGCCCGCCGTCGCTATTACGAGGACCTCGTGACCCGCCCCGGCATGGATCGGGATGCGGCCGAGGCTCTGCTCGACCAGCATGTGGCCGTGGGTTCGCGCCAGGGCGTGGTCTGGCTGATCGGGGCCGGTCCCGGCGCCGAGGACCTGCTCACGCTGAGGGCGCAACGCCTGCTGCAGCAAGCCGATGTCATCGTGCATGACCAACTGGTGCCTTCGGCCGTGGTCGAAATGGGTCGCCGCGATGCCGAGCAGATCTGCGTGGGCAAGGCGCGCGGCCATCACTCCTTCAGCCAGGCTCAGATCAATACCCTGATCGTCCGGCTGGCGGGAGAGGGCAAGCGGGTAGCGCGGCTCAAGTCGGGCGATCCAATGATTTTTGGCCGGGCAGGCGAGGAAATCGCAGCGCTGCGCAAGGCCGGCATTGCCTACGAGATCGTGCCGGGGGTGAGCGCGGCGCTTGCCGCCGCCGCCGACACGGCGACGCCCGTGACGCTGCGGCAGGTCTCGACCGGCTTCGTGGTCGCCACGGCCCATGGGGCGGACGACGGCGACCTCAGCCACTGGGCCGCATTGGCGCAGTCCGGCCTGACGGTGGCGCTCTATATGGGCAAGGCGATTGCGGCCGATACCGCGCGGCGGCTCATCGCGCATGGTGCGGCGCCTGACCTGCCCGTTGGCATCGTCGTCAATGCCGGGCGATCGGACAGCACATCCTACGCCGGGACGTTGGGCGGACTGGCCGATGGCGCCGTGGATTTCGTGGATGGCCCTGCGGTCATCCTCGTCGGACGGGCCGTGGCGCACGGCGACTGGTCCGAAGCGGCGAGCGCCGCCGCAAACTCTTTCAAGGTGGCTTAGCGATGGAAATCCTTACCGGCAACGAACTGACATCGGGCGCCACGGTCTATCTGGCCGGGAACGGCAACTGGGTCGAGGACCTGCAGGCGGCGCGCATTTTCCCAAAGGAAGCCGCAGCCGAGCGCGATGCCGCGCTGGCCGCCACCAAGGCGACCGGCCGGGTGATCAGCCTCGAAATCGAAGAAATCGAGCAGGTGGACGGCCAGATCGTCCCCAAGCGCCTGCGCGAACGTATCAGGGCGGCGGGCCCCACCGCTCCCCTCTCTCTCAACGGGCAGGCGTATGATCGCCAGCACTTAGGTGAAGACGGGCATGTATCGATATGACGAATTCGACGCCGCTTTCGTGGCGGGTCGCACGGCGCAATTCGCGGACCAGGTGAAGCGTCGCCTTTCGGGCGAGCTTTCCGAAGACCAGTTCCGGCCACTGCGGCTGATGAACGGTCTCTATCTGCAGCTGCATGCCTATATGCTGCGCGTTGCTGTGCCGTACGGCACGATGAGTTCACGCCAGATGCACAAGCTGGCCCATATCGCGCGCACCTATGACCGCGGCTATGGCCACTTCACGACGCGGCAGAACATCCAGTTCAACTGGCCCAAGCTCAAGGATATACCCGTGATCCTCGAGGAACTGGCCAGCGTCGAAATGCACGCCATCCAGACCTCGGGCAATTGCATCCGCAATGTCACGACCGACCAGTTCGCCGGCGCTGCCGCCGACGAGATCATCGACCCGCGGCCGGTGGCCGAGATCATCCGTCAGTGGTCGAGCCTGCATCCGGAATTCTCGTACCTGCCGCGCAAATTCAAGATCGCCATGACCGGTTCGCCCAATGACCGGGCTGCGATCCGCTTTCACGATATCGGTCTGCAGGCGGCGGTGAATGCCGCCGGCGAAATCGGCTGGGAAGTCTGGGTCGGTGGAGGCCTGGGTCGTACGCCGATGATCGCCAAGCTGATCAACAGCTTCGTGCCCAACGCGCATCTGCTGGCCTATCTGGAAAGCATCATGCGGGTCTACAACCGCTATGGCCGCCGCGACAACAAGTACAAGGCGCGCATCAAGATCCTGGTGCACGAGGAGGGTCTCGAAAGCATCAAGGGGCAGGTAGAGGCCGAGTTCGCCGAAGTGCGCGGTGGCGTACTGACCCTGCCGCAGGACGAGATCGACCGCATCACCGCCTACTTCGCGCCGCCCGATTTTGCCGATCGCGGCGCGGATAGCGTGGATGTCGCCTATCAGTCGATCATCGACCCCGCCTATGGTCGCTGGCTCGACAACAACCTCCATCCGCACAAGCAGCCCGGTTATGCTTCGGTGACGATTTCGCTCAAGCCCGTCGGCGGCGCGCCGGGCGATGCCACCGATACCCAGATCGACGTCGTGGCTGACCTGGCGCAGCGGTATTCCTACGACGAGCTGCGCGTCACCCACGAGCAGAACCTCGTCCTGCCGCATGTGGCGGTCCGGGACCTGCGCGCCGTCTATGACGTGCTGGTCGCCAATGGCCTGGCTGAGGGCAACAACAACCTCATCACCGACATGATCTGCTGCCCGGGCCTCGATTTCTGCGCTCTGGCCAATGCCCGCTCGATCCCGATCGCGCAGGAAATCTCGCACACTTTCGCCTCTCCGGAGCGACAGAAAGATATCGGCGATCTCAAGATCAAGATTTCCGGTTGTATCAACGCCTGTGGGCACCACCATGTGGGGCATATCGGCATCCTGGGCGTCGAGAAGAAGGGCGGCGAGCTCTATCAGATCACCCTGGGCGGCGACGCTACCGAGCATGCTTCGGTCGGCAAGATCATCGGGCCCGGTTTTGAGGCCGACCAGGTTCCCGGCGCCATCGAGAAGCTCGTCGATTTCTACATCGCCCAGCGTGAGAGCGAGGCCGAAACCTTCCTCGCCACCTACCGCCGGCTGGGTGAAGCTCCGTTCAAGGAGGCCCTCTATGGGACTGCCTAAACTTGCACCCGCTCAGGCGGCGCATGACAAGCTCAAGGCGCTGGGAATCCTGGCGCTCAACGGCATGTTCGACGAAATGGACGCGCTGGGTGTGCTCCGCTACGCCGTGAGCGATGTTCTGCCTGGCGATCTCGCCATCGTTTCGTCTTTCGGTGCCGACTCTGCCGTGCTGCTGCATATGGTGGCCCAGGTCGATCCGTCCATGCCGGTCTACTTCCTCGAGACGGGCAAGCATTTCCGCGGGACACTCGACTATGTCGAGACGCTGAAGCGGCAGTTCGGGCTGGTCAACGTGCATGCCATCCACCCCAATCCGGATGACGTGAAGCGGTTCGACCCCGAGGGCAATCTGTGGGAAACCGACCCTGACTCGTGCTGCCATATCCGCAAGACCGAGCCGCTGGAGCCGATCACAGAGCAGTATGGCGGCTGGGTTACGGGGCGCAAGCGCTACCAGACTACAGAGCGCGGCGTGCTGCCGCATTTCGAACTGACCAGCGACGACCGGATCAAGGTCAACCCGCTGGCCTATTTTTCGGATGCCGATGTGGTGGCCTACAGGCAGGCGCACAACTTGCCCGAGCACCCGCTCTATGCCAAAGGCTACAAATCCATTGGTTGCGCGCCCTGCACCTCGATCGTTGCCGAGGGTGAAGATCCGCGTGCCGGACGGTGGCGCGGCCTCAACAAGAAGGAATGCGGCATCCATTATGACTTCAGTGGAGCGATCGCCAATCCGATGAAAGCCGCAAATCGCCACACGCTCTGGAAAGACGGCGCCTTTATCGCCGATCCATTCAAGGAGTGGGAAGAGGGTGCAGACGCCTCCGAAGCCCGATATGTGCATGTGCCGCTGCCGGTCTTCCTCGCCAACCGCGCGGCGTTCCTCGCCAATCCGCATCCGCTGGGGCTGCTGATCGTGCCGGGCGACAAAATCGAAGAGGCGGAAGCCGACCTGTCGCGCTTCGCATCGGTGGCGATCAAGTTCCCGTCGTTTTCGGATGGTCGTGGCTATTCGACTGCGCGCCTGCTGGTCGAGCGCTTCAAATATGCAGGCGAAATCAGGGCTGTAGGCGATGTCTTGCAGGATCAGATTCCGCATATGCGCCGCTGCGGCTTCAACGCGCTGGTGGTGACGCATGAGCCGACCCGCGAAGCCCTGATCGAGAACCGCCTGCCGGAAATGACGCTGTTCTACCAGCCGGTCGGCCTCACGGAGATTCCACTGGGCACGCGGCCCTTTCTTCGCCGCGTCTCCTGATATAAGTGGAGCGGATTAGTCGCCTTTAGGCGAGAGCCGGGGCCGCTGGTGACAGCGGCGGTTCCCATACAGCAGAGCGGGGCAGGCGCCCCGATGGGACCAATTCCGTGGCCAGCCGGCTGCGGGTTCGAATGGACTTGAGACATGAGCACTGAGATCACTACCGATGTCGTCGTCATTGGCGCGGGCCCCTGCGGGCTGTTCGCGGCCTTCGAACTCGGGCTGCTCGACATCAAATGCCACTTTATCGACATCCTCGATAGGGCCGGCGGACAATGCGCCGAGCTCTATCCGGAAAAGCCGATTTACGACATTCCCGGCTTTCCTGTTGTCACCGGCCAGCAGCTGACTGACAACCTGATGGCGCAGATCGCGCCGTTCTCGCCCGAATTCCATTTTTCGCGCATGGTCAACTCGATAGAAAAGCAGCCAGATGGCAGCTTCCGTCTCGAAACCGATGCCGATGAGATCTTCCACACCAAGGTCGTGGTCATCGCCGCGGGTGGCGGCTCGTTCCAGCCCAAGCGCCCGCCGGTGGAAGGCATCGAGCAGTACGAGAACAAGTCGGTCTTCTATGCTGTGCGGAAGATGGAAGACTTCCGCGACCAGGACGTGGTGATCGTCGGCGGCGGCGACTCGGCTCTGGACTGGACGTTGAACCTGGCCCCGATCGTGCGCACGCTGACGCTTGTGCACCGCCGCGACGCATTCAAGGCGGCCCCGGCGTCGGTCAACAAGATGAAGGAGCTGGTTGCTGACGGAAAGATCAACTTCCAGCTCGGCCAGATCGCCAAGCTCGACGGCAAGGACGGCCAGATCGACCACGTGCACCTGACGACCGATGCCGGCGATCTTTCCATTCCGGCGACGCGCCTGCTGCCGTTCTTCGGGCTCACGATGAAGCTCGGTCCTGTGGCGGACTGGGGGCTGGAGCTCAACGACAACACGATCGTCGTCGATACGGAAAAGTTCGAGACCTCGGTGCCGGGCATCTATGCGATCGGCGACATCAACTGGTATCCGGGCAAGCTCAAGTTGATCCTTTCCGGCTTCCACGAGGCGGCGCTGATGGCCCAGGCCGCCAAGGCCGTAATCTCGCCGGGCGAGCGCGTGGTGTTCCAGTATACGACATCGAGCACCAAGCTGCAGAAGAAGCTGGGCGTGGCCTGAGGGCCTGCGCTTCCACACCCACATTGTCACCCCGGCGAAGGCCGGGGTCCATGCTAAGTTGGCGAAATGGATCCCGGCCTTCGCCGGGATGACGGCGGTGCAGGTGGAGGCAAACTGCCCTTGCGGGTCGCCCACCAACCCGCTATCCCCATCGCGCTGTTGAGGAGCGCCCCATGAAGATCACCGTTACCGACCAGGCAGGCGATGTGCACGAGCTCGAAGGGCTCGAGGGCTGGCGCGTCATGGAGGTCATTCGGGACTGGGGCCTCAACATCAAGGCCGAATGCGGCGGGGCATGCTCCTGCGCCACCTGCCACGTCTATGTGGATCCGGCATGGATGGATGCCGTGGGTGCGCCCAGCGACGAAGAAGAGGACATGCTCGATAGCGTCGGCGACGTGAAGAGCAACTCGCGGCTCTCGTGCCAGATCCTCTGTTCCGATGCGCTCGACGGCCTGACGCTCACACTGGCGCCGAGCGCCGCCAAGGATTTTTAGTCCTTCAATAGACGAATTCAAACATCCAGTTGCCGCCCTCGGACTTGATCAGAGAGCCGTAAAACGGTGCTGTGCAGGTGAGACTTTGTGTATGCCTTAAGACCTATCGGTGATGATGAGGAAATACTGTAGTCCTCATTATAACATAGGTTAATTATGGCCACGTCCTGCCAAGGCTGCCGCGATGGCGAAGACTTTCCTGTTCCCTTCACCATGGCCTTTCATCCCATCGTCGATGTCGCTGCAGGTGAAATTTGGGGCTACGAGGCCCTGGTCAGGGGTGTGGACGGAGCCGGCGCCCATACCATTCTCTCGGCGGTAACCGAGGCCAACCGCTATATTTTCGACCAGGCCTGCCGGGTCAAGGCGATCGAGTTGGCGGGAGCCCATCTTCCGGCCTCATCCACGGCGCGGCTATCGATCAACTTCATGCCCAACGCGGTCTACGAGCCACGCGCCTGCATTCGCGCCACGCTGGCCGCGGCCGCCAAGACGCAGTTCAACCCGCGCCGCCTGATGTTCGAATTCACCGAGAACGAGCGCATGAGCGACGTGTCGCACGTCGCCAACATAGTGGCCGAATACAAGCGCATGGGCTTTCTGACGGCACTCGACGATTTCGGTGCCGGTTATGCGGGGCTCGGCCTTCTGGCCAAGTTCCAGACCGACCTCATCAAGATCGACATGGATATCCTGCGTGGCATCGACACCTCGGTCGCCCGGCAGGCCGTGGTCGCAGGGATCGTTGGCATTGCGCGACAGCTGGGCATCATGGTGCTGGCAGAGGGCATCGAAACCGAAGCCGAGCTGATGACCCTCAAGGCTGCGGGGATCACGCTTTTCCAGGGCTACTATTTCGCCATGCCGCAGCTTGAAGGTTTTGCCGCGCGGGACGATCTCAAACTAGCTGCCTGATGTCTTGCTTGCATCGGTGGTCACCTTGACCAATTCCGGAATGAAGTCGCGCACCGTCGGCTGGGGCAGGGCCTCGAACGGCAGTGGCCTGACAACGCGCATTGCGGCTATACCGACGCGCACGGTCATGAGGCCGTTGACCACACCTTCCCCCAGGCGTGCGGACAGCTTTGCCGCCAGCCCCTGGCCTACGAGTTGCTCGACGATGCCATCGGTGAGCACGAGGCCGCCGGTGACGGCTAGGTGGGCCAGAACCGAGCCGGTCAGCCGCCAGAAGCCGAAGAGGCCTGGACGCGCGCCGTAGAGCGCAGCGATGGCGCCGGCCAGTCGGATGCTTTCGTAGATCACGAAAGCGACGTCGATCAGCGCCCTCGGTGAGACGGCGGTCACCAGTGCGACACGTCGGGCGGAGGCTGCCGTGAGGGACCGGGCGCGGGCGTCGAGGCCTGCCATCAGTTGGCGCTCGGCAAGCGTGATGACTTCATTGCCGTCGAAGAGGTTGGGCAGGTGCATGTTGACCGCCTCGCGGGCACGAGCGAGATCGGGCCGCGTTGCGTAGATCACGCGCAAATGGTCGACCACGGCACCCGCGCCCTTGCGGTCATTGTCGCGGTAGGCGCGGCTTGCGTCAGCCCGCGTCGCGTCGAGCACGGAGAGGCGCCGCAAAGCCAGCATTTCGCGAATAATCAGCGCTGCCACCGCGAGGAGGAAAGCGCCGAGGACTCCGAGGCCGAGCCATCCGAGCCATTCCTGCGTGGCGAAGAGATCGCGAATCAGGCGATCTGCGGCCAGACCCAGGCCAGCAGAAACAAGGATGCCGCCCGTGGTCCAGACAAGCTTTCCGAGCCAGCCCATGCGGCGAGGTGGCGGGGCCACGAGAACGGGTTCGGCTTCGGGCTCGAAGGCGACTTCAACGATTTCCGCGCGCTGGGGCGTGAAAGCGCGGGGCGCACGGGTGGCCTCGGCGGATATGTCTGCCGCAGCCGTGGGGCGGGCGATAGGACGCTTCATGCCATCCAGTCTCCGATAAGGTAATCAAGGGCCCGGTCTAGCCGGATATGCGGCAGCACCACGTCGCCGGCGGAGTTGCGCTCGAGCTTTTGCGGCGGGGTGAAGCGCAGAAAGTTCAGCGCCACCGGATTGCCATCCTTGAACAGTGAATCCGGACGTTCCGGCAAGTCTCCGGGAAACAAGGCAATTTCGGTTATCCCATCGTAGGAAACGTCGTCCAGCACCTCGCCCGGCATGGGGGTCCCGATCAGAGTCGGCAGCGTTTCGCCGCCTTCGCGGATCGTGCCTTCGCTGGTGGCGCGTATGCCGGCCATGGCGACGGACCGCGTTTCGGCGCCGGCGAAATGGGCGCGCCTCGCGGCATTGGCGACGAGGCGGTTCAGGATCGCTTCAAGACGGTCGTGACTGGTGTGGTGAACGTGATCGGCCTTGGTGGCCGCGAAAAGAATGCGGTCGATACTGCGCACGAAAGGCCGCAAGAGCGGATTGGCCTCGCCCTGACGGAAACAGGCGAGAACGGAGCTCAGCGCAGTTTCGAGATCGTTGACCGCCTCGGGACCGGTATTGAGGGCGCGCAGGGTATCCACCAGCACGACCTGACGATCGAGGCGAGCGAAATGATCGCGGAAAAAGGGTCGTACGACCTGGGCCTTGTATGCTTCGAACCGCTTTTCCAGAACGGTGTAAAGACTATCCCTCGGAGCACCGCTCTGCGGCGGCGGCAAAGGCGCGAACGTGAGAGCGGGGGAGCCTTCGAGGTCGCCCGGCAGGAGAAACCGCCCCGGTGGCAAGGTCGACAGTGCGCCGTGTTCACGGCTGCGCCGGAGGTAGGTGGTAAAGGCCGAGGAGAGCCGCTCCGCCGATGGGTCGTTGGCGTGCTGCGAGACATCAATACCGTAGAGAGCCGCGAGGAAGTCACCGGCTTCCCTCGCATGGCCCGGCTGCCGTGCGCGCTCGAGGGCTTCGGCGCTCCATTCGGCAAAGCTCAAGCCCAGAAGCGGCAGGTCGAGCAGCCATTCGCCGGGATAGTCGACTATGTCGAGGTTGAGCGTGGCCGGTCCGCGCAGGCCTGACCACCATTTGGCCGACTGATATCTGAGCACGATGCGCAGCTGGGAAATCCGCCTAGTGCTTTCGGGCCAGGACGGAGGATCGGCCGTCAGCGAAGCCAGATGCTGCTCGTAGGCGAAGCGAGGAATGGTGGCGTCGGGATAGTCAGCGAGGCGTGCCCCGATAAACCGTCCTTCGGCGAGCGGCCCGAAGCCGGGCAGGCGGCCCTGGGTCAGCAGGTTATGCACCAGCGCCGTTATGAAGATGGTTTTCCCGGCGCGGCTGAGGCCGGTCACGCCGAGGCGCAAGGTGGGCGTGAACACGCCCGTCGCACTGTCCGCCAGATTAGTGAGGGCAATGCCCAGTTCGTCGGTGATGGTCGTCGGCGTCTGCGGCAAATTCGGCTGTCCCCTATGTTGCCCAAAGGTAGGGAGCGGGGACAGGTTTGGAAAGGGCCGGGGAGGCGCGAAGCGTCACCGACGGTCGGTGTTCAGGTCGCAACCTGCCCCTCCTAGCAGCGGGGAGGGACAGGCAAAGCACGTTCAGCCGCGTCCCGGCTATTTCCCGATTTCGTCCAGCCGGTAAGGCGTCGTCTGGTAGATCTCGTTGATCCAGTTCTGGAACAGCAGGTGGGCGTGGCTGCGCCAGCGGTTCTCAGGCTCGAGGTTGGTGTCGCCGTTGGGAAAGAGGTTCGCAGGGGGAGGCGTGTCGAGGCCCGACTTGATGTCGCGTTCGTATTCATCGGCCAGCGAGCGATTGTCATATTCAAGGTGATTGAGGAAGTAGACGGCGCTGCCGTCCCGGCGCTCAAGCATGCAGAGGCCGAGATCGGGGTTGTCGATAAGAACCTCGAGATCACCGCCGATGCTCTGGCGGTCGATGTCGTTGTAGCGCGACACCGGGATCATCGGGCTGTCGGACATGCCGCGCAGCCACGGTGAGCCGGGCTTCAATATCTGGTGTCGGAAGACGCCGAACGCCTTTTCTTCCATGCGGTAGCGGCGCGCGCCGTGGAAGTGGTGCAACGCAGCCTGGGCTCCCCAGCAGATGAACATGGTGTGGTGCACGTTGGTGCGCGTCCATTCCATGATTTCGAGCATTTCGGGCCAGTAGCGCACGTCCTCGAACGGGATATTGGCGATGGGCGCGCCCGTGACGATGAAGCCGTCGAACTTGCGATCCTTCACCTGCTCCCAGGTCTGGTAGAACGTGTTGAGGTAGTCCTCCGACGTGTTCTTGGACTGATGATCGGTGACGCGGACGAGGCTGAGATTGATCTGCAGCGGCGTGGCGCCGATCAGGCGGGCGAACTGGGTTTCCGTTCGCTCCTTGTTGGGCATCAAGTTGAGAAGGCCGAATTCGAGTGGCCTTATGTCCTGCCGCGAGGCACGGCTGGAATCCATGACATAGACGCCCTCATGTTCGAGGGTCTTGCGGGCGGGCAGGTCGTCGGGAATACGAATAGGCATATCAGCCTCTTAACTGGGTGAAGCGAGAAAGCGATTTAAGCCGGCGCGCCATCGTCCCAGCGGGACGAAGCGCGCTATCGCATTCGCTTCTCGATGGCGGCGGCAACCAGATCGACGAATTCGTCGCCGTCACGCACCATGGCCAGATCGGATGCTTCCACCGCATAGCCGAAATTGTCCGCCAGCGCCTGATAGCGGGGCAGGCGGTCATGCAGCAAGGCTTCGAAGCCCCAGGCACCGAATCCCGCCGGATCGACGTCGCAGTCGTCGAGGATGCCGTGCATCAGCTTGTATTCGGCCCATTTCTCGAGGAGGAACGGTGGCCGGTAGTACATGGGCTTGGGCGACTTCTTGAAGCGCTTCACCAGCTCGGTGGCATCCTTGTCGGTGCCGCGGATGTAGAGCAGGGCGGTGTGGGCGGCGAGGGTCCTGACCACCGGATCTTCCGGGTCAGCCGGGTCGATCACCTCGATCAGTGAGCCGCCGGTATCGGCGATGAAATCGTCGTAGCCATAGAGCGCCTTGGCCCGCTCAATGAAGTAGGGCAGGTCGCAGAGCGCCGCGATCTCGGCCACCCGATGCTGCTCCTGACGCCGCTGGTACTCTTCCAGCGGCAGGCCGCCGCGATTAGGGTCACCGGGGGTCCCGAGATAGGTGGAGAGCGGGTCGAGATTGTCGAAGGTGATGTTGGACGAAATGTAGATCGAATCGGTGCGCAGAAGCTGGGCCAGGAACGGCACCTTCATGGCTTCGCGCTTGAAGTTGTCGACGATGAACTCGCCCATGTAGCGCGTGCCGATGCGATAGTCGGCCGAGTAGTGGAACCAGTGATCGGCGCGCAGCATGTTGCTCAACCGCGTCTTGCCCACACCGGCCATGCCGAAAACCGTCACCGCCCGGCGCGGCGCCTTCACAAACTCATCGACGCTGGAAAACAGCATTCACCGCTCCGCAAGGCCAAAGCACGGCCTGTTTCGTCCGTTGCGTTTAAAGCAAGCACGTCCCGATCTCAAGCAATCGGCAAAAGTTGCCGTAGGCCCGGACTCAATTGCCGCCTTGTCGCCGCATTTTGGCTCGTCGGGAACGAAAATGTATTTAGTTTCAATGGCTCCGCGGTTTGGCACTGCGTTTGCATTGTCTTGTTCGAACGCGCCCGTCGGCGCAACGGGCATTACGGAGTTACAGATGGGTATCTATGGAGCTCTTTCCAGTGCGGTGACTGGCCTGCGGGCGCAGAGCCACGCGCTTGAAAACATTTCTGGCAATATCGCGAACTCGCAGACCACCGGTTACAAGCGGATCGAAACGAGCTTCGTGGACCTGATCCCGGACGCGCCGCTGAAGTCGCAGGTGCCTGGTGCGGTGCTGGCGCAGTCGCGCGGCACCAACAACATCCAGGGCGATATCCAGACGAGCTCCAACGAGACCTATATCGCTCTCAACACCAACGGCTTCTTCGTCGTCGAGCCCAAGGTTGGCCAGTCGGACGGCAACTCGGTTTTCGCCGGTTCGAACTACTATACGCGTCGCGGCGACTTCGAGATCGACAAGGATGGTCTGCTCGTCAATGGCGCCGGATACTATCTCAAGGGCCTCGATATCGACCGCAAGACCGGCAATATCTCGGGTTCCGTGCCCGGCGTGATCCGTCTTTCCAATGCCTTCCTCGAGGCCAATGCAACCGCGCAGGTTGAGTATCAGGCCAACCTGCCGCAGCTGCCGAAGACCGCGAACTACAACGCCAACAACTACAATAGCGAGCTACTCGGCGTCGAAAACTTCACCACCAGCCCATCCTCGCCGCACAAGGTGACCGGCACAGTCACCACGCTGACGGCTGGCCAGCCGGCCGTCTCGGTTGCTCCCGATCCGGACCTGTTCGTGAACGGCCAGAAGATGACCATTTCGGTCAAGGGTGTTGACGTCGAATTCGAATTCGTCACCTCCGCCACGGGCTATGCTGGTACGGCGCAGCCGATCGAAATCGGTGGCCGGACCGTCGGCCAGGTGCTGGCGGACATGCAGACGGCGCTGCGCGACAAGGGCGGCAAGGCTGCGGCGACTGCCACGGTCGGCCTCGATGGCGGCGCTTTCCAGGTGACGCTGGGTACGGACTACCACGCCACCGCCGAGTTCAAGAACGTGACGCCAGCGCTGAGCACAGCCCTGGGCCTCGGCACGCCAATCGTCACGCCGCGCGTTCTGCCTACCGCGACGACCATTTCCAAGGACCAGGAAAACAGCTTCATTGCGCGCTCCATCGAAGGTGGCGCCGTGACTGTCTATGCCGAGAATGGCGCGCCGGTGCACATGGTGATGCGCTGGGCCAAGATCGACAGCGAAGCGTCGGGCGGTACCGACAAATGGCAGTTGTTCTACCACTCCGACAGCGCCGCCGTTGGCGGATCGCCGGCCTGGACCAGCACTGGCCAGGTCTACAGCTTCGGTTCCGACGGCTCGCTCGATCCGACCGTCAATATCGAACCGGTGCTCTCCAGCGTCCGGATCAACGGCGTCGAAATCCAGAACGTCAAGATCAAGCATGGCACGGGCGGCGTCTCGCAGTTCGCCGACGTCAACGGCACGGTCAGCGTGTCCAAGCTCAACCAGAACGGCTATGGCGCCGGTGAATTCCTGTCCGTCGCCATCACTGACAGCGGTCGCGTCGTCGCCACCTATTCGAACGGCGAGCGCATCGAAATGGCGCAGGTCGTGACGGCGCAGTTCAACGGCATCAACTCGTTGAAGCGTCTCGACGGCGGTGTCTACGAAGCCACGTCCGAGTCCGGTGAGCCGATCCTTGATCTCTCCGGTTCCGGCATTCTCGGTGGCGCGCTCGAAGCGTCCAACACCGATATCTCGGACGAATTCACCAAGCTGATCATCACCCAGCAGGCCTATTCGGCCGGTACCCGCATCGTGTCGACCGCCGACGAGATGCTGCAGGAAGCGCTCAACATGGTCCGTTAAGGACCCGCACGAACTGCCGGCCCGGGACACCCCGGGCCGTCCTTGAGCTAGAGGGCCAAAATGGGTCTAGTTTCTTCGCTGTCGAATGCGGTTTCAGGTCTCCGGGTCACCCAGGATTCCATCACGATCCTGTCGCGCAACGTGGCCAATGCGGGCACGCCCGGCTATCATCGGCAGTCGCTGAACATCGTCGACCACAATTCGATGAACAGCACCTACGCCCGTACCGCGGGTGTGGATCGCGCGTTCAGTCTTAGCCTCCAGACCTATTACAACCGTCAGGTGTCGGACACCGCTTCGTCCAACGTCCAGGCGAACTACCTCAACAAGCTCCAGGGATTTCTGGGCAAACCCGGCTCTGCCGGCTCGCTGGACACCATGTTCGGCAGCTTCAAGAATTCGCTCTCGGCGCTGGCGACGAGCCCGGACGACTATTCGACGCGCGCCAATGCGGTATCCGAGGCGCAGGCCATGGCCCGCCGTCTCAACGAATTGTCCGGCGTGGTGCAGGAGCTGCGCCAAGAGACCGAGACCCGCATCACGAACGATGTGAACGAAGTCAATGCCATGCTCATCTCGCTCAACGAGGTGAACAACCGCATGCTCGACCTCGGCATGACCGACACGGCCCGCGCCGCGCTCTACGACCAGCGCGATCGCCTCGTGGGCTCGGTTGCCGAAATCATTGACGTACGCGCCGACTATCGCGCCGATGGTACGGTTGCGCTGATGACGCGGTCCGGCGTCGGCTTGCTCGACAACGGTGTGTCGACGTTCAAGTTCGAAACAGTCGGCTCGCTGTCGCCGACGGCGACCGCGAGCTTCGACCCCGACCGCAACAAAGTCGGTACGCTCACGCTGACAACGCCTTCCGGTCTCAGCATCGATCTCGTCCGCCAGGGCGTGTTGCAGGGCGGTGAACTGGCCGGGCTCATACAGCTCCGCGACAAGACACTCGTTGAAGCGCAGAACCAGCTCGACGAACTGGCAGCGGGCCTGGCTTCGGCCTTTTCCACTATCAATACGCCCGGCACGGCGGCGTCGGATGGGGCAGGGGCGACGGGTCTCAGCGCAAACCTGTCAAGCCTCAAGCCAGGCAACGACATCCAGGTGACCTATACGGTCGACGGCGCCGAAAAGCGCGCGCGCATCGTCAATAGCGACCACGGCGAGCCCTATACCGATGCCAGCGGACAGCGCGTCATTCCGATCAACTTTGCGGCGCTCGGCGATCCGGCGGCCCTGGGCGACGCGCAGGCGCTGCTCGACAAGGAGTTTCCTGGCTTCGACGTGACGCTCAGCGCAAGCTCGCTGACCATGCTGGATGACGGCACCACTGGCGTGCGCGATGTGACGGGGCTCAACACCCGCACGACCGCGACCGGCCTTCTGGCTGGCGAATCCGCCATGGCGCTGTTCACCGACGGCGATGCGGCCTTCACCAACAACCTCGATACCGATCCGCCGCAAAAGGTCGGCCTCGCTGCCCGCATCAAGGTCAATCCGGCTGTGCTCTCGGACAATCGGCTGCTGGTGCAGACGGATGTGGGGCAGACGCTTGGCGATGCCGAGCGGCCCGAATATCTGCTCAACCAGCTCAAGACGATGCGGTTCGTTTCGGGCGGCACACCGGCGGAGAATGTCGGCCGTCACCAGCTGAACGGTTCGCTCGAGCAGATGATCGAGCAGGTGCTGAACTTCCAGGGCACTTCGATCAGCGCCGCGCTGACGACCCGGGACAACCGGCAACTGACGCTCGATACTATCTCCACGCAGATGGAAACCGAATACGGGGTCAACACCGACGAGGAAATGGCCCGGCTGACCGAGTTGCAGAGTGCGTATGCGGCTAACGCCCGCATCGTGTCGGTGGTCAAGGAACTGCTCGACACACTGTTCGCGTCGACTTGAGGAGTAGGACATCATGATCGTCAATAAGTCGATGTTCCCGCTGCAGACCGGTTTCTCGGTCATCTCGAAGATGCAGGACAAATTCGCCCTGCTGCAGACCCAGCTTGGTACAGGCGTGAAGGCGCAGACGCTCGCCGACATGGGCCGCGACCTGCCGGTGTCCTTGTCGGTGCGGTCGCGCCTCACGGCGATCGAGGGCTATGGCGCCAATATCGATCAGGTCGACCTGCGGCTCAGCTTTTACGACAACGCCCTGACGCGGCTCGACCAGATCGAAGGGCAAGCCCGCAATTCGGCTGTGCAGGGCCAGTACGGCTCGAATAACATCAACATGGCAACCATCTCGAGCCTGTCAAAGGCCCGGCTGGACGAGATGGTGACGCTGCTCAATTCCGATATCGGCGGTCGGTACCTGTTTGGTGGCAACAAGACCGACAAGGCGCCGCTGCCAACGACAACAGAGCTGCTTGACGGCGCCGGCGGCCGTGCGGGCTATCGCACCGTGGTTACGGAACGCCAGGCGGCCGATCTGGGCGAATTCGGGCAGGGCCGCCTGACGACCAGCATTGCGCCTGCGGTACCGGCGTTGCCGACGGATCCGGTAACGGTGACCCTCGCCGAGGACGGCAATCATCCGTTCGGCTTGAAGCTGTCCACGGTGTCGGCGATCGGCGCCAATATCGGTATCGTATCCGATTTCGCCGCCTCTCCTGCGGACATCGAGTTCACCTTCCCCGGCGACCCCGGCACGGTAGCCGAGGGCGATAGCGTCACGATGGGCTTTACGCTGCCCGACGGCACCGAGACCCAGATCACGCTCAAGGCCGTCAGCGCCGCAAACGCGACGGGCGCCACGAATGAGTTCGTCATCGGCGACACAATCACGACGGCAGAGAACTTCGACGCAGCGCTCAAGGCCACGTTGCAGAAGACGGGCGAGAGCGAACTCAAGGCTGCATCGACCTTCGCCGCGGCCCAGAATTTCTTCAACGCGGCCGGTGAGCCGGTGCTGCGCATCGATCCCGGTTCGCCGGCGGATCCCTTCAATGCGACCAGCCTGCGCGTGGCGCAGAAGACCGATACCGTCATGTGGTATAGCGGCGAGACGGCCGCAGTGTCGGCAATCGGCATGGGGCGGCTGACGGCTGCCAGCAATGCCGGCACCGTGACCCTGACCGAAAACCAGCCCGCGTCAGCCGCGCATGGATTCCAGATCGCGGGCCCGGTGGCGTCGTCCAACACGACCGGCATCACGGCCGTGCGCAATGCCGGACCACCGGTGGACATGACTATCTCGGTCGTCGACAATGCAGAGATCGATGCCAACGATACCGTCACGTTCACGCTCAAGGAGCCGGGCGGCAAGACGCGTGAAGTGACGCTGACCGCGGTTGCCGGCAAGGCCGGTCCGGGACAATTCAAGATCGGTGCGGATGCGGCCGAGACCGCCGCCAATATCCAACAGGCCATGACGCGTTCGGTAACCGAAGCCGCTTCTGCGGCTGAAGGCAATCCGCGCCAGTCGGTGACCGCATCGGTGGAGGATTCCGGGCGCGTTGCCTATGGCATGCAGGCCAACGAGAGCGGTTACCTGCGCATGGTGCGCTCGATGGCGGCGATGACCGTCGAGACCTATCCCGAGATCACCAACGCTGCCGATCCCAACTCGGTCAATCTCAATCCGGCCAAGGCGCGCTTCGATGCCATGGCTCGGCGCCAGCAGCTCGAGCTGTCCGAATCCCGGAATTCCGAGCGCGGTTCGATCGAACTCATCACCATGGAACTGGGCGTCGCGCGTTCGGCACTGAAGTCCGCCGGCGAGCGCCACACCAACTACAAGGCCCAGCTTGACAACTTGCTCAGCGACGTCGAGACGGTGAGCAAGGAAGACGTGGCCATGGAATTGCTGGCCTTGCAGACCCGTCTCACGGCGAGCTACCAGGTGACGTCGATGGTCAGCAAGCTGAGCCTCGTGAACTACCTCTAAGCCCGTTGGGCAGGGGGCTTTCCCACAGCGCTCCGCCCTCGGGCCCGACCCGAGGGCCACCCAGACACGTATAATATGCCGGTGGAAACTAGTCCTCGGGTCAGCCCCAGGACGGAACCGGGTCGTTAGCGGGCATAATCTCAACCCCAAAAGAAAAAGCCCCGCATCGCTGCGGGGCTTTTTTGGTCACGACCCAACGGCTTACATGCCGCGCAGGCCCGCCGCAATCTGTCGGTTGAGCTGTACGAGGACGGTCAGCTGGTCGGCCTGAGGAACGCCTTCGTAGAGAATTTCGCGCGTCTGGTTCATGACGAACATGCCGAGATTGGCGATGTTCTGACGCACTTCGCCGGGCAGGGGGCTGTCGTCCTGAGTTACCGCGGACATGAAGATTGTCCAGAGCTTGCGGTTGAACGTCAGCGCCGAGCGCAGTTCGTCCTGGGTGGAGGTCTCCCACTCATCCTTCACCTTCTGGAGGCCGGCGGCGGCCTTCATCAGCAGGGCGGATTCACGCTGGCGCGGAGTTTCAACGACTTTCGCCGTCTGATTGTACGCCTGGGCGCCTGTTTGATGCATGATTGAGCAGGTCCTGTTCGTATTCGATGAGCTTCTGAGCAGCCTTCAGAGCCTTGTACAGGGACCCGGTTAATATCTCGTTATTGATTTGGTCGACAATCGGTAGAGAACTGGGCACTGCGGCCACAAAGTCTCTCGACATCTCGCTGTAGGTCGCCTGCGCCTTTTCAGCATCTTCCTCGATATACATGAGCTGAACCGCCAGATAGATGCGTTTGGCCGGCGTGTTGGCGGTATCGGAGGTGAGGATATCCTTTTCGCGCAGGATAGGGGCGTTGCCGTCGATGAAGAGACGGGTGCGCTGGTCGGAATTAGTAATGATGCAATTGCCGACGAGCAGTTTCTCGCCCGGCTTCAGTTCGACCTTCAGCGCCATTATCGTCGGTGCCCCGATGTGTGGATTGACCGAATCTGTCTAGCCCGAGATTGCGGCAAAAACAACGAAGGCGGGCTTTGGGCCCGCCTTCCGAACGTCGGTTGGTAACCGATTTACTGCAGGAGCTGCAGGATCGACTGATCGGCCTGGCTGGCCAGCGACAGCGAGTTCTGCGAGAGCTGCTGGCGGGTCTGGAGGGCCAGGAGGTTGGCCGCTTCCGTGTTCATGTCGGCCAGGGTGAGGTTGCCCGCGCCGGTCTCGAGTGTGTTGATCATCGCCTCGGTGAAGGCCTTGCGGTTCTGCACGATCGAGAGGTTCGAGCCGAAGGTCGACGCCTGCGAACGGACCTCGTCGAGAGCAGCCTTGAGACCAGTCAGGAGCTGGTCGATGGTCACGTCGCTGTCGAGCTGCTTTTCCTCGAGCTGGGTGGGTACACCTAGGTTCAGCGCGTTGACGGTCTCGCCATCCTTGGTCTGGATGTCGATGGCCGAAGTGCCGGTTTCGTTAAAGGTGATGGTCAGCTTGTCGCCGCGCAGCAGGTTGATACCGTTGAACGAAGCGTCGTCGGCCAACTTGTCGAGCTGGTCGCGCAGTTCGTTGAACTGATCGGCCAGGCCGGCACGGACGGCGTTGCCGTCGATCGAGCGGCGCAGGTCGGGATCGGCGATGCTGACACCATTGGCGACGCCCTGGCTGTTGATGCCGTCGACCAGGAGTTCCTGGGTCGACTGGTTCTCGATGCGCAGCTTGCCGTTGTCGTTGGACGCACGAATCTTGCCCTTGAGCGGGTTATCGGTGCCGTCGGCAATGGTCTTGGAGTTGATCTCGGTGACCAGCTCATCGATCGTCTTGGTCGCGCCGCCAGTGGTGGAGGCGAGCTTCACGTCGCGCTGTGCTGCGGTGCCGAAGACCGTGTCGGCGCCAAGGCCGCCGATAACCGGATCCGCACCGGTGCCGTCCGCGGCTCCGGTAATCACCAGGCGTCCGTCCTTCACCGATGCGGTGAACGGCAGATCGTCATCTGTGCCAGCCAGCGAGTCATTGAGCGTCTTTATGGCGTCGTTGATGGCCTTGGCAGCCTTTTCGGGCGTGTTGTGGTCATCGCCGTTGAGATTGATGTTTGCGGTTGTGTTTGTGCCGTCGCCAATGGTGATCGTGGCAATGCCAGCAGGGGTGTCGTCCGGCGCGACAGAACCCCATCCAGAGCCGGCGGCGACAAGGTTGTTGGCGCCGCCGTTGGTGTAGGTGGCAGCGCCCAGGATCACTGCGGAGTTCGAGCCGCTGGTGGCAGACTCGACCTTAATGACACCGGCGGTGTTCGTGATCTTGAAGCTTGCGGCGTCATGACCGGCGGCAACGAAGGCTGCCTTCATCGCGTCGACCATTTCGTCTGCGGTGCTGATGTTGCCATCGTTCCCGACGGTTGCTGCATCGGCGATGGCCTTGGTGATTTCAACCGTTTCGGTCTTGCCATCAATGGTGACGTCGAAGGCCATTTTGTCAGTGGCTTCGTCGAAGTTCAGGCCCGTGCCGAAGGTGAAGTCGGCGCCAGCGATTGTGCCGGCCAACGCAAAATCAGAGCCTGCCGTGACCGTAGCCGGCTGGGCCTTGGTCAGTGAAACGGACGAGGCAGCCTCCAGGGCGCCGCCGGAGAAGGACAGGTTGCCGGTTGCATTCGGCGCGATCGTATAGGAGCCGGTCTGGAAGGACTTGTCCTGGCGAGCCTGGCGCAGGGTCGACTGCATCGATTCCAGGGTCTTGGTCATGGCCGAGAGGCCATTGTCCGCAGCCTGAAGGGTCTGGATGCATTGGCCATGGAGTCGATCAGGGAGCCAAGGTCGCTGGCGCGGTTGGTCAATCCCTTGGCCGTGAACCAGCTGGAGGGGTTGTCGAGGGCGGAATTCACCTTGTTGCCGGTGGCGAGACGATTCTGCGTCGTCGCCATCATATCGGCCGTGCCCTTGAGGGAGAGAAGATTGGCCCGAACGGCCTTCGAGAGTGAGATGTCCGCCATCTAATGCAATCCTTGCCTCAGGCCGTTTCTGGCCCCTTGGCAAAAGAGTTAACCGCAGTTTCTTAAAGGGGTGTTAACCATGCGGATTGACGGCGCATAAACCATATTTTTCAGCGGTTTGGCGGGCCTAAAAGGGAAGGGGCGGGTCTTGCGACCCGCCCCTTCGTATTGGTTTCGAGCTCGATTCGATTAACGGATGAGCTGGAGAATCGACTGATCGGCCTGGCTCGCCAGCGAGAGCGAGTTCTGCGACAGGGACTGACGGGTCTGCAGAGCCAGCAGGTTCGCAGCTTCCGTGTTCATGTCGGCCAGGGTCAGGTCGCCGGCGCCATCTTCCAGGGTGTTGATCATCGCCTTGGTGAAGCTCTGGCGATTTTCGACGATGGAGAGATTGGAACCGAAGGACGAGGCCTGCGAACGGACTTCGTTCAGTGCAGACTTGAGCTTGCCCAGTTCTTCGTCGATCTTGGCGTCGCTATCGAGATCGGCCTTGTTCAGCGTGGTGGACACGCCGAGGTTGGACGAGTTGATGGTTTCGCCATTCTTGGTCTGGATGTCGATGGACGACGTGCCAGTTTCGTTGAAGGTGATGGCCAGCTTGTCGCCGCGCAGCAGGTTGATACCGTTGAACGAAGCGTCGTCGGCGAGCTTGTCGAGCTGGTCGCGCAGTTCGTTGAACTGATCGGCCAGGCCCGAGCGAACCGAGTTGCCGTCGATCTTCTTGATCAGCGTGTCTGCAACGGTAACGCCATCTGCCACACCGAGAGAGTTCACGCCGTTGACCGACAGGTCAGAGGTGGACTGGTTTTCGATGCGCAGCTTGCCGTTGTCGTTCGAGGCGCGGATGGCACCCTTGAGCGGATTGACATCGCCGTTGGCGAGAGTAGCCGAGTTGATCTCGGTGACCAGTTCGTCAACAGTCTTGGTTGCACCGCCGGTGGTGGAAGCCAGCTTCGTGTCGCGCTGGGCAGCTGTACCGAACACTGCATCAGCACCGCCGCCACCGATGACGGGGTTTGCGCCCGTACCATCTGCAGCACCAGTGATCACAAGGCGACCGTCCTTCACCGATGCGGTGAACGGCAGATCGTCATCGGTGCCAGCCAGCGAGTCATTGAGCGTCTTGATGGCGTCGTTGATGGCCTTGGCAGCCTTTTCGGGCGTGTTGTGGTCATCACCATTCAGGACGATGTTGGCGGTGGTGTTGGTGCCGTCGCCAATGGTGATCGTGGCGGTAGCAGCAGCAGTATTGTCGGCAGCGACCGAGCCCCAGCCAGAACCGGCAGCGACAAGGTCGTTGGCGCCGCCGTTGGTGTAGGTGGCAGTACCCAGGGTCACGGCGGAGTTGGAACCGCTTGAGGCGGACTCGACCTTGATGACGCCGGCGGTGTTCGTGATCTTGAAGCTTGCGGCTTCATGGCCGGCGGCAACGAAGGCTGCCTTCATCGCGTCGACCATTTCGTCCGCGGTGCTGATATTGCCGTCGTTGCCGGTAGTTGCGGCATCGGCAATGGCCTTGGTGATTTCAACCGTTTCGGTCTTGCCATCAATGGTAACGTCGAAGGCCATCTTGTCAGTGGCTTCGTCGAAGTTCAGGCCCGTGCCGAAGGTGAAGTCAGCACCACCTACGGAACCGGCAAGTGCAAAGTCGGAACCAGAAGTAACGGTGGCCGGCTGTGCCTTGGTCAGCGAGATCGACGATGCTTCGTCGAGAGCGCCACCGGCGAAGGTCAGGTTGCCGGTTGCGTTTGCACCGATCGAGTAGGAAGCGGTCTGGAAGGACTTGTCCTGACGGGCCTGACGCAGGGTCGACTGCATCGATTCCAGGGTCTTGGTCATGGCCGAGAGGCCATTGTCCGCAGCCTGGAGGGTCTTGACGCCATTGGCCATGGAGTCGAGCAGGGATCCCAAATCGCTTGCGCGATTGGTGAGGCCCTTTGCAGTGAACCAGCTGGAGGGATTGTCCAGAGCCGAGTTCACCTTGTTACCAGTGGCGAGGCGGTTCTGGGTGGAGGCCATCATGTCGGCAGTGCCCTTGAGGGACAGCAGGTTCGAGCGGACGGCTTTGGAGAGCGAAATATCGGCCATTTGGCTTCAAGTCCTTTTCTAGGATTACGCATACAAACACGCCTCTTCCTGAGGCTGCGGCGATCCTCATCCGGCAGGACATAAAGAAGCGTTAAATGGATGCCGAAACTTTGGGCAAAAGGCGCTGCTCCGGCGGCACCGTGAAAACGAAAAAGCCCCGGAAATCCGGGGCTTTGAAGTTTGGAGCCGTCTTGGGAGGTCTAGGAATGCGTTAACTTAAGCCAGAAGGTCCTTGAGCCGGGCCTGGGATTCCTCGGGAATTTCGGCTGACCCGATGCGGCGGAGCAGCTCCCCCATCGTCTGCGGCGTCGGCGAGAGTGCACCGGCAATGACAGCTGCTGCAAAGTCTGCCGAGCGATCGCGCTCGGTTTCCGCAGGCTGCTCCTGCTTGTCGGCCTTCGGCTCAAAGGGAAGACGATCACGGTCGCCCGGCCTGGCGCCGGCGGGAGACTTCTGGGGGCCATCTGGCAGTACGGTCCGCTCGCCCATGGCGGGGCGATAGCGGAACTCGCTCATATGTGTTGCGCCCGAAGTGACGGGCTCGACGGCGAGGCTCAAAACCATGACGTTCCCCGAATGCACCTATTCGATGAAACGGTAAGTCCTGCCTCTTATGCTCGCGTAACCGCTGCGTTGCGCATTTGAATAAAATGGCAGACGTTACAAGGCGCGGTTGATGGCGATGCCCTTGGCTGCCGACGCGCCGTCGCTGGCCACCGTGCCGGCCGTGCCATACGTCTTGGCGCGGTTCTGTTGTCCGACCATGCGGGCGACATCGGTCAGCACGTCTTCAGTCACCGACTTGGCCGTGGCCAGCACGCGCAGGTTTTCCGCCATCTGGGTGGCGAGGCTTTCGTGCCCGGCGCGTAGACGCTGGACGAGGGCAGGTGCTTCGGCCGCAAGACGTGCGCTCTGCCGTTGAATGGCCCGCGCGAACGTGACGTAGTCCTGAGCGAGACGGGTCTTGTCGGGCGTCAACTGTCCGGCCTGGCGCATATGGCCGGCGCGCAGCAGGGTGGTTTCCTGGTTCATGACGTCGACCAGTGCGGTCAGGGCCTGCTCGGCATGGGTGCACAGCTCCTGTGCGGGCAGGGCGTCGAGGGCGGCGAGGCGGGCGGCTGCGGTCATTTCCCGTATACTCCGGAACTGGCAATCATGTTGGAACTGGTAAGGTCGCGGCTGGTATTGGCCGCTTCCTGAAGGGTGATCATCTGGCTCATGAGGTCATCGGCGAGGCCGATGCCGCCATTTTGGGCCATGGTGTTGGCGAGTTGCTCGGACTGCATGGAGCGCCAGGTCTCCTCGCCAAAGCCGCCGCCGCCAACCGTCTCGTTGCCCTTGATCGAGGCGAACATCTCCTTGGTCAGCATGTTGAGAAACACGCCTTCGAGTTCTTCGGCCTGGCGGCGGATGGTCTGGAGCTGATGCGGGCTGAGGGTGGTCTGAGCCGACGGATCGATCGTGTTCATCACAGCACCTCGATCTCGGCCTGAAGGGCGCCCGTAGCCTTGATGGCCTGGAGGATGGCGATGAGGTCGCGTGGCGAGATGCCCAGCGCATTGAGCCCGTCCACGAGCTGTTGCAGCGTCACCGACTCCTCGACAACCTGCAGTGCGGTGTCGGACTGGTTGACGTTGAGATTGGTATTGGCCTCGACCGCCGTCTGGCCGGCGCTCAGCGGATTGGGCTGCACCACCTGAGGATTTTCGGCGATCGTCACGGTGAGGTTGGACTGGGCCACCGCGACGGACGAGACGCGGACATCCTTGCCCATGACGATGATGCCGGAGTTTTCGTCGATGACGATCTTTGCGGGCTGATCCGTCTGCACGATCAACTGCTCGATATCGGTCAGGAGATCGACGATGTTGCCATTGAAGCCACGCGGCAGCGTCAGGCGCACGGTTGCGGGATCTTCCGGTACAGCGGTCGGCGCGCCGATGAAGTCATTGACGGCCAGGGCGATGCGCCGCGCCGTTGTGAGGTCGGGATTGCGGAGCGCGAGGCGCAGGGATTGCTGCGAGCCAAGATGGAAGTCGATTTCCCTTTCGATCAGCGCGCCTGAGGAAATGCGGCCGGTGGTCGGGACGCCGGAGATGACGCTGGCAGCGTCACCCTGCGCGCTGAAGCCGTTGATCACCACCGGGCCCTGGGCGATGGCATAGACTTCGCCGTCAGCGCCGAGCAGGGGGGTCACCAGCAGTGTGCCACCCTGAAGGCTGTCGGAATCGCCCAAAGCTGCCACGGAGACATCCATGCGCGATCCCTGGGTCGCAAATGGCGGCAGGTTCGCGGTGACCATGACGGCCGCCACGTTGGCGGTCCGCACGTTCTCGCCCTGCGTGTTGACGCCAAGGCGCTCGAGCATGGATTGCAGCGACTGCCTGGTGAATGGCGAGTTGTTGAGACTGTCGCCGGTGCCGTTGAGGCCGACGACGAGGCCGTAACCGACCAGCTGGTTTTCGCGAATGCCTTCCATGTCCACGATGTCCTTGATGCGCGCGGGTGCGCCCTGGACAGAGGTCAGCGGCGCTACCACAAGGGCGACGCTCAGGATCGTGGCGGCGATGGTGCGAAACAGGCGGTTCGGCATTTGTGTCCCCGAGTGATGCCGTTCCATCCCCATGGCGCGGCCTTCGGATCCATCAATGCCAGAACCGTGCCAATTCGCATGATCCGGATTAGTTGATTGATTTAATTGTGGTATTTGCAGCGGTCCCGACCGACTGTCGACAGTCGCAGGTTGCGCCCTGCAATTCTTGCCGGGCCCGTTAATGCCCTGTTAACCTCGGTGGGCAGATTTTGCCGGTAGTCGCATCTGAAGTGAGTCAGGTCTCGTGCGTATCGACGCCACAAATCGAACCAGCGGTGTTGCTGGGCGGAGCGCCACCGGCAAGGCCGGCAGCGGACCCGCCTTCGTGCCAGCGGGTGAGACCAGTGCCGCACGCGTCAATACCTCCGCGCCTGTCGCGCCGACGGCCGGGCTCGACGCCATCCTCGCTTTGCAGGCAGTGGGCGATTTCACAGAGAGCCGCCGCAAGTCGGTCAAGCGCGGCCGCGGCCTGCTCGATCTGCTCGAGGCCATGAAGGCCGACCTTCTCGTGGGGAAAGTCTCGGCGGAGCGTCTCGACACGATGGTGCTGCAGCTGGGGCAGTTGCGCGAGCGGGTGGAGCCTGGCCTCGACGCCGTGATCGACGATATCGAGCTCAGGGTGCGGGTCGAACTCGCCAAGTTGGGGCGCTTTCCCCAGTTTTGAGCGAGGCACAATTGCCCCTTCGTCATCAAGATGTTGTCAGCGCAAAGCTATGCTGCTGGCAGGGCAATGTTTCCTGCGTTAACGAGACGTAACTTGTTTGCTTGCCGGGGCCCGAGGACGCGCATATATAGGCCGCCAAGGGCGCATTGGAGTTGAGTCTGCTGATGTCTTCGGTTGAACTTACGGATTATCGACCCAGCGAGGACGAGCCGTTTATGAACCCGCGCCAGCGGGAGTATTTTCGGAACAAGCTTCATGCCTGGAAGGACGAGATCTTGCGGGAAAGCCGCCTGACGCTCGAAAACCTGCAGGAAGAAAGCCAGAACCACCCCGATATGGCCGACCGGGCCAGCTCGGAGAGCGACCGTTCCCTGGAACTGCGCACACGCGACCGTCAGCGCAAGCTGATCTCCAAGATCGATGCGGCACTCAAGCGCATCGATGATGGTACCTACGGCTATTGCGAGGAAACCGGCGATCCGATCGGGCTCGCCCGTCTCGATGCGCGTCCCACCGCCACCCTGAGCCTGGAGGCCCAGGAGCTGCACGAGCGCCGCGAGAAGGTCTATCGCGACGAATAGTCTGGACCACGTGAGGAATTGAAAAAGCCCGCAGCAGTGCGGGCTTTTTTGTTTCAGCGCTGCATCTGATCGCGATTACGGTCATGGATCGCCTGAATTTCCGGGGTCATCTGCTCCTCGAAGGCGTCCAGCTCAAAGACAGGGCGAATTTCGATCTCGCTGTCTTCCATCATGGGGTTTGGGCAGCGCTTTACCCAGGCGACCGCCTCGTCCATGTCGCGCACTTCCCAGATCCAGTAGCCGGACACCAGCTCCTTGGTCTCGGCAAACGGGCCATCGATTACCGACCGGTCGGAGCCGCTGAAGCGGATGCGCTTGGCATACTGGGTTGGCTTCAGTCCATCGCCGCCCAGCATGATCCCGGCATTGATCAGCTCCTCATTATAGCGACCCATGGCTTCGAGCAGTTCGCTGGGAGGCATGACGCCCTTTTCACTGTCGGCAGTGGCCTTGACGAAAACGATAACGCGCATTTCTGGCTCCTTGAGACTGAAGGCATCATCGCCTTCCTGCCGAGCCGACGAGTGGTCTCGCACGGCTTCGACATTTTCTCGCACATTCTTTTCCGCGAAGGCGAAAAAACAAAGGCGGGCCCGTGGACCCGCCAGAGGCATGCTGTAGCGATACGTTCAGAAGCCGAAGACAGTCGTGATGCCGGACTGGTTGTCGCCGTTCTGAAGGCACTGGGCGTCGGTGGCTTCGCCGAACTGGAACAGGCCGCAACTGTTGTTGTTTCCGTTCTGGTGCACGGTGCCGTTGTGGCCATTGCCCTCCTGCCAGATCAGGCCGTGGTTGTTCGATCCATTCTGGCTGCCGCCGGCCGAGTTGCCGTTGCCGTTCTGGTAGACGTCGGCTCCGGTTCCGGACAATCCCTTGACCAGAGAGAACATCTGCAGGCCCACCCCCAGTGCCTTGGCCTGATCCGGGTCGCTCGGTGCGAAGCCGAAGGAAATTTGTCCGGCGGCCATGGCCGGGCTGGCGGCCAGGCCGATCAGGCTGGCGGTGAGGGCGACGGCGATCGTCTTGGTGAAGCGAGTGGTCATCTGATTTCTCCCGAAGGTGTTTGTGTTCCCTTGCCGGCCTTACCCGGCGCTTGGGATGACCCTAGAGCGCATGGCCTGAACCGGTTCGGAGCGCTCCATTCAGATGGCGTTCATCGAAACGGCCAAAGCAAACAAAAGACCCCGCCGAAGCGGGGCCAGTGGTTGTGATGTGCTGTAGGTCAGGTGTGGGTCGTCAGGGGCGCGGAGCAGTCGAACTCCTTGCCGCCGTGGGTGATGGTGAAGTCGATATCGATTTCTGAGCCTGCATTGACCATCACCTTGCCGAGCGCCAGAGGCGTACCGGCCGCTGCGGTGAACGCGCCGCCCTGGTTGATGTTGCTCGAGCCGCCATTGCCGTGGCTATTGAGCGAGAGCCGATACTCGCCCGAAAGGGCAACGGGGCTGTTCACCACCGCCTCGATGGCAATCATGCCGCCCTGGGTCTGACTGTTGATGCCGCAGTCGAGGCCGGCACTGCTGCCGCCATTGGCCTGCGCTGCAATGCCGCCAATCGCCACGGCCCCGAGGGCCAGCGCGGCGATACGGAAACTCGATGGAACCATGATGTCCTCCTCTGGTCACGGGCGACCGGGCTGGCCAAAGGCCGGCCCGGCAGGGTGCCGTTACGGGCAAACCTGGACGAATGCACTCACATTGCCCGAACCGTGCTGCACCATATTGGCGTTGCAGCCCTTGCCGACCTGAACACCGGCGGCGACGTTGCCATTGCCGTCCTGGGTCAGGATCGCGTTATGGTCCTGGCCGAACTGCCCGACACCACCCTGGTTGTTCCAGCCATTCTGGTAGACGTCGCCGTAGTTGTTCTTGCCCTGCTGGCCGACGGCCGAGGTGTTGTTGCCGCCATTCTGGTTGGAAACGGCAGTGTTCCACTTGCCGTTTTGGTAGGTGCCGAACTTGTTGTTCCAGCCGGACTGGCCGCCGCCGACGGCGTTGCCCCAGCCATACTGCTCGATGTAGAGGCTGTTGGCCATGGCAGGTGCTGCAGCGCTGACGATCAGGGTGGCGGTCAGGGCAGTGACGAGAAGCTTGCGGATCATTTCAGACGTCTCCTTTAGGGGCTGCGGTCCCTCCGACCGCTCGTTGATGAGACTGTTCTAAAAGACTGATCCGGAATGCCACCTGAAGTGTCGATTCAGATTGGGTTCATGAACAAGGCAGCGAAACGCCAGAGTCCGCTGCCTTGTGCAAGTTGATGATTTTCCAGCGTTTATGCGCCGTAGCGCCGCTGCAGGTGTGCCTTGAAATTGTCGGCGTTGAGAGGCTCGCCAGTGGCGCGGGTAATGAGGTCCGGGGTAGACCCACGCGACGCCTGGGACCAGATGCGATCGGCACGCCACTGATTGATGGCGCTGAAGTCGCCGCGCCGTACCTGATCCTTCATATCGGGCAGATCCTTGGCCATGGCGGCGCCAAGCTGCGCGGCGATCATCGCGCCCAGGGTATAACTGGGGAAGTAGCCAAAGGCGCCGCCTGGCCAGTGCACGTCCTGCATGGGGCCGTCCTTGGCATCGTTGATGGTGGAAATGCCCAGATACTCCGACATTTTCGCATCCCATGCTTCTGGAATGTGGCGCGCTTCGAGTGCCCCGGAAACCAGCTGCTGTTCGAGTTCGTAGCGCAGGATTACGTGGAGGGGATAGGTGACCTCGTCCGCATCGACGCGGATGTAGCCGCGCTCGACGAAGTTGACCTCGTTGAGCACGTCCTCGATCGTCCAGCCGGCCAAAGCGTCGGCCCCGAGCGTATCGTGCACGACAGGCAGCAGGAACTCCCAGAATTCCGGGCTGCGGGCGATCTGCATTTCGACGAAGAGGCTCTGGCTCTCGTGCATGCCCATGCCACGAGCCTTGCCGAGCGGCCAGTGCGACCAATCCTTGGGAAGGCCCTGTTCGTACAGCGCATGACCGGTCTCATGAAGAACGCCCATGAGCGAGGACAGGAACTCGTCGGTGCGATAGCGCGTGGTCATGCGCACGTCCGTGGGAACGCCGCCGCAGAACGGATGGTGGGATACGGCAAGTGAGCCGTGGGTGAAGTCGAAACCGACGGCCCGCATGGCGGCCAAGCCGAGTTCTCGCTGCCTCTCGATGGGGAAGGGGGCGTTGAGCGCCTTGCGCGGCGTGCGCGACAGACGCTCTTCCTGAACCGAAAGGGCCGTGGGGACAAAGTCCTTGAGGAAAGACTTCAGGTCGGCGAAGACGGCGTCGATGCCTGCGGTGCGATTGCCGGGGTCATATTGGTCCATCAGGGCGTCGTAGGGTGCCAGGCCAGTGGCGGCCGAGCGCAGCTCGGCCTCTTCGCGGACAAGCCCGATCACGCCCTCCAGCGCAGGCAGGAAACTGTTCCAATCGCCCTTGGCCCGGAGGTCGCGCCAGAGCTGTTCGGAACGCATCGTAGCGGCCGTGCGCCGCTCTACGAATTCGGTCGGAAGGCAGGTCGCGTTGATATAGTTGCGTTCAAACTCGTCGAGTGCGATGCGCTGATCGGCGTTCAGATCCTCGTCGCGTGCGTCGGCGATCCAGTCGGCGATCTGGGGCGAGGTGGCCTGAGCATGGTACATGCCGGCGAGGTTCGACATGGCCTCGGCACGCTTTTCGCCGCCACCGACTGCCATATGCGTGGCTTCGTCGGCGCCGAGGATGGAGAGGGCATGCTCGAGCGCCTCCAGCTTGTGGCCAAGGTCATCGAGTTTCTGAAAGGACATGAGAGGCTCCTGAAGTCACCACTTGGTCCCACAGTCGCGCCGGAGGATCAAGCGCCGGTAGCGCAGAGCTCTATTTGTCGGGCCGCTCCGACTGCAACGCGTAGATCGCGCCACCCAGTGCCATGCCGATGCCCGCCCCGATCGCGATCCCCATGCCGATATTGTCCATGACAGCGCCGATCGCCACACCAACCGCTACGCCAATGGCCAGTCCAACACCAAAGCTCATCTGGTCTTGCTCCTCTTTCATCGGTCACGACCTGCGCCAGATACGCGGCAGAAGGAGGCCGCCGACCAGTGCCCCGACGAAGGCGCCAAGAAATATCCCCACGAGGGTATTGCCTATGACTACTCCGATGCCTCCGCCGATGCCCGTGCCGAGCATGGTTACGATCATCATGGGCATGCCGTTCTCCTTGCTTGCCTGCCAGTTGAACAGGGCAAAGCTCTGAGGGTTCCCAAAAAGGGAGAGGCGCAGCCCGGGGGAGCTGCGCCTCGTTGGGGAAGGGCTCCGAGCCTGGGGAGCAGGAGCCCTGGAGAAGGCCCGGCGCATTCTGCGCTTGGGGCCGTGCCGAACTCTTCTGGTTCGGCCGGGGAACGCGGCGGCGCATGGGGGAGGCGCCGCCGAACTTGTTGCCTTCTAAAAGGGCAGGATGGCGTCGAGTGCCTGCTGGCCATAGCGCGGCTGCTGCACGTCTGTGATCTGACCGCGGCCACCGTAGGAAATGCGGGCTTCGGCAATCTTGGTGGACGGAATGGTGTTGTTGGCCTGGATATCGGAGGGACGGACGATACCGGCGACGATGAGGTCGCGGACTTCGAAGTTCACGCGCACTTCCTGTCGGCCCTCGATGACAAGATTGCCGTTCGGCAGTACCTGGGTGACGACAGCGGCGACCGAAGTCTCCAAGGCTTCGCTGCGGTTGACCGAGCCATTGCCGGCATCACGGATACCGGAGTTGAATTCCACTGCGGCGCCCGGATCGACGTTGAGCTCGGCTTCGCTGGTCGCGTTGGAGAAGGCAGCCCCGAAGAGGCCGCCCATGCCTGCCGTGTTGCTCGACGTCCGATTGCGCTGGGTGTTGTTGTTGATCTTGGCGCTGTCGTCGATGGTGACCATCACCGTTAGGATGTCGCCGACCCGGTGAGCGCGCTCGTCCTTGAAGAAACCCTTGGCCGAGGTGCGATAGAGCGAATTGGGCTGGTAGGTGTCGGCAATGGGTTCGGGCATCGGCATGCGCACCGGCTGGTAACCTGCGGTGGTGGTGGGGTCGGCAATGGCGGTCAGCGCCGGGGCCTGTCCGACATTGGCGAGGCGATCCATGGTGTTGCACGCGCCCAGCATCAGGGTGAGGGTCAGGATGGTTGCGATCTTGGCGATGTTCATTTTCATCTGTCCCTTGGATTAGAGGCCGGCCAGCGTCATCGGTGCGGAAGTGACTTCCACGGCACCCGGGGCCACGACGGTGGCGCTGATGACACGACGCGAAACGAGATTGAGGACCTGGAGAGGGGCGCCTGTTGCAGCGCCGGTAACGGCCTGGCCCTTGACGGTCAGGGTCATCGGACCCTGGCGGAAGTAGATGGTGACGGGGTCGTTCTTGGCGACGGCCAGGGGTGTCGACACATCGCTGGCGCGCAGCAGCATGCCGTCCCGGCTCTGGCGATTGAGCGCCATGCCGACAAGCTGGTCGAGCGAAGCGACGCCTTGGGCGTCGGCTTGCAAGACAGGCATGGGCCGCATCACGATGTGGTCGGGGCGCAGCACGGTGCCGGCGGGAAGGCCGGAGACCAGGTGCGGAGCGTCAATGCTGAGCTCGATCGTTCCGGTGACGTCGAACGGCCGTTCGATGCCCGAGAGCAGGAAGCGCGCCGAGAAGGTGCCGTTGCCCGGAAGGTAGCGCAGGCTCTCGAGGCGGGCGGGGGTGTCGCTGATGGCGACCTTGATTCCCTCGACGGGTACGCTGAACAGCATATTGGCCGTCATGCCGTTGCCGAGGATACCGCGGTGGCGCATGTCATCGGCGATAAGGCTTGCGAGAAGGTCGTGGTCAATGACTGCTGCGTCACGGGAGACGCGCACCTGCGACAGACCGTTCACATTGATGTCGGTGACGCCGATGCGAGCCATTGCCGAACGAACGGCGTTGAGATCAACATTGCCGGTTGTGCCCGGAAGCGGCGAGCGGAACAGCGGCTGCTCCGCGAGCAGGCCTGCCTCTTCGAACATGTCGCCAACGGTGACGACGGGGGCGCTCACGGTGACGTCGGCGCGCAGCACGGGTGCGGCGATAACCGTGCCAGAAACCGAGAACGCGAGGGCCAGGGTAAGAAGGCGAAGTGTGTTCATGATCAACCTCCTCAGCTCAGCTGGCTTGTGGCACGCATCATCTCGTCGGCGCCCGAGATCACACGCGCGTTCATCTCATAAGCGCGCTGGGCGGCGATGAGGTCGGCGATTTCCGTGACGGAATTGACGTTGGCCATTTCGAGGTAGCCCTGCAGAAGGTCGCCGGTGCCGTTGGCGTTCGGCACGCCAACCTGTGCCGCACCGCTGGCCGCGGTTTCGAGGAACAGGTTGTCGCCCATCGACTCGAGGCCGGACTTGTTGACGAAGCGGGCCAGCTGGAGCTGCCCAATCTGCGTCGGAATGGTGTCAGTGCCGACAAAAGCCTCGACCGTGCCATCGGGCGAAATGGACACGCCGCGGGCATCGCCCGGAATGCTGATGCCGGGATCGATGGTGTACCCGTTGGAGGTGACGAGCGTGCCTTCGGCATCGCGCTCGAAGGAGCCGTCGCGGGTATAGGCCGTGCGGCCATCCGGCAGCTGCACCATGAAGAAGCCTTCGCCGCGGATGGCGACGTCGAGCTCGCCTTCGGTCATGTTGACCGAACCCTGGCTCATGATGCGCGGGGTAGCCACAGTGCGCACGCCCGAGCCGATTTCAAGGCCAGCGGGAACCATGGTGCCCTGGTCCGACGTCTGGGAGCCGGCGCGGGTGATCTGGCTGTAGAGCAGGTCCTGAAACTCGGCGCGCTGGCGCTTGTAGCCAGTGGTGCGCATATTGGCGATGTTGTTGGAAATGACTTCGACATTGCGTTCCTGGGCGCCCATGCCGGTCGATGCGATATAAAGAGCTTTCATCGGTCAGGTCCTCAGGTTCAAGCGTTGGTGTCGCCAAGGCGCTGGATGGCGTTGCGGCGCATTTCATCCTGCTTCTGGGCCAGCGACGCGGCGGACTCGTAAGCCCGCTGCACGCGGATCATTTCGGCCATCTCGGAGACGCCGGAGACGTTGGAGCGCTCGACATGGCCCTGCATGACGCTGGTGGCGACCGCCGGCGTCGGCTGACCGCCAGCGAACAGGTTCGAGCCTTCGCGCGTCAGTTGCTGGGCATTGGCGAATTCGACGATCCGCAGCTGACCCTTGGCCCCGGCGCTGGACGAGATCGAACCGTCAGCACCAATGGTTATGCCCACTTCCTCGGGGCCGAAAGTAATTGGGCCGCCGGAGCCGAGCACGGGATTGCCCGAGAGATCGACCAGCGTGCCCTGGTTGTTGAGCTGGAAGGAGCCCGAGCGGGTCCAGCGTTCGCCGCCAGCGGTCTGGACGGCGAAGAAGCCATCACCGTTGAGCGCGACGTCGAGCTCGTTGCCGGTCTGGACGATGGCGCCGCCGCTGAGGTCGTGGACGGTCGCCCAATCCTGCACATAGGACAGTGGCTGATCGAGCAGGGGGAAATCCTGGTCACGGGCGACGGGCATCACATACTCCTCGAACAGGAGCTGCTCGGCCTTGAAACCGGACGTGTTGAGGTTGGCGATGTTATTGGCCACCACATCCATCTGGCGCTGCAAGGCGATCTGGCGACTAAGGCCGATGATTTGCGCGTTTTCGATCATGATCGGATCGTCCCCGGTTTTTCCCCGAGACGGCCTGCTTCCCCAAGTCGGTCGCCTCGCCATTTACCTTGCAGAAACCGTGCCAATGGAACAATTTTAATAAAATCAATCACTTAATGAAACGGCGTCGGCAACCTCGTACAGACCTTATCGTTGCAATCGGCAATTGCTGCCCGGCAAAAACTGCCGCTTTAGTGACTTTGGTAAGACTTCGTTAACCAACTGCGCCTTAGCTGGTCCGGAAGCCGGGTTTGTCCGGAATCGCAGGCGTTTGGTAGGGCCGTGATATGGCTGCGGAAGCAGAAGTTGGAACCGAGGCACCGGCCAAGAAGGGTATTCCAAAGCTCTTCATCATCATCGGTGCGGCTGTGGTCGTGCTGCTGCTGGCCGGCGGCGGACTCTTTTTCTTCATGTCATCCTCGGGCAGCGGCGAAGCGGCAGCCGAGGGTGCTCATGGCGAGGCTGCGGCCACGGAAGCGCACGACACCTTCATCTTCAATCTGCCGCCGATGATGGTGAACCTCAACTCCGAGGGGCAGGCCAACCCGTCGTTCATGAAGCTGACGGTGGCCCTCGAAGTCGCCGACGAGCACATGATGACCGAAATCCAGCCGCGCCTGGCCAAGGTCATCGACGCCTTCCAGGTTTATATGCGCGAGCTGCGCAAGAGTGACCTCGAAGGCTCGGCAGGCATTTACCGGCTCAAGGAAGAGCTGCTGCGCCGCGTGAACCTGGCTATCTACCCCGCCCACGTGAACAGCGTGCTGTTCAAGGAAATCCTGGTGCAGTGATGGCGGGGCCGAGCGATCAGGACAAGCTAAGCGAGGATTGGGGGCTGGACGATATCGGTTCGGCGCCCAATGCCGACGCGCCCGTCGATGAAAGCAGCATGACCGACGAGGAGCGCGCCGCCGCGGCCGCTGCTGAGTGGGCTGCCATGCTCGAAGGCGGTGACGGCGACGGCGAGAACGGCGCCGATCGTGTGCTCAACCAGGATGAAATCGACAGTCTCCTCGGCTTCGATGCCAGCGCTGGCAGCAACGTCGAACTGACGGGCGTCCAGGCGCTGATCAATTCGGCTCTCGTCAGCTACGAGCGCCTGCCGATGCTCGAAATCGTCTTCGACCGCCTGGTGCGATTGTCGACGACCTCGCTGCGCAATTTTACCAGCGACAATGTCGAAGTGACGATGGATTCGATTTCCTCGGTCCGTTTCGGCGACTATCTCAATTCCATCCCGCTGCCCGCCATTCTTTCGGTCATCAAGGCCGAAGAATGGGAGAATTACGGCCTGCTCACGGTCGACAGCAATCTGATCTATTCGATGATCGACGTGCTGCTCGGCGGGCGTCGCGTCGGCGGCAATATCCGCGTCGAAGGTCGACCCTACACGACCATCGAGATGGCGCTGGCACGCCGGATGATCGAGGTCATCCTTGAAGACACCCACCGCGCCTTCGAGCCGGTGACGACCATCAATTTCAAGCTTGAGCGGATGGAAACCAATCCGCGCTTTGCCGCTATTTCGCGGCCGGGCAATGCGGCGATCCTGATCGAGCTCCGCATCGAGATGGACGATCGCGGCGGCAAGATCGAAATTCTGCTTCCCTATGCGACGATCGAACCGATCCGCGAACAGCTGCTGCAGATGTTCATGGGTGAAAAGTTCGGCCGGGATCCCATCTGGGAAGGGCATCTGGCGACCGAAATCTTCCAGGCCGACGTCGAGATCGAGGCGGTGCTGCACGAGCAGCAACTGCCCCTTTCGAAAGTTCTCGACATGAAGCCGGGTCAGACGCTGATGTTCGAGCGCAGCCCGAGCGATCCGGTGCGGCTGCGCTGCGGCGATGTCGAACTGACCGAGGCCATCATGGGCCATATCGGCAATCATGTTTCAGTGCGGGTCACGCGCCCGCTCAACCCGCCCAAGGTCACCATGGCGGCCTTCGAGGCAATCGACGAGACGATGGAAGGACGATGATGTTCGGGCTGCCTCTTGGACTTTTCGTGGAAGGCGCCGTGGCTATCCTGCTGGCCATGACCATCGGCTATTGCATGATCCTGAATGGGCGTCTCAAGCGCCTGCATCAGGACAAGGATGCCATGCGACAGATGGTGGCCGATTTGGTCGGCGCGACCAATATGGCCAACCAGGCCATCAAGGAGCTCAAGTCGAGTGCCGTGGAGGCCGATCTGGCGCTGACGGCACGGCTCGAGGAAGCCGAGCGCTTCGGCATCGAGCTGGCCAATCACGTCACCGCAGGCACGGTGCTGATGGAGCGCATCGCCAAGATTACTAGCGTCGCGCGCCACAGCCAGGCCATCGAGCCCGTGGTGCCCGTGGAAACTCCGAACAAGGTGCAGAGCGCGCTGGCCCAGTTGTCCGAGCGCGTGCGCAGCCGCGGAGCCGCTGCGTGACCAAAATTCGCCTGCTGCCGATCGTCATTCTCGCGATTTCCGCGCTCCTGGTCCTCAAGACCCTGGGCCTGGTGACCAATGGGGGCTATGTGCTCTCCGGCGTGGCGATCGCGCGGGCAGCCGGCGGCGGGTCGGGTTCAGGGCATGGCGCGGCTGCTGCGCCCGGAGAGACAATCACTCTGCCCGGCGAACCAACCATCGAAGATTCCAGTCCCACTGTCAGCGACGGCACCCCGACGCTGGGTGAGGCTCCCGCCAGTGGCGGCCATGGAGCGCCTGCAGCGGCCGGCCACGGTGCCCCGGCAGCTGCCGAAGGCGGGCATGATGCTCCGGCGCCGGAGGACGGCGCGCATGACGCTCCCGTTGGTGCCGCCGGAACTCCAGCGACAGGCGAGGGCGGGCAGCCGACCAATATCGTTGCCGAAGAAAATGCCTGTGCGCCGCGCCCGGTATCCGAGGAGACGGAAGCCGATACCAGCGAAGGTGAACTGGTCGTGCTGCCGGCCGATTGTCCGCCCCTGGCGGACGCCGTGCCGCAACTGCTGACGCCCGAGGGCGCTCAGCCCCTTGGGGGCGGCGAAGGCTCTCTGACCGAGCAGGCCTTGCTTGAACGCCTGTCGGATCGCCGCACGGACCTCGACACCTACGAGCAGGAACTGGCGATGCGCGCGTCGCTGGTTGAAGCCGCCGAGAAGCGCCTCGAGGAACGTCAACAGGCCCTCAGCGCCATCGAGGCGCAAATCGCGGGGCTGGTCGAGCAGCGCAAGGAAATGGAAGAAGGGCAGTTCGCGGGCATCGTCGCTATGTACGAGACCATGAAGCCGCGTGACGCTGCCAATATATTCAACGCGCTCGATATCGAGGTGCTGTTGCGCGTCGCCAAGATGATGAGCCCGCGGAAGATGGCGCCGATCCTGGCAGAAATGGATACGGCCCGAGCGCAGGAACTCACTGTGCGCATGGCGTCCGCGTCGAACGATCCGCTCGACCAGATGGCTCCGGAAGACCTCGCAGCACTGCCGCAAATCGTTGGACAATAGATAATTGCACCGCATGCCCTTAGGGGCGCGTTAAGTAGCCGACGCTAGGGTTGGAACAGTGGGGCTGCGGTCGTCCAGAATGGCGCGGTGTCCCGTGTGTTGTAACCCTCGCGTTTTTTGAGGATACCGGAGCCTTCTCCGGCCCAGATGCGCGTCATACATGCGTCGGGCGGGCAGAAGCCGGTGAAGACCGCAAGCAGGACAGGTTGGCGCCGGGTCTCCGTCGCCTTTGCGACGATGGCGATGGTCAGCATGCTGGCCGTTATTCAGCCGGCGTTTGCCCAGGACCAAGGCCAGCTCTACGGCACCGAGGAAGACGGCTACGCGCGTCTGATCCTGAGTTTTCCATCGCTCGATACGCTTCCGCCCTATCAGTTTCGCGTCGACAACAACGTGGTCTCCATCGAATTCGAGGAGCCCGTCGATATCCTTTTGCCCGACGTTGCCGTCACCATGCCGAACTACCTCTCGATGGCGCGGGTGGATCCCGACCGCCGCGGCCTGCGGTTGGCGCTCAAGAGCGGGTTCAATTTCAACCGGATCGAAGCCGGCGAGAAGCTCTTCATCGATCTGATGCCCGCCACATGGCAGGGCATGCCGCCTGCATTGCCGCAGGAGGTCGTGGCTGAACTGGCCGAGCGCGCCCGGATCGCTGCCATCGAGGCCGAACGCGAACGCAAGGCCCGAATGGCCGCCGAACTCGACCCCAAGGTCAACGTGCGTATCGGCCGCAACGCGACTTTCCTGCGCCTCCAGTTCGACTGGACCGTGCCCACCGAAGGCGAGTTCGTGCAGCAGGGCGAGATCGGCGCTGCGACCTTCGAATGGCCAGTCACCATCGATCTGGGCAACCTGCTGACCGATATGCCGGCGGAAATCGTGTCGGCGCAGTCCGGCGCTTCGGCGGATGGTGCGGCAGCGACGTTCATTTTCGCCGAGGGAGTCACCCCGCGGTTCTACGCCACGTCGCCATCGCAGTATGTGCTCGATATCGATCTGGCCGGCCTCGATCTGCCGACGCTGACGCCGGCGGCTCTCTCGGCCGAGGCTGAGCAGCATGCCGCGGAAGCCGCTGCCGCCCATGGTGCGACCGAGGCGCCCCGGATCGCGGCGTTACAGGCGACAGCGGCTGAAAGCGTCACGCCGTTTGTCAACGTGCTCGGCAATACCGTTCGTCTGGTCTTCCCGTTCGAGCAGGATACGCCCGCAGCGGTGTTCCGTCGCGGCGACACGGTTTGGATGATGTTCGACACCGTGAGTGGCATCGAGGCGCCTTCCGACATGGCTGCGCTCGATCCGATTGCCAGCGAATTCGCGGTCCTGTCGTCGGGCGACACGCAGGTGGTCCGCCTCGATCTTTCTCAGGACCGGTTGGCGACCTTGGGTTCGGAAGGCATGGCCTGGGTGCTGTCATTGGGTGACATGATGCTCAGCCCGACCGAGCCGATGTCGCTATCGCGCCGGCGTGATGTCGAAGGGTCATTCGAAATGGTCGCCGACATTGCGCGGCCCGGTCGTGTCCATGATTTCCGCGATCCTCTGGTCGGTGACGTGCTCAAGGTCGTGACCGCCTATCCACCGGCGCGGGGTTTGACGCGTTCGCTGGACTATGTGGATTTCGCCGCACTGAGGAGCGTTCACGGCCTTGTCGTGCAGCCGAAGTCGCCCAATGTCGATGTCAGCATCGACAGCCCCAATGCCCTGATTTCAACCAATGGCGGGCTGACCGTCTCCGCGATCGACACGCTTCGCACAGTTGGTGCGCAGGCCCGCGAACAGGCCCGCGCCGGTTATCTCGACCTCGGGACGCTTGAGCAGCGCGACCCGAAGAAATTCGTCGAGGAACGCGATCACCTGGAGGCTGCGGCCGCGGCGGGCGAGGGCAGGGACCGTGACATTGCCCGGCTCAAGCTGGCGCAGTACCTCACTGCCAATCGTCTGGCGATGGAAGCCGTCGGCGTGCTGAAGGTGTTGCAGGACGAATTGAAGGCCACGGACCTGACGCGCGAGATTCGCAGCACCGCGTCCATCGCCGACATCCTCGCCGGCCGGCCACGCGATGCGCTCGCGATCCTCAATGCGCCTTCGCTGGATCAGGACGTGGACGCTCTGTTCTGGCGTACGGTTGCCCGTGCCGACACCCAGGACTACAAGGGCGCACGGCTCGACGCGCTCGAGGCCCGCACGATTGCCGAGAGCTACCCCGAATGGGCACGCAATCGCTTCCGGCTTGCGGCGGCACGCGCTGCCGTCGAGGCGGGCGATTCAGGCTTTGCGCAGCGGATGCTCGACGACGTCGACTTCGCCAGCCTGAACGTCGAGGATGCCTCGCTGCATCAGTTGCTCTCCGGACGCGTCGACGAAGCCGAGAGCCGCAATCAGGAGGCGCTGGATACCTATGGCCAGGTCATCGCCTCCGAGGTTCGGCCCACGCGCGCCGAAGCGGTCTATCGCACTCTGCTCTTGCTGGACAAGGAAGGTCGGCTGGATCTCGCCAAGGGAACGCAGACGCTCGCCGCCGAGACGCTGCTGTGGCGGGGCGATGCGCTGGAGGCCGAGATGCAGACGCTGCTGGCGCAGCTCTATTTCCGAAATTCCGACTATCGCCTGGGGTTCGAAACGGTGAAGTCGGCCGTTGCCAACTATCCCGAAAGCCCATCGGTCAACGCCCTGCGTGACCAGGCTCAGGCGATGTTCTCGGACCTTTTCCTCAACGGTGTGGCCGACTCGATCGGCCCGGTGGAAGCGCTGGCGATCTATTACGACTTCCAGCACCTGACCCCATCGGGCGCCCGCGGCGACGAAATGATCCGCAACCTTGCGCGCCGCCTGGTACGGGTGGATCTGCTGCCACAGGCGGCGGACCTTCTGCAGTACCAGCTGGACAACCGCCTTCGCGGCGTTGCGCGAACCCAGATCGCATCGGACCTGGCAGTGATCTACCTCGCAGATCGCAAGCCGCAGGACGCCATTCGCGTGCTCAATGCCACGCAATTACCGGGCCTGCCAGAGTCGCTGCAGCGCCAGCGCAGGATTCTCGAGGCCCGGGCGATGATCGATGGCGGTCGCGACCAACTGGCGCTCGATCTGATCAGCACAATGGACGGCAAGGATGTCGAACTGCTGCGCATCGACGCCAACTGGAAGGCGCGTCGCTACAGCCAGGCCGGCGAGATGATCGAAGCGATCTATGCCGCCGAGCCCAAGGGCAAGCCGCTCAATCAGGCTGCGCGGATGAGCGTGATCAAGGCCGCGGTAGGCTATGTTCTGGCCGGGGACGACTTCGGCCTGTCCCGGCTTCGCGCCAAGTTCGGGGAGCAGATGGTGGCTTCGCCGGAGTGGCCGATGTTCGACTATGTTACCGGGCCGATCCAGACCACCAGCCTGGAGTTCAAGCGGGTGGCGGCTGAGGTAGCAGCCGTGGACAGCCTCGGCGCATTCCTCTCGTCCTATCGCGAGACCTATGCGGGCGAGGGCGCGTTGACGCCGCTCACTGCCAGTACGCCCAACAATGGTGTCGCGTCGCTCTAGCTCGTGAAACTTCGCACAAGCGAGCCCGCCACAAGGTACCAGCCGTCCACGAGCACGAAGAAGATCAGCTTGAAGGGCAGGGAAATCACCACTGGCGGCAGCATCATCATGCCCATGCTCATGAGCACGGACGCCACGACCATATCGATGACCACGAAGGGCAGGAACAGCAGGAAGCCGATTTCGAAGGCTCGCCGCAATTCGGAAATGATGAAGGCCGGTACCAGCAGTTGCAGCGGAATGGCCTCGGGTTCGGCCGGTACTTCGGCTTCCGTCAGGTCGAAGAAAAGTTCGAGATCCTTGTCGCGGACGTTGGCGCGCATGAATTCGTGCAGCGGTGCGGCGCTGGCATCAAAGGCTTCGGCGAACTCGATCTGACCAGCCATCAGCGGCGCGATACCCTGGTCGTAACTGGCCTGCAGCGTCGGCTGCATGATGAAAGCTGTCAGAAACAGGGCCAGCGACACCATCACTGTGTTCGGGGGCGCAGTCTGCAGGCCGATCGCCGTGCGCAACAGCGACAGGACGACCACGATGCGGGTGAAGCTCGTCACCATCACCAGGATGGAGGGCGCGAGCGAGAGCAGTGTGATCAGGCCGATGAGCTGGACGGCGCGCTCGGTCAGCGTCGCGTCATCACCGAAATCGATCGAAAGATCCTGCGCGAAGGCGCCGCTGGTCCAGAGGATCAGGAACCCTGCGGCGGTGACGAGCGGCAGGTAACGACGCCAGCGCGGGCGTCGCGCCGGATCAGTTCCGGTTGGCCTGGTCTCCGTCGTGATGCTCAACCGCGTTGCCTTCGCTCGCCGTGTCGTTGCCAAACTCTTTAGCTGAGTCGGCCCGCTGGCCGGTCGCGGCATCGGGGTTTTGCACGGATTGCGTCGCGGTTTTCTCGGTCACGGGACGCAGCAGGCCAGTCTGACGGAGGGAGACCCGGGCCTTGCGGTCGCCAGGGTGCCCGGACTTCTGGAGTTCGGCGAGAAGGGTTCCCGGCGCCGCCTCGGGAGGGGGGGCTTTCACTGGAGCCTGGGGCTGAGGGGCCGGAACCGGCGGTACTGTGGCCAGTGGTTCAGCCGGGCGCTGGCGGGCGATCGTGGGAAGGGGGCGGCGGGAGGGGGCAGTCGCTACCGGGACGTCCTCGACCTCGATGCCGCTTTCGACGACAAGGTCCTGCGGGCCACCGACAAGGATCAGGTGCTCGACATCGTCGCGCCGGATGATCACCAGTTGCCGCTTCTGGTCCAGCGACAGCGTGTCGACGACGGCCAGCCGCTTGTTGCGGCCGCGCACGGCGTTGCCCGAAAGACTGGAGATCCACTTCAGAAGCCAGACGGCCAGCACGATGAGCACCAGGACGATGCCCAGTGCGAAGACCACTGTAAGAATGGTGTTGCCGCTGCCGCCAAACAGGCCGGTGAGAAATTGCACGGACGAGGCCTCCAAGTATATTCCGCCGAGGCTGGGACATAGCGCGATTCCGGCCGGGGCAATAGCCGCAGGCCCATCAAAGATCGGCAATTCCTGCCCGGTGTTGCCCAGAAATTCTCAAAATGCATCGCTGGATTAGCGATATGGCGGCGTTGGTTAACGGATGGTTAACCATTTGCCCGGCAATTATTGCCCAATTGAGACGTTCCCGGAGATCGGCCCATGGGCCTCATGGATATGCCCGTCTTTTCGGCTCTGACCGACAAGATGCGTTGGCACCAGACCCGCCAGGGACTGCTCGCCGAAAACGTCGCCAATGCGGATACGCCGAACTACCGCGGCCGTGACCTCAAGCAATACGACTTCAACGAGCGCCAGGGGATGATGGGCTCGTCCGCGGTGTCAACGACCGTGACGCAGCCGATGCACTTTTCGGCTTCGTCGGGCGAGGGCGCGTTTGCAGCGCAGCGTATGGCCAATTTCGAGGTCACACCCGAAGGCAACGGCATCACGCTCGAAGACGAGATGATGAAGGTCACGACCAACATGATGGATTATCAGGCCGCGACCTCGCTGTACCAGAAATCCATCCGCATCCTGCGGGTCGCGATGGGCAAGAACGCATAAGGGGCTAGGTCATGGACTTCAATTCGTCGCTGCGCATCGCCGCTACCGGACTTCACGCCCAGACGGCGCGCATGCGTGTCATCGCTGAAAACATCGCCAATGCCGACTCGGCCGGCAAGGCGCCGGGCGACGAGCCGTATCGCCGCCGCATCCCGACCTTCCAGACCAGCTACGACGCCGAGGTTGGCGGGCGCGTGGTGGAGATTGGCCGGCTGGCCTACGACCAGAGCCCGTTCAGTTCCCGTTACGAACCGGGTCATCCGGCTGCCGATGCCAATGGCTACGTGCAGTATCCAAACGTGAACTCGCTGATCGAGACGGTCGACATGCGCGAAGCCCAGCGCAGCTACGAGGCCAATCTCAACGTGGTCACCGTGACCCGCCAGATGCTCGGGCGCACGCTCGACATCCTGCGCGGCTGATCGTTTCCTGAAAGGTCGCCAGAATGGCTATCAACGCTCCCTTCAATGCCGCTGCCGCCGCTTACGGCAATGCCAGCCGGCTGATCAACCAGGCCGCCAAGCCGCAGGCGGACCTGACCGCGACGGCCCCGGCCGCCGGTGGCAATTTCGCCGACCTCCTGGCACAGAACGTTCAGGGTCTGGTCGACCACGGCAAGCAGGCCGACCAGATGGCGCTCGACATGGTGAACGGCAAGGCCAATGTCGTGGACATGGTGACAGCCCTCAGCGAAACCGAAATGGCCATCGAGAGCATGGTCACCATCCGTGACCGGGTGATCTCTGCCTATGAAGAGATCATGCGGATGCCGATCTAGGCTCGTTTCTGCACCATTTCCCGGGCCCGCCATGGCCGCAATGGATGTTGACAATGGTCGTCGGGTCGAGCCCGAGGGCGGACCGGTGATGATGTTGGGTAGCGCGATCTGCTAGACTACTTGTCGATTCGACCAGGAAAGGCCCCATGACCGGCGCAGAAGTGCTCGACATTGCCAGCCAGGGCATCTGGACGCTGATCATCGTGTCGATGCCGATGATGCTGGTGGGTCTGATCGTCGGCGTGGTGATCGCGCTGTTCCAGGCGCTGACCCAGATCCAGGAAATGACGCTGGTCTTCGTGCCCAAGATCATCGCGATCTTCGTGACCATGCTGCTCACCCTACCGTTTCTCGGGGCGACCATGGCCGGCTATATGGATCGCGTGGTCGACATGATCATCGTGGGCGGCTGACGGTGACGCTCAGCCTCGACTGGCTGCCGGCCACCGCCTTCACCTATTTCATTTTGTTCATGCGCATTGGCGCCATGCTTATGCTGATGCCGGCGCTGGGCGAGCAGACCATTCCGGTACGCATGCGCCTCGGCTTTGCCCTGGCGTTCACGTTCGTTGTTTTTCCATTGTTGAGCTCGGTCATTCCCGCCATGCCTGATGACCTCACCGGGATCATCGGCCTGCTTTTCCACGAGCTGGCCGTCGGGCTGATCATCGGCGCAATCATCCGGATCACGGTCATGGCGACAACAGTGGCCGGTACGATCGTCGCGTTCCAGACCGGTCTTTCGGGCGCCCTGGCCGCAGACCCGACGCAGGCCGGTGCACAGGGAGCGGTGTTTTCCAGCTTTCTGTCGTTCCTCGGTATCACGCTGATCTTTGCCACCGATCTCCACCACATGGCGCTGGCGGCGATCTACGACAGCTACATGGTGTTTTCGCCCACCGACCCGCTGATGTTCGACGACGCGATGCAGATCGCCATACGAACGGTGGCCAACGCCTTCATGGTCGGCGTCCAGATGTCGGCTCCCTTCATTGTGTTCGGTCTTGTGTTCAACCTGGGCGCTGGCATCCTGGCCCGCCTGATGCCGCAGCTGCAGGTCTACTTCGTGCTGATGCCCGCCAACATCATCGTCGGCCTGCTGCTGTTCGCGATTCTCCTCGTGATGATGATGGGCTGGTACATCACCGCCTTCGAGAATCATCTGGCGATGTGGAGGGGTTAGCGCATGTCGGACGAAGCCCCGGAACAAGACTCCAAAACAGAAGACCCTTCCCAAAAGAAGCTCGACGATGCCCACAAGAAGGGCGATGTCGCCAAGAGCCAGGAAGTCACCACCTGGTTTATGCTGCTGGGTTCGGCGGTGGTCTTTGCAATGCTGTCGCCATGGGTGAGCAGCGAACTGGGCCGCTCGCTGGCGCTGATCATCATGAATGCCGACCAGTTCGACGTTGAAGGTGCGGGCTTTTCAAACTTCTTCAACGGTCTGGCATTTGCTGTCATCGGCGTGACGACCATTCCGCTCGTGATCCTCATGGTGTGCGGCATCCTTGCCAATCTGGTGCAGCACCGGCCTGTCTGGTCGGTCGATCCAATCACGCCGAAGCTGTCGAAGATTTCGCCACTCAGCGGCGCCAAGCGATTGTTCTCGCCCGATGCGCTCGTCAATTTCGGCAAGGGCCTCGTCAAGATCGCATTGGTCGGGGTGATCGTCGTCGTGGTGTGCTGGCCGGAACGGGACCGGCTGGAGACCATGGTTACCGTCGAGCCGATCATGATCCTGCTCGATTTCCAGGAAATCGGGATCAAGATCTTCATGGCCGTGCTGGCCGTGGTGACTGCCATCGCGGCCGCTGATTTCTTCTACATGCGGCAGAAATGGTGGAAGCGTCAGATGATGACGGTCCAGGAAACGCGCGAGGAATACAAGCAGCAAGAAGGCGACCCCCACGTGAAGGGCCGCCTGCGGCAATTGCGGCAGGAGCGGTCGCGCAAGCGCATGATGGCGGCGGTGCCCGATGCAACCGTGGTCATCACCAACCCGACCCACTTTGCCGTGGCGCTCAAGTACGACAAGTCCATGGCGGCGCCGATCTGCGTAGCCAAGGGCGCGGACGCGGTGGCGTTCCGCATCCGCGAGCTGGCCAAGGAAAATGACGTCCCCATCGTCGAAAATCCGCCGCTGGCGCGAGCGCTGTTCGCAGCGGTCGATATCGACGACACCATTCCGGGCGAGCATTTCAAGGCCGTCGCCGAGGTGATCGGCTTCGTGATGCGCCTCAAGCGCTCCGGCGGTGGCTGGCGGCCAAGCGCGTAGGCCGAAACAGTGGCAGGCTTCCCACCATCCACGGCAAATCGCTGCTTCGCACTCCCAAGCGGGCAGACCATTTGCTAGACCTTGGGAATGTCCCGATTCGGGACTGTCTCAAGCGCGCTGGAGCAGATCATCATGGCATCGACGCCGCTCGGCGAGGGCAGCTATCCCGAACCCGTCCTGGATAGCGGGCGCGGTGGCGCAGGCTTGTGGCGCGTCCTGTTGCTGGCCATCGTGCTGGTGGTGGTCGCCGTGGTGTTTTCGCTGTTCGGCGACAGCATCCCGCCCGAGCTGGTGATGACCTTTGTCGGCCTGCTGGCCGTGGCCGGGGTTTTCTTCCTGTTCGGCATTGCGGCAGGCCTCTTCCGCTTCTCGACCAGCGACGACGGGCGAACCCTCAGCCATGCCGTGGTGGACAGCCTGCCGTTCGGCGCGGTGATCGCCGATCGCGAGGGCAAGATCACCTATGTGAACCAGCATTACGGGAGCTTTCCCGGCGCCATCACCAATGGCGTACCGGTGGGCGTTCCGCGCCTCTTTTCTGGATATGCCGATGCCGGGGAAGCCATCTACCGGCTTTCCCGCGCCGCGCGGGACGGCCGCAGCGCCATCGAGGACATCCGCGTGCCCGGTGGGCTGGGCGGGTCGCAGTCGGAAGCCAGCCGCGTTTTCTGGTACCGTGTTTCGGTGCGGCCGCTGCCGCAGACCGAGGATGCCCGCAAGCCGCTGGTGGCCTGGCAGGTCGAAGACATCACCCGCGACCGCGAGAACAACGAAACGGCCTTTCGTGACCTGCAGCGGGCCATCGATTACCTCGACCATTCGCCTTCGGGGTTCTTCTCGGCCGATGCGCAGGGCCGCATCCAGTATCTCAATTCGACGCTGGCCGACTGGCTGGGATACGACCTCGCCGAGTTCAATGCCGGTCAACTTTCGCTGTCCGACATCGTCCGCGGCGACGGCGCTTCGCTGCTGATGCGGGGCAGGGGTGACGGAGAAATCCGTACCGAGATCATCGATATCGACCTCGTGCGTCGCAACGGCACGTCGCTGCCCGTGCGCCTGCTGCATCGCGCCGCGCGCCTCGCGGACGGCGAGCTGGGCGAAACCCGCACGCTGGTGCTCGACATGTCGAGTGCGCCCGATACCGAGGAAGAGCTGCGCGCCGCCGAAGTGCGTTTCTCGCGCTTTTTCAACGATACGCCCTTTGCCATCGCGACGCTGGACGGCGACGGTCGGATCGTGCGCACCAATGCGCCGTTCGGGCGCATTTTCCATTGGGCCGGCGAGGACAAGAGCCTCGAACTTCAGCCGTTGCGCGACCTGATCGGGGAGGCGAGCCGCGACAAATTCGTGCGCGCACTGGCCGATGCCTCGGCGCAGCGGTCCGAGGTAGAACCGGTCGATGCGGTTCTGAGCGCCGAAGGCGAGCATGCGGTGCGCCTCTATATTTCCGCCTCGGAAGCAAGCGCGGGATCGCCCGAACGGGTCAATGTCTATGCGCTCGACATGACCGACCAGCGCAAGCTCGAGGCGCAGTTTGCGCAGAGCCAGAAGATGCAGGCGGTCGGCCAGCTCGCCGGCGGCGTGGCGCACGACTTCAACAACCTGCTCACGGCCATCATCGGCTTTTCGGATCTGCTGCTGCTCAAGCACAAGCCCGGTGATCCCTCGTTCAGCGAGCTGATGCAGATCAAGCAGAACGCCAACCGTGCCGCCGGCCTCACCCGCCAGCTGCTGGCCTTCTCGCGCCGGCAGACGCTGCGGCCGCAGGTGCTGGAGCTGCCGCTGATCGTCGACGACCTCACGGTGTTGCTCAAGCGCATGATCGGCGAGAAGAACAATCTCACGGTCGAGCATGGCCGCAATATCTGGCCTGTGCGTGCCGACGTGGTGCAGCTCGAGCAGGTGATCATCAATCTCGTGGTCAATGCGCGCGACGCGATGCCCAATGGCGGCTCGATCACCATTCGCACGGCCAACGTGACCGAGGCGGATACGACAGGCATGAAGTTCGAGGGCCTGGCGGCCGCCGACTATGTGCTGATCGACGTCGAGGATACCGGGACGGGCATGAGCGCGGAAGTTCTGGCCAAGATCTTCGAGCCGTTCTTTACCACCAAGGAACTGGGAAAGGGCACGGGCCTGGGGCTCTCGACGGTCTATGGCATCGTCAAGCAGACCGAAGGCTTCATCTATCCGGTGTCGACCGTGGGCGTGGGCACGACGTTCAAGATTTTTCTGCCACGCTACGTGCCGACGGCCGAGGAAGCCGCGGCCAAGGCTGCCGTCGCCGCCGCCCCGGCAAAGGATCTTACCGGACACGAGCGCATTCTGCTGGTCGAAGACGAGGAGAGCGTGCGCGCCTTCTCCGCCCGCGCCCTCAAGGCTACCGGCTACGAGGTGTTCGAGGCCGATGGTGGCGAAGAGGCCATCGAGGTGCTCGAAGACCTCGACTACCAGGTGGACCTCATCATCTCCGACGTGGTGATGCCCGAAATGGACGGGCCGACCATGCTCAAGGTCATTCGCGACAAGATGCCCAATCTCAAGATCATCTTCGTGTCCGGCTACGCCGAAGAAAGCGTTCGCCGCGATATCGAGGACGACCAGAGCGTCGACTTCCTGCCCAAGCCCTATTCGCTCGACCAGATCAATTCCAAGGTCAAGGACGTGCTGCGGCGCATGGACAAGGCGGAGTAGGTGGTCCACCCTCCCTCTGTCGTGACCGCGTCGCGGCGACCCTTGAGGCAGTGCAGATGACAGTGGTTCCCCGCATCGAGGGCCAAGCCGAACTCAACGTGCTGGGCGAGGCGCTGCAGCCCTGCTCGCACGATCCGCTTACCGGCTATTTCCGGTCGGGATATTGCGCTGCCGGCACCGAGGGCGCGGCGGTGCACCTCGTGTGCATCGAGGTGAGCAGCGCCTTCCTCGCCTATTCGAAGAGCGTCGGGAACGACCTCTCCACGCCGCTGCCGAATTTCAGCTTTCCGGGCCTCGTGGCCGGCAATCGCTGGTGCCTCGTGGCAGCGCGATGGGCCCAGGCGCATAATGCCGGGATGGCGCCGCGGGTTTATCTGCGGCAAACCAACCAGCGCGTGCTCGACCTCATTCCGCTCGAATTCCTAAAGACTTACGCGCTCGACCTGAACTAGTGATTCCGACGCGTTCACACCGGTCCGCCGGGCACGGGCGTGCCGGGCGCGAGAAGGCCTTCGTCAGCCAGCGTCGACCACAGGGCATCGGGAATGGTCGCGTCCCACCAGGCGAGAATGCCGTCCAGTTCCCCCGGCGAGCGCGGGCCGGGCAACACGTTGCAAACGGCAGGGTGGGTCAGCGGGAATTGCAGAGCGGCCGCGGGCAAGGGCACATTGAAGGCCTTGCAGACCGCCTCGATGGCGCGCACGCGGGCGACGACCGCCTCGGGTGCCCTTGCATAGTTGAACGTGTCACCACCGACCAGAATGCCGGAATTGAATGGTCCGCCGACCACCACCGAGGCACCGCGGGCGATGCAGGTGGTCATGAACGGCTCAAGCGCGGTCTGTTCGAGCAGCGTGTAGCGCCCGGCCAGCAGGAACACGTCCCAGTCGCCGAGGCCAAAGGCGTCCATGCACACTTCCCACTCGTTGACCCCGAGGCCAATGGCCTTGACGGCGCCGCTGTCGCGCAGCTCCCGCAACGCCTCGTAGCCGCCACCTGACAGCTGCGCCCAGAGCGGCCGGTTGCCTTCGACGCCGTGCGTGGCAGTGCCGATGTCGTGCACGTAGAGGATATCGACCTTTTCGACGCCGAGGCGCTGGAGGCTGTCCTCATGCGAGCGCATGACGCCGTCGTAGGAATAGTCGTATCGCTGGTCGAAGGGCAGGGGATCGATCCAGTTGCCCTTGTCCTGCCGGGCAGGGTCGACCGGCCGGAGCAGGCGGCCGACCTTTGTGGAAATCACCGGGCGGGGAGTGGCCTCGCGCACGATCTCGCCCACCAGGTGCTCGGACCGGCCGAGGCCATATTGGGGTGCCGTATCGACATAGGTGATGCCGGCAAGGAGAGCGTGGCGGACGGTGGCGCGCGCCTGATCCGACGGGACGGCCGAGAAAATTCCGGCAAGGCTGGCGCCGCCGAGGCCGAGCGTCGTGACTTCGAGCCCGGTCTTGCCCACCTGGCGCTTTTCAAACCCGCGACCTGCCATTTCAGCCTCCCAACTGTCTGGAAGATAACTGACATGTTAGTTGCCGGGAGTAAAGCAGGGCCGGCGCCTGGTGGCGCCAACCCCGCACACAATTGCGCCCGTGGGCCTGACCCAGGGCGGCTTCGTGCACCAGAGTTAGTAGAGTCCGGCAACCACGACCGGCTTTTCGGCCTCGACCCGGATCGGGTTGCGCAGCGGCAGGCCGAACTGGCTTTCCTCGATCTCGAACGTGTCGCCGGTGCGGTTGGAAATGCCATCGGCAAAGCTCAGCGTGGCCGTGCCGAACATGTGCACGTGGACGTCGCCGGGCTGGCAGAACAGGTCATATTTGAAGTGATGGTATTCGAGGTTGGCGATCGTGTGGCTCATATTGTCCTCGCCCGAGAGGAAGGGCTTTTCCCACACGACCTGGCCGTCGCGGATGATGCGCGACTTGCCCTCGATGTGGCGCGGCAGGTCGCCGACGCGGAGTTCGGGGCCGAACGAACAGGCGCGCAGCTTGGAATGGGCAAGGTAGAGATAGTTCATCCGCTCGGTGACGTGGTCGGAAAACTCGTTGCCCAGCGCAAAGCCGAGGCGCCGGGGCTGGCCGTCTGCGTCGATCACGTAGATGCCGGCGATCTCGGGTTCCTCACCTGCGTCGAGGGCAAAGGACGGCGACGGGATGGGCTTGCCCGGATGGGCGACGATATGGCCGTTGCCCTTGTAGAACCATTCGGGCTGGACGCCCTTTTCGCCGGCCTTGGGCTTGCCGTTCTCGAGGCCCATGCGGAACATCTTCATGCTGTCGGTCAATTCGCCCGCGGGCTTGTCGCCATTGGCCTTGTGCATGGCGTCGCGCGTGGCGGCGGAGCCCAGGTGCGTGAGGCCGGTGCCTGTGACGTGCAGGTGGGCCGGATCGGGATGGTCGATCGGGGTGAGGAGACGCCCCTCCGTCGCCAGCGCCAGCTTGTCCACCGGCGCGCCTATTCCCCTGGCTTCCACCGCAGCCCCGAGGCCCGACCCGGCTCCGAGGGCGGCCTGCACCAGTTCATACGTGCTCGACACGCCATTGATCCGGTGGGTTTGGCCATTGCGGGTCACGCCGACGGCGCGCTTGCCCTGGTCATCGATATATTGAAGGAGATGCATCGGGTGGTCCTTGGTCGCATGGATTTTGCCGCATAAAACGTGTCCGGCGTCCACGTGTCCAGCTAAAAATCATACTTTTATGGTCGGGCTAACGGGAGCAGCAGAATCGCTTTATTGCGAGCCTGAGCAGCGTCCCGCGCCGATGTGACCGTGTTCTCATTTTGTACCTTGACGGAACCGAAACAAAATGAGAACAAATAAAGCACGGAACAAACACATCAGCCATCATCCGCCCCTCGTTGCGCAGCATCGGAGAGCGTGAAATAAGGAGACAGCATCATGGCAGCTTCGCCGCTTCGCGTTGTAGAGGGTGGATCGATGGACAAGGACAAGGCGCTTCAGGCGGCTTTGAGCCAGATCGAGCGGAATTTCGGCAAGGGCTCGATCATGCGCCTTGGCGAGAATTCCGCAATCGAAGTGGAATCGATCTCGACCGGCTCGCTCGGCCTCGATATCGCGCTTGGCATTGGCGGGTTGCCCAAGGGGCGCATCGTTGAAATCTTCGGGCCGGAAAGCTCTGGCAAGACCACGCTGGCTTTGCATGTGATTGCGGAAGCGCAGCGCAAGGGCGGCATCTGCGCCTTTGTCGACGCCGAACATGCGCTTGATCCGGTTTATGCCCGCAAGCTCGGGGTCAATGTCGATGATCTGCTGATTTCCCAGCCCGATGCCGGCGAGCAGGCGCTCGAAATTACCGACACCCTGGTGCGTTCGGGCGCCATCGATGTGCTCGTCGTCGACTCGGTTGCGGCGCTGACGCCGCGCGCCGAACTCGAGGGCGAAATGGGCGACGCGCTTCCTGGCCTCCAGGCTCGCCTGATGAGCCAGGCCATGCGCAAGCTGACCTCGTCGATCTCCAAGTCGAAGTGTCTCGTCATCTTCATCAACCAGATCCGCATGAAGATCGGCGTCATGTACGGGTCGCCCGAAACGACGACGGGCGGCAATGCGCTGAAATTTTATGCCTCGGTTCGTCTCGACATCCGCCGTATCGGTGCGCTGAAGGACCGCGAGGAGATCGTGGGCAACCAGACCCGCGTGAAAGTGGTCAAGAACAAGCTTGCGCCGCCGTTCCGCCAGGTCGAGTTCGACATCATGTATGGCGAGGGTATCTCCAAGACGGGCGAGCTCCTCGACCTGGGCGTCAAGTCTGGCATCGTCGAGAAGTCGGGTGCCTGGTTCTCCTGGGACAGCCAGCGTCTGGGACAGGGCCGCGAGAATTCGCGCCAGTTCCTCAAGGACAATCCCGAGATTGCCGCCACGATCGAACAGGGCGTGCGCGAAAGCTCCGGCCTTCTGGGCGAAGTGCTGCTGGTCGCCGGTGGCGAAGACGACGCCGGTAGCGACGAATAATCATCCAAGATCCCATGCACTCTTCAAGGCACCGGTTTCCGGTGCCTTTTTTCTTTGGCCCGAGCCAATCTCGATGCCTTAGCAATGCTGGACAGGGTCAAGTTCGGCGCGATAGAAAGCCCGCAATTCTTTGTCTGGGCGCGACGGCGCCCGCTCGCCATGAAAGCCTCTACATGACCAGCGTAAACGACCTCCGTTCGAGCTTTACCGGCTATTTTGCCCGCAATGGCCACGAGGCTGTTGCGTCCAGCCCGCTCGTTCCGCGTAACGACCCGACGCTGATGTTCACCAATGCCGGCATGGTGCAGTTCAAGAACGTGTTCACCGGCGTCGAGAAGCGTCCGTATTCGACCGCCACCACGGCGCAGAAATGCGTGCGCGCCGGTGGCAAGCACAACGATCTCGACAATGTGGGTTTCACCGCGCGTCACCACACCTTCTTCGAGATGCTGGGCAATTTCTCGTTCGGCGACTACTTCAAGGACCGCGCCATCGAGCTGGCCTGGAACCTCCTGACCAAGGATTGGGGCCTGCCCAAGGAAAAGCTGATGGTCACCGTCTACCAGGACGATGACGAGGCGATGGAGCTCTGGAAGAAGATCGCTGGCCTCTCGGAAGACCGAATCGTGCGCTTGGGCGCCAAGTCGAACTTCTGGCAGATGGGCGATACCGGCCCCTGCGGCCCATGCTCGGAAATCTTCTATGACCATGGCGACAAGATCTGGGGCGGCCCTCCGGGGTCGCCGGATGAAGACGGCGACCGCTGGATTGAAATCTGGAACCTGGTCTTCATGCAGTTCGAACAGCATGCCGACGGTTCGCGAAGCGGTCTGCCGCGCCCTTCGATCGATACGGGCATGGGCCTCGAGCGCATCGCCGCAGTCATGCAGGGCGTGCACGACAACTACGATATCGACCTGTTCAAGGCGCTGATCGCGGCTGCCGCCAATGCGACCAATGCCGATGTCAACGGCCCGGGCAACCGCTCGCTGCGCGTCATCGCTGACCACCTGCGTTCGATGAGCTTCCTCATTGCCGAAGGCGTGCTGCCGTCCAACGAGGGCCGCGGCTACGTGCTGCGTCGCATCATGCGCCGCGCCATGCGCCACGCGACGCTGCTGGGCGCCACCGAGCCGACCATCTTCAAACTGGTGCCGACGCTGGTGCGCGAGATGGGCCAGGCCTATCCCGAGCTCGCTCGTGGCGAAGCCATGATCGCGGAAACCGTCCGCCTCGAAGAAGGACGCTTCCTCAAGACGCTGGGCAGAGGCCTGCAGATTCTCGAGGCTGAAACGGCCAGCCTGGGCGAGGGCGCGACGCTTGATGGCGCGACTGCCTTCAAGCTTTACGACACCTATGGCTTTCCGCTCGACCTGACGCAGGACGCGCTGCGTTCGCGCAATATTGCCGTCGACCAGGCCGGTTTCGATGCCGCCATGGCGCAGCAGAAGGCGGAGGCCCGCAAGAACTGGGCGGGCTCGGGCGAGGCGGCGACCGATACCGTGTGGTACAGCCTCGCCGACAAGCTCGGCCCCACCGAATTCCTCGGCTATGAGACCGAGACGGCGGAGGGCGAGATCAAGGCCCTGCTGGTCGACGGCGCTGAGGTGGCCGAAATTGCTGCCGGCCAGGACGGCATCGTCGTCGTAAACCAGACGCCATTCTATGGCGAAAGCGGTGGCCAGGTCGGCGATACCGGGACCATCAAGGGCGACGGCTTTGCCGCTTCGGTGACCGATACCGGCAAGCATCACGGTGTTTTTGCCCACAGGGTCTCGGTGCGCGAAGGCACGCTGAAGGTCGGGCAGGCGGTCGAGCTCGTTGTCGATCACGATCGTCGCTCCTCGATCCGTGCCAACCATTCCGCCACGCACCTGCTGCATGAGGCTCTGCGCCTGGTGCTGGGCGACCATGTCGCGCAGAAGGGCTCGATGGTGTCGGCCGACCGGCTGCGCTTCGACTTCGTGCACACAAAGCCGATGACCGCGCAGGAAGTGGCCGAGGTCGAGGACATCGCCAATTCCATCATCCTGCAGAACACAGCCGTCGAGACGCGGCTCATGGGTGTCGAGGAAGCCAAGGAATCCGGGGCCCGGGCGCTGTTCGGCGAAAAATACGGTGACGAGGTGCGCGTCGTCTCCATGGGCGAACCGACCGGCAATGGCCTCGGCTGGTCGGTAGAGTTGTGCGGCGGCACCCATGTGCGGCGCACGGGCGATATCGGCCTCGTGTCCATCGTCACCGAAACCGCGTCGGCGGCCGGCGTTCGCCGCATCGAGGCGTTGACCGGTTCGGCAGCGCGTCACCGCGGCAACGCGAATACGCAGATCGTCGCCTCGGCTGCCAACCTGCTGCGCTCGGGCACGCATGATGTGCTCGACCGTATCGAGGCGCTGCAGAACCAGATCAAGAGCGTGGAGAAAGCGCTCAGCGACGCACGCCAGAAACTGGCGCTCGGCGGAGGCGGCGAAGCTGGTCCGGCCAGCGAGACGGTCAACGGCGTGACCTTTGTCGGTCGCGTGGTCGAGGGCGTGGCTGCCAAGGACATCAAGTCGGTAGTCGATGCCGAGAAAAAGCGCATCGGCTCGGGCGTCGTGGTCATCGTGCTCAAGGGCGAGGACGGCAAGGGCACGGTCGCCATCGGCGTGACCGACGACCTCACCGGTCGCTTCGCCGCCGGCACGCTGATCAAGTCGGCAACGGCGGCCCTGGGTGGGCAGGGTGGCGGCGGCCGTCCCGACATGGCCCAGGGCGGTGGCCCCGATGGGGCGAAGGCCGGCGAGGCCATCGCAGCGATCAAGGCGCTGCTTTAGATCTCATCGACAAGGGGCCATCCAGTCCCATGGACCCCGGCGCAGGTCGGGGTCCGCTGAAGCGCCAAGATGGATCCCGGCCTGCGCCGGGATGACATCGATGCTGGCAGCGGCCAAGCAGGATCACTGCCCGGCGCGGAAGAAGAACAGGCGTGGCTTCCAGCGGATCGGCCGGCGTTCGCTCAGGACATTGAGCAGGCCGGCGCCAACCACCACGACCATGCCCACGATCGAGATCCAGTCAGGGTATTCGCCGAAGAACAGCGCGCCGAAGAGGATGGCCCAGATCAACTGGCTGTACTGCACCGGCGCGACAAGATTGGCCGGGGTGCGCTTGGTGGCGGCGATCAGCATGAGCCCCCCCAGCCCGCCCAGAAGACCGATACCGGCAAAGATGGCCAGCTGTTCGGGCGTCGGGATCACGAAGGTCGGGATCATCAGGAGGCCATTGAAAATGGCCGAATAGAGCACCTGCAGCCCGACAAGGCTGACGCGGCGCTCGCGCGGGGCGACGTGGCGGAGCACGATCGTCGTCACTGCCCCCAGGGCCGCGCCGATCATGATCACGACGTGGCCGGGCTCGAGTTCGCGCATGCCGGGGCGAATGACCAGCACGACGCCCAAGAAACAGAGCAGCAGCAGCAGCCAGCGCTGCGGCGTCACCGTCTCCCTGAGGAAAAAGACCGACAGCACCGTGACGATGACCGGCGTGGTGAAGCCGATGGCATAGACGTCGGCGAAGGCGATGTGGGTGAAGGCGTACATGACGCAGGCCGTGCCGAGAATGGCCGTGGTGCATCGCAGGTGCACCAGCCAGGGGTGGTGCAGCTTGTACATGTCGCGGAAGCGTTCGCCCCGCTTGGTCAACATGAGCGGAATGATGGAAAAGCTGGTGGTGAAGAAGGCGATCTCGAAGACCGACATGGCCGGCCCGGTGGCTTTGATCAGGGCATCGGAAACGGAAAAGATCGCGTAGGCCGCAAAGGCCAGAATGACGCCGACGGGCATCTGTGACTATCCAGAAATAGGGGAAAGCAGGCAGTGGCAATGCGCTACCATACTAGCTGCCCGCCGCTGCGTCATCAGGGAACGGGCGGGATTTGTGGCGTCTCGACGCCTTTCCAGGCCGGTCCGATGATCTCGACGCGATTGGTCCAGAGATAGCCGTGGAAGTCGCGCGGGACGCGGGCCAGCGTTTCCAGATCATCAATGCCGGCCGTACCGGGATCGCCCGCGCCATAGGCGCCGACGAGGATGATCGCGCTGCCGGCGTCGGCGAGGCGCTGCTGGAGGAGGTTGGGCCAGCCCCAGAGCCAGGGAGCGATATTGATCGGGATCATCACGTGGGTATCACGGCACGCATCGGGCACGATACCGGTCCAGCCCAGCGCCACATACTGGGTGAGACAGTCGATGAGACCGCGGCGGGACCAGACATTGAGGTCTTCAATGAGGACGGCCGCGCGGTTGGTCGGCTGGTCGCCGCCATAGGCGCCCCAGATCGCCTCGCGCCATTCGGGATGGGCCGAAACCAAGGCGGCGAGCATGTCACCCTCGCGCTCTTCCCGGCTCTTGAAATTGACGAGAAATTTCCGGTTCTGCATGGCCGCCAAGACTTCGCGCAATTCGGGCATGAGGCCGATGCCGGCGCCACGGAACGGGTAGGTCCGGCCGCTATCGGCGGTGTAGCCATGGCCGATGTCGAGTGCGCGCAGTTCGGCCATGGAATGGCGGCGCGTTTCGCCGGAGCCCTCGGTGCGGCAATCAACGGTCCAGTCGTGCATCACGGCAAACTGTCCGTCGGTGGTGGGGTGGACATCGAGCTCGACGATATCGGCTCCGGAGGCGAATGCAGCCTGCATCGAGGGCAGGGTGTTTTCGAGCAGGCCATGCGTGGGCGGGTAGATCCGCTCGGCGGTGCAGGTGTCGTTTTCGAGGTTGTCGCGCGGATAGGTCTGGTGCACGCCGCGATGGGCGATGATCTGCACGGAATGGCCATCGCGCGGGGGGACGCGCCAGCCGGCATTGAACAGCACAATCGCGCTCAGCATCGCCACAATGACGAGCATGGCCCAGTAACGGCGCTTCATGGCGAATCCCCCTGTTCGGCGCAGTCGGCCGGGAGCAAGATGCGGAAATCGCGGGGGGCGGGCAAGCCGGGGCTGAACCTGACGTTCATGCTGGCTTCAGGCGCTGCATGGCCTTCTGCCGCGCGGCCGCCGGGCGTGGCGACCGATTGCACTTGGAGGGCAATTCATGAGGTTTCTGAGCAAGGTCATTCTGGGTGCTGCCATGGCGCTTGGTCTGGCATTTCCGACCATGGCGGCCGAGCGGGCCATTATCGTGCTCGACGGGTCTGGCTCGATGTGGGCGCAGATCGAGGGCAAGGCGCGCATCACCATCGCGCGCGAGACGCTGTCCGAAGTGCTGGCGGAGCTGCCCGACGATCTCGAACTGGGGCTGATGACCTATGGCCACCGCGAGAAGGGCAATTGCGAGGATATCGAATTGCTGGTGCCACCGGCGAGTGGCGCCGGACCGGCCATCGCCGCAGCGGCGGAAGGCATCAACCCCAAGGGCATGACGCCCATTTCCGATGCGGTTCGCCTCGCGGCCGAGGACCTGCAATATACCGAGGAAAAGGCCACGGTCATTCTCATCACCGACGGGCTCGAAACCTGCGAAGTCGATCCGTGCCAGCTGGCTTCGGATCTCGAGCAGCAGGGGATCGACTTCACAACCCATGTGCTCGGCTTCGGACTGTCGGACGAAGAAGGGCAGGAGGTCGCGTGCCTGGCTGAAAACACCGGCGGTAAGTACCTTTCCGCGGCCGACGGGGCGGGCCTCGTCGATGCCCTGACACGGACCGTGGCGGAGGTGGTGCAGGCCGAGGCGGTGGCCGAGCCCGAACCGGCCCCCCAGCCCGAGCCGACCCCGGCTGTCGAATACAATCTCAAGCCGACGGTGTCGCTTTCGGAAGGTGGCCCGGATCTCGAGCGGGGCGGATACGAAGTGGTGTGGTCCTGGTACAAGCCCAATGCCGACGGCACGGAAGGCGAGCATGTCGGTACGGACTATTATGCCGACTTCGAGGGCGACCTCGAGCCGGGCGACTACATCCTCAAGGCGGAAGTGGGCTATGCGGCCGTATCGCAGCCTGTCTCAATCGTCGATGGAAAGGTCGCAGCGCCGCATTTCGTCATGAATGCCGCTGTGCTCAAGCTTCACCCCCGTCCCAGCGAGGGCGCGGATGCCGACGGCAATGCCGCGCTCGAGATCCGCCATGACGGCGAGTACGTGACCACGCAGTATGGCGACAAGGAGCTGGTCGTTCCTGCCGGCGCGCTCGAAGTCGATGTGTCCATCGGTGAAGGCAAAGTCACGCGCAGCTATGAGGCCAAGGCCGGCGAAGTCATCGACGAAGACGTGATCGTCGGCGTAGGCCTCGCCTTCTTCACCACCGAATATGTACCGGGCCAGGCGGTCGAGGACGACATCTTCATGGAAGTGTTCGACGCCAAGACGGCGCTCGACGGCACCCGCAATTCGGTGGCCTACAATTACGGGGGCGAGCAAGACTTCACCCTGCCGGCCGGAAGCTACGTGCTGGCCTATTCGCTCGACGGCACCAAGGGCGAGATCCCGTTCGACGTGGCGACGGGCGAAAGGACCGACGTTGCGATAGTGCTCGATGCAGGGGTGCTCAACGTGGTCGCGCCGAACGGCGACTATATCGAAGTCCTCTCGGCCAAACCCGATATCGCCGGCAATCGCGAGTCGTTCGACTACGGCTTCGGTCCGGAATGGATGACGACGCTCAAGGCGGGTGACTACCTCGTGAGGACCGACAAGAATGATGCGACGAGCGAGACGGCGTTGACGATCACGGCGGGAGAGCGCTTCGAGCTCTCGATCGAAGCGAAGCCTGCCAAGACCAAGACGAAATAGCCCCGTCGCCCCGCGAAACAAAAAGGGTCGGTGCAGCGCACCGGCCCTTCATCATATCCAGCGGCCTACGGCTCAGGCGGCCATTGCCTTCTTGAGGTTTTCGTCGACGGCGTCGAGGAAACCGATCGTGGTGAGCCAGGGCTGATCGGGGCCGACGAGCAGAGCCAGATCCTTGGTCATCTTGCCTTCTTCGATCGTGTCGATGGTGACCTTTTCGAGGGTGTCGGCGAACTTGGCCAGTTCGGCATTGTCGTCGAGCTTGGCGCGGTGGGCGAGGCCACGGGTCCAGGCGAAGATCGACGCGGTCGAGTTGGTCGAGGTTTCCTTGCCCTGCTGGTGCTGGCGGTAGTGACGGGTCACGGTGCCGTGGGCAGCTTCGGCTTCCACGATCTTGCCATCGGGCGTTGCCAGAACCGAGGTCATCAGGCCGAGCGAGCCGAAGCCCTGTGCCACGATGTCGGACTGCACGTCGCCGTCATAGTTCTTACAGGCCCAGACGTAACCGCCGGACCACTTGAGGGCCGAAGCGACCATGTCGTCGATCAGGCGGTGTTCGTACCAGATCTTCTTGGCTTCGAACTTGTCCTTGAACTCGGCGTCGTAGATTTCCTGGAAGATATCCTTGAAGCGCCCGTCATAGGCCTTGAGGATGGTGTTCTTGGTCGAGAGATAGACCGGGACGCCACGGGCCAGACCATAGTTGAAGCTCGAATAGGCGAAGTCGCGGATCGAGTCGTCGAGGTTGTACATGGCCATTGCCACGCCCGAACCCGGTGCCTGGAACACTTCGTGCTCGATGACCGTGCCGTCTTCACCGGCGAACTTGATGGTCAGCGTGCCCTTGCCGGGAAAGGTGAAATCGGTGGCGCGATACTGGTCGCCGAAGGCATGGCGGCCGACGATGATCGGCTGGGTCCAGCCGGGAACGAGGCGCGGCACGTTCTTGCAGATGATCGGCTCGCGGAAGATCACGCCGCCCAGGATGTTGCGGATGGTGCCGTTGGGCGACTTCCACATCTTCTTGAGCTTGAATTCCTCGACGCGGGCTTCATCGGGGGTGATGGTCGCGCACTTGATGCCGACACCATGCTTCTTGATGGCGTTGGCGGCATCGACCGTCACCTGGTCGTTGGTGGCGTCGCGGTTTTCGACCGACAGATCGTAGTACTCGATGTCGAGATCGAGATAGGGATGGATGAGCTTGTCCTTGATCGCCTGCCAGATGATGCGGGTCATCTCATCGCCGTCGAGGTCCACAACCGGGTTGGCGACCTTAATCTTGCTCATCGGAAAACTCCCTTTGCGTAACCGCTTTCGGCCCTCTGGCCAGTTCGGGGGCCCGTATAGCATCGCTGGCGCAAAGCGCAAAGACAGGCTCGGCAAGGGGGCATGCCGGACGCTTGCGAGAGCGGGACGCTACTTGGGCGGCAGCGTCCTGACAAAGGCGCGGGCGCGGTCAAGCCATTCTCCGAGGACGAATTCGTCCTCGATGGCATCGCCGGATACGACGACGAAACCGCTGACTGTGCGGCCACCCATTTCCATGACCTCGGCCCCCGGCAAGTCGAGTGCCGAAGGCACCCCGTTCTTGCCGACCCGGACGATGAGCGAACCCTCCTTTGTCGGGCAGACCAGCATGTTGCCGCCGAGCATGAAGGCGATGCCGCCGAACATCTTCTGCTCGCGGATGTTTTCTTCGGGCGGGAGCAGGGCGCGAATGCGTTCGGCCAGTTCGTCGGAAGCCATGCTCATCGGGTCGTCTCCGGTCGGTAGGCCTCGTGCCAGGGCATATGCGTGTCGATCTGGTCCCACTCCGCGTGACTGCGGCTGAAAATCAACTGGTTGGGGGCAAACCAGTCGTTCTCGCCGGCAAAAAGACCGGCAGGCACAATCCGGAAAGCGGGCGCCCTGGACGATTGCGCGCAAACCGTCGTTCCGCATTCAGGGCAGAAGTGTCGCATGAAGGTCGCGCCGGAATCGGCTGGGCGCGAGAAGGTTTTCGTTGCGCCCGTCAGGCGGATGGAGTCGGCCGGGAACAATACGACCGAGGTATGGCCGCCGCCTGATGCCTTCTGGCAATTGGTGCAGGCGCACTGGAACATCGAGATCGGCGTGCCTTGCGCGTGCAAGGTTACCGCGCCGCAGTCGCATGCTGTCGTCAGGTCGAGAATGGGTTTGTGGGATGTGGTCATGCTGTCGAGGCTGGCACGCGCCCTGCGCCGACGCAAGCATGGCTTGCCATCCCGACGCCCGAGGGGCAACAGTGCCGCGCAAGAAAGGAATGACCATGGCCGTGCGTCCCGACTATCCGCTCATTACCCAACGCCTGCTGCTGCGTCCGTTCACGCGCGGCGATGTGGATGCGGTGTTTGCCTATCGCGGCCGCGAGGACGTGGCGCGTTACCTCTTCGACCAGCCCCTCAGCCGCGACGAATGCGCTCTCGCGATCCAGCAGCGCACCTCCCAGACAGGCCTTGCCGAGGAGGGGGATCGCATGGTGCTGGCGGTGGAGACGCTGGACCAGGGCGACCTCGTGGGAGAGGTTTCTCTCATCTGGCGGTCGGTGGAGGCACGGCAAGGCGAACTCGGGTGGATTTTCCATCCGTCATTCCATGGGCGTGGCTATGCGACGGAGGCGACCAATGCGCTGCTCGATCTCGGCTTCGGTCCTGCCGACCTGCACCGCATCTATGCCCGCTGCGACGCGCGCAACGATGGTTCGTGGCGGCTGATGGAGCGGCTGGGCATGCGGCGCGAGGCCCATTTCCGGCAACACGCCCTGTTCAAGGGCGAATGGGACGAGGAATTTTACTATGCCATCCTGCGCGATGAATGGCTTGCCAGGCGGCACGCGGAGCCGTCCCTATAACATAGATTAAGGTACGATTTTCTCCGTAAAACTAGGAACTTAGCCGCGAAAGCCGCGTTCTCGACATGGGCTTGCATGTCTCGCGGAGGGTACCCGGTTATGTCGACGAAGCGTTTTCCCATTGAAACTGATCGCCTTTTGCTTCGCCCCTTCGAAAGAAGCGACCTGGACGCAGTAGCCCGCTACCATACGCTTCCTTCGGTTCAGCGTTACGTCGAGCGCCCGACGCGCTATCCCGAGGACGTCGCTGCTGCCCTGGCCGCCATGCGCAGCCAGGTCGAATTGCATCGCCCCGGCGATACGCTCACCCTTGCCATGGCGCGCAAGGGCGACCACAGGATTGTCGGGCACGTGGCGCTGAAATGGTCGGATGCGACCGCCGGGCAGGGCGAGGTCAAGTTCTGCATAGATCCTGCCGAAAGCGGCAAGGGCTACCTCACCCAGGCGCTCACAGCTATCATCGACCTGGCCTTCGATCACTTCCGCATTCACCGCCTGATGGTGCGGTGCGACGGTCGCAGTCATCATTCGATCAAGCTCATGCAGAAGCTTGGCCTGCGGCTCGAGGCGCACTACCGCGAGCATGCCCTGTTCCAGGGCGAGTGGGACGAAGAATTGCACTTCGCCATACTCGACCGCGAATGGCGCCCCAATGCCAAGGTGGTGGAAATGCCCATGCGCGGGCGTGTCGCCTGATTTGCTGAAACGCCGTAATTGAGCTATGTCGCCGCCACTCTAGCATCTCGCGGATTGGCGGCACATGGCAGGCACCGACAGCTCAATTCCTATCTCCCTGGCACCGACACCGGCGATCATCCTGTGCGAACCGCAACTGGGTGAGAACATCGGGTCGGCCGCGCGTGCCATGGCCAATTTCGGCCTGTGGGACCTGCGCCTTGTGCGGCCGCGGGACGGCTGGCCGAACGAAAAGGCCGTCGCTGCCGCCTCGCGCGCCGACCATGTGCTTGAACAAGTGCGCGTCTTCCAAACGCTCGAGGACGCCATTGCCGACCTGACGCTGGTCTATGCCACGACGGCGCGCTCGCGCGACATGCAGAAGGACGTGCTGGGGCCCGAAGAGGCCTCGCTCAACATGGCCGGCCACATTGCGGGCGGGCACAAGGCCGGTCTCCTGTTCGGTCGCGAGCGGTGGGGGCTGCTCAACGACGAAGTCGCCATGTCCGATGCCATCGTGACGCTGCCCGTCGAAGCCGCCTTTGCCTCGCTCAACATCGCGCAGGCGGTGCTGCTGATGAGCTACGAATGGCGCCGCACCAGCGCAGCGGGCAGGGCGCTGCCGTTTTCCGATGGCCTCGACGAAGCCGCCCCGCGCAGTGAGCTGGTGGGGCTCTTCGAGCATCTGGAAGGCGTGCTCGACCAGTCCGGCTTCTTCACCACGCCGGACAAGAAGCCGAGCATGGTCAACAACCTGCGCACGGCGCTCACGCGCGGCAGGTTTACCAGCCAGGAAATCCGCACGCTGCGCGGCGTCATCTCCTCGATCGACCGGCGGCACGAACGGCCCAATCCCAACCGGATGAAAAAGGCCGAGAAGCCCGGGGAACAGGGCTGATCACAGTTTGAGCGGAGTGGACGGATTTGCCGGAATCGCCTTTGACGAGGCTGCGACAAACTGTCATTGGCTTGCTCATCATGAGCGCACATGCCCCGTCCGAGCCGAACCGGCTCGCCTTCACCTATGCCGGTTTTCGGTTCTTCTGGCTGACAACGCTGTTCGTCAGCTTCGCCGTGCAGATCATGTCGGTGTCGATCGCCTGGCAGATCTTCGCGGTCACCGGTGATTACTTCCTGCTCGGGCTGGTGGGGCTGTGCCTCTTCCTGCCGGCGCTCTGCCTCATTCTCATCACCGGGCTGACTGCCGATCGGTTCAACCGGCGCGGCATCATGGCGATCTGCCTTACCGTGGAACTGCTTTGCGCCCTGGCTTTCCTGATGCTCGTCGAAGTCGAGGCGCATCAGGTGTGGCCGATCTTCGTGATCCTCGTGGTCCTGGGCACCGCCCGCGCCTTCTGGGGACCGGCCGCGCAGTCGCTGGCGCCCAATCTCGTTCCGCCTGAGGCGCTGGCCAACGCGATTACCGTCAATGCCTCGGCCTGGCAGATCGCGAGCATTGCCGGGCCTTCGGTCGGTGGGGTGCTCTACGCGATCAGCCCGATCGTGGCCTTCGGCACGGCCGCGGTGCTGCTGCTTTGCGGCGCCGTCTGCGTCATCCTCATCCCCAAGCCAACGCAGCAGCGCGGGCAACAGGCCACAAGCCTCGAGACCATTTTCGGCGGCTTCCGCTATATCCTCTCCAACAAGGTGGTGCTGGGCGCCATTTCGCTCGACATGTTCGCGGTGCTCATGGGCGGCGCCGTGGCGCTGCTTCCGGCCTTCACCGAAGAGATCCTTCATGGCGGGCCGATGGAATTCGGCCTCCTGCGCGCTGCGCCGGGAATCGGGGCGCTGGCCATGGCGCTGACGCTCACCCGCTTTCCGGTGCGCAAGCATGCGGGCAAGACCTTGTTCGTCTTTGTCGGCCTCTTCGGCTTCTTCACCCTCGTCTTCGGGCTTTCCACCAGCGTCTGGCTGTCCATCGCGGCGCTGATGCTGGTGGGGGCTGCCGACATGGTCAGCGTCACAATCCGGGAGACCATCATGCAGCTGTGGACGCCCGAAGACGTCCGCGGCCGCGTCAACGCCGTCAACTCGGTGTTCATCGGCGCGTCCAACGAGCTGGGCGAGTTTCGCGCCGGCACCGTGGCCCACTTCATCGGCCCGGTGGCGGCGGTGGCGGTCGGCGGCGTCGGGGCGATGGTCGTCGCCGGCCTCTGGAGCAGGCTGTTTCCGCAATTGCGCGAGCAGGACAGCCTCGACAAGAAGATGGCCTAGCATTTGGGCCGTTCGGCTTGACTCAGGGGCAGCACGCCTCTATGACGCGCCCACCTATTCAGGCCTTCGGGCCCATAGGCGCACCCGAGATTCTCTGTTGGGAGTCTGTCGGTCCTCTCGCAAGAGAGGGCAGAGGAGGGCGCGATCCATTCAAACCATGAAAGGGATACGCGATGTCGAAGCGTCATTCTGTAAAGTATAAAATTGACCGTCGTCTTGGCGAAAACATCTGGGGCCGTCCGAAGTCCCCGCTGAACACCCGTGCCTATGGCCCCGGCCAGCACGGCCAGCGCCGCAAGGGCAAGCTCTCGGACTACGGTCTGCAGCTGCGCGCCAAGCAGAAGCTCAAGGGCTACTACGGCTCGATCACCGAGAAGGCCTTCCGCCGTCTCTATGACGAAGCTGCCCGTCGCAAGGGCGACACCGGTGAGAACCTGATCGGTCTGCTCGAAGGCCGCCTGGACGCCATCGTCTACCGCGCCAAGTTCGTTCCGACGGTGTTTGCTGCACGTCAGTTTGTCTCGCACGGCCACGTGCTGGTGAATGGCAAGCGCGTCAACATCCCGTCCTACCAGGTCAAGATCGGCGACAAGATCGAAGTGCGTGAGCGTTCCAAGCAGCTCACCGTCGTTCTCGAGGCCGTTCAGCTCGCAGAGCGTGACGTTCCGGATTACGTGGAAGTCGACCACAACAAGCTGGTCGCGACCTATGCCCGCGTCCCGACCTTGTCGGATGTGCCGTATCCGGTCCAGATGGAACCGAACCTGGTCGTCGAATTCTACTCGCGCTAATCGCAAACGACAGACAATTTTGGAAAGGGCCGCTCTTCGGAGCGGCCCTTTTTACTTGGGTTATTGTCAAACGATTCAGAATTGGCTTCTTTAATGCCTGCGCGGGCTCAAGAATCGAGCCCGGATTGATGTGCTAAATCGATAGAAGGGCGGTCTAGCAGATGCATTTGCAGAGTGTGACGACGGATGAGTTGGCGTCGGCCGTAGACGAGCGGCCGATGGTGCTTTCGCCCCAGGTCACCGAAAGCATCAGCCGCGTGCTGCGCGCAATTCGCCAGCATCTGCATATGGATATCGCTTTTGTCACGCAGTTCCTGGGGTCGAGCCGGGTGTTTCGCACCGTCGATTCCAACAGTCCGGTCGAGGGGGTTTTCCCCGGAAGCATCCTGCCGATCGCCTCGGGATATTGCCAGCACGTGGTGTCAGGGCGCCTGCCGGAGCTTATTCCCGATACCAGCCGCGTACCTTTTGCCATGGGTATAGCGGAAACGGCGACAATTCCGATCGGGGCCCATCTGAGCGTGCCGATCCGGCTCGAAGGCGGGCGGATATTCGGCACATTCTGCTGCTTCAGCCATCGCGCCATGCCCGATCTGGGCGAGGCCGAGCTGGACCTGATGCACACGTTCAGCCGCCTCATCGCCCGTGAAATGCAGGACGATGTCGCGCGCGACGAGCGGCAGCAGCGGATCATCCGTGACGTGCAGCTTGCCATGGCGAACGGCGATCCGCAGATCGTCTTCCAGCCGATCCTGCGCCTTGCGGACAACCGGATCGTTGGGTTGGAAGCGCTGTCACGGTTTCGAGCCGAACCGTATCGCACGCCCGACATCTGGTTCCACGAGGCTGCAGAAGTGGGCATGGGCACGATGCTGGAGCTGATGGCTCTACGCCGTGTTTTGCAACAGGCGGGCAATCTGCCCCAAGACCTCAGCATTCATCTCAATGTATCTCCGGCCGCTGTTATTTCGCCCGAGCTGCCGGCAGCACTGGCTGGCTTCGATCCGAACCGCGTGATCATCGAAATCACGGAACATGAGCCGGTCGCTGACTACGAGCCGATCCTTGATGCGCTGATGCCGCTGCGTGCCGCGGGCATCCGTATCGCCATCGACGATGCGGGTGCGGGATATTCCAGCCTCAGGCACGTGCTGATGATGCGGCCGGACATGGTCAAGCTCGACGTTAGCCTGACGCGCGGGCTCGACAGCGATCCGATCCGTCATGCCATGGCGGCGGCGCTGACCGAATTTTCGCGCCGGACCGGGACGATCATCGTCGCCGAAGGGGTGGAGACCGACGCCGAGCTGGCGGCGCTGCGTGGCCTGGGCGTCAGCGAGGTACAGGGCTATCTAATCGCCCGGCCGCAACCAGCCGAGGACGTGCTGGCCAAGATCGCCTAGCCATAGCCGCCACCGCCCCTAATGTTTGGGGGCGATGGCGTCGTTTTCAGATCGTCGCCGCGTCGCTGACCGAGGGATTGATCGGTGGCGCATCCTTGGGGATGAAGCTTTCGAAGCGGCGCAGGCGCTTGTGCACGGAAAGCAGTTCGATGACGGTGCCCCAGGCGCGGGCCAGGAACTGGAATGACGACGCTACCTGACCGAAAGCCTGCTGCACCTGCTGGTAGAGCCCCAGGGTCAGGGCGCCGGCCAGGATGGACGGTGCCAGCACCAGGATCGGGATATAGCCGGCCAGCTGCAGATAACCGTATCGGGCGAAGTTGAAGTAGGTGTAGTGCCAATAGATGCGGTAGTAGTTCTTCTGCACATTGGCGAAGAGCTCGCGCACCGTCATCGGTTCGGCACGGTCGCCATTGTCTTCGCCGTAGACCAGTTCCTTTCGATAGGCCGCTTCCACCTTCTGATTTTCGAACTGCAGTCCGGGCAACCGTATGCCGACGACGCCGAGGAACAGCGTGCCGAACGCGGCCGAGGCAAGCGCGACCCAGACCAGGCTGCCGGGAACAATGCCGAAGATGGGCAGTTCCGTCACCACGCGCGACAGGCCCCACAGGATGGGGATGAACACCGCCAGCGTGATCAAGGCATCGAAGAAGCTGGTGCCGAGATCCTCGACGATCTGAGCAAAGCGCATCGTATCTTCCTGCACACGCTGTGCCGCGCCTTCGGTCGTGCGGATGGCGGGCCAGTACTGCATGTAGTAGGCGTTCATCGCCTTGCGCCAGCGGAACACATAGTGACTGGTCAGGAAGGCCAGCAGCACCAGCACCAGAATACGCGGTACGACTACGGCCATGATCGTGAAGATTTCGCCATAGAGGGTTTCTGGCGAGACCGATCCTGGCGTCGAGAGCGCCGACTGCAAGGTGTTGAAGAACGTGCCTTGCCAGTTGTTGATGAAGGCATCCACCTGAACGTTGAAGTAGAGCACCAGCAGAATGGCGGTGGAGCCCACGACCGACCACCAGTACCACTCGTTGCGCCGGTAGATGTACCAGAAGGCGCAAAAGATCAGGGCGATGAGCAGAACGTATTGATAGAGGAAGAACTGCTCGCCGGTGAGGAAAGCGCCTTCCGGCGTACAGGCGGGCGCGGCAACGGCATTGGTCACTGCACTTTCCGCCGGGGCAGCGGCTGCGGGCGAAGCCTGTTCGGGCTCTCCTGACGGTGGCGTGCCCGGGGCAGTTTCGGCTGGATTGGTCTCTGGCACCGGATCCGCGGCGGGCGCGCACATCGGCGCGATCACGAAACGGTCGAGGCTTATGGCGTTGCGGATGGGACCTTCGAACGCATACCAGCCGGTGGTTGCGAGGAGCAGCCAGACCAGGGCAGAGGTAAAGAACAATTTGGGGGAGGGGAAGAACGAGCGAAACACCTTGAGACTCCAGAGGGTGCGTTTGACACCCGATCCAGACGCCTGAATCGTGATTAAATCAAGTGCGAGAAGTTAATCTTTGGTAAGGTGACGACGGGGTGGTTTGACTTCCCAAGGCGGGCTGGGGACGCTATCAGCAAGCGATCGAACAGAAGAGAGTTTGCCCATGAGTGCGGCGATGGACGCCCCCGCCATTTCGGAAGACGATGCCGAGAGCGGTGTTCATCCGATCTTCGCCCATGCCCCGCGCTCGGTTGAATTCAACAAGCTCCGCAAGCGACTGATCCGCAATGCACGCGAGGCTCTCGACAAGTTCGGCATGGTTCGGCCCGGCGACAAGTGGCTGATCGCCTTGTCCGGCGGCAAGGACAGCTATGGTCTGCTGGCGCTGCTTCTGGACCTGAAATGGCGTGGATTGCTGCCGGTGGAGCTGCTGGCCTGCAATCTCGACCAGGGCCAGCCGAACTTTCCCAAGCATATCCTGCCAGAATTCCTGACCGGCCTCGGCATCGAGCATCGCATCGAATACCAGGACACGTATTCCATCGTGACCGACAAGCTGCCCGCCGGAGCGACCTATTGCTCGCTGTGCTCGCGCCTGCGGCGCGGCAATCTCTATCGCATCGCCCGAGAGGAGGGCTGCACGGCCCTGGTGCTCGGGCACCATCGCGACGACAGCCTCGAAACCTTCTTCATGAACCTGTTCCATGGCGGCAAGCTGGCGGCCATGCCGCCGAAGCTGGTCAATGACGAGGGTGACCTCGAAGTGCTGCGCCCGCTGATCTATTGCGCCGAGGAGGACCTGCAGCGCTTCTCGGATGCCATGGCATTTCCGATCATCCCCTGCGATCTCTGTGGTTCGCAGGATGGACTGCAGCGCAACGTGACCAAAGCCATGTTGAACGACATGGAAAAGGCCATGCCGGGGCGCAAGGATGTGATGATCCGCGCGCTGGGCAACATCAATCCGAGCCACATGCTTGATCCGCGCCTTTTCGATTTTGCCGCGCTCGGCGCCCGGCGGGCAGTTACGGACGAGTAGAGACGGACCACCGGGACACGCCTGCTGACGATAGGGTGAAATCCCGGTGGCCGAACGGCCATCCTCCCGAAAGGACAGACAATGAATGTCGATCGCCTCGCCGCCATCCTGAAACAGGCTGCCCAGGAGGAGATCATGCCGCGCTTCCGGCGGCTGGACGAAGGGACGATCAAGACCAAGTCGAGCGCCTTTGATCTGGTGACCGAAGCGGATGTCGGTGCCGAGCGGGCCATCACCGCCGCCATCCGGGCGCATCGCCCGGACTATCTGGTGATCGGCGAGGAAGCAGTCGCGGCCAATCCAAGATTGCTCGACACCAGCCTCGAGGATCGAATCGTGATTTTCGTCGATCCCGTTGACGGCACTGCCAATTTTGCCGGTGGCCTGCCGCTTTTCGCGGTCATGGCGGCCGTGGTGGACAATGGCGAAACGGTTGCCGGCGTGATTTACGATCCACTGGGCGATGACGTGGTGATGGCGGAGCGGGGCTGCGGCGCGTTCCAGGTTTTTCCGGATGGCCGTATGGTTCGCCAGGCTTTCGCCGAAGCCGTTCCACTGTCAGAAATGGGCGGCCTTGCCTCAACCTCCTTCCTGCCCATGGAGCAGCGCCGCGAGGTCATGACCAACCTCGCCAAGGTCCGGATGTTTGCCAATTATCGCTGTGCCGGCCACGAATATCGCTATGCTGCCGGTGGCAATGTGCACTTCATGATGTATGGCAAGCTCATGCCCTGGGACCATGTCGGCGGCGCCCTGATCATGCGCGAAGCAGGCGCTCATGTCGCCAAGCTCGATGGGAGCGAATACCGCCCGACTGACACGTCAGGCGGCCTGCTCGTGGCCTCCGACAAGGACAGCTGGGACGAGTTGCGGCGGGAAGTGTTCACGGTCTGACGTATCGAACGCGCTGGATTTGTCGAAATCGGGTGCATCCGCGCGTCGCGTTTCCAGAACATCCTCAGGAGCACAGCATGTCGTTTCAGGCCTATCTCGATGCCGTGGAAACAAAGACCGGCAAGACCCCACGCGAAATCGTGGCACTCGCAAAAGCCAAGGGTTTTGACGATCCCAAGGTGAAGGCCGGCCAGATTCTCGACTGGCTCAAGGCCGAATTCGACCTGGGGCGGGGCCACGGCATGGCCATGGTGCACGTGATCCAGAAGGGGCCGCAGATCGACGCCAGGCACGTGGGCACGACCGGCGTGCATCGCGACGAGAGCGACACGCTCTGGCTCGATGGCGCCGCAACCAGGCCGCGCTGAGCCTCTTGCGTCGACTCATAAGTCTGTGCTTATGTGTTGTGCATGAGCGAGACCGAAATCTTCAAAGTCCTGGCCGATCCCACCCGTCGCGCCATCCTCGAGCGCCTGTCGGCCGGGGAGGCGACGGCGACCGACCTGCGCGAGGGCTTTGCCATTACCCAACCCGCCATGAGCCAACACCTCGCGGTGCTGCGCGGGGCGGGGCTGGTGCAGGAACGCCGTGAAGGGCGCTTCTCCCACTACCGCATTCATGCGGACGGTTTCGCACCCTTGCATGCGTGGTTGGCCCGCTACCGTGCCTTCTGGCCCAGCCGCATCGACAACCTGCGGGATCTGTTGAAGGAGATGGATCAATGAGCGATGCCGAGACCGACCTGGTGTTCGAGACGGTGCTCGACGCGCCGCCGGAGAAAGTCTGGCGCGCGCTCACCATCCCGGAATACCGGGATCGCTGGTTGCAACCTCCCGACGACGTCACAGTCGAGCTGGATGCGGTGGACGGTGGCTCCCTGACATACCGCTGGCGCGATCGACACGAAGAAAGCGTCGTGACGATCGAGCTGACGCCGCAGGACGGCGGACGAACCGGTTTCCGGCTGACGCATGCGCCGCTCGTCATGCCGGCGCCGGCCAATCGCAACGAGCCCGCCGAGCCGGTCATGCTGCTCGCCGCCTGATCTCGCCCCACATCACAGAAAATCCAGGAGGTCGCCCATGCGCGACATGAGCCAACTCGTCCCTATGGTCATCGAAACGTCCAGTCGAGGCGAACGGTCTTTCGATATCTATTCGCGGCTTTTGCGCGAGCGAATCATTTTTCTCAATGGCGAGATCGAGGACAACATGGCCTCGCTGGTCAATGCCCAGCTCTTGCTTCTTGAATCCGAAAATCCTGCCAAGCCCATCTATCTCTACATCAATTCACCGGGCGGCGTGGTGACGGCGGCGCTCGCCATGTATGACACGATGCAGTTCATCAAGGCGCCGGTCGGCACGCTGTGCATGGGCATGGCCGCATCGGCGGCGACGTTGATCCTTGCGGCCGGAGCGCCGGGGATGCGCGCGTCGCTGCCGCACACTTCGATCATGCTGCATCAGCCCTCAGGCGGCTACCAGGGCAAGGTGACGGATATTCTCATCCACGCCGAAGAGAGCCGGCGTCTCAAGCGCCTGACCAATGAAATCTACTCGCGCCATTGCGGCCGGAGCTACGAGGAAGTCGAGGCGGCGCTGGAGCGCGACCGCTACATGGCGCCGGACGACGCGTTGGCCTGGGGCCTCGTCGACCACATCTATGCGGACCGGTCCCAGCTGCAGGTGCCGGGACCGGAAGGGAATTAGTGGGCGTCCATGGCGGGCGCGGCCTGGCCGTGAGCGTATTGCTCGCCAACGCCGAACAGCCTGCCTTTTTCGGCAACGAGGATGCAGACTATGGAGGCCACACCCATCAGGAAATAGCCCGTCGCCGTCGGCACCGTGGTGCCGTCGAAATGCTGCCCGACATAGGAGCCGATGAGCGCTCCGCCAACGGTCTGGATGAAGCCGAAGACCGAGGCTGCGGTGCCTGCGACATTACCCAGCGGCTCCATCGAGAGCGAGTTCATGTTCGATGAGGACCAGCCGAAGCTGAACATGATGACGGCCAGGAGGCTGAAGAACAGCCATAGCGGCAGGAAGCCGGTGAGGGCGAAGACGAGCCAGATCGCCGAGCCGGCCGTGAAGGCCAGCATGGCGCCATGCGACAGGCGACGCATGCCGAAACGGCGGACCACCTTGGAGTTGGTGAAGGACGACACGGCCATCAATCCCGCCATGGCGGCGAAGGCGACGGGGAAATAGACGCCAAGGCCATAGATATCGACATAGATCTGCTGGGCCGAGGTAATGAAGCCGAACAATGCTCCGAACAGGAACATGCCGGCGAGGCCGTAGGATATGGCGACGCGATTGGTGAAAACGATGCGGAAGCCGTCGATGACGCTGCGCAGGCTCAGCGGCCGGCGCTGGTCGACCGGCAGTGTTTCGGGCAGGCGCAGGTAGGTCCAGAGCCAGAAGGCGAGCGCCAGCAGCCCCATGAAGATGAAGATCGCCTGCCACGGTCCGGTCAGCAGCAGTACCTGGCCTATGCCCGGCGCCACGATCGGGATGGCCATGAAGACCATGAAGGTCAGCGACATGACTTCGGCCATCTCGCGACCGGAATACCGATCACGCACCACAGCCGTGGCGATCACGCGGACGCTGGCGGCGCCCATGCCCTGGATGAAGCGCAGCACGAGCAGCATGGCGAAGCTGGGCGCAAAGGCGGCAGCAATGGCGGCGACGATATAGATGCCGACGCCGACGAGCAGCGGCGCGCGACGGCCAAAGCGGTCGGTCAGCGGGCCGAAAGCCAGAACGGCAATACCCATGCCCAGCATGTAGGAGGTGACGACGAACTGGCGTTCGTTCTCGTTGGCGATGCCCAGGGCTTCGCCCATATAGGGCAGGGCCGGCAGCATGACGTCGATGGCCAGCGCATTCAGCGCCATCAGGGCAGCAAGAAGGGCAATGAATTCGGGCCGCGAAAGCACCCGCGTGAAATGATCGGACATGATTGAAACTCGTCAAAGCCGGAAGGAGCCCGGCCGAAAGAATGGCCGGACCATGAACCGGTTGAATATGTTTGGCAACCCTTCAATCGGCAAAAGCCGATGGAAGGTCAGGCGCGCTTCAGGGCGAAATTGCCGTCGGTACGCTCGTTGATCGGAATATGGATGGCCGCCGAGGCGAGGCCCAGCAGGATGCCCAGATACCAGACGAGGTCATAGGCGCCGGTCTGGTCATAGACATAACCGCCCAGCCATACGCCCACGAAGGAGCCGATCTGGTGGCTGAGGAAGGCGATGCCGTAGAGCATGCCCATGTAGCGCGGCCCGAAGAACAGGGTGACGAGGCCTGCCGTCAGCGGCACGGTCGAGAGCCAGAGCAGGCCCATGGCAGCGGCGAAGGCATAGGCCGTGATTTCGCTGACGGGCAGAAGCAGGAAGGCAGCGATGGCAACGGCGCGCAGGAAGTAGATGGTGGCCAGCAGCATCTGCTTGGGGAGGCGGCTCCCAAGCCAGCCGGACAGCAGCGATCCGGCAATGTTGAACAGGCCGATGACGGCGATGGTCCAGCTGCCGACTTCCGGCGACAGGCCGCATTGCACGAGGTAGGCGGGCATGTGGACGTTGATGAAGGCCAGGTGAAAGCCGCAGACGAAGAAGCCGATGACCAGCAGCCTATAGGAGCCATAGCCCCAGGCCCGGGAAAGGGCCTGCATGAAGGGCAGGTCGGCCTGGCCGGGCACGGATTCGGTGCGGCCGCGCAGGGCGCTGGACAGCGGGATGATCAGGAGCAGCAGAACGGCGATGTAGACAAGGGCCATCTGCCAGCCGAAGGCATCGATGAAGCCTTGCCCCAGCGGCGCAAAAATGAACTGCCCGGCGGACGAGGCCGCCGTCGCGATGCCGAAGACGAAGCTGCGCTTTTCGGCGGGAACGACCCGGCCGAACGCTGCCATCACCACGCCGAAGGATGCAATGGCGATGCCGACCCCGGTGACGACGCCAGCCGTCAGCGTCATGCTCAGGGCATCGGTGGAAAAGGCCATGCCCAGGACACCGAGCGCGTAGATGATGCCGCCAACGGCGAGCACCCGCGCCGAGCCATACTTGTCGGCCATGCCGCCGGCGAATGGCTGGGCAATGCCCCAGACCAGGTTCTGCACGGCCATGGCCATGCCCCACTGTTCGCGGCTCAGTCCGAGATCGGCGGTGACGGGCAAGGTGAACAGCCCGAACGACCCTCTTGTGCCAAATCCGATGGCGGCAATGATGCAGCCGGCAACGATGATGATCGGCAGCGGCACTGCGGGGCGAACGGCGGACACGGTCATGGGAGAGTCTCGGCAATTGACTGCATCAATCTACGCCTCAGGTCTGATCACGCAAAGCGATAATAGCTGATGATGCCGATCAGATCTGGTGATGGATCAATTCTCCATGCATTCCTGGAAGTGGCCAAAAACGCAGAAGGCCCAGCCGGTTAGGGCTGGGCCTTGTTAGATTGAGTCTGCGTTGTGGGTCAGGCGCTCTGCTTGACCTCGACGCCAGCCTGCTGGAAGTGCGTCTGCAGTTCGCCGGACTGGAACATCTCGCGCACGATGTCGGCGCCGCCGATGAACTCGCCCTTCACGTAGAGCTGGGGGATTGTCGGCCAGTTGGTGTAGGCCTTGATGCCGTCGCGCAGTTCTTCGCTTTCGAGAACATTGGCGCTGGAATAGTCGACGCCCAGATAGTTCAGGATCTGCACGACCTGACCGGAAAAGCCGCACTGCGGAAAGTCCGGCGAGCCCTTCATGAAGAGGAACACGTCGTTGTTCTTCACCTTGTCGTCGATGAAGGCATTGATATCGGTCATGGGAGGAGCCTTTCAAAAAGTCCGGTTTCAAGGGCCGGCTTGAATTCGCCTTTAGATAGGACAGGAAAAGGGCGGTGTCGAGATGGCGTCCCGATCACCTATTGCGTGGCGCTGCAGCGGGCGTTGCCTGTCTCGGTGACGTCGCCGGTCGCCGGATCGAATACCCGTTCTTCGGCGATGACGGAACCCAAGCCGTCGCTCGTGTAGGCTTCGTACTGGGGGCAGTTCTCGCTCGTGGCGTCCGAGGTGCGCTCCCAGTAGGTGAGTTCCTCGGTCACGACGACATCATCGTCCGCCGGGACGTCGATCACGGGCTCGTCGCTGGCGCCGGACAGGTCGTAGATCACCAGGTCGCCATCCGGTCCTGTGCTGCGCGTCAGGATCAGGTAATCACCCAAAAGCGTCAGGAAGTGCAGCGGATCGCCGGGCGCACCGATGCGTCTGTCATCGGGCGTGGGGTCGAAAACGCAGGCAATCTTGCCCCTCGCCGGGGGCCGGACGATGAAGTCGCTGCCCACTTCGTCGATGCGATCATGGAAGACGACGAGGTGGTTCTTGCTCTGGAAACACTGGGCCTCTGACGCCAGAACCGGCACCGGGGCTGCGCAGGCGCACAGGAACAGAAGTGGAAGCACGTGATGGCGCACGATGCGGGCCTTTTTAATTGGGGGGAACTTCAGGTGCGGCGGTTCGCGATCCAGGGATGGTCGAGCACGTCGGCATTGTCCTCGAACAGAACGGCGTCCCATCCTGCCGACCGTGCCACCTCGATGACCTTGGGGGTGTCGTCAAAAAAGAGCGGCGGTTCGTCGAATTTTCCGATGTGATCGTCGGCGAAGGCAAAGAAGCCCTTGTGCGCCTTGGTCATGCCGATGCGCGCCGAATAGAACATGTCCTCGAAAATGTCGCCCAGGCCCACGCTCTGCCAGAGCCACTGGGCCCGCATGTGATCCTGGTTGGTGGCCAGGAACAGCCGCACATCCGGATGCGTCCTCAGCGCGCGGATGGCGTCGACCAGTTCGTGGTTGAGATGTCCTTCGTGTCCGAGCCAGAAATGGGCGAACGTCATGGGCGAGCCGCGATAGCCGAGGCCCGGCAGTCGACGGTCGAGAGCTTCGATCATCGCCGTCTGCCCGATGAGCACTTTCTTGAGGAAGATGTCGACGATGAACTCGGCCTGAAACCGTTCCGGGTCCATGCCGAAGTCGCGCATGTGCTGGTCAAACTGGTCACGCAGGTGTGGCCGCGCGTGATAGCCGTGCACCAGAACGCCATCGACATCGAAGATGACGGCGCGGGTCACGGTTTTGTTCTGGCCGGCGAGGCTCCGAGGCCGTTGAGAACCTCGGCCGGGATGCCGAGATCGGAGATGACATCGGTGTGGCGCCGGAAGCCGATGAGTTCGCGTTGCACGAAATACGCCCAGACGGCCTGCTGGGATTCGGCCAGCCACCGGGCGTGGTCGGCTCCGGCTTTGAGCTCCGCCAGCGCCTTGACCACCCGGCGTTCCGCCGTGCTCAGCGAACTGGCGCGCTCTGCCTGGATTTCATGCTCGATTGCGGCTGTGCCGGCCTCCGGCCGGACCATGCGGATCAGATCGAGAGAATCGCGCAGGCCAGGCACGCGCTCAGTCCGGGACGCTGGTCTGCAGCGCCAGGGCGTGCAACGCACCGCCCATGTCGCCCTGAAGGCTGTCATAGACCAGCTTGTGCTGCTGCACGCGGGTCTTGCCGCGGAACTGCTCCGACTTCACGGCCGCAGCCCAGTGGTCGCCGTCGCCGGCGAGATCCCTGATCTCGATTTCCGCATCGGGCAGCGCAGCCTTGATGCGGCGCTCGATTTCGCTTGCGTCCATGGCCATGTGCTGTCTCCCGCTTGTCTCAATCGAAGCCCTTCGCGTCGAAGGACGATGTCATTGATATGGCATGCGGAAGGGGCGTCTTCAACCGGCCCTATTGCGCTGGCGGGGTCTCTTCGACCGGTGCGACTTCGGCGCCGATGCAGCAATCGGCGTCGGAACGGGTCGCGAAGTTGGCGATGATGAAATCGACGAGAGGGCGCGCATTGGCGGCTTCGGCCGTGGCGTAATAGCAATCCAGCGTGTAGCCGCGGCCGCTCACCACGGTTTCCGTGTGCACCACGGTCAGCGGAACGCCCATGTTCGATTCGGGGCTGCTGCCCTCGTAGAGCAGGGCAGTGGCATCCTGGTATTCGGCAGTCGTTTTGGCACCGAGCGCAAAGCCGGGCATGATGTCGGACCACGCGGCCGCGACTTCGGCGTCATCGACGGAGTTGAGGGCACCCTCAGCGGTCCATTCCGTATCGTCGACCGGTACGATGGTCATGTCGCACTGCAGCGGCGCGCCGGGATGGTTGATGGTCACCGAGACAGGGTCGATGCTCTGGCTGGCAGCCACCATGGGTTCAGGGAATATCAGTGTATACGGTGTCGTTGGCAGGACCGAGCGCGCGACGCTGACGCTCTGGGCGGAAGCCAGGGCAGGGGAAAAGACCAGGGCCATTACCGCAAGTCCCGAGACCACTGCGTGCTTCATCGCATACTCCAGAAAAAACGCCGTTCCATGGGGTGAGCAAAGCGCCCCAAAGAACGGCGATCATATGGCAGGGGCAGTGAATTGCCAGCCTAGCCGTTCATATAGCTGGGGAACCACGTCTCGTGCGCGACCTTGAGGGCGGCGACCGAAACCGGCGTTGCCGCGCCCAGCGTCAGCGTCGTGCCGCCGGTGGTGCCGATCCACGGTGCGAAGACACCCAGCGCCTCGGCGTCCTGCCACAGGCGGGCGATTTCGTCGCCCTGTGGGTCGAGGTCGAGAGTGACGAGGTACCGGCCCTGATCTTCACCGAAGAAGGTGAGGACCGGATCGTTGCCGTCGACATCGGTCACGGTGGCGCCGATGCCTCCGGCCATCGACATCTCAGCGAGAGCGATGCCCAGGCCGCCATCGCTAAGGTCATGGCATGCCGTAACCACGCCGGAGCGGATCAGCTTGCGCACGAAGTCGCCGGTCTTGCGTTCGGCAGCGAGGTCGACATGTGGGGCGTCGCCGTCCCGACGGTCGAAAAGATCGCGCAGGTAGATCGACTGGCCCAGATGCGTGCCGCGCCGGGCCGGACCCCCGATCAAGAGGATTGGCTGGCCTTCCGCGACGAAGCCGATGCCGACGCTCTTTTCCCACTCGGGAAGCAGACCGACGCCGCCGATGGTCGGCGTGGGCAGGATGCCCCGGCCATTGGTCTCGTTGTAGAGCGAGACGTTGCCCGAGACGATCGGGAAGTCGAGGGCACGGCAGGCGTCGCCGATGCCTTCGACGGCCTTGACGAACTGTCCCATGATTTCAGGACGTTCGGGATTGCCGAAGTTGAGATTGTCGGTGGCTGCCAGCGGTTCGGCGCCTGTGGCGGTGAGATTGCGCCAAGCTTCGGCGACCGCCTGCTTGCCGCCCTCATAGGGATTGGCCTCGCAGTAGCGCGGATTGACGTCGGAGGTGAAGGCCAGGCCCTTGGTGTCGTGGCCATCGACGCGGATAACGCCGGCATCACCGCCGGGCCGCTGCATGGTATTGCCCTGGATCAGCGTATCATACTGCTCGTAGACCCAGCGGCGCGAGGAACAGTGGTGTCCGCCGACCAGCGCCATCAGCGCTTCGGCGATGTCCATCTGCGGGACGTCGGACGGCGCAAGTGCGACGGGCGTCCTGGGCTCGGTCCAGGGGCGGTCGTATTCCGGGGCCTCGTCGCCCAGTTCCTTGATCGGCAGGTTGGCGACTTCGGTGCCCTGCCAGAGCACGCGGAACCGCAAGTCGTCGGTGGTCTTGCCGACCGTGGCGAAGTCCAATTCCCACTTCTCGAAGACCTTGCGGGCTTCCGGTTCCTTTTCGGGATGCAGCACCATGAGCATGCGCTCCTGCGATTCCGAAAGCATCATTTCATAGGCGGTCATGTGCGTTTCGCGCACCGGCACCTTGTCGAGATCGAGCTCGATGCCGAGGTCGCCCTTGGCGCCCATTTCCACGGCCGAGCAGGTCAGGCCCGCGGCACCCATGTCCTGAATGGCGATGACGGCGCCGGTGGCCATCAGTTCAAGGCAGGCTTCGAGCAGGCGCTTTTCGGTGAAGGGGTCGCCGACCTGGACGGTGGGACGCTTTTCCTCGATGTCGTCGCCGAATTCCGCGGACGCCATGGTGGCGCCGCCGACGCCGTCGCGGCCGGTCTTGGCGCCGAGATAGACCACCGGAAGGCCAACGCCTTCGGCCTTGGAGTAGAAGATCTTGTCGGTATCGGCGAGGCCGGCGGCGAAGGCATTGACCAGATTGTTGCCATTGTAGCGAGCATCGAACTCGACTTCGCCGGCTACCGTCGGCACGCCGAACGAATTGCCGTAGCCACCGACGCCGGCGACGACGCCATTGACGAGGTGGCGGGTCTTTTCATGGTCGGGCGAGCCGAAGCGCAGCGCGTTCATCGCCGCGACCGGGCGCGCGCCCATGGTAAAGACGTCGCGCAGGATGCCGCCCACGCCGGTTGCCGCGCCCTGGTAGGGCTCGATATAGGACGGGTGGTTGTGCGACTCCATCTTGAAGACCACGGCCTGGCCATCGCCGATATCAACGACACCGGCATTCTCGCCTGGGCCCTGGATGACACGCGGACCGCTGGTCGGCAGAGTACGCAGCCACTTTTTCGAGCTCTTGTAGGAGCAATGCTCGTTCCACATCGCCGAGAAGATGCCCAGCTCGGTATAGGTCGGCTCACGGCCGATCAGATCGAGGATCTTCTGGTACTCGTCGGGCTTGAGGCCGTGGCTGGCGACGAGATCGGGAGTGATGGCAGGATCGTTGCGAAGGGTCATTGCGGGACTGTCCGGGAGGTTCGGGCAAGAAAGCGATCGGCAGCGATGGCGACCAGCGCCAGCACCGCGAGGAAAACGGTCATGTAGAGGGCGTTGATGCCGACCTGGCGATAGCCGAGTTCAACGGCGTTGAGGATGGGATAGGGATATTCCTGAACCCAGGCACCACGCGCCATCGCATAGACGAAGTAGATCAGCGTCGGCAGGAGCATGAGCGGCAGGTGCGTCCAGCGCAGCGCACCATGGCGCTGGGTCACCGTCCACCACACGACGTAGAGAACTGGCGCGACATAGTGCAGCATCGCGTCGGCGACGAAAAAAGCGCCTTCGAGCGTCTGCAGGAAGCGCAGCACGAAGAAGACATACAGCCCGACAAGCGCGATGTTCGCCGCCATGATGCCGCGCACGAGGGGGCTTCGAAACAATTCGAGCCAGCCTGCATGCGTCACCGCCGAGAGGTAGACCAGCACGAGGGCGATGTTGTTGAGCACGGTGTAGTACGAGAAGAAGTGCCCGAGCGCGCCCGGCACATCGCGACCGTTCGCGATCAGGTCGGGCATGGAAATGCTGAACTGCAGCACGAGGCCGGCAATTCCGATCACCAACCCAGCCCATGTCAGCGCGCGGTTCAGCATGTTTGCGTCGTTACGCCACCTGCTTGAGCGCGGCAGCGAACAGGGCCCGGCCATCGCTGCCGCCATGGGCAGCCTCGATGAGGTTTTCCGGATGCGGCATGAGGCCGAGGACGTTCTTGCCCTCGTTGAAGACGCCGGCGATGTCGTTGATCGAGCCGTTCGGATTGGTGCCTTCGGCATAGCGGAAGGCGACCTGGCCATTGTCCTCGATACGCTTCAGAGTCTCGGCGTCGGCGAAGTAATTGCCATCGTGATGGGCGACCGGGCAGCGGATGATCTGGCCCTTGGTATAGCCGCTGGTGAAGTCCGTCCCGGCATTGGCGACCTCGAGCTTGACTTCGCGGCAGACAAATTTGAGCGAGGTATTGCGCATCAGGGCGCCGGGCAGCAGGCCGGCCTCGATCAGGATCTGGAAGCCGTTGCAGACGCCGAGAACCTTGACGCCTTGGGCGGCGCGCTCGCGCACCTTGTCCATGATCGGCGAGCGGGCGGCGATGGCGCCGCAGCGCAGGTAGTCGCCGTAGGAGAAGCCTCCGGGGATCACGATCAGGTCGGCTTGGGGGATATCCGCATCCTGGTGCCAGACGACGGCAGGCTTTTCGCCCCCGATCTTGGTCAGCGCCGCGATCATGTCGCGGTCGCGATTGAGGCCCGGAAACACGATGACGGCGGCCTTCATCGGTCAATCCTTCTGTCTGTCAGGGATGCGCGAGGCCCTTTTGGTGAGTCTTGCTCGAAAAGGCAAGGCCTCCTGCTTTCGGAGCGTGGGAAATGCGAACGGACAATCGAGGAAATGTCGGAACGATGCGCGTGTGGTGCCGTTGCGACTGCACAAATCAGCGCGAAGGACATCCCATGCAATCGTCGAACCCGCCACCGGGCAAACCCATGACCATTCGCGGTGCCGACGGCAAACCGCACCTGGTGTCCGACCTCGATCCGATTTCGCGTCCGGCTACGCGCCCGCGCATCCGCCCGATCGTGCCGAACATCTTCCGGACACCGGATTGAACGTCCGCCACTTACAAAGAAAGGGCCGGTCCATGGACCGGCCCTTTTGTCATTCGGCGGGAACCGCCTTTGGCGGTGCCGGCGCGCGACCGGTTCCGGGCAGATGGGCCCAGGCGGGGCGTTCGAACAGGAACCGGCCGAACCCGGTGCGCTCGGTGAGCCACCACAGGATCAGCGGTGCGGTGATCGCCACGACCATGGTCAGCAGGCTCACGAGGTTGACCTCTTCGATGCCCAGGCGCAGCAGTATGGTGCGGGCGACACCCATGGGCAGCACGAAGGCGACGTAGATCACCAGCGACTTGGAGCCCATCCAGCGCAGCCAGTCCATGAACGGCAGGCGGGTCAGCGTGGCGGCGACCATGCAGATAGCGCCCGCGCCGGCCAGCGCCATGACCAGGTGGATGCCGGGGAGGGCGCCCCATCCCATCTGGATATGCACGGGATCCATGCGGAAGCCCGGCGAGAAGACGGTGACGGCGTTGATGATCGCCCAGATGGCCAGAACGCCGAGCGCGGCCAGCACATGGCTGGACGACCACTCCGCCAGCGTGAAGATATGCGGCGCGAAGACAGCGCCTGCATAGAAGTAGACGAAGTATTCGGCAGACTGGTCGACGAGGTAGCTACCAGTGTGGATATCGGCCATCTGCAGGATGGCGGCCACAGCAAGCACGCCCCACATCGGCGCCTTGATCTCGTGCAGGAATTTGCAGACGAGGCCGAATACCGCAAGCATGTATATGAACCACAGGACGCCATAGGGCTCCACCAGCGCCCAGGCCAGCGACGTCGCCGCGCCGCCAAAGTCCCGGCCGATCAGCGCTTCCTTGAACAGGATGTGGATGACTGCCCAAAGGGCGTAGAAATAGAGGTAATGCACGACGCGGCGGTCGGCGTAGGCCTTCCAAGGGCGGCCAATCACCTGCGTCAGAAACAGGCCCGAGAGCAGAAAGAATTCCGGCATGCGGAAGGGCATGGCGAATGCGATGGTCCAGTGCAGGAAACCGGCCTGGCCGGTGTCCTCGCCGACACTGGCGGCGCAGTACATGGTGACGACCAGAAAGATGGAGAGGCCCTTGGCCATATCCACCCAGTCGAGCCTGGATGTGGTGGTCTGCATGATGGTTCCCGTCTTCGGTTGCAAAGACCCTAGACCCGAACCCGATCCGTCGGAGTTAAACGCGGCGCAAGACCGGCACAAATGCTTCGGCTTGGTAAGGAAAATCTTGCGCTGTTCTATTCAATGCGAAACGCCGAGGCATCGTAGAAGTCTATGCTCGTCTTTTCGCCGATCTCCACGGGAGTGGCGCCCTCGGCCTTCAGGGCCTGGATCACGGGACCGCATTTGATGCAGATGAGCCAGAACGGCCTTGCCCTTGCCATCACCGAAGGGGCCACCATGTCCGGTTCGTGGTCCCGCCACACGATGGCATCGGCGAGTTGCCCGTTATTGCCGTTGATCATGCGAATGCCGTTTTCGGCGGCCCATTCGGGAATGGCCATATCCGGCCAGCCGACGAGGTCGGTTTCCGGATCGAAGCCGGCGCCGGCATCGGCGCGGACAAGCGAATAGAGGTCATCCTTGGCCCAGGCCGGTTCGCTGAGACGCTGGGTAACCACCACGAGGCCCACCGCGACCTGTGGCGCCAGCAGTCCGATCATCACCCAGCGCCGCCAACGGTTCATGCCTGCCGCCATAAAAGCGATGAAACACAGCATGGTCTGGAACGCCGCGTGCCAAGGCGATCGCCCATAGATCAGTCCTGCGGCGACGGAAAAGCTTACGAGCAGGGCAAGCAGCGTGATCAGCAGCACTGGCCGATCTCGGAGCGCGAGGGTCAGCGCCGCGACTATGATGAAGGCCGTGATCGGTCCGCGGATCGGCTCGAGCATGACGGCCCAGCTCAGAAGGTGGAATGTGTCCGTCAGCAGTTCGCCGGTCTCCGGACCTGCAGTTGGATTGCCCAGACCCGACAGGACGGCGGAGAGACCAAACAGCGCGGCAACGACTGCAGGGGCGAGGAGCCTTACTGCGGGCGTGCCCTTGCTCACCTGCCAGACCAGCCAGAAGGCGAAGAACAGGCCGCAGAAGAAGTGTAGTCCGCAGGCCATCGCCAGGACCCAGGTCGAGGTGAGCGGGCGGCCGGCGCGATCGAGCAGCAGGGCGGAGATGACGCAGGTGAAGATCAGCGGATAGGGGCGAAAGTGGTAGCCCCAATATTGCAGCACGGCGAAGCTGAAGAGCATCAGCAAGAGCAGCATGACTTCGCCGCGCAGCAGACGGTAGAGCAGTATGGCATTGAGCACGGCAACGCCGGTATTAAGGTAGCGCGCCTGATTGAAGTCCAGCACAGTCGACAGTGCTCGGAGCAGCCAATGCCAGAGGGGCGGATGACCTTCGCCCGGCAGGATCAACAGATCGAGCGGATTGGTGAGCCGCGTGGCGAGCAGCCAAGCCTGGGCTTCATCGACCCACGCGTCGTGCGTGACCACCAGAGCCACCTGCAGCACGGCGTAGATGATCACCGCCGCGACGGCGACGACAGTGTCCGCCTTGCTGGGCTGCGCGGGACTATCGGTCCGGTCAGGCGACGCGTCGCGGAACCAGGCGGTCTTCGATCCTGTCAGTTCCGGCATTGCCACCCTCGTGGTATTCCGCGTCTTCGTTGACGGTCCAGACGTCATAGGCGATGGAGCCAGCGATGATATTTCTTGCCGTGAGCATGCCCGTCATCATGGCATGGTCCTGGTTGTTGTACTTGTGCATGCCGTTCCGGCCCGCCAGATGCAGGTTGCGGAAACGCGCTTCAAGGCCTTCGGTAATCGTGTCGACATGCACCTTGTAGGTGTCGTCATAGACAGGGTAGGCCTTGGGCTGGCGAACCACCGCGCCGTCGATGATGTCCTCGGCCCGTGCCAGGCCGAGCTTGCCGATTTCCGCCTTGGCGCGGGCGATGAGATCGGCATCGCTCATGGCCCAGGTATCGTCTCCGGCATTGCAGAAGTATTCCATGCCGTAGCAGGCGGTGTCCGGATCGGGCACCATGTCGGGCGACCAGGATTTGAAGTTCTGGATCCTGCCCACCTTCACGTTGGGATCGTGGATATAAATCCAGTTGTCGTCGAAGCTTTCCTTGCCGCGCATGATCAGGCCGACGATGAGGAAGTCGCGGTAGCGCAGGCCTGATGTAGCCTGCTGCATGTCGGGTTCGCCATCGGCGCCAAGCATGCGGACCAGTTCGTTGATCGCGGCGGTCGACACCAGATGGTCTGCGGTGACCTTGGTCTCGCGGCCTGTGGCATCCGTGACGATGGCGACCCACTGGCCGGTCGCCGCGTGCTGGCTGAGATCGGTGATGGTTGACCCCATCATCATCTTGCCGCCCTGTGCAACGATCTTGTCCCGGGCGCGCTCCCACATCTGTCCCGGGCCGAGGCGAGGATAGCGGAAGGAGTTGATCAGCGTCTTGATGATCTCACCACCGCCTTCCGGCTTCCGCCCGAGGCCGAAACTCTGGATGATCGCCTGGTAGAGGTTCAGACCCTTGATGCGCTGGGCGGCCCAGTCGGCGGAGATCTCCGAGCATTTCATGCCCCAGACCTTCTCGGTGTAGGTCTTGAAGAAAATCTCGAATAGCCGGCGGCCGAAGTTGTTCACGACCCACTGCTCGAAGCTCACCACATTGCGATAGGGGCGCATCTTTGCCCACGCATAGGACAGCACGCAGCGCACGGCTTCCACCGGGCCGAGTTTGGTCAGGGCATCCATAGCGCGGAGCGGATAATCGAACAGCTTGCCATTGTAGTAGATGCGACTGGAGCGCGGACGCTGAAGCATCTCGTCGCCCATTATTTCAGTCCACCATGCCTCGACTTCCGCGCTCTTGGAGAAGAACCGGTGGCCGCCGATGTCGAACCGGTAGCCCTTGTAGGTCACCGTGCGGGAGATGCCGCCGACATAGATCGGGTCTCTTTCCACCACCGCGACGCTGCGCCCGGCCTTGGTCAATTCGTAGGCTGTGGTCAGCCCAGCCGGTCCGGCGCCAATGACGAGGGTTTCGACATGCATCAGGACACCATGGTCGTTCGAGTCAGCAGACGGCTCCGAAAGCCGCCGGCGAAGGAAAAGTGACGGTGGGCAAGAAAGGAATAAATGGTGACGATCCCCACCGCACCCAGATGGGCGAGCCGTTCCGCCGGCAGCGATACGGGCAAGATGAGAAGTGGAGCGAACAGGGCAAGCGACAGCAGTGAGACAAGGCCATAGGCGATAGCCAGGCGGAGCATCGCCGTCGAAAGCGACACCGCAAAAAAGGTCAAGAACTGCTGGTGCGGCCGGCGCCCATCAGACGCGAAAACAAAACGACGCGACAGGAAGAAATTGACCGACATGCCGCCGGCGGCCCCGACGCACATTGCACATGCAAGGGCGATCGACGGGTGGAGCGACAGCAGTTGAAGGCAAATCTGAACCAGTGCGACATCCACTGCTGTGGCTGCGCCGGCGGTCATCAGATATTTTGGAAACGATGCCAAGACTTGCAGTTCACGTATGTGTGTTTCAACGTGAATCTAGCCGGTGGTGACTTAATAAACAGTCACTGTGTCGATGTCAGGCAACATGTCCCGAGCGCATTACTTCGCCCGGCCGGTCAAGTCAGACCGGCACCGATGCATAGGCTGCAAACAGCAGGCCGAGCGAGGCGAAAAACATGACGGAAAGGGCGATCTGGGTTTTGCGCATAATCGTACGGTCCTGCGCCAAAAAGGGCGCGAATAAGCTTGTAGCCGTCAGGCGTTAATTTGAGATTTCGACCGAGTAGTTTTCGATCACGGTGTTCGCGAGGAGCTTTTCGCACATCGCGTTGATCTGGGAACGCGCGGATTCCGCATCAGTTCCGGCCACCTCGATATCGAACACCTTCCCCTGTCGCACATTTGCAACACCGCCAAAGCCGAGGCTGGCCAGGGACCCTTCGATGGCCTGGCCCTGGGGGTCGAGAACGCCGTTCTTGAGCGTGACAGTGACGCGCGCCTTCATGGCAGTTTCCTAAATTCTACTGGACGAGACGCGGACCGGTGGTCAGCGCATTGTCGTTTTCCACGAGGATGCCGAGGCGCTGGGCGACCTCACGATAGTTTTCGACGAGCCCGCCAAGGTTCTCGCGGAAGCGGTCCTTGTCCATCTTGTTGCGGGTCTTGACGTCCCACAGGCGGCAGCTATCAGGGCTGATCTCGTCTGCGAGCACGATGCGCATCAGGTCGCCTTCATAGAGGCGGCCACACTCGATCTTGAAGTCGACGAGCTGGATGCCGACGCCCATGAAGAGGCCGGTCAGGAAGTCGTTGATGCGGACGGCGAGGCTCATGATGTCGTCGAGCTCGGCAGGCGTGGCCCATCCGAAGGCGGTGATGTGCTCTTCGCTGACCATTGGGTCGTGCAGCGCATCGTCCTTGTAGCAGAACTCGATGATCGAACGGGGCAGGCGGGTGCCGGGCTCGAGGCCCAGGCGCTTGGCCAGCGAGCCGGCGGCCACGTTGCGCACGATGATCTCGAGCGGAATGATCTCGACTTCCTTGATCAGCTGCTCGCGCATGTTGACGCGGCGGATGAAGTGGGTCGGGATGCCCAGATCGTTCAGCTTGGAGAAAATGAACTCGCTGATCCGGTTGTTCAGCACGCCCTTGCCATCGATCACTTCATGGCGCGCGCCGTCGCCGGCGGTGGTGTCGTCCTTGAAGTACTGAACCAAAGTGCCCGGCTCCGGACCCTCGAACAGGATCTTGGCCTTGCCCTCATAGATTTTACGTCGACGGTTCATGAGCGAATCCGCTGCCTCGAAATGGGGAGGGTAGAGTTGGCCGCTTCATGCGCCAGAACGGGTCAGAAAAGCAAGGGCTTTCGTCCACGATGCAAAGCGGGGCAAGCCGTCGCAGCCCTTCGCGTGCCGTTGATTTGCCGGCCCGAACCGCCTATGTCCCATAGCGAAAGCCGAGTGCTCGGCAGCAAAGCCAATTGGGAGTGACCATGAGCGGGTTCGACGAACGCAAGAAGGGCCAGGAAGCCAAGTTCGCATTCGATGCGGAAAAGAAATTCAGGGCAGAAGCGCGCCGCAACAAGCTGTTGGGTCTCTGGGCCGCCGAATTGATGGGCCTGGAAGGCGAGGCCGCCAAGTCTTACGCCGCCGAAGTGGTTGCCGCCGATTTCCAGGAAGCCGGCGACGAGGACGTGTTCCGCAAGGTTTCGGGCGATCTCAAGGCCAAGGGCGTCGCCGTGTCGGACGAAGCCCTGCGCGAAAAGATGCTGAGCCTGATCGCTGTGGCCGGCGAACAGATCGCCGCCGAAGGCTGATCGCGTTTCGTGTGTAATAGGAAGAGGGGCCGCCGAGCGGCCCCTTTTTGATTCCGTTATCCGATATCGATCGCGGTGACGTCGCGAGCCGAGCCGTTCTTCTTCCAGTGTATGGTGACCTGCTGGCCGACTTTGACATCCGGTGCCTTGAAGCCCGGGGGCAGGTAATAGAAGCTGCCATCTTCGAGTTCGACCGAGCGCGCTTCGAGATTGAAGAACTTGACCTTGCCGGCCATGGTCTGTTCGGCAGACGTGGTGGCCGCGGCGGTGGGCGCCGTGGTGGCCGCGAACGACGCCGCGGGAGCGACGGCCAGAAGGGCGATAAAGGCGGGTACGAGATATTTGCGCATGATACGTCTCCGTAAAACAGCGCGGGCCAGTTGAGCGGCCCTATGGCGGGTTTTCGGGGGTCGTCGCGTCGCGGGAGCGTTTCCCGCCGGCGGCCTCAAACCAGCGAGGAATGGTTTAGGCCTGTCACAAGCCGCTCTCAAGTTAAGAAGATTTAATTCGGCCTGCGCCGATTTTGCCTAGATTTCCGGGGTTTTTGGCGGATTCGCGGCAAAATTCGGCCGGCTCGTCGCGACCCGGGTCGCCATGCCGATAGAGGCAGGCATTACTGGCTCGAAGCCGAACTGGGCATAGAGATGCCTTGCATCCCCGTCGGCGATGAGACTGACATAGGCGCCTTCTCGTGCACCGGCCGATAGCCGGTTCATCAGCGCGGCCATTATGGCCTTGCCCAAACCTTTGCCCTGATGTTGCGGATCGAGGGCAATGTCGACGATCTGGAAGGCGGTGCCGCCGTCGCCGATGATCCTGCCCATGCCGATTGCGGAACCGGAATGGAACAGCGTGACGCCGAACCAGGTGTTCGGGAGGCCGGCGCTGGCCTGTTCAACGGTCTTGGCGCTGAGGCCAGCGACGACCCGCAGACGCAGGTAGTCGTCGATGGCCGGCGTTTCGTGCCGCAGCTCGTATCCGTCGATCACAGCCGCTGCATCAGCCGCGTGAACATCAGCAGGCCTTCCGGCCATGGTCCATGCCCGGAATCGACATTGATGTGGCCGGCCTCGCCTGCCTGGTGGAAGTCCGAGCCCCAGCAATTGGCGAATTCCACCGCGCGCTCCAGCGTCACATAGGGGTCGTTGCTGGATGCGACGACCATGGACGGAAAGGGCAGCGGATCGCGGGGGACCGGGCGGAAGACGTGAATCGCCTTCGGCGCCGCCGGACTTTCCTCCACATCGGTCGGGGCGACCAGAAATGCGCCGCGCACATTGTCGGGCAGCCGCGGCGCGGCATGCACCAGCGCCGACACGGATGTAGAATGGCATACGAAAACCACCGTCCTTGTGGTCAGCTGCGCCGCCTGGATGATGGTGTCGATCCAGTCATCGGCATTGGGCTCCCACCAATCGGCCTGTTCGACGATCGCCGCGGTTTTCATCTTCTCGGCCCACCGCGTCTGCCAATGGCCCGGCTTGATGCCGCCGAGCCCTGGCAGGATCAGAATGTCCGCATCGGCAATCCTCATGCGCCGAACACCCGGGCAAAAATCGTGTCGACATGCTTGAGGTGATAGGCATCGTCGAACATGGCGTCGATCTGTGCGTCGCTGAGCGTCACTTCAGGGTCGTTCTTGAGGTTCTGGGCAAAGAGCCCCGCGCGCTCGCCGCGGTGTTCCCAGACCTTCATGGCGTTGCGCTGCACCGCGGCATAGCTGTCCTCGCGCGAGTAGCCGGCCTGGGTCAGTGCCAGCAGAACGCGCTGCGAATTGTGCAGGCCGCCAAGCAGGTCGAGATTCTTGCGCATGTTTTCGGGATAGACCACCAGCTTGTCGATGACGCCGGTCAGGCGCGCCAACGCGAAATCGAGGGTAATGGTGGCATCGGGGCCGATCATGCGCTCGACCGAGGAGTGCGAGATATCGCGTTCGTGCCAGAGGGCCACGTTTTCGAGCGCCGGGGTGACCATGCCGCGCACGAGACGAGCGAGGCCTGTAAGATTTTCCGTCAACACCGGATTGCGCTTGTGCGGCATGGCCGACGAGCCCTTCTGGCCGGGCGAGAAGAACTCTTCGGCCTCCAGCACTTCGGTGCGCTGCAGGTGCCGGATTTCCACGGCGACGCGCTCGATCGACGAGGCGATGACACCCAGGGTCGCAAAGAACATGGCATGCCGGTCGCGCGGGATCACCTGGGTCGAGACGGGCTCGATGGAAAGACCCAGCTTTTCAGCGACATATTCTTCCACCGACGGATCGATATTGGCGAAGGTGCCGATGGCGCCCGAGATCGCGGCGGTGGCAATCTCGTCGCGCGCAGCGACGAGGCGGGCGCGATTACGGGTGAATTCGGCATAGGCCTCCGCGAGCTTGACGCCAAAGGTGGTCGGCTCGGCATGGATGCCGTGGCTGCGGCCGATGGTGATCGTATCCTTGTGCTCCATCGCCCGGCGCTTGAGAGCCGCGAGCAATGCGTCGATGTCGGCCAGCAAGATGTCGGCGGCGTTCTTGAGCTGTACCGAAAGGGTGGTGTCGAGAATGTCGGACGAGGTCATGCCCTGGTGCACGAACCGGGCTTCAGGGCCGACGATTTCGGAAAGGTGCGTCAGGAAAGCGATGACGTCGTGCTTGGTGGTGCGTTCGATCTCATCGATGCGCGCAACGTCGAAACCGTAGTCGCCGCGCTCGGCCTTGCGGGCATTCATCACGTCCCAGATCTTGTCGGCGCTTTCCTTGGGCACCACGCCAAGTTCGGCAAGCTTGGACGTGGCATGAGCCTCGATCTCGAACCAGATGGCGAACCGGCTTTCAGCCGACCAGTTGGCAACCATTTCGGGGCGGGAATAGCGCGGAATCATGGGCTTAGCCTTGGTATGTCAGAGTTTGATTCAGGCGATGCGGCCCGTGGCTGCATCGCGGATGGCCTGGATGCGGCCGGCATATGTAGCGGGATCATTGCCGCCATAGACCGATGAGCCGGCGACCAGCACATTGGCGCCGGCGGCGACGATCTCTCCGGCATTGTCGGCAGTCACGCCACCGTCGACTTCGAGGTCGATATCTCGGCCGCCGATCAGGGCCCTGGCCTGGCGAAGTTTGCCGAGGCTGCCCCGGATGAAACTCTGTCCGCCGAAGCCTGGATTGACGCTCATGATCAGGAGCAGGTCGATATCGTCGATCACATGCTCTAGGGCGGATACCGGAGTAGCGGGATTGAGCGCGACGCCGGCCTTCTTGCCAAGCGCACGAATGGCCTGGAGCGAGCGGTGCAGATGCGGACCGGCTTCGGCGTGGACGGTGATGATGTCAGCGCCGGCCTTGGCGAAATCGGCCAGATAAGGGTCGGTTGGAGCGATCATCAGGTGCACGTCGAACACCTTGTCGGTGACGCCGCGAATGGACTTCATGATCGGCGCGCCGAAACTGATATTGGGCACGAAATGCCCGTCCATCACGTCGACATGAATATAGTCCGCCCCGCCGTCTACAATCGCCCGCACCTCGTCACCGAGCCGCGAAAAATCGGCCGACAGGATCGAAGGCGCAATGCGCAGGGGGCGGGGGGTGGTCATGGGCACCTCGGCCGATTGGGATCAGCGGTGCTGTAGCGTGGGAATGAGGCAGGGGCAAGGGTGCGGGACGCGCCCAGTCGCTGCCTCAGCGCAGATGATAGTGAAGAAAGGCGAGGGCGACCGCCGTCCAGTCGGCATTGCCGTCTCGCAAGGCATCGGTCGGCCGCGCGCTGCCGTTTTCCAGCGAAATGAACCCGAGCTCGACCCCTGCCGAAATCACCAGGGCGACCTGGCTCTTGGTGAGGCCGTAGCGGGCGGCGATCTCGCCGCGACTGGGATTGGGCTTTCCTTCCATTTCGGCGATCAGGAGGGCCATGGCGACGAGGGGGGCGCCTTCGCGGTGGCCGCAGAAATGCATGTAGTCGGGCACCAGTATTGCGGGCTCCAGCCCGGAGGCGAATTCGCGGCCGGCGCCGAGAAAAAAGCGGATCGTGACCTCGGGGTCATTTTGGATCCGCTCGGTCAGAGTCTCGCCGTCAACCAGGCGATCGAGGGATTCGGTGGCCGGGATCAGCCACTGATGCGGGAAGCGCGCGCCGAGTTCCGTAGGCGCGTAGAGCCAGCTTCTGCGGTCGGCAGGGTTGGGCTTGCGCTCCAGAAAACCCAGATGAACGCCCAGGGCCAGGGTGTTCTTGAGCACCCGCGCGGTAACCTGGCCGCGCTGAGACACCTCGTGAATGGTGCCGTAGGTCAATGCGCCGTCACCACCCGCCGCACGTCCCTCGGCCCAGAGGTGGAAGATGTAATTGACGATCCGGAACCGGTCCTCGTTCGCAATCAGTTTGCCGAAGGGGCGAGCGGCCTCCCGAAAGGCGGCAACGCCTTTGGTGTAGGCCTGATTACAGGCAACAAAGTTCGGTCGTGCCTTGAGGTCGTCGGCCTGCGCGCGCAATTGGGCGGCGGTGCGGATCGGCGGCAGCGGGACAATATCGGGCATCGGACTCGGGGCTGTGGTCCATGCAGCGGTATCGAATGGGCGATCCGATAGCCAGCGGCTTCCGATGTGCCGGCGATAACATTTTTGCCAGAAGCAGGAGGCCCCCACGTGGGGGCCTTTGTGTCAGAAGGCGGTCCAGTCGTTGGCTATGGCCGCATTACCGTGACTCTGGTGCATTGCAGCGCGCCGTTGCTGCGGCTGCGCCTCGCGCCCATCGACGCGGAATACGGAGATGATGCGGTCGAGTTCGACGGCCTGTGCTTCAGTTTGCTCGATGGCTGCATTGGTCTCTTCCACCAGCGCCGCATTGTGCTGGGTCATCTCGTCCATCTGGCGCACGGCCGTGTTGACTTCCGATATGGCCGTGGATTGGTTGGCGCTGGCGCTGGCGATCTCGGAGATCAGCAGCGAGTTCTCCTGCACCGCGTCGAGGATGCCGCGCAGCTTGTCGGCGGCGCTGGCGACCAGTTTCGAACCGCCGTCCACTTCGGCACCGCTCTGCTCGATCAGCGCCTTCACTTCGGACGACGCCTGCGCTGCCGATTGCGCGAGGCGACGGACTTCCACCGCTACCACGGCGAAGCCCTTGCCGGCCTCGCCGGCCCGTGCCGCCTCGACCGACGCGTTGAGTGCCAGCAGATTGGTCTGGAAGGCTATGTCGTCGATCATGCCGATGATGTTGGAAATGCGGCCCGAGGACGTGGTGATGCGGTGCATAGCCTGGGTGGCCTCGCCCATCACCTGCTGCCCGTCCTCGGCGAGAAGGGCGGCGGCCTGCGTGCGACGGGCTCCGGCCTCTGCCTTGCGCGCATTGTCGCTCACCGTTCCGGCCAGCTGTTCCATGGCAGCCGAGGTTTCCTCGATGGTTGCGGCCTGCCGTGTCGTCCGTTCGGAGAGGTCGTTGGCTCCGGCGAGGATTTCGCCGGTCGCGACGCGCAGCGCCTGCGACGTCGAGCGCAACTGCACCACCAGTTCGGTCAGCTTGTCGCCAACGAGGTTGGTGTCGTCGCGCAGCGCCGCGAACACGCCGCGATAGTCGCCGGTCATGCGCTGGGTCAGATCAGTGCGGGCGAGGGCGGACAGGACGCCGCCGGCTTCGCCCAGGGCGCCGTTGACGGTTTCGAGCACGCCGTTGAAGTTCCGGGCGATGCGGTCGATGTCTGCATCGGGGAAAGTCTGCTCGATGCGGCGGGTGAAATCGCCGTCGGCGGTGGCGGCGATGACGCCGTCGAACTCGGTCTGGAACGCCTGCATCATCTGCGCGCGCTTCTGCGCGGAACGGGCGCGATCGGCTTCTTCCACGCCCAGCGCAGCGATGCGCAGCCCATTTTCCTTGAACACCTGAACAGCTGCCGCCATTTCGCCGATCTCGTCGCGGCGCTCCACATAGGGCACGTGGGCATCGAGCTTGCCGTCGGACAATTCGGTCATGCTGGCCGTGATGCGGCGCAGCGGGCCGGTGGTCCTGACGATCGTTACCCAGAGCCCGATACCTGCCAGCGCCAGGCCAAGTCCGAACAGGGTCGCGGCTGCCGCGAAGCCGAGCTGGGCGGAGGTGGTGGCCGACGAGGCAACCTCACCGGCGACGACGACCGATGCGGTGGAGAGCCCGAGGATCGTGTCGATCGCGGCGGTGGACTGTTTCACCCAGTCGGCGGCGACCAGCGGATAGGTCTGGCCAGACGTTCCGGCCGCGTAAACCTGCTGACGGACCGCCTCGAAGTCACCGAAGAAGACCTTGCGCGTCTCCTGGGCGGCCTCGCGCAGCGCCGGACTGGCTGCGTCGCGACCGAGATAGGCCTCGATGTTGAACCAGGCCTGCTCGACCCGCCCGCGATTGGTGCTGAGGGTGCGAAGCGCAGCGACGTCCATCGGGTTGCCCGATGCGATCAGGGCGCCGATCTGGGCCCGCTCGCGCCCGGCGAATTCGCTCATGGTCCAGATTTCACCGCGAACCGTTTCGAGCAGGGCAATCCGGGTGGCGGTCGAGTCGACCACGAACTTGGCGCCTTCGCGCAGGCGCTGCGAGGCCACGATCATTTCGGTGATGGCAGGGACCCAGCCCCGCACCACATCCTGAGGACGCTGATCGGCGGGTGCCGCAAGCGCGACATCCACCTTGCCCCGGAAGTCGGCAACGTTCGCTGTCGCTGCCGTCAGCGACTGGATCAGGGCGTCGCGTCCGGCAAAACTTTCGCCTGCAAGGCGCCCGAGCGCTTCGTCAAGCGCTGCATCGCCGGTCTGTCGACGCTCAGCGATCTGGGCGAGAACCGGCGGCGCCGCGGGATCGGCGCTGGCAAGGGCAGTGTTGGTCATGCCGCGCTCGAGCGCCCAGGCGCCGGCGCTGGTCAGCAGAAGGTCGGATGTCCTCGTGGAATACGCCATCTGACCGGCTTCCACATTGCTGGAATAAGCAATGGCAGCCTCGCGGCCTGCCAACCCGATCGTAGCGGCCGAAAGAATGCAGACCAGGCCGATAAGACTGGTGCGGATGGTGAGGCGGAGCTTGCGCATGATTAAATCTTAGGCAGGATGAGTATTGCCTAGATTTTGTCGCGTACTCGTTAAGAAGTACTGTCTAACCGCTGCCAAGCCACGAAAAACCGACGAGTCGTTTGATCGAGATCAAGCGAGCTCATACTTTGGGCGCCGAAGTTAAACTGCCAACTCGATGTCCGCGCTGGCTTGATCGGAAGCTGTCGCCAACGCGAAGCTTTCCGGGACGAAACCTGCGGCAGCGCCGCGCCAATCGCCGAGTGAACTGCAGCATTGCGAGCAGTTGAGTTTCACCCCGAGGGGCAAGTTCGCTGTCGTGACCGTGTTGGTCGTGCCGCAATGTGGGCAGGTCAGCGTCGAAACGGAATGAGAAAACATAGGCGCCACTCGGTTTATGGCGGCAGCGTGAACCTCTTTGAAGATCGGGTGATCACTGTCGTCGCTGGTGCCATGGAAAAGGCACCGACGCCCCACCCTATACCCGCCGATCGCTGAAGTCGTTAAACTAAGTTAACATGGAACCCTTTCAATTCGGCGCGATGCGACCGTGGGGCTCATTGCCTTTCCGGTAAGCGGCAGTAAACAAGGCGCGCAGAAGGAGTGCGTCCTTGGAAATTTCCTTGCCTTTGGTCATCGGCGCCGGAATTCTCAGTTTTCTGAGCCCGTGCGTGCTGCCCCTCGTGCCGCCTTACCTCACCTATATGAGCGGGGCGAGCTACGACCAGCTGCGTGCCGAAGCGGTTTCTGGGTCCCCCGGCAAGCTGACGGCGCGGGTTGCGCTGACGTCCCTCTTCTTCATTTTCGGGTTCACCGTGGTGTTCGTCGCCCTCGGTGCGACGGCCACTGCCTTCGGACAGGTCTTTCGGCAGGTGCTGCCGATCCTGACGCCGGTGGCCGGTATCGTCATCATCGCCATGGGACTGCATTTCCTCGGCGTCTTCCGCATCGGCATCCTCGACCGCCAGTTGCGCCATAACGGGCCCGGCGCCGCATCCGGTCCCCTTGGTGGCTTTCTCCTTGGCCTTGCCTTCGCCATCGGCTGGACCCCCTGCATCGGACCCGTACTTGCGGCCATCCTGTCCGTGGCCGCCAGCAAGGATACCGCCTGGGAAGGTGCGTCGCTGCTGGGCCTTTATTCCCTTGGCCTGGGCATTCCGTTCTTTCTTGCCGGTATTGCGATCGGCCCGTTCCTGACCTTCTTCCAGAATTTCAAAAAACATCTGGGCGTGGTCGAAAAGGTGATGGGCGGCCTGCTGGTCCTGACCGGTATCCTCTTTATCACCGGCGATTTTACCCGGCTGTCCTACTGGTTCCTCGAAACCTTCCCGATGCTCGCCGAATTCGGCTGAGCCCGCCAGCCTGCGCCTGTAGCGGGAGATTAACCCTGCTGCCGGTTTTGAAACTCTCAACGCGTTTTGCTGTGGGATATTCAGAACCGATTTACCCAGCGTGGGCAGATTGGCATCGATTTCGGCGAGGGGCACGGAACAATCGTGAGCGCGAATAGTCTGCCGGTCGCCGGGATGGCGGACCAGATTGAACTTGCATGGCACAAGGCCGTCGTTGCCGCCGAAGGCAGTGCGTGCATTTCCGTTGCCGTGCATCACCGTATCGCGGATGTAGAAGCGCCCTGGCGCGCGCTCAGCACATCGATCGACTCGCCAGGCCAGAACTACGACTTCATCCGGCTCTGGGTCGAGAACCGCAAAATCCCGGAAGATTCCCAGGTCTATGTCGTGGGCCGCGTGGGCGGCGAACCGATCGCCATCCTGCCGCTCCATCGCAAGCGCGTCTTCGGCATCCGCGTTTTCACGTGGTTTCCCGGCTCGCATGCGGGTTGCTACGCGCCGGTTGCCGACACGGCGCGGCTGGCGGCCATGGGCGCGGAGGGCAGGGCGGCGCTGTGGCGCCAGATGCTCGGCAGCGTCAAAGGCGCCGGGTTGGCCTATCTGCGCTCGATACCGGCCAGCGTCGACGGCCAGGACGGGCTTTTCGACCAGCTTGGATCCAGTCTTGCCGTCGACACGCTTTATCGCGTTCAGTTCTCCTCATGGGAGCAATGTGACGCCGAACAGCGCAGCCGCTCGCGCCGCAAGCACGACCGCCAGCAGGGCGACCGTCTGGCCGCACTGGGCGCCGTTGATTTCGAGGAGATCAGCGATCCGGCCGAAGCGCAGAAAGCGCTAGCGATCATGTTCGAGCAGCGCTCGGCCCGCTTCCGGGCGCAGGGCATCCACGATCCGTTCGTCGCCGAAAATCTCATCGGCTTCTATAGCGCCGCATTGGAGCGGTCGTCCGGGGTCGATGTGCGCCTTCACGCCCTGCGGCTCGATGGGGAAATCGTCGCCGTCCGATACAACGTCGTCCATGGCGACCGCATGTTCTGCCTGATTTCGTCGATGAGCGACTGCGAGCGTATTCAGGGGGGCTCGCCGGGAAAGCAGTGCCTGCTGCGCGTCATGCAGACCGTGTTCGGACAGGGCATCGCCATATTCGACATGGGGTGTGGCTATACCGACGAGAAGCGGCATTGGTGCAATGTGCAGATCCCGCTGCGCCATCACTATGTGGGCCTGTCGCCCGTCGGCAAGGCGGTGGCGCTGGCTCACCGCAGCTATCAGCGCCTGCGCGCACAGGCGAAGTCGAATGACAGGATCAAGGGTGCGCTACGAGCGCTCAAGCAACAGCGCGATCGCCTGTTGCGCCGCGAGGCGTCAGATCAGCTTTAATCCGCGCAGGGAAGCGTGACCCGATTTTCCGATAATGATGTGATCGTGCAGGGAAATGCCGAGCGGCTTGGCCGTATCTGCAATCTCGCGCGTCATACGGATGTCGGCTGAGGACGGCGTCGGATCCCCTGACGGGTGATTGTGGACGAGGATCAGGGCAGTGGCCGAAAGCTCGAGGCTGCGCTTGATGACTTCGCGCGGATAGACCGGTGTGTGATCCACGGTCCCGGTCTGCTGGACCTCGTCGGCGATAAGCCGGTTCTTCTTGTCGAGGAAAAGGATTCGGAACTGCTCGATGCTCTCGAACGCCATCTGGCTGTGGCAATAGTCGATCAGCTGGCTCCAGGATGACAGGATCGGCTTTTCGCTGTCGATGCGGTCACGCCCGAACCGCGCGGCGACGGCCTGGATGACTTTCAGGTGCGCAACCGAAGTCGGTCCCAGCCCGTCGATCTTTTCCAGGCGCGCCGCACTGGCGTTGAAGACCCCCGAGAAGGTGCCGAATTCGCGCAACAGCATCTTGGCGAGGGCCTTGGTGTCCTTGCGCGGCACCACCATCTGCAGCGCCAGCTCGAGCAGTTCGTAGTCCTCGAGCGCGTCGCCGCCTACTTTCAGGAAACGTTCGCGCACGCGCTGGCGATGTCCTGCATGATCGTCGGCCGTGACCGACATGGAGGCCTCGGCGAATGCGTCGGGCCTTGAACGCATCATGCAGCCCGTTTCGCGAGCGAATTGAAAAGGCCGCCGGGGGATTCCGTGAAAACCTCACAGCCGGTTTCGGTGATGCCGATGGAATGTTCGCACTGGGCCGAGAGCGTACGGTCGCGCGTCACGGCGGTCCAGCCGTCCGAGAGAATCTTCACGTGCTGGCGTCCAAGATTGATCATGGGCTCGATTGTGAAGATCATGCCGGGCTTGAGCGGCACGCCGGCGCCAGGCGTGCCGAAATGGAGAATATTGGGCTCGTCATGGAAAAGCCGACCGAGGCCATGGCCGACGAAATCGCGGACCACGCTCATGCGTTCGCCCTCGGCAATGGTCTGGATGGCTGCGCCGATATCACCGGTCGTGTTCCCTGGCTTGGCCGCCGCAATTCCAGCCGCGAGGCATTCGTAGGTCACTTCGATCAGCCGCTCGGCCTTGCGCGAGATTTCGCCTACCGCATACATGCGGCTTGAATCGCCATGCCAGCCATCGACCACGAGGGTGAGGTCGACATTGACGATATCCCCGTCGCGGAGCGGCCGCTCGTCCGGAATGCCGTGGCAGACGACATGATTGATGGACGTACAGACCGAGTGGCGAAAGCCTTTGTAGAACAAGGTCGCGGGGACTGCGCCGTGATCGCGGGCAAATTCGTATGCGACGCGATCGATCGTGGAGGTCGGAACTCCGGCTTCGACGAAGGGCGTGATCTCGTCCAGCGCCTTGGCGGTCAGCGCCCCGGCACGACGCATCCCCTCGAAGCCTTCCGCTCCATGCAGCGGAATGACGCCGGCGGTGCGGCGGGCTCTCGTGGCGGCGTCGACATAGGTAATCATGCAATTGTCTCCTGAACCGGCAAAATAGGAGCTTAAACCGGTGATGGGAAGGGCGGTGAACCGTTGACTCGTCGCGGGCGTAGAGGCATCCACAACAGCCTTCAGGAAAAAACACCGATGACCCAGCAAGACACACGCGTAACGGCCGGTATGATCGTCATCGGCGACGAAATCCTCTCCGGCCGTACCAAGGACGTCAATATCGGCGCCGTCGCCGATTTCTGCACCGATCTGGGCATCGACCTCACCGAGGTGCGTGTCGTGTCCGACGAGCAGGATCATATCGTGGAGGCGGTGAACGCGCTCCGCGCCCTTTATACGTACGTGTTCACGTCCGGCGGTATCGGCCCCACGCATGACGACATCACCGCCGATGCCATTGCCAAGGCCTTCGGCGTCGCCCTGCCGATCAATGCCCAGGCGCGGGCAATGCTCGAGGCGCGCTGGAAGGAAACCGGCACCGAGGTCAACGAGGCGCGGCTGCGCATGGCCCGCATCCCGGAAGGCGCCGACCTCATCGTGAATTCGGTTTCGGCGGCCCCCGGGTTCCGTATCGGCAATGTCCATGTCATGGCCGGCGTGCCCGTCATCATGCGCGCCATGCTCGAGGCGCTCGCGCCCACACTCAAGGGCAGCAAGAAGGTCAGCTCCGTGACCGTCAAGGCGGCCGTGGGCGAGGGCACGGTCGGCGGGCCACTGGGCGCGCTGCAGGCCGAATATCCGGATGTGAAAATGGGATCTTACCCGCAGATGGGCAAGGACCGGGTCATGACCGAACTGGTCCTGCGTGCCTCGGACGAAGCCCGGCTGGCGGAAGCCGCCGAAAAGGTTCGCGCCATGGTCGCCGCCGCCCATGCCAAGGCGGGCATCGCGCCGCCCGAGGCAGACTGACCGGCGCCTCTTCGGCGTCCTATGCACCTGAACACCATTGCCCCAGGAGACAGAAAAATGTCCAACCCCAACCAGAAGTCCTTTCCCGTCACCTGGGACCAGTTCCACCGCGACAGCCGGGCTCTGGCCTGGCGGCTGGCCAGCATCGGTCCGTTCGACGCCGTCGTCGCCATCGCCCGCGGTGGCCTCGTGCCCGCTGCCATCGTGGCGCGCGAGCTCAATATCCGCACGGTCGAAACCGTTGCCGCCAAGAGCTACGACCATCAGAACCAGAGCGGCATCAAAATCCTCAAGGAGATCAGCCCGTCGATCCTGGAGCTGTCCAAGAAAGGCAGCAAGATTCTGATCGTCGATGACCTGGTCGATACCGGCAACACCGCGCGTGTCGTGCGCGACATGCTGCCCGGCGCCCACTTTGCCACTGTCTATGCAAAGCCCAAGGGTCGCGACATGGTGGACACATTCATCACTGAGGTGAGCCAGGATACCTGGATCTTCTTCCCCTGGGATCTCGATGTGGCCTATGTGGCGCCCATCTCTGGCGGCACCGACTGACCAGACGCCTTGGCGGATCTGTCCCTGCGTCCGCGCTGGAACCCCCGAGCCTTCCAAGGGTTGGCTCAAGGACCAGACGCGGAGATTTCCCATGGGCAACAAGACCAATATCACCGAGACGGAGCACGATCCGCATCCTTCCAGCGAGGAGCATTACGAACGCCAGGAGCGTCCGGGCGGTGCACGACCGCCACGCGACCGAGTCGGCACCAATCCTGCCGTGCATGACGGCGCCCCCCAGAAGCGGCCCGACAATGCCGAAAATCGGGGGACGAAGCGATGAATGTCGCCAACCTGCAACTGGAAGGTCTCTATCTGGCTGTCGCCGCCATCAATGACCTGCTGGTCAGGAAGGGTGTCGTCAGCCGGGAGGATGTCGATCTCGCTCTGCGGCGAGCGGAGCAGACGGCCCTGGGCGACTACCGGACTGAAGAGTTGAGCCCGGCGGAACGGGATGCAGTGGCGCTTGCAGCGCGTATTCTCGCTGCGGCGAACAATGGGGTTGGTGACGGCTTCGTGCCGCCCTTTTCCGAACTGGCCAGGCAGGTAGGCCGGACCAAGGACAGCTTTCCAGATCAGGCCTAGAGGTCAGACGGCGATCTCGTCGAGGAACACGAAGTCTCCCGCTTCGGCGTCATTCGCGCTGTCCGTGCTATCGGCGCTCTGGCTGCGCACGGTTTCGGCGTCGAGAATGGCCACCAGGGTATCGCCTTGTCGGGCTATCCCGGCAAGGAAGCGCGCTGATGAGCCCTCGACCTGCGGCACGGCCAGCATGTCCTCGGCCTTGACGTCGATGATGTCTGAAACGCTGTCCACCAGCAGTCCCATGTCGTGGCCGTCTACCTTCAGCACGAGGATCACCTGTCCCTCGCGCTGCTCCTGAACCACGGCCGCGCAGCCGATGCGCAGGGCCAGATCGTGGATCGGCACCACGCGCCCGCGAATGTCGATGACCCCGAGGACGTCGGGCTTCTGGGCGGGCAACGGGGTCACCGGCGACCAGTTGCGGATTTCCCGCATGGCCATGATGTCGATGCCGAAATTCTGGCCGGCACAGCTGAAGGTGATGAACTGGCGCGTTTCGGGGTCGGTCCCTGGAGGGGTGTCGAAGGTGTCCACTTCCATCTCAAGGGCCGCCATGACTACGCCTTACTCGATACAACTCGACCCGGATTGGGCCAGGGGCATCATGGCGAAGAAAAGTTGCAGCATGCTTAGCGATGGTGCGGGCGGCGGGAATCGAACCCGCAAGGCTAGCGCCGAGGGATTTTAAGTCCCGTTGTGACCAAGAATCAGCTCGCTCGGGCCCAGCATTCGCGGGCCATCAGGTGAGTTCGCGATCGGTAGCAGCGGTCACCGCCGGTTACAGCGGTCACAGGTTTAGGTCACAAAATCGGACCTCGCTTTTTCTTATTGGACATGTAGAAGGGAGCGGCGCGGGCATGGCGAAATTGGTAGACGCAGCAGACTTAAAATTTGCCGGTTTATACCGTCCGGGTTCGACCCCCGGTGCCCGCACCACCGCCCTCTTGAACCTGTTTTGTTCCGCCACCATATGTTGATAAGTCGTTAACGTTTGGGGGGCGGATGTGCTCGTTCAGTTCAAGACGGAAGATGAAATTTTCAGCGGAGCCGCTGGGGAGATGCCCGGCAGTCAGGCGGCATATCAGAAGGAGCTCGCGCGTCACCGCTTCCTCATGGAGATGCAGCGGGAGTTCAATGAAAGTCAGTTGGGTCTCCAACGTGAAGCCAATGCAGCGAACTCCGCTTTCAACGCTGAGCAACTCCGATTGCAAGATTTGGCCCTGGCAGAGCAGCGGAATTTCAATTCCGAACAACTTCGCTTGCTGGAGCTTACGTTGAAGGAACAGCGCGAGTTCAACGAGAAGTCCCTCACCATTCTGCGTGAGCAGGCCGAAACATCGAAAGACCAAGGCCGTTCTGCACGAGCATCTTTGGTTGTCGGTGCCGGTTCGATGGTTGTCGCTGCATTCGCAATTTTGGCGAACGTTCTCTGGGGCTAAACTGTGCTTCTCGCCGGTTGTATCCACTCTGCTATCGGTACTTGGCACTGGCCTCGACCATGAATCCCTCGATCATTTTGGCCAAAGGGGGCAGTGAGGCGTCCATGACGAACTGGACGGTCTTTCCGACGGTGGCCTGACCGACCCGCCGTGCCTTGGTGTTCTGTCGCTCGAAGCGGTCGCGCGAAAGGTTGGTCATCGAGGATGGATGCGGGCCTGCTCGGCTATGAGGTCCATGAAATTCTCCTTGGTGGTCACAGGATTGGTCACACCAGTTTGGTATGTGACCAACGGGTGCTCAGTCACAGAACGTCCATCACCGTAAGATCACAATATTTAGTTTGCGTCAGCGGCGTAGCAAAAAGCCCGCTTTCGCGGGCCTTTGAGGTATGGTGAAGACGTTGTCGCTATGTAGTGAAAAACTGCGGCGGCCTTTTTAGTCCCTTGTGTCTACCAATTCCGCCACGCCCGCTTGGCTCGGCTGCTCGTGTTTGTCACAAGGCTTGGCCCAAGACAATTGCCCAGACGATTCTTCCCCGGAGGTCCCATGATCGAACGCATCGAAACCGGTATCGCGCCGTCCTCGGCGCCCATCAGCGATGCCGTACGGGCCGGCAGGCACCTGTGGCTGGTGGCTATCGCGGAGGATCCCGAGAGTGGAAAGATCGTGGCTGGCGGCATCGAGGCGCAGGCGCGGCGATGCATCCAAAATCTTGAAATCGCGCTCCACGCTGCCGGCGGTACGCTGCGCAACCTCGTCATGGTGCAGATCTTCCTCGTCGACAGCGCCGATGCCGCGGGCATGAACGCGGTCTATCGCGAGTATTTCACCGAGCAGCCGTTTCCCGTGCGGGCCACCGTCGTGGTCAAGGAATTGCTGGCCAGGGGCCTCAGGATCGAAATCACGGCAACGGCGGTGCTGGACTGATGCTGCTCAAGCGCGATCTTCTCGAAGATATCAAGGCCGGCAAGGTGGATCTCATCTTCCGGCGCTGGAACCGGCCCACGGTCAAGCCGGGCGGCACGCTCAAGACCAAGGTCGGGCTGCTGGCCATCAAGTCGATCACCGACATGTCTCCCGCTGACGTCACCGAGGCCGATGCGCGGCGCGCGGGCTTCCAGGATGTGGCCGATTTCCGCCGCTGGCTCGACACCATGAAAGAGGGCAGCCTTTTCCAGCGCATCGAAGTGGCTTACATCGGCGAGGCTTAGAATGGCGTGGGCGCCACGAAGGTCGTGAACACCTCCGTCGTGGGGTGGGTGAAGCCCAGCTCCGCCGCATGAAGCTGCAGCCGGTCGGCAGCGGCCAGGGCGTCGCCCTCGGCATAAAATGCATCCCCCAGAATCACATGGCCGATGGCCTTCATGTGAACCCTGAGCTGATGCGTGCGCCCAGTCAGCGGGACCAGATGAACGCGCGTGGCGTTTGTTTCGCGCTCCAGCACGCTCCATTCGGTTTGGGCGGAGCGACCGTGGTCGTGGTCGACGCGCTGGCGGGGCTTGTTCAGCCAGTCGGTCGCCAGCGGCAGGTCGACGAGCCCACTGTCCTCTTCCATGATCCCATGGACCCGCGCGACATAACTCTTGGTGGTCTTGCGGTGTTCGAACTGGCTGCCGATGCGGCCATGCGCGCGCTTGTTGAGCGCGAGAACGAGCACACCCGACGTGTCCTTGTCGAGGCGATGACACATGCCCGCACTGGGGTAGGCCTGACGTGCGCGGTATTCCACGCAGTCCCAGAGGCTCGGATCCTTGCCGGGGACACTGAGCAATCCGGACTGCTTGTTGACCACGAGGATGTCTTCGTCGACGTGCAGGACGTCGAGATAGGGATCCATCGGCGGGAAGTAGTCTTTGAGCGTGGGCATGGGAGGCATGGCACGCGCTCTAGCAGACCGCGGTCGCTTTGACCAATGCCGTCGGTTCCGACGATCACAAACTAACCTGTGATCAGAAATCAACGGAACTGGGATCGGAGCCAACCCGTTGTTTGCATGAGTTTCTTTGAAAGGAGACCATCATGCACAAGGATGAAGTCAAGGGCGCCGGCAAGCAGGCCAGGGGTGCCGTGAAGGACGCCGTCGGTGGCCTCACCGGCAACACCAAGCTTCAGGCTGAGGGCAAGGCGGACAAGGCCGAGGGCAAGCTCCAGCAAAAGGCTGGTGAGCTCAAGGATAATGCCAGCAAGGCACTCAAGCACTGACAAGACAAGGGCCCCGCGGGGGCCCTTTCCTTATGCGAAGCGATAGTGAAGGCGCACGCATCCCTTGCTGATTTCCCCCGCGGACAAGAGTTGCGGGGAAGCCCGGAAGCCAGTGGGCGGAAACAATCGTTCGCCTCCGCCCAGCATCTCGGGAATGACGTAAATTTCCAGTTCGTCGAGCGCCCCGCGCTCCATGAAAGCCATCTGCAACCGTCCGCCGCCCAGCATCCAGACATCCCCATCGTCGAGTTCGCGAAGATCCTTGATCAGCGCGTCTATGTCCGACCGGGTTTCGAGCGCTCCCTTTGGCGCGTCGATCGGACGGCTGGTGACAACGATGGTGCGCTGTTCGCCATACGCCCAGGGGCTGGATTCGGCTGCGATCCAGTCATAGGTCGCCCGGCCCATGACGACCGTGCGGATGCGTTTGATGAACACCCGATAGTCGTGTTCGCCCAGGTCCATGTCGTCATACTTGAACAGCCAGTCGAGGCTGCCCTTGTCATCAACGATGAAGCCGTCGAGGCTGGCGGCGATGTATCCGAGAATTCTGGCCACTGTTTGCTCCCATTCACTGGCACCGTGACTGGGGCGTTTGGTCGTCATTTCCTGTCAGCATCGCAGCGGGAGGAAACGCATGGGCTATGGCCGCATGATTAACCCGGGCCTATGATCACCAAATGCAGGTGATGACGTTCGAAACGGCGCTGGGGCGCTTCGGCATCGGCTGGACCGATCGCGGTCTGGCGCGCGTGCTGTTGCCCGGCGACGATGAGCCGACGATGCTGGAGCGCCTGCTGTGGGATGGCGCAACAGTGGGTGAGCCGGATCGTGCGATCGGTTCACTCGTGGATCGTATCGAAGATTATGCCGAAGGCGAGAGGGTGAGCTTCGACGATGTCGCCCTCGATTTCGGCGCCGCGCCTGATTTTCATCGCCGTGCCTATGACCTGCTGGTCAAGGTGCGATGGGGTGAGACCCTCACCTATGGCGACCTAGCCCGGCGGTTGGGCGATGCGAACCTGTCGCGCGCGGTCGGCCGGGCCATGGGCGCCAATCCGATCCCGCTCGTCGTTCCCTGCCACCGCGTGCTCGCCAGCAACGGCAAGCCAGGTGGCTTTTCAGCGCCGGGTGGCGCTGCATCCAAGGTGAGGATGCTGGCGTTGGAAGGGGTCAGCATCGGCGCTCCAGTCGGGCAGTTGAGTTTCGGGTTCAGTTGATGAGTTATGCCTTCAAGCATCGAAAGCAGGTCGGTCGCCAGATCCGCACCATCGCCACCGAGCAGGTGGACAGGGCGCTGGAAACGGTGCGCGAGGGAGGGGATTTCGACACCGCGGTCCATTCGCTGCGCAAGTCCACCAAGAAGCTTCGGGCGCTGCTGACGCTGGTGCGGCCCGGTTTTGATGAATACGAGGCAGAGAATGCCGCCATCAAGGCCATTGCCAGGCAGTTTTCCGTGGCGCGCGATGCGGCGGTGATGGTCGAGACACTGTCGCAAATTCTCAAGGTCAACCGTTCGGAGAGCGGCGCTGCGGCTGGACTGCTGGATCGCCTGCGGGAGAGGGCGCGGCATCTCAAAAGCCAGATGGGCGAGGAGACCTTGCTCGACGCGGCTGGTCAGGAACTCTCGGCATTGCGCTTGCGGATAGAGGGCTGGCGTTTTGACGACAAGGGAAGTGGTGCCGTTCTGCCTGGCCTGCGTACGTCCTATCGCCAATTTCGCGATGGGCTCGAAGCCGCGCAGAAGCAACCGAATGGCGAGGTCATCCACGAATGGCGCAAGGCGGCCAAGGGGCTCTGGTACCATACACGCCTGTTCGCCAAGTCGGCGCCTGCCGTCCTGAAGCCGCAGTCGCAGGGGCTCGGTCAACTCTGCGAAGTGCTGGGGGATCACCACAACCTGACCGTACTGGGCGAATGGATCGAGACATCGGTCCCGGCGGGCGAAGCAACCGCATCGTTGCGCGATGCGCTCGAGCGGCGCAGGATCGAGCTTGCCGAGCGCGGCTTTGCCCTCGGACGCCAGCTTGCGGCTGAAAAGCCGTCTGCCGTGCAAGATCGCTATCGGCGTTACTGGGCACTTCTGGAGTAGGGATATGGCCAAGGAGATCGAACGCAAGTTCCTCGTTTCGGGGGATGCTTGGCGCACCGCCGTGACCGGTAGCCGGAGGCTGGCGCAGGGCTATCTGTCCAGCAATGCCAAGGCGACGGTTCGGGTGCGGATTTTCGACGATGCGCAGGCTGTGATCACCATCAAGGGGCCAACGATCGGCATATCGCGCGCAGAATTCGAGTATCCAATACCACTCGACGACGGGCTGGAACTGCTTCGGCTTGCGGGCGAGAACGTGGTGCTCAAGACCCGACATATCGTGCCCCATGCCGGGCTGACCTGGGAGGTCGACACCTTCGAGGCGCAGCATGCAGGTCTTGTCATGGCCGAAGTCGAGCTGGAAAGCGCCGGGCAATTCGTCGACCTGCCATCCTGGGTCGGGCAGGAGGTCAGCCACGATGACCGCTATGCCAATGCCAGCCTCTCGCGCAAGCCTGGCGTTCCGGCGGTTGACCCTGACGCGGCGTGAGGGCCTAGGTGCTCATCTCGCGGAGGATGCGAGTGACATGAAGACCTATACCGTCAAACAACTGGCCCGGCTCGCGGGCGTTTCGGTGCGGACGCTGCACCATTACGACGATGTCGGTCTGCTCAAGCCCGCATTCACCGGCGACAATCGCTATCGCTACTACGGCGAGGAAGAATTGCTGCGTTTGCAGCAGATCCTGATCCATCGCGAACTGGACATTCCCCTCGCTGATATCGGCGCCATCCTCGATGCGCCGGGCTTTGACCGGCTGACGACGCTCCGCGAGCAGCGCCAGCGCTTGGAGCGGCAGGCGAGGCGTTTCGCCGGCATGGTCCGGACGATCGACCGCACGATCGCCCGCATACAAGGAGAAACCGACATGACCGACGCCGATCTTTATTCAGGCATCGTCTCACCCGAAAAGCAGGCCGAGTACGAGGCCTGGCTCGTCCAGCACTTTGGCTCGGAAACCAAGGATCATCTTGCCCTCGGTCGCAAGGCCATGGACGAGCTGGCGCCTGCCGAAATGGCCGGCGTCATGGCTGAACTCAGGCAGATCGAGAACGCTTTGGCCGAAGGCTTCCGCCGCGGGATGCCGCCGCAGGCCGCAGCGCTCGACCCGATGATCGAACGGCATCGTGACTGGGTCGCCCGGTCCTGGGGACGGGAGTGCCCGCCGGAGGCATATTCGGGCCTCGCCGATGTCTACGAACACCCCGATTTTCGGTTGCGCTACGAGGCGATCGAACCCGGTTTCGCAGACTATCTGGTGAGCGCCATGCGTGCCTGGGCCCGACGGCAGCACTGACGGGTGAGGGGCGGCCGCTGCCGCCCTGAACACACTGTTCGACGAGCATTTGGCGTCCCGTCATGGCAAGTCCACGTTTGTCGCCCCATATGTGGATGAGCAAAAGGAGATTGATATGACACAGGATTTTGCCGGCAAGGTTGCTTTTGTGACGGGCGCTGCATCGGGGATCGGCGAGGCCGTTGCCCGCCAGCTCGCAGCGCGTGGCGCCAAGGTCATCGTGGCAGACCTCAAGCTCGAGCCGGCCGAAAAGCTGGTGGCCGAAATCAAGGCCGCCGGCGGCGAAGCGGCTGCAGTTGCCGTGGATGTGGGCCAGATCGATCAGGTCGAGAAGGCCATCCAGTTCACCAGCGACACCTATGGACGGCTTGACGTGGCGGTCAACAATGCGGGCATCGGCGGCAAGGCGGCAAAGGCCGGCGATTATACGTTCGAGGACTGGCACAAGGTCATCGACGTCAATCTCAACTCGGTCTTCTACTCGATGAAGTACGAGATCGCCGCCATGCTGAAGTCAGGCGGCGGTGCCATCGTGAACATGGCCTCCATCCTGGGGACGAACGGTTTTGCCAATGCCCCGGCCTACGTAGCCGCCAAGCACGGCGTCGTCGGCCTCACCAAGGCGGCGGCGATCGACTATGCCAAGGATGGTATCCGCGTCACCGCCGTCGGCCCCGGCTTCATCGAGACACCGCTGCTGGGATCCGCGACGCCCAGCGAGGTCATGGATGGCCTGCGCGCGCTGCACCCGGTCGGCCGGCTTGGCCAGCCCGATGAAGTGGCCGCGCTGACCCTGTTCCTGCTTTCTGACGCGGCATCCTTCGTTACCGGCAGCTACCATCTGGTGGACGGCGGCTACGCGGCCCAGTGATCACTGCCAGCGCTTGAAGGTCTTGAGATGATCGAGCGCGCCGGTCACGGTGCGCACGATCTTGTCGACACTGTCGGTCACGGGAACGGCGAGCACGTTCTCCGTGGCCGCATCGGGCACTTCGAGCGTCGCGAACTGGCTGTCGAGCAGGCTCGTGGGCATATATTCGTGGCTGCGTTTTGCCATGCGCTCGCCGATCACTTCGCGACTGCCGTCGAGGTAGACGAAGAGCACCGGTTCTCCGGCCTGTTCGGTGATGAAGTCACGATAGGCCTTCTTGAGCGCCGAACAGGCGCCGACGGATACGCCTTTCTTTGCCGCAGCCTCCTTGAGCGCTGCCGAAAGTGCCTCGAGCCAGGGCCAGCGATCCTCATCGGTCAGCGGCGTGCCGGCGCGCATTTTTTCGACGTTGGCCTCGGGATGATACTTGTCGCCGTCCAGAAAAGGCGCGTGAAGCGCCCGCCCCAAGGCCGCTCCGACGGTGGACTTGCCCGAGGAGCTGACCCCCATCACGATGATGATGCGAGCCGGTTCAGACCGTGGCTGTGAGGGCGCCGTCGACATAGAGGATGTGTCCATTCACAAAGCGGGAAGCGTCGGATGAGAGGAAGACCACCGAGCCGCCGAGTTCCTCCGGTTGCGCCCAGCGCCCCATCGGCGTCCGAGCCTCGACCCAGGCGTTGAATTTCTCGTCCTTGACCAGCGCTTCGTTCAGTTCGGTGACGAAGTAGCCGGGCGCGATGCCGTTGACGTTGAGACCGTGTCTGGCCCAGTCCACAGCCATGCCGCGGGTCAGGTTCGCGACGGCGGCCTTGCTGGCGGCATAGGGCGCGATCGAGGAACGTGCGAAGGAGGACATCAGCGAGCAGATGTTGACGATCTTGCCGCGCCCGCGCGAAATCATGTGGCGCGCCACGGGCTGGCTGACGTTGAAGATAGAAGTGACGTTGGTCTCGATCAGCTGGTCGAACTTTTCCGGCGGAAACGCTTCCAGAGCGCTTCGGAACTGCATGCCGGCATTGTTCACGAGGATGTCGATTGGCCCGATCTCGTCCTCGATATGCGCCACGGCATCATTGACGCTGTCGCGGCTCGTGACGTCGAAGGCCACGGCCGACACCGCATACCCTTCAGCTGCCATGTCGGCCGCCGCCGCGCCGAGGGCCACTGCGTCGCGCGCGTTGAGCACGACCTGCGCTCCTGCCTGGGCGAGAGCACGGGCCATGGCGCGGCCGAGGCCGCGGCTGGATCCGGTGACGAGGGCGCGCTTGCCGCTGAGATCGAATGGAGAGGCTGTGGTCATGTGAAGGTCCGCCATCAACTCGTGCGACCCTTGTTAGTTCAGGGGAGGGACCCATGCAAGGCGCGGCAAAATACTTCCATACAAGTTAGCCGATTTGCGCCGAATTTGCTGATTTCTCCCTTCCTTATCGGCCTGGATTGTGGTCATTCTCGCGGCGCGCGCCATGCGTAAAGTGCATGACAAGACGTTTTCGGAAGGACTGTTTGAATGTCGACAGCAGATATCGGCCTTATCGGCCTGGCGGTCATGGGTTCCAACCTTGCCCTCAACATCGCCGAGAAGGGCTACACTGTTGCCGTTCATAACCGGTCGCCTGGCCGCATCGACGAATTCGTCGCCGAAGCCAAGGCGCAGGGCCTCGATGGCAAGACCATTCCGAAGTACGACCTCGCCGATTTCGTGCAGACCGTAAAGGCGCCGCGCTCCATCATCATCATGGTCAAGGCCGGGCAGCCCGTCGACGACATGATCGAGCAATTGCTGCCGCATCTCGAGCCGGGCGATGCCATCATCGAGTGCGGCAACTCGCTTTACACCGACACGCAGCGCCGCTTCGACTATCTCAAGCCCAAGAATATCGGCTATCTCGGCGTCGGCGTTTCCGGCGGCGAAGAGGGGGCCCGCCATGGTCCGTCCATCATGGTCGGTGGTTCCAAGGAACAGTGGCACAATGCCGAGCCGGTTCTGACCGCCATTGCCGCCAAGTTCAACGGCGAGAGCTGCTGCGCCTATCTCGGCGAAGGTGGCGCCGGCCATTTCGTCAAGATGATCCACAACGGCATCGAATATGGCGACATGCAGATGATCGCCGAAATCTATGGCGTGATGCGCGATGGTCTGGGCATGGATCCAAAGGCTTGCGCCAATGTCTTCCAGGAATGGAACAAGGGGCCGCTCAATTCCTACCTGATCGAGATCACCGGTCACGTCCTCGACGCCGTCGATGACCAGACCGGCAAGCCGCTGGTCGACCTGATTCTCGACAAGGCCGGCCAGAAGGGCACCGGCATGTGGTCCGCCGTGGTCGCCCAGCAGATGGGCGTGCCCGCCACCGCCATCGAGGGCGCTGTCGCGGCGCGTTCGCTGTCCTCGCGCAAGTCCGAGCGCGTCGCCGCCGAAGGCGTCTACGGCAAGCCCAACCGCGCCAAGACCGACGTTACCCTCGCTGATCTCGAAAAGGCGCTGCTGGCCGGCAAGATCGTCAGCTATGCCCAGGGCTTTGCCGTGATCGCCAAGGCGTCGGAAGAGTTCGGCTGGTCGTTGCCGCTGGCCACGATCGCCAAGATCTGGCGCGCGGGCTGCATCATCCGCTCCCGCTTCCTCGATCAGATGAGCTCGGCCTATGCCAAGGGCGAGGCCGTCAATCTGCTCGTGGTTCCCGACTTCGTGACCATCATGAAGGACAGCCATCCGAGCCTGCGTAAGGTCGTGGCCGCCGCGGCCATCGGCGAATTCCCGATGATCTGCCTCTCGGCGTCGCTGAGCTATTTCGACAGCTACCGTCAGGCCCAGGGCACTGCTAACCTGACGCAGGGCCAGCGCGACTTCTTTGGCGCCCACGGCTTCGAAATCGAAGGCCGCGGCACGGATCTGCACGGCACCTGGCCGAGCACTCTCGGGAAGTAAGAAAAGAAAAGCCCCGCTTCGGCGGGGCTTTTTGTTTGGGCTCTAGACCAGCATCTGGAACATCACATAGCTGTCCACATAGCCGTGGACCGGATGGTTGAACGCCTTGGGCAGCGTTCCGACAATATCAAAGCCCAGCTTCTGCCAAAGCGCGACTGCGCCGACATTGGTCGAGACGACGTGGTTAAATTGCATGGCGCGAAAGCCGCGTTGCCTGGCGCGGTCCAGGGAATGGACGCACATAGTCCGCGCCACGCCCTTGCCGCGCGCTTCCGGCGCGGTCATGTAGCCGCAATTGGCGACATGGGCGCCGTTCCCACGCTGGTTGGCCATGAGATAATAGGTGCCCACCACAACGCCGTCCCATTCGGCCACGAACACTTCATGCGCGTCCATCAGCCAATAGGCCCTGAGCCCCGCCTCATCGAGACTGGTATCGATCGTATAGGTCTCCCCGGCGGAGAGGACCGGACCGATGATGCGATGGATATCGGGCCAGTCGGTCTCAGCGGCGGGGCGGATCGTTAAAGCGGTCATCGTCATCGATCGGTGGCGTGCGCACCTGGCCGGGAGGCGGCATTTCGGGCGCGTGGGGATGGTCGGCAATGCTCGGGCGGCGGCCGAGGTCGAAACGAAGCGCCGCGATGGCGAAGATCACGAGCGCGATGACCACGGCAATGGCGCAGGCAATGAACGGCGCGCCGGGGAAGTAGTGCCCGGTGGAGGGTGCGCTTGTGTAGTAGGAGAAGATCTGCGTCGCGCCGAGCGGGCCGATGATCGTCGCGAGGGAGCTGGCCGCGTTCACCGCGCCCTGCAGTTCGCCCTGGCCGTTGTCCGGCACCTGGCGCGACAACACGCCATTGATGGCCGGGGGCGCAAGGCCGCTGATCGTACCGACGGCGATGAAGAGATAGAGCTGGTAGACATCTGCCGAGAAGGCGATGCCGGCAAAGGCCGTCGCGGCGGCCAGCAGCCCGACGATGCCCACGACGGGTTCGCCCAGGCCCTTCGAGAGCGGGGCGGTCAGCACGGCCTGGCTGAAGGCGAAGCCGATGCCGAAGGCGCCAAGGGTGCGGCCGATGGTCGAGGAGGAGAAATTGAACACCTCGACCGTGAAATAGCTGAAAATAGTCGGCAGGGCCTGGGTGGCGAGCTGGAGGAAGAACAGGACGGCCAGAAGCCATAGAACCGACGAATATTGCCGCAGGGCGATCACCGCGCCGAGCGGGTTGGCGCGGCGGATATCGAACTTGCGCCGGTTGGCCTTGGGCAGGCTCTCGGGCAGCACCAGCAGGCCGAACAGGAAGTTGGCGAAGGCGAGGCCGGCCGCGGCGAAGAACGGCACGCGCGGGCCAAATTCGCCTAGTTCGCCACCGATCACCGGTCCGATGATGAACCCGAGGCCGAAGGCGGCGCCGATGAGGCCGAAGCGGTGCGTGCGCTTATGGGGCGGCGTGATGTCGGCCATGTAGGCCGTTGCCGTCGCCAGCGCGGCACCGGCGATGCCGGCGATAATGCGGCCGATGAAGAGGTACCAGACGAAGGGCGCGATCGCCATCATCAGGTAATCGAAGGTGAGGCCAAGAAGGGAGAGAAGAAGCACCGGACGGCGCCCGAAGCGGTCGGACAGGTTGCCCAGCACCGGCGAGAACACGAACTGCATGAAGGCATAGGCGAATACCAGGTATCCGCCGATCACCGCTGCCTGCGCCACGCTGCCGCCGGTCAGCTCTTCGAGCAGCTCAGGCAGGACAGGCACAATAATTCCCACCCCGATCATATCGATCAGAATGGTGATCAGGATGCAGGTGAGGGTCAGACGGGACCGAGTCGCTGCTTGCATACGGCGGCTATTACCTTTTCTTGTTCCCACCCGGATGGTGCGATGCAATTGACACGGGCACGACCGGCAAAGCAAGCGGCGCTCCGCCTCGGCCCATCGCTTCCACTACCCGGCTTGGCCTGCGACCGCTTCGGCGTCATAGGCGTAGATCCAGTCCAGGCGCTCAAGATGCGCCCGCGGGCCCTGTATCTGCATGACCGTGTCACGCGCGATGCTCAAGGGCCAGGGTAGGTGGAAGATGCGGCCATTGCGGGCCGAAAGTGCGGCGACCTCCCGAGTTCGGGGGCGACGCAAATCGGCGTATCGGGAAAAAGCGCGTTCGGCGGATTCGGTTCCAGCCAGGAGAGCGGCGAGCACCGTGGCATCTTCGATCCCCATGGCTGCGCCCTGGGCCTGGAAAGGCACCATGGCATGGGCAGCGTCGCCGATGATGCCGACATTGCCGCGCCACCAGGTGGCGGTCTCGACTGTATACAGGGGCCACGCCGTCCAGGTCGCACCGGCCGCGGTAAGGATATTGTCCACCCTCGGGCCAGGATTGGCCGGCTGCGGCTGCGCCTCGGCCTCGGGTGCCTTTCCAGGCATGAACAGGGCCAGGTTGACCTGCTTGCGATGCGGCAAGGGATAGCAGACGAGGTGGAAACCCGTTCCGAAGAACACCGAAACGCGGGCCGGTCTCACCTCTGCGGAAACAAGATCGTAGGGAACCAGCGTGCGCCAGGCGATGCGATCGCGAAATTCTGCCCTGGGTCCACCAAGCATGGCGAGCCGCGTATGCGAATGCACGCCATCGGCACCGATAAAGGCGTCGGCGCGGCTGGTTCGGGTCTGGCCGTTGGCTTCGTCCACGGCCACGGTGACGCCGCGGGCATGGGAAACCACGTCCCAGTTTCGCACGCCAAAGATCATGTCGATCGTGGATAGCCTGCGGCACGCCTTGTAGAGCGTGTCGGCCAGATCGGCCCTGTGCATCACCATGTAGGGCGCGCCGTAGCGCTCCCGCATCACCTGGCCCAGTTCCATGCTCACCAGCGGCACGGTTCCGCCCTGCGCGAAGACGTCGAGCGCCTGGGGTTCGAGGCCGATGCGGTCAAGCTGTTCGCCCAGGCCCAGCGTGTCGAGGCAATGGCGGGCATTGGGGCTGATCTGCAGGCCTGCCCCGAACTCCTGCACCTCGTGGTGTCGCTCGAGCACCGTCACCGTCGCACCCTGCCTGCTCAGCGCAAGGGCAAGGGTCAGGCCGGCAATACCGGCGCCGGCGATGATGTAGCTGCGGCCCGTTGCGGGCATGGTTCAGCTCAGGCGGCGTGGACGTCGAAGATGGCGGAGGAGGGATTGGCGTGCCCGGCGCCAAGCTCGGCCTTGAAGACGTAGAGTGTCGAGCAATAGGGGCAGACGATTTCGCTATCCTTGCCCATGTCGAGGAAAACATGGGGATGGTCGAACGGCGGAAGCGCGCCGACGCACTGGAATTCCTTGGACCCGATCTCGATGCTGCGCAGACCTTGGGTGTTGTGGAAGTGCGGGGTCGTGCCGTGGGCCATGGTGTAAACCTGGATGGTGTTTGATTTGGCGCGACCATATCCAAAGGCCCTCCCCAAGAAAAGGGCAAAGGGATGCTTGATTTTGCTGCCCGAAGCCGCAAAACCCGTGCCTGTTTCGCCAGGAGAAAGACTATGCCCAGCTTCACCCATGCCGACGTCGAACTGGCCTATGACGTGCACGGCGCGGGTGCGCCCGTGCTGCTCGTCCACGGCTTCGCCTCGAGCGGCAAGGTCAACTGGGTGGATACGGGCTGGGTGGAAACCCTGGTGGCCGCGGGATATCAGGTGATCACGCTGGACAATCGCGGCCACGGTCAGTCGGGCAAGCCGCATGATCCCGATCTTTACTATCCCACGCAGATGGCGGACGATGCCTTTGCATTGTTCGATCATCTCGGCTTCGAACGCGCGGCAGTCATCGGCTATTCGATGGGCGCGCGCATCGCCGCCTTCATGGCCTTTTCCCATCCCGAGCGTGTCGCCTGCGCCATTTTCGGCGGCATGGGCATGAACCTCATCAATGGCCTGACCGACGGCAATGACATCATTGCCGGTCTGCGCGCACCCAGCCTGGCCGACCTGAGCCACCCGACAGCGCGGCAATTCCGAATCTTTGCAGACCATACCGGGTCCGATCGCGAAGCGCTCGCAGCCTGCATGGAAACCTCGCGCCAGCCCATGGCGCGTGCCGATGTGCGGCGGATCGGAGTGCCCGTTCTGGTTGCGGTGGGAGAGGCGGACGAGATGGCGGGTCCGCCCGAGCCGCTCGCCGAATTGCTTCCGTATGGCGAGGCCGTTGTCATCCCGAAGCGCGATCACATGCGCGCAACCGGCGACAAGGTCTTCAAGGCCGCCGCGCTGACCTTTCTGGGCAGGACGTACTCAAATGGTCCGGTTTCGTGAACCAATGCCTTCGCTTTGTCTTTGAAGCAGAGAAAGAACTGTCTTATATCGTCATCTATCGATGAAGCGGAGAGCGGCGCGATGAACGGCACCATAAAGAAGTCGGCACAGGTCCAGTCCATGGATCCCGTGTGGGATGCCGTCCGCGCCGGCGCCCAGCAGATTCTCGACACCGAGCCGTCGCTCGCCAACCTCGTGCTGTCGACCATTCTCAATCACGATACATTCGAGGATGCCCTGGCGCATCGCATCGCATCGCGCCTCGATCACGAGGACGTATCGGCCGACATGATCCGCCAGGGGTTTGCCGAAACGCTGCGCGACAATCCCGAAATTGGCAGTTCGGCGCGCACGGACCTCGCAGCGACGCTGGAGCGTGATCCGGCCTGTCATCGCGCCATCGAGCCACTCCTCTATTTCAAGGGCTATCAGGCCATCCAGACCCACCGGTTCGCCCACGCGATGCACAGGGCAGGCCGCCGCGATTTTGCGCTCTATCTCCAGAGCCGCTCGAGCCAGGTGTTTCAGGTCGACATCAACCCGGCAGTGGTCATGGGCAAGGGCATCATGCTCGATCACGGCACCGGTCTCGTGATCGGCGAAACGGCGGTGGTCGGCGACAATGTCTCTCTGCTCCAGAACGTCACGCTCGGGGGCACCGGCAAGGCGGATCAGGATCGTCATCCCAAGATCGGCAATGGCGTGCTGATCGGGGCAGGCGCCAAGGTTCTGGGCAATATCAAGGTTGGCGACTGCTCACGCATCGGCGCCGGCTCGGTCGTGCTCAAGGAAGTGCCGCCGCGCGTCACCGTGGCGGGTGTTCCGGCCAAGATCATCGGCGAAGCCGGTTGTGCACAACCCGCCCTGATCATGGATCAGATGGTGCTGGTCTACGATCGGGACAGCGAAGACTGAGGCAAGGGCCGCCCAAAGGTTGTTCCCGCTAAATTGCCCCGGAGCAGGGGTTGCCAGCAGCGGTTCAGACACTAGATTGCCGGCTCAACGCAACAAGCAGGACGTGTTCCCGTGAACCACCCCGAAATCATCAAGCTGCAAAAGTTCCTGCAGCAGAAGTTCAACAACCGCAATATCGACGTCCGCCCGCGCGCCAAGCTCAATGACTCGGTCGAAGTGTTCATCGGCGAAGAGTCGATCGGGCTGATCCATGCCGACGACGAGGACGGCGACAAGTCCTACATCTTCAATATGTCGATCCTCGACATTGATCTCGAAGACCTGGACTGATCTCTAGAGGGCTCCGATCTGGCCCAGCCATCGGGCCAGTTCCTCATCGAACTGCTTCCATGCCGGCAAGGCTTCGGCATCGAAGCTCAGAACCACGGCCAGGCCGCTCGGCAGGTGCAGGGTTCTAAGGCACCTGTCCTTGCGCGCCCGATCTGGTGCGGCCGAACACTTGGCCACGAACGGAGCGGGCGACAGCGGGTCATACCAAACCGTTTCCCCTGCATAGCCTTCGCTGGCCATGAGTGGCTTGCCCACGAGGCCCGGAATGCCGGACGCGGTTTCATCGGCGAACTGGTGCAGGTAGACAGCGTCGAGCAACGCCGCGCTCGCGCGGGCTCCACTGCGCGGCAGAATGGTCGCATCCACCTCGACCGGCTGCGCGCCTGGCCCGACGTCCAGCCTCAATGCAAGGTCGACCTGGCTGGCAAAGCCGGGCTTTATCGCTTCGCCGAACCGGAACCAGCTGGCAGGGATCGACAGGTCCCGGCCGGCAATGGTTTGCACCACAGGATTACCATCGTCGAGTGCCGGCAAGGTGAGGCGCGATGCGCGCCCCTGCTGGTCGATCGCATAGGCCAGTCCCACAGCTAACAGCAGGACAAGTGCGACGATGCCGGCGAGGTTGTAGGCGACGTGCCCACGGTCGTGCTCGGCTTGTTCATCAGGCTCTGTGGAAACCGACATGCCGAAATTAACCAGAATTCTCGCTTCGGGATGACAGCCATTAGGGCATCCAATATGCTTAACAAATCGTAAAGAAATGCAATGGCGCCGATGCATGGGCGAGGGTGAAGCATGACGCGGGAACTTCTGCTTGCAGCATTCATCATGGGTGTCGGCCTTTGTGTCGCCGGCGTCGGGACGCACCTCTACCAGTGGGTCACGCGCCAGCAGGCCGTCCTCCGCATGGATGGCGGGTCATATCTGGGGATGTTGGGTAATCTGGCCGTGAGCTTCGTATGCGGCCCCTACATTCTTCTTCAGTTTGGCTGGAGCCACGAAGAGGATGGCACGATCTCGATGAGTTCAGTGCTGCTGTCGGCGCTGATCTCGTTTGGCTGGGCTTTCATCACCGGCCTGTTGTTCCTCAGCGCCTATATCGCCCTTCGATCCTGAGCGGGCAGCACTGCGAATACAGAAAAGCCGGCTCGCGGAAGCGAGGCCGGCTTTTCTCTTCAGACCCCTATCAGGGTTAGGCTTTGGGCGGGGTCCGGAAACTGATCAGTTGGCGGCGACGACGATAACGCGATCGTCGATCATGTCGACCCACTGGCCGGCATGGGCCTGAGACTGACGCTTGATGAAGGTGTAGGGCGTTTCGCTCCAGAGACGGATGCTGCCGTCCTGGTTGTCGAGCACGAGGTCGCCGCGATCGGTGCGAGCCAGCAGGACGGCATGGCCGTTGCCATTGGCCTCCTTGACGACCGCGATCATCAGCGTGCTCGGATGCCAGCCGGCATTGATGAGGTCGCGGCGCTTGGCCAGCGCGAAATCCTCGCAATCGCCGTAACCGTTGGGATAGGTCCAGAATTCGGCGACGTTGTAGAGGTCCTGGTCCGTCACGGGGACGACGTTGTCGTTGTAGTAGGCATTCACCGAGACCAGCTGCTGCCAGGTGCGTTCATCGAGCGCTGCCGCGGCGACAACCTGGTCGTTCGGGCGGCATTCGGCGGGATGGCTGTTGCAGAACTCCATGTGGCCGACGGGGATGGATGTCGTGCCGGCCGAGGTCTGGATGAAGGCGACGTTGGTGAGGTCGAGTGCGGCGGCCGGAGCGATCGGCGCCAGCGCCAGAAGCGCGGTAATCAAGCCGGAAAACAGCGCCTTGGTGGTGAATGACATTGTGTAGTCTCCCTGATGGAGACCACACTAGGGATGGCGAATTGCGCCGATCCGAAAAGTAAGATGCAGTTTTTATGCGTGTTTTATCGATGCGTTTGAGGGTGCATTTACCATAGCGCTGAGCGCCAATTCGTTAGCAGGCTGCTAACGTCGGGCTCAGTTCATGCGGAGGTTTTGCTGGACGACTGTCAGCATTTCCTGGGCGGCGGCAAATTCGACCGCGACGCCATTCTGGAAATGACGGACGACCCGGGCGCGCATGCGGCCGAGCGTGATCGGCGTGCCCATGGCCGGACGCACGTCGAGCTCGATGGCCGCACCCGAGAGCGAGATGTCGATGATCTTGCAATTGTAGCGGCGGCCATCATCGAGAACGACCGTGGAATGACGGATGTCGGGGACGACGCGCTCATGCCGACGGTCCTCGGGCAGGTTGAGCAGGTCCTTGTTGGCCAGCCAGGTGAGCTGCGCTGCCATCTTGTCGCGCTTCCGTGGGGAGGCAGCGATATCCATGATGAAGCCGCCGTCGACCTGCGCCAGAATCGTGCCCTCGATACGGCCGAGGTGGTCGAGATAGGCGATGATGCGTTCGCCGACGATGCCGGGAACGGGTGCGATCACGACTGCATCGCCGGGAGACATGGACAAGACCTGACAGGGAAATTCCCTCCGGTCAGCCAGCATATAGCGGCCCAGGATCGACACATTGACACGCTGAAATCGACGGTCGGCGGCTGCGGTGTGCAGGCCGTGGTTCGTCGCTGGCGCTGAAATGTCGTCGATGAGCATGCGTCAACCTGTTCCACGCCCTGGGGAAATCCACAGCAAGGTTAGCGTGTCTTGGTTAACGCTTGGTGAGGCAAGGCGCTCGCCTATGCCTCAAATGCCCGGGTTCGTCAGTTGCGTCCGCCGTCGATGACCGCCAGGTGCGCGTACCGACGGGCGGTGCGGCCATAGACGGTGGTCGGCATGCCCGAGGTCGAGACCGGGGCAGGGAATTCAACGTCGTTGACAACGCTCGCCAGTACTTCGCGGGCCGTTTCCTCGGCAGAAATCTCGTCGGGCCAGATCAGGCGCAGGCCGGTGATCCGCTGCTCGAGAATGGGCTGTACCCCAAGCCAGTAGGGCTCATCGAGAGCGGACATGGCGCCAAGGATACGGGTGTGGGTCGAGCCGTTGTGGCGCAGCGGCATGAGGATGGTTTCGAAGCTTACCTTGGTCTGCAATGCCGTCGTGCCCTGGAACGTCACGAGGGCGACGGCATGATCCTCGGTCACCGCGCGGATCAGCGTTTCCATCGCGTCATTGTCGCGGTCGTGCCAGAGCGCGGAAAACGAGCGACCCTTCAGTTCGCGGCAATAGCTGGTGCAGAGGTGGGAACCCGCCAGACGGAAGGAGAATTTATCCTGGCCGTCGAGCTCCAGAATGAAGGTATGAGCGAGCGCCTCGCGGATGCGGGTCGGATCGATATCACGACGGTCCGGAGCACTGCGGGAGCCACGAATCGCGTTCCAATAGGTATAGAGGGTCTTCGTGCTCGGCATCTGCATCGTTGAGGTCCGCATCTGGAGTCGACTGGGCGCCCCAGGACCGGGTTCGCCGCGCTCCTGACATTGGCAAAAGGCGGCGCCAAAAGCCCGCTTAAAGAAGTTTTAAGGTTAACGTCTGTGGCGAAATGTGGAAAAGCCGACGAAGGCCCGCAGGACACCACGGCTTCAGGACGAAAACGATGAGCGAGAACCCGCAGACGCCCGTAAATCAGCCGCCTCAGGGACCCGAGCCCATTTTCCTGCTGCCGGCGGGCATCGCAGTTCTCGCCGGCGTTCTGATCGCGATTCATCTGGCGTCAACCTTTGTTCTTAACCCCGACGGGCAAGTTCAGCTGCTCTTCTGGTTTGCGTTTCAGCCGTATCGAATCGTGCTGGCCGAGGTGGATCCGACCATCGTCATTCCCCTGATCTGGACACCGTTTTCGCATGCCTTCCTGCATGCCGGTTGGGATCACCTGCTGATCAATGTGGCCTGGCTCGTCATCTTTGCGACACCCGTAGTCCGGCGTTACGGCGCGGGCCCCATGCTGGTCCTGTTTCTGCTGTCGGCAGCGGGTGGGGCGGCGCTGTTCGCGGTCACGACGCTCTATAGTCAAGTGTACCTGATCGGCGCATCGGGCGGCGTTGCAGGGCTGACCGGGGCCGCCATCCGGTTCATGTTCCAGCCCGTGCTGGTGGCCACCCATCCGGAGACGGGTGAACGCGTCGTGCTCGGCCGCAGGCTCGCCAGCATTCGCGACGTGTTCGTCAATCCGCGCTCGCGCTGGTTCACGCTGATCTGGATCGGCTTGAACGCGGCCGTGCCGCTTGTGCCCCTGCTCACGGGGTCGAGCCTGGCCATTGCATGGCAGGCTCACCTGGGCGGCTTTCTGGCGGGCTTCCTGCTCGTGCAGTTGTTCGAGCGGAAGCTCTAGTGACCGTAGACAGCATGCGGATCGAACAGGCGGGGCAGGCCGGTGTCTTCAAGGCGCGCCTCGCTGTCAGACACCGCGACGCGGCGATAGAAGCAGCTTTTGCGTCCGGTGTGGCAGGCCGCACCGCGACCGGTCTGCCGCACTACCATGACGATGCAGTCCTGATCGCAGTCAGTCCGCAACTCGACCACTTCCTGCAGTTCGCCTGACGTCTCGCCCTTTTTCCAGATCGCCTTGCGCGACCGGGACCAGTAATGGGCAATCCCGGTTTCGAGGGTGAGGGACAGCGTTTCGGCATTCATGTGGGCCACCATGAGCACGTCATTGCTGCCCGCTTCGGTGGTCACCACAGTGATCAGGCCATGCGCGTCGAAGCGCGGTGCGAAGGCCGTACCCTCTTCGAGCGCGGCATGATCGAGCGACTTGGGATCGGCGAAGGCGATGGTCATGGCCGGAGCTCCGTTCTGCTGGGCGGGCTTTAGCGTGTATGGGCAGGCACGGGAAGAGGGTGCCCAAACGCGCGCCTACAGCCAGCCCTTGCGCTTGAAAAAGATGTAGGGCAGCACCGCGAAGACCACCATGAGGACGATCGCGAAGGGGTAGCCGAAATCCCAGTGCAGTTCCGGCATGATGTCGAAGTTCATGCCGTAGATCGAAGCGACGAGCGTGGGCGGCAGGAAGACAACCGCGGCGACCGAGAAAATCTTGATGATCTGGTTCTGCTCGAGATTGATGAGGCCCAGGGTGGCATCGAGCAGGAAGCTGGCGCGGCCATTGAGTGCCCTTGCATGGTCGCCCAGCGACAAGGCATCGCGCTGGATGACCTTGAGCAGATTGCGGTTCTCGCGCGCAGCAACGGTTTTGCGCGGCGCGTCGTCCATGGCGGCATGATAGGCGGTGAGACGACCGATGCTGACGAGACTCTCCTGGATGAGGTTGAGCAGTTCGGCCTTGTTGCCGATTTTCTCGATCACGGCCTGCAGGTCGCGCGTTTTCTTGGAGACATTGCGGGCCTTGTTCCGGAAAATTTCGCGGGAGATGTGGTCGACGTCGGTGCCCAAGCGTTCGAGCGCATCGGCCATCCGGTCGATCAGCGCCTCGAGCAGTCCGAGCATGACATGCTCTCCGGTGCGCGAGGGCATGTCCTTCTGCCTGGCGGCGCGGGTACGGTAGGCCGCAAAGGGGCGCGGATCGCACCAGCGGACCGTCACCAGTGTCGTGCCCTTGAGAATAAAGGTCACGGGCATCTTGATGGCGTCGTCGTGGTCGAGATTGGCGAGGGCGGTGAGGGTCAGGAATTCCGCGCCGTCTTCGTGATAGAGCCGGGACGATAGTTCGATCTCGGCCATGTCGGCCTGCGACGGGATGACGATGCCCAGCGCCTGCTCGACCAACTGGTCTTCCTCGCGCGTGGGATTTTCGAGGTCGATCCAGACGAGCCCCGTGGCGTCCCCTGCAAATGCGGCTTCGGTCAACAGATCGTTGGTGCAGGTAAACGCTTTCAGCATGGCTGGCTCCATGGTTGCGGGCGCGGTTGCGCGCCGAAACCGGTGCGCTAAAGCGCCGTGCTGTTCTCGAAGGTTTCGTTCCGTAAGGAAGGGTCTGTCATTGCCGGGCCGGTCTAGACCTTCGGGCATCAAGACGCCAGCGCAAAAATGGACCCGGCAAACGCGGTAGCGTCAAAGCGGAAGAGGACGCACGCGCGTCCTCGTCATGCTCAACGATGACCAACCATGGCGAAGAAGCGGTCCTGCTCGACACGGTCCTCGGCAAAGACGCCGGTGAAGCGATGGGTCACAGTCTTGACGTCATGGGCGCGGACGCCGCGCATGGTCATGCACATATGCTCGGCTTCGAGCATGACTGCGGCGCCGCGGGGGCCAAGGTTCTCGTTGATGGCATCGATGATCTGCGCCGTCATGGTTTCCTGCGTCTGCAGGCGGCGCGCGAACACTTCGACAAGCCGCGCGAGCTTTGACAGGCCCACAACCCCATCATGGGGGAGGTAGGCGATGTGCGCCTGGCCGTAGAAAGGCACCATGTGGTGTTCGCAGTGGGCGTAGAAAGGGATGCCCTTTACGAGGACGAGATCGTCGTAACCGCCCACTTCCTTGAAGGTCTTGGACAGGACCGCCTTGGCGTCCAGGTCGTATCCGGCAAACAATTCGCCGTAGGCCTTGGCAACGCGCGCCGGGGTTTCCAGCAGGCCCTCGCGGTTGGGGTCGTCGCCTGCCCAGGCGATCAAGGTGCGGACAGCTGCTTCGGCTTCTTCGCGGCTTGGACGGGATGGTACGTTCGAGTTGGCGGTCGCAGGCTTGAGCGGATTGACGTGGGCATCCATGGGTCGAGCTCCTTGCGTTGCGACCATCCCTATAACGCAGGTTAATGCGCTTCGGATCATGTCGGCACCAGATTTGCTGACAGTCCGGGGGAGTGCCCCTATATAGAAGTGGAACGAGACCGGAACAAGAAACAGATTTGTCGGCACAATGGAACTGAGCGATCTCTATTCCGAAAGGATCCTCGATCTTGCGGGAAACGCCCGCCAGGCGGCACGGCTGGATGAGCCCGATGCCAGCGCCCGGAAAGTCAGCCGTGTCTGCGGCTCGGTGGTCGAGGTCGACCTCAAGGTCCGCGATGGCGTCATTACCGCCTATGGCCACGATGTCTCGGCATGCGCGCTTGGCCAGACTTCGGCTGCCGTCGTTGCCCGCGAAATCGTCGGGACCCGCGTCGATGAGTTTCGCCGGGTGCGTTCGGCCATGCACGACATGCTGAAAAGTGCCGGTGCACCGCCCCAGGGCAAATGGGACGATCTCAAGTATCTCGAACCGGTTCGCGACTACCCCGCACGACATCTGTCGACGCTGCTGGTGTTCGATGCGGTCGAGGCAGCGCTGGAAAAGATCGAGTCTTTGCAAACGGTTGCGTCGACGCCGTGACAAGCAGAGTCAGCGACATCTTCTGGCGCGCCGTGGACCTGCCTTTCAAGGTCGCGGCTGTGTTTCTGATCACCGTCTACCGCTACACCTTGTCGGCCTTTGCGGGCCGGACCTGCCGCCACCTGCCGACCTGTTCGGAATATACGCGGGACGCCATATGGCAGTTCGGCTTCTGGCCGGGCGGCTGGATGGGCTTAGCCCGCTTCTGGCGCTGCCGTCCGGGCGGGACGCATGGATACGACCCGGTTCCGGAAAGGATTTCTGAAGGGGGGCGGTGGTATATGCCCTGGCGGTATGGTCGCTGGCGCTGAGGCCAGTGCGCTCGCAGCCGATGCGACGGCTCGGGCTGGCACAAATGCAAATCCATGCTATTCAGGCCGCCTTGCAGCGCTTTCGGCTGCATTCAACCCGATTTCTGGAGACTGAAAATGTCGATCAAGGTGACGTTCCCCGATGGTGCTGCTCGCGAATTTACGCGCGGCACTACCGGCACCGCGATCGTGGAGAGCATCTCCAAGAGCCTCGCCAAGAAGACGGTAGCCATGAAGTGGAACGGCGCGCTGTCAGATCTGTCCGACTCGCTCGACGCCGATGGCACGATCGAATTCGTGACGCGTGACAGCGGCTCCAAGGACGTCCTCGAGCTGATCCGGCACGATGCTGCGCACGTGCTTGCCGAAGCGGTCCAGGAACTCTGGCCCGATACGCAGGTGACGATCGGACCGGTGATCGAGAACGGCTTCTTTTACGACTTCTACCGTCCAGCCGGTCCGTTTACGGAAGACGAGCTGCGCGTCATCGAAAAGAAGATGAGCGAGATCGTCGAGCGCGGCGCCGCCTTCACCAAGGAAGTCTGGACGCGCGACCAGGCCAAGGACTGGTTCGCGGCCAAGGGCGAAGCGTTCAAGGTCGAGCTGGTCGACGCCATTCCGGCCGATCAGTCGATCAAGATGTACAAGCAGGGCCAATGGATGGACCTTTGCCGCGGTCCGCATATGCGGAGCGTCAAGGATGTCGGCCAGGCGTTCAAGCTGACCAAGGTGGCCGGGGCCTATTGGCGCGGTGACTCGGATCGCGAAGTGCTCAGCCGCATCTACGGCACGGCGTTCGCGACCAAGGAAGAACTCGACGCCTATCTGCTGATGGTGGAAGAAGCGGAAAAGCGCGACCACCGCAAGATCGGCCGCGATCTCGACCTGTTCCATATGCAGGAAGAAGCTCCGGGGCAGGTGTTCTGGCATCCCAAGGGCTGGAGCATCTACGTTGCCCTGCAGGACTATATGCGCCGCAAGCAGCGCGCCGATGGCTATGTCGAGGTGAATACGCCGCAGGTCGTCAGCCGAAAGCTGTGGGAAGCGTCCGGGCACTGGGACAATTACCAGGAGAACATGTTCATCGTCGAAGTGGACGAGGAACATGCCAAGACCAAGACGGTCAACGCGCTGAAGCCGATGAATTGCCCGTGCCACGTGCAGGTGTTCAACCACGGTCTTAAGTCCTACCGCGATCTGCCGCTGCGCATGGCCGAATTCGGTTCCTGCAACCGTTATGAGCCGTCCGGCGCGCTCCACGGCATCATGCGCGTGCGCGGGTTTACCCAGGATGACGCCCACATCTTCTGCACCGAGGAGCAGATCGAAGCCGAGACGAAGAAGTTCATCGATCTTCTGGCCAGCGTCTATGCCGATCTCGGCTTCACGGAATGGCGCATCAAGCTCTCGACCAGGCCCGAAAAGCGGATCGGTTCGGAGGAAAGCTGGGATCGTGCGGAGTCCGCACTCGGCAATGCCTGCAAGGCTGCCGGTTACGACTTCACCATTTTCCCCGGGGAGGGTGCCTTCTATGGTCCGAAGCTGGAATTCGTGCTGACCGACGCCATCGGCCGTGACTGGCAGTGCGGCACGCTGCAGGTCGACCCGAACCTGCCCGAACGGCTGGACGCCGAATATGTGGGCGCCGACGGCAGCCGGCATCGCCCGATCATGCTGCACCGCGCGGTGCTGGGCAGTTTCGAGCGCTTTATCGGCATCCTGATCGAGAACAGCGCGGGTAAGCTGCCGTTCTGGCTGGCGCCGACGCAGGTGGTGGTTGCCACCATCGTTTCGGAAGCTGACGACTATGCCGAAAAGCTGGTCCGGCAGTTGCGCGACGCGGGTATCCGCGCCGAAATCGATACCCGCAACGAGAAGATCAACTACAAGGTCCGCGAACATTCGGTGCAGAAGGTGCCGGTGATGTTCGTGGTCGGCCGCCGCGAGGCCGAGGAGGGCACCATCTCGGTGCGTCGCCTGGGCAGCGAGGGCCAGAAGGTCCAGCCATTCACCGATGCGCTGGTGGCGCTGATGGCCGAGGCGACCCCGCCGGACCTTAAGGAAAAAGCGCACAAGGCCGCCTGATGATCAGGGCGGGTGTGCTCGCAGGATTGGTGTTTGCGGCGGCTCCGGCTGCCGCATTCGACATCCATGTGGGCACGGGCGTCGCCGTTCAGTCCTTCGCACTCTGGCACGACGCCTCCGGGGCCCTGGCCACGCTGGGCAATCCGACCAGCGTCCTCGAATATCCCACGCTGGTGAGCCCGACGCTGACGGTCGGTGTCGAGGGCGATCGGGACGGCTGGGCCATTGCCGGCGAGGCAACGGTGTTCGGGCTCGGCGGCGGAGCCTTTCGCGATCGCGACTACTATGCCGGCGCGGTCCTTTTCTCGGACACCTCCAGCGACGCACGGCAGGACTATGGGCTGACCGGGCGGGTTACAGCCCTGGCGCCGCTCCAATATGCCCTGGGGGAGCGCTGGTCGGCTACGCCGTTCCTGCGCGGCCAGGTGGAGGTGCAACGGATCACCAGTTATGGCTTGCGGTGCAACGCCGTGTGCCTGGGGGGCACCCGGCCCGATGATCTGGCCGTGCTCCAGCAACTGGCTTATGGCGCCGGGATCGGTGGCGGACTGCGCGCCGAAACGGCGCTGGGGCCGGACGACGGCATCGCACTCGATGTGGCGGCCTTGCTGGGCGGCTTTTTCGTGGACGACAGTCACCTGCTGCGCAACGATCTGGGGCCGACGCCCAATATTCTATACCGCAATGCCACGCTCAGCCTCGATGCCGGCGTCACCTACCGCAAGCAGCTGACCGAAGCGCTGGCGCTGACCGTCAATACCGAGGCCGGGCTCGATCTCGGCGTGGGCATTGCCACCTTCGCGCCGGCGACAGCTTCGGCCTCGACCCATCCCGGCGGTTTTCAACGGCTGCGCTTCGGTGCCGGGCTCGGGCTCACCGGCCAGTTCTAGGATAGATCACCATGCCGCAACGTCCCTCCAACCGAGAAATGAAGGCCCTTTATCACCTGGGCGAAGACAAGGTGCTCGGCCCTGACGACTTCAAGGACGTGGGCGAGAAGGTCTTTGCCGGCATGCTCAAGAAGAACTGGATCGAGGAAGCCGGGCCGGGCAAGTACCGGACGACAGAAAAGGGGCGCATCATCCACGACGAGGAAGTCTACTTCACCGGTCGCTGGAAGCGCTGAGGGCAGGGGGCGCTGGTGGCCGATCGCATCCAGATCACCCGCACCGTATCGATCGAGGCCTCCGAGCTCGAGGAGAGTTTCGTGCGCGGATCGGGGCCGGGCGGCCAGAACGTCAACAAGGTGGCCAGCGCCGTCCAGCTGCGTTTCGATCTTCTCAACTCTCCCAACATTCCCGAGCCGATGAAACGGCGCATCGAGGCGCTGGCCGGCAGCCGCCTCACCAAGGATGGGGTGATCGTCATCACCTCCAACTCGCATCGGGATCAACCACTCAACCGGGCGGAGGCCCAGGCTCGCCTCGTCGCCTTGCTGCGGGAAGGAGCGTTCGTGCCCAAACCGCGGATCGCGACCCGTCCGACCTTGGCCTCGAAGACCCGCCGGCTCGATGGAAAGTCGGTGCGCTCTACCGTCAAGCGCCTGCGCGAGCGGCCGAGCGGCGAGGACTGAGCGAGCACCGACAGATTGTACGAAAACCTGTGACGCCCTAATCTGCGGGGGACGGCTTGTCCCGGGGGCAGCATGAGCAGTCTCAAGTTTGGCACGAGTGGCCTGCGTGGCCTGGTTTCTGATCTCGAGGGTGAGCCTGCCCGGCGCTACGCCTCGGCGTTCACGCGAACGCTGAACGACGGTGCCTCGGGGCCCGTGACCAGGGTCTGTATTGGCCGCGATCTCAGGCCGTCGAGCGCTGCGATCGCCCGCGATTGCGCTGCCGCCATCAGCGGCGCCGGGTTGATCGCCATCGACTGCGGCACCTTGCCGACTCCGGCCCTTGCGCTTCACGCCGAGGCGTCAGGCGGCGCCGCGATCATGGTGACCGGCAGCCACATCCCGTCCGACCGCAACGGCCTCAAATTCTATCGCCCGACCGGCGAAATCGGCAAAGCCGACGAAACGCGGATCCTCCATCACCTTCCCGGGGGACCTGTCGCCTGCGGCACCGGCTTCACTGCAGATGAATCGGCCGCTGCGACCCGGCGCTACCTCGCCCGCTACAGCGCGTCGTTGCCACGTGCGGCCCTTCGTGGTTTGCGCGTCGGGGTCTTCGAGCATTCCAGCGTGTCGCGTGACTTGCTGGGAAAAGTCTTGCGCCTCCATGGCGCGGAGGTCGTGCCGCTGGGGCGGAGCGACACGTTCGTGCCGGTGGATACCGAGGCGTTTGGCGACCCCGTGTTTGCGCCGATGCCCGATCTGGTTTTGCAGCATCGGCTCGATGCGCTCGTGTCCACTGACGGCGATGGGGATCGCCCGCTCCTCATGGATGGCCAAGGGCGCTTCGTCCGCGGCGATGTCCTCGGTCTGGTAACGGCGCGCTACCTGGGAGCACGCGCCATTGCGACTCCGGTGACGTCCAATTCCGCTATCGAGAACCTGGGCTGGTTCGAGAGGGTCATCCGGGCGCGGGTGGGGTCGCCGTTCGTCATCGCTGCCATGGAAGAAGCCGGGCCGGGCGTGGTCGGTTTCGAGGCCAATGGCGGGGTGCTTGTGGGTCCCGGCATTCAGTTGCGAGGGCAGGACCTGCCGGCGCTCCGAACGCGCGACGCCATGCTGCCGCTGCTTTGCTTCCTGGATGAGGTCGCGCGGCGGGGGACGAGCGTCGGCGATCTTGTGAGTGGATTGGGGCTGAAGGCGACGGCGTCCGATCGTTTGACGGGCGTCCCCGGAAGCGTGAGTGCGTCGTTCCTCCACCGTCTCGACACTGACGAGGCCTACGCGAAAAATGTCTTCCAGGCCGATGCGCCGCTGCGGCGTGCGGCAGTGGATGGCGTTCAGGTCTGGCTGCGGTCGGGCGGGATGGTGCATTTCCGCGCTTCGGGCAATGCGCCTGAATTGCGGTGCTACGCAGAGGGGGCCACCGAGGCGGAAGCGGCGCGGTTGCTCGACCTGGCGCTTGGAATCGCGACCGGGGCCCTGCGCAATGAAGAAGGGCCGCCCGAAGGCGGCCCTTGAAGCTGCTACTTGGCTTCGGCGCTGACGTTGACCTTGCTCAGCAAGGTTGCGGGATCGTCTTCGGCTTGCATGAAGTCGAGCATGCCGAGACCCGGCGGGGTCTTGGCTTCGATGCCGATCATCAGGGTCTTGGCCTTGCCTGCGACAAAGGCGTTGACGGCCTCGCCCAGCTTGGCGGCGTCTGCAGCGCCGGCCATCATGCTGATCACGGTGCCCTGCGCGAGGCCGGCAAAGATCGGTCGCATGGATGCCGGATCGGCACCCTGATCGGCTGCGGCGACGGCGAGGATGATGTCGGACAGTCCGGCATCAGTCACGGTGAGATCGAGGTCGCTGACCGCGATGCCCATGCCGGCGGCGAGCGCCGCATCGGTGTCGAGCGAGAACAGGGCTTCGGTCACGTTGGCGATCGTGCCGGCCAGCTGGACCGTTGCCAGGTCGACGCCGGTCATCGATACTTCCTCGATGGCGATGGTGTCGGTATCGCCATCCCAACTTGCGGCAATGCGGAAGCCGGCATCGATGTCGGTGACGCCAAGGGCGCGCAGCTGATCGAGCGTCTCGTCGCCGCTGTCTGCGGGGATTTCGGCCTGGATATTGGCCGCCGAAACGTCGAGGTCTGCGGGGATGCCGTTGATGTAATTGCCCAACGTCAGGTCAAACGCGCCGACCTTGGCCTGGATGCGGCTGTCGGGATTTTCCGGATCAGGAACATCGATATCGAGCCCAGTCAGCGCAACACCTTCCATCGCCGGGATGAGCGCGCGGGCATTGGCTTCGAACCAGGCCTCGTCGACGCGCTCCGGAGCCCCCTCCAGCAGGGCGATCAGGTTGGTCAGGTCCATGGGCTTGAACGTGAAATTATCAAGCGTGAAGGAGCCGTCGCCTTCCACTTCGATGCTGAAATCGTTCATCGAGATTGACGGATAGTAGCCGGGGCTCATGGCGCCCATGGTCATGCTGCCGAGCGCGAAGCTCACGGCCTGGCCGTCGTCGTCGACGCCGCTGCAGTCCATGCCGCCGAAGATCACTTCGGAGGTCTCGAAGGCGGTGAGGATGTCGGCATACATCCTGATGAACTTGCCGGTCAGGGCCGGATCGGTCATGTCGGGATCGTCCTCGAGGGCCTGGCCGATGGCGATCATTTCGGCGAAGGACGACTTGAGCGGCCGAGCCTTGAATTCGGATCCCGAAACCGGGCCCACGGTGCAGGAGACATCTTCCGCCTCGAGCGATCCGCCTTCTGCCGAGAAGTCCTTGTAGATGACCTGGAGCTCGGTCTGGGTGCTGTCTACCAGGCCATAAATGCCCAGGATGCCGGCGATATTGAGATCTGCCGCCGACAGGGCGCCGAAGCTGAAGGTTGTGTCCTCTGCCGCAAGGGTGATGCCGGAGACGCTGACATATTCGGCCTGACCATCCACGATGTTGTCGAACGACAGATCGGCAAAAGTGACGGTCGCTTCCTGAGTGCCGTCGTCCGTTTCGGATGTCACTGTCACGACGATTTCGGGAACAGTGATGCTGGTCGCATCGAGGCCGGCCAGTTCTTCGGCGTGGTCGACCAGGTTGCCGCTGAGGATATCGTTGAGGACGTTGTCGGGGAGACTGGAATCCACCGCATCGATGCTGGGAATGGAAACCGAATAGTCGATCTCCATCTTGCTTTCGGTCTGCGCTGCCGGCTTGGTCTTTTCCTTGGCCACGACTGCGCTAGCTGGCAGGGCAATGCCGACGAGGCAGACAGCGGCAATGGCCTTGAGACGGCCATTGGTGGTCGTGTTCAACATGGTGTTCTCCCGTTCCATGCGTGGCATCTGGGCAGTGCCGGGACGCCGTTCAAGCACACAAGTAAACGCCGATCGCCTATTGTGCAAATGAGACACAGTCGCGACGGCACGACCGAAACGACCACGCCGGCAGCCGTCTCGGCGTCGAGGTTTATTGATAGACGGTCGTGAGGACTTCGATTTCGCGCGGCCCGCCGGGCTGGACCTCGACCTCGCGGTTGTAGACCTGGTCACCGAGCTTGGCGAGGACGAGATATTCCCCCTCGGAGAGCACTGTCGAGGGAAAGGCGCCGCGTTCGCTGAAGATGGTCGCGCCGTCACCGGTCTTGACCGTCCATTCCACGTCCGCGATCGCTTCGCCGCCTTCTTCCGATACCAGCTTGAAGGAGACCTCGGCGGCGTGATGATAGAGCGTCGCATCGGTCAATTGTCCGGGTTCGACACGCAGGTCGGCGCGGACCACCGCGTTGATGGCGCCGAAGCGCGAGACGATGTGGTAGGTGCCGGCGTTGAGGGTGACGATTTCGTTGGGCGGCAGGTTGTCGGCGATCAGTGCCCGCGTTTCTTCGGCACCCGATGTATAAATGTCGAAATGGAGCAGGGCCGGAGAGATCGGGATGTCGCCCGATACTGCCGAATTGAGCCTGAGGGCTCCGGCGTCGAGAACGACGTTGTGCGTGTTTTCGCCGGGCACGACGGACAAGGTTTCGCTCACCTGGGCCTGGCCATAGGCAACGTGCACGACGTAGTCGCCGGGGGGCAATTCGAGGGAGGCTGAACCGCTTTCGGCCTTGGCCACCAGGGCCATCTCGCCATTGGCATCCGGCGTGCTCTCGAATACCCGCCACACGACCCCCTCGGGAATGGGCGTGCCATCCTGGGTGATCCGTGCAGTCAGGGTCACCGGCTGGGGAACGCTTGTCACAGCCGCGATCGCGTCTGTTGCGGTGCCATCGGCGTTGCTTGCCGCCGGCTCGGCGGTGGCGTCGCGATCCGGCCGGGGACGCGGCAGCGGCGGAATCTCGGTGCTGTCCTGTGCAAAAATGGGAGCAGTCGGGACTGCCGTGGCAAAGCCGGCCAGTACAGCCAGAAGGACGGCAAATTGCCTGAGTGAACGCATTAGAACTCCGGCTGCCACGGGCATTTTCAAAGACCGACTCTCCGGTGCAAGTAGGTCAGGAATGGGGAAAAGCTGTGTCACACTCATGCGAATATTGGAACCGGTCTACCCATTAGGGCGGCATTTTTTCTGGTGCGACTGGCCATACATTTGCGTGACGGCTATGGGGATAGGCAAAGGAGCCACCGCATGCCCGTGAACCCAGCCGTCCGTGACTACCTCTTGACCCGACGCTCAGTCGGTCCCGCCTTTCTCAAGGAGCCCGGGCCCAATGCGGATGAGCTGGCGACCATGCTGACCATTGCCACCCGCGTGCCCGATCATGGCAAGCTGACGCCGTGGCGTCTCGTCATTATCGCAGGCGATGACAGGCGCGCTGCCGGCGACGCCCTGGCGGCCATCGCGGCAGCCAACAATCCGGCGCTGGACGAGCAAGGTCTCGATATCGAGCGGAACCGCTTCCTGCCCATGCCGCTGACCATCGGCATCATCTCTTCGCCAAAGCCGAGCGAAAAAGCGCCGGAAATGGAGCAGTTGCTTTCGGCCGGCAACGTGGCGTTCAACCTGGTCCACGCAGCGCATGCGCTGGGGTTCGCCGCCACCTGGATCACGCGCTGGTTCACCTTCGACGATGCTGCCGCCAGCATGCTGGGCGCCTTGCCGGGCGAGCGTTTCGTCGGCTTCGTGCATATCGGGACACCCGCGATCGTGCCCGAAGACCGGCCACGCCCGGACCTTGCGAGCGTCGTGACGCGCTGGCGGGCGCCGGGGGCAGGGTGGTTAACGCCGCGTTAACGCTGTCAGGTGTTAATGTCTGGTAACTGATTCACCGAGCCGAAAGCCCGTCATGGGTGTCCAGCCAGTTTCGATACCACAGACCCTCGCCAGCGCACTGACCGCTGCGGGCAATCGCAGCGGCGTGGACTTCGGCTATCTGGTGCAGACGGCCATTCGGGAGAGCAGCCTCAACCCGCAGGCGCGCGCCAGCACATCGTCGGCGGTCGGCCTCTTCCAGTTTCTCGAAGGCACCTGGCTGCAGGTGATGAAGGAACAAGGCCCGCGGCTTGGATACCAGTCCTATGCCGATCAAATCTCCCGGACTTCGGGCGGCGACTATGTCGTTGGCGATCCCGGCCAGCGGGCGCAGATCCTGGCCCTGCGCGAAAACCCGCAGATCGCGGCCGATCTGGCAGCGGCCTTCACCCGGTCGAACGGGGAATATCTCCGTTCGGTTTTCGGGCGCATGCCGAGTGCGGGCGAACTCTACATCGCGCATTTCCTGGGCGCCCAGGGCGCCGAGAAGATGTTTCGCGCCGGGCTCGAGAACCCGGACCAGGTTGCGGTCAACCTCTTTCCCCGTCAGGCCGCCGCCAATCGGGCGATCTTCTACAATAGCGATGGCCAGGCCCGCACCATCCGTCAGGTCTATCAGGTGCTGGTCGCCAAGCATGAGGGCGGCAATGCGGCCTTCACGGCGCAGCAGATGAACGGGCAGGGCGGCACATCTGCTCCCGAAGCCGCGCCGCCGCTGCCGTCTCGGTTCTCGCCCGAAAACATGTCCTTTACCGGCCTGTTCAAGACCGTGCCCGAAGAGCAGGAAGCGACGGGCGGCGAAGGCAGCGCCTTCTTCACGCAGCTCTACAGCCAGTAAGCTCCGGCGCCATGGGCCGATTTATGGTGAACCGTTCCTTAAACACTGCCCGCTAAGGTGTTTTCCGCAAGTGCGGAGAAGAACATGATCGGGTACAACGCGTTTTCGGAGCTTTCGCAGTCGAGCGATAGCGATGCGCGTGGCCATGCGGCCCATCTCGCCGCGATGGCCTATCTCAATCACGATGGTCCTGCCGACGAACATGCCGCGCTTTACGCGGCGCTGATATCCTTTCTCGACGATCCCTCGGTGAAGGTTCGCGCTGCGCTTGCCTACGGGCTGCTGCATTCGAGCGAGGCGCCGCGGCCGCTGATGCTGGCCCTGCTGCGGGACAGCGCCATCATCGCGCGCGCCGTGCTTCAATACTCGCCCGTGCTGGTCGATGTGGACATGCTGCCGCTGGCGCGGACCGGCGACAGCGCAACGCTGCTGGCAATCGTGCAGCGCCAGACCCTGACGGCACGCATGGCGGAAACGCTGATCGGCCGCGGCGACAAATCGATTTCCCTGCGCATACTGCGCCGACCCGGGCAGTCGATTGGCGAAGCTGTGCTTCTGCAGCTCGCCACGGAAAAGGGCGACGACGCCGAACTGCGCGGCGCGCTGCTGGCTCTCGCCACCCTGCCTGATCAGGCACGGCTGCATCTGGTGGGTCTTGCTACCGAAGCCCTGCGCAACTGCCGCCTGGTGAAGGGATCGCTGGCGCCCGCACGGCTCGAGCGGCTATTGCGCGACGGCGCCGATTCTGCGCTGTCCAATATCGGGGAGACTGCCTCGATCGAGCGTCGCGACCAGTTCGTGGACGATCTCGTCGGCTCGGACCGGATGAATACGCGGGTGCTGCTGCATTCGGTGGCCACCGGGCGTGTCCTCTTCTTTTCGGCATGCCTTGCCAATCTTTCCGGCAGCTCGCGCGACAAGGTTCTCTCCCTGCTTGAACACGGCAGCCGCGCGGCGCTGGCGGCGCTGATGGCACGATGCGGCCTCAATGCCGCTGTCGGGCGCCTGCTGGTGCGCCTCGTGCTGCACGCCCGCAGCACCGACCTCACCGACGACCTGGCGGCCCGCCACTACGTGGTTACGGCTCTCACCGAGGAACTGCTCGAAGAATACGAAGGCAGCATTCCCGTCGAGCTCGAAGAAGCCTTCTCCTACCTCAGCGAACAGAATATCTCGCTCGCTCGCAAGGCGGCGCGCGGCGTGATGACGGCTTTCGCCCGCAGCAGTGCCGCGGGGCTTTCCCTGCCGCGGAGCGAACCGCGGCTCGAACTCCCGGCTGCCTGAGGGGAACGGCGAAACTTTTTTTGCGCCTGAAATTGGTCGGGCGAACTGCGCAAAGCGTCTGCGCTGGCGTGCGGAGAGCGGAATTTCAGTGCTCGCCAAGCTATGAGACGATTGTGCTCAAGGGGGCTGAAACCCCCGCATTTCCTACAGTTTTTGGCTTGATGCCAACCTGACCCCGTCATACCAACAGCACGTTCTCGCCTTGCTGTTGCATGACGGAGTTTACCCCTGTGACCAGCCGATTGACGCATCTGCAGACGCTCGAAGCGGAAAGCATCGAGATACTGCGCGAAGTGGCCGCCAGTTTCGAGCGGCCGGTCATGATGTATTCCATCGGCAAGGACTCCAGCGTGCTGCTGCACCTGGCGCGCAAGGCGTTTTTCCCGAGCAAGATTCCGTTCCCGTTGCTGCATGTCGATACGACATTCAAGTTTCGCGAAATGATCGCCTTCCGCGACCGGACGGCGGAAGAATACGGCTTCGACCTCATTGCCCATACCAATGCCGAGGGTGTGCGCGACGGCATCAACCCTTTCGATCACGGCTCCTCGCGCTATACCGACATCATGAAAACCGCGGCGCTGCGGCAGGCTCTGACAGCGGGACGCTACGACGCTGCCATCGGCGGCGCGCGCCGTGACGAGGAAAAGTCTCGGGCCAAGGAACGCATTTTCTCGCATCGCAATGCCAGCCATGCCTGGGATCCGAAGAACCAGCGTCCCGAGCTCTGGCGGACCTTCAATACCCGGCTCAATCCCGGGGAGAGCATGCGCGTCTTCCCGATCTCGAACTGGACCGAGCTCGACGTCTGGACCTACATCTATTCCGAGCAGATCCCCATCGTGCCGCTCTACTTCGCCAAGCCGCGACCGGTGGTCGAACGGTCGGGCACGCTGATCATGGTCGATGACGATCGCCTGCCGCTCAATCCGGGGGAGACGCCGCGCGAGGAAGTGGTCCGGTTCCGGACCCTCGGCTGCTATCCACTCACCGGCGCCATCCGCTCCGATGCGGCAGACCTGCCATCGATCATCATGGAGATGCAGGCGAGCCGGACGTCCGAACGCGAAGGACGGCTGATCGACAGCGACTCCGTGGGGTCGATGGAAAAGAAGAAGCAGGAAGGTTATTTCTGATCATGTCGCTGGCGACTTCACTTTCCTCGCAGACCGCTCTCGATAGCTGGCTGGCCGAACAGACGGGCAAGTCCCTCCTGCGCTTCATGACCTGCGGCAGTGTCGACGATGGCAAGTCCACGCTGATCGGTCGGTTGCTCTACGACAGCCAGCTGATCCTCGATGACCAGCTGGCCAGTCTCAAGAAGGAAAGTCACAACCGGTCCGTTGGCGACGAGGGCATCGACTTTTCGCTTTTGGTCGATGGTCTCGTGGCCGAGCGCGAGCAGGGCATCACCATCGATGTGGCCTACCGCTTCTTCTCGACCGACAAGCGCAAGTTCATCGTCGCCGACACGCCCGGGCACGAACAATACACCCGCAACATGGCCACCGGCGCGTCCAATGCCGAACTGGCGCTGGTGCTGATCGATGCCCGCAAAGGTGTGCTGACCCAGACGCGGCGCCATTCGTTCATCCTGTCGCTGATCGGGGTGAAGCACGTTGTCCTCGTGGTCAACAAGATCGACCTCGTCGACTACGATCAGGCGACGTTCGACCGCATCGTGGCCGAGTACCGGGCCTTCGCCGAGCCGCTCGGCTTCAAGACTCTGACGGCGGTGCCGGTTTCGGCGCTTCGCGGTGACAATATCCTTCGTCCGAGCGCGCACACGGCCTGGTACAAGGGCGCCGCGCTGGTGCCGTATCTCGAAGCCATAGACGTGTCAGAGGATCGGGCAGCGGAAAAATTCCGGTTCCCGGTGCAATGGGTCAACCGGCCCAATCTCGACTTCCGTGGCTTTTCGGGCACCGTCGCCTCTGGGGTCGTCTCCGTCGGGGACGAGGTGCTGGTCGCGTCGTCGCGCAAGCCAGCGGTCATCAACCGCATCGTCACAATGGACGGCGATCTGCGGCAGGCGATCGCAGGCCAGGCGGTGACGCTGGTGCTCGACCGCGAAATAGACGTTTCGCGCGGCGATGTGCTGACCCATACGGGCGAGACCCCCGAATATTCAAACCAGTTCCAGGCCAGGATCGTCTGGATGAACGAGGAACCCGCCTATCCGGGCCGATCCTATCTTCTCAAGATCGGATCGCAGACCGTGCCGGCGGCGATCACCGATCTCAAGTTCCGCACCAACGTGAACACGCTGGAGCAGACGGCGGCGACCAAGGTGGATCTCAACGAGGTCGCGACCGTCACCATCGCCACCGACAAGCCCATCGCCTTCGATCCCTATGCCACCAATCCGCTCACCGGCGGCTTCATCCTGGTCGATCGCATTTCCAATGCCACATTGGGGGCAGGGACGGTCGACTTCGGCCTGCGGCGAGCGCAGAACCTCACCTACCAGTCTTTCGACGTCAATCGCGGCGTTCGCGCCGGGATGAAGGGGCAGACGCCGCGCATCGTCTGGTTCACCGGCCTGTCCGGCTCAGGCAAATCGTCGGTGGCCAATCTCCTCGAAAAGCGCCTCACGGCCGAGGGACGGCACGCCTATATCCTCGATGGCGACAATGTCCGCCACGGTCTCAACAAGGATCTCGGCTTTACCGAGGCTGCACGCGTCGAGAACATTCGCCGCGTGGCTGAAGTCGCCCGTCTCATGGCCGATGCGGGGTTGATCGTGCTGGTATCGTTCATTTCGCCCTTCGAGAAGGAGCGTCGCCTGGCTCGCGAGATTGCCGGGGATATCGACTTTACCGAAGTCTATGTCGATACGCCGCTCGAGGTATGCGAGGCGCGCGATCCGAAGGGGCTCTACAAGCGAGCGAGAGCGGGCGAGATCAAGAATTTCACCGGCATCGACTCGCCGTTCGAGGTGCCGAGCAATCCCGAACTGGTGCTGCACGGCGCAGAGGCCGACCCCCTCGAACTGGCCGAACAACTGCGCGGCTGGCTCAAGATCTAGACTATCAAACCCGGCCGTACTCGTCCTCGAGCCGGATGATGTCGTCTTCTCCCAGGTAGGAGCCGGTCTGGACCTCGATGAGCTCCAGATCGATCTTGCCTGGATTGGCGAGGCGGTGGACGCAGCCGAGCGGCAGGAAAATCGCCTGGTTTTCACCCAGCAAGGTAACCGCGCCGTCGATCGTGACTTCGGCGACGCCCTTGACGACGATCCAGTGCTCGGCGCGATGATGGTGTCGCTGCAGGCTCAGCTTCTGGTTCGGCTTCACCGAGATGCGCTTGACCTGATAGCGATCGCCCTTGGCCACCGACGCGTAGTTGCCCCAAGGCCTGTAGGCGACCTGCTGAGTCTGGGTCAGTGCCCGCGTCTGGGTATTGTCTCTGAGAAGCTGCACGATGTGACTGACCTTCTGGGCCATCGACCTCGGCGTCACCACGATTGCGTCGCGTGTCGCGACCACGGCAATGTCGGTGAGCCCATGGACCGCGATATGCGCGTGGTCGGTAACGACGATCGATCCGGTGACTTCGTCCAGCGTCACCTCGCCCTGAATGAAATTCTCGGAAGCATCGTGGGCGTTGGTCTTCCACACGCCGTCCCAGCTGCCCAGGTCCGCCCAGCCATGCGCTGCCGCGACGACGACGCCCTTGGAGGTTTTTTCGAAGATGGCATAGTCGATCGAGATATTAGGAGCCTGCGCGAATTCATCCTCATCGAAAACCAGCCCGCCCGAAATGGCGGTGCTTTTGGCGATGGCGCGCCGGACGGACGACGTGACATCGGGCGACAGCGCATCCGCTTCGGCAAGGAATGTCCCCGCCTCGAACATGAACATTCCCGAGTTCCAGAAGTGTCCGCCCTCGGCGAGCATGGATGAGGCGCGCTCGGCGGTCGGCTTTTCGACAAAGAGTTCGATGCGCGAGGCACTGGTGCCGACCTGCGCCGGCGCCTTGATATAGCCATAACCGGTTTCGGGCGTCGTCGGCTGAATTCCGAAAGTCACGAGGCCGCCCTGGCGTGCTGCTTCCAGTGCGGCATCGTTGGCCTGCCAATAGGCCTGGTTCACTTCCACATCGTGATCCGAGGGAACCACGTGCAAGGCGATATTGGGGCCGAAGCGGGTGGACGCATATTCTGCCGCGGCAACGATAGCTGCCGTGGTGTTGCGGGCGACGGGCTCGAGCAGGATCGCCTCGAGCGGCAGACCGATCTGTGCCGCGCTCTCTTTCACCAGCGCAGCATAGTCGGCATGCGTCACCACGATGGGCCGTCGATATCGCGCCGCATTGCTGACCCGCAAGAGTGTGCGCTGGAAAAGACTGGTTCCGCCCATCCAGGGCAGGAACTGCTTGGGCATATCTGCTCGTGACATCGGCCACAGGCGCGTGCCCTGGCCGCCAGCCAATATGACTGGCAGGATATTCTTACTCACCGCCGCAACTCCAAAACAAAAGAGAACGCAACACCTGGTGGTGTCGATTTAGTCTCCGTCGCTTTTTGCGACTGTTTCGGGGCTATACAGTAATGTCGGCATTTTAACTAAGTTGCAAGAGTAGATCTAACCTGCCTCGGCACGGGGCACTGACGGCAGAGCGGCGAAGTCGACCCGATCGACATCGCCAAGCGTCTTCATGAGAAGGCCGCGGAAAATGGGCTCCTTCTCGTCGAGATGCGCCAGGATCGTCGGCATGCCATTGATGCGGCAGACCAGCGAAGCGCCCAGCGCCGCCTCGATTTCGCCCTGCATCAGGGGCAGGGCGCGCGCGCCGGGGCCGACGATCAGGATATGTGAGGGATCGAACATCGAGAGCATGCGGCTCAGGCCGTAGCCGATGGCGCGTCCGGCCAGATTGAATCCATGCTTGGCCGCGCGATCCCCCTGACCGGCGCGCTGGATCAGCGAGTCGAATTGCTGGGCCGGCACCGCAAGCGCAGGGGACGCCGTTTCGGGAACGGAATAGGCGGTACGAAGGACCCCGTAGTCTGCTGCATAGGCTTCGATACAGCCGCGCATCCCGCACCGGCACAGCGCCCCGGAGGGAATGTGGTTCATGTGCCCGAATTCGGTGGCACCGCCTTCGCCGCGTCCGGCGATCTGACCGTGCAGGCTGAGACCCATAGCGACCGTCGAGCCGATGAATACGGTCGCGACGCTGGCGTCGTGCAGCTTTGGGTCGAGCCAGCGGGTGCCTTCCGCAAGAAGGCGCCCGCGCTTGTGCAAGGTCACGGGCAAACCGGTGTCCGCCGCGAGATCCGCCGAGAATGTCGATTCTGCGAGCATGGGAATGGGCGACCATTTCACGATGCTGCTCTCTCGATCCAGGATGCCCTGGACGGAAATGGCCATGCGCCGGAGGGCTGCACCGGCCTGCGGTGTGCGGGCTCGCAGCTGCTTCAAATGGTTGGAAAAGAAGGCTGTCGGCGGACTTTCCCGAAACGTCTGTGGCGTAATGGCGGTTTCGATACGGTCGACCAGGATGCCGGAATAGTCGACCAGCGACGCGCGCAGCCGGTTCACGTCCAGCTCGAACAGCGCGACATAGGCGGCGGAGCGACGGAAGCCCACCAGCGTTGCGGGCCGCCCGCGCATGCGCGCATCGGGGCGATCGGAAGCCGTCAGTTCCTCGACGATCTCCTGGCTGATGAGATCCTGCATGATGGCTGTGACGCTGGCGTGGCTCAGCCCGGTCACCCCGGCCAGGGCGGTGCGCGACTGCGGTCCGCCCGAACGCAGGGCAGCGAGCAGCAGGCCGCGGTTCTGCCGCCGGACGCTATCACTGTCGCTGACGTTTCGCGTCAAGCGCGCACCTCCCAAACCCGGCGTTCAAATCACCATTCCAGTGGCCATACTTCAACCCGTGATTATCTTCGAGGGTCGAAATTGACGTTGACATGGCGCGATGACACATGCGAGTTCTTTTTTCGAGCAGTAAAAATAATGCTCAAGGCGCAGGGAGGCGGCGCCTGGTTGGGGTTATGCCGCCAACTTGCATTGCGGGCAGCCACGCTGCCCATGGGAGGACAGATATGAACAAGTTCGCAGCGATCCTGCTCGCGTCGACCGCACTTTTCGGTTCGGCCATCGCGCAGGATCAGATTGTCGTGGGCGTGAGCTGGAACAACTTCCAGGAAGAGCGCTGGAAGACCGACGAGGCCGCCATCAAGGCCGTGCTGGACGCTGCCGGCGCGCAGTATATTTCCGCCGACGCGCAGTCGTCCGCGTCCAAGCAGCTGACCGATATCGAAAGCCTGATCAGCCAGGGTGCGAATGCCATCATCGTTCTGGCCCAGGACAGCGAAGCTGTCGGCCCGGCCGTTGCCGCCGCCGTGGCCGAAGGCATTCCGGTGGTTGGCTATGACCGCCTGATCGAAAATCCCGATGCCTTCTACCTGACGTTCGACAACAAGGAAGTTGGTCGCCTGCAGGCTGCCGGCGTTGCCGCCGTCCAGCCCGAAGGCAACTATGTCTTCATCAAGGGCAATTCGGCCGATCCCAATGCCGACTTCCTGTTCGAAGGGCAGATGGAAGTGCTGCAGGCCGGCATCGACTCGGGTGCCATCAAGAATGTCGGCGAAGCCTATACCGACAACTGGAACCCGGAAGTCGCACAGGCCAACATGGAACAGTTCCTGACGGCCAACAATAATGAAGTCGACGCCGTCGTCGCCTCCAACGACGGCACCGCCGGTGGTGCCATCGCAGCGCTGACCGCGCAGGGTCTGGCCGGTTCCGTGCCGGTTTCCGGCCAGGACGGCGACCACGCCGCGCTCAACCGCATCGCTCTGGGCACCCAGACCGTTTCGGTATGGAAGGATGCTCGCGAGCTGGGCAAGAAGGCCGCCGAGGTGGCCCTCGAGCTGGCCGGTGGGACCGCGCTTGATGCCGTGACCGGTGTGGTGCCGTTCTCGGGCGGACCGAAGGGCGTTGCGATGAACGCGTTCTTCATCGCTCCTGTCGCCATCACCAAGGACAACCTCGACGTCGTTATCGACGCCGGCTGGGTCACCAAGGATGTGGTGTGCCAGGGCGTTGCCGCCGGTTCGGTTGCTGCGTGCGACTAAGCCTGGCTTGACGTAGACTGGTGAGACGGTGCCGCGGCGTTCGCGCTGCGGCACTGCCGTAACCGGATTGCGCCCCGGTGAGCCGGAGCGCCGCTTCCTAGGGGGACTTCAATGGCCGAACCGCGCGCCATGACCAGCACCACGCATCCGAGCGAGATGGTGCAAAATCCACTCCAGCGCTTCCTGATGGCAACGGAGATCGATACCCGCCTCCTGGGCATGATCGGTGCGCTCGCCATCATCTGGGTCGGCTTCAACTTCTTCTCGGGCGGGCTGTTCCTTACCCCCCGCAATCTCTGGAACCTGTCGGTGCAGACGGCGTCGGTCGCCGTGATGGTCACCGGCATGGTGCTGGTCATCGTCACGCGCAATATCGACCTCTCGGTCGGCTCGATCCTGGGTGTCGTCGGCATGGTCATGGGCGTCATGCAGACGCAGATCCTGCCGGTGCAGCTGGGTCTCGGGCTCGGCCATCCGCTGATCTGGGTGCTGTCGCTGGCATCCGGGCTGGTGGTCGGCGTCGGCATCGGAGCGCTGCAGGGCTCGATCATCGCCTATCTCAAGGTGCCGGCATTCATCGTTACCCTGGGCGGCTACCTCGTCTGGCGCGGCGCGGCCTGGTGGGTCACCGCAGGACGGACCGTCGCGCCGATGGATTCGACCTTCCAGCTGATGGGCGGCGGACCGGCCGGTTCGATCGGCAGTCTCTGGAGCTGGGTCGTGGCTGCCATCGCCTGCGCGGCGATCGTCATCGGGCTCTATTTCGGGCGCCGTCAGCGCCAGCGTTTCAACTTTCCGCAGCGTCCGGTCTGGGCCGAGGTGTCGCTCGCGGTCATTGGCTGCGGCGCAACGCTGGGTGCAGTGGCGGTGGCCAATGCCTATCCCTGGCCGGTTCGGATCGCCGAGAATTATGCCAACGCCAACGGCATCGCCGTGCCCGAAGGCGGACTGTTCATTTCGCACGGCATCGCCATTCCGGTGCTGATTGCCGTCGGCGTGGGCGTGGTCATGACGTTCCTCGCTACCCGCACGCGCTTCGGCCGCTACGTCTACGCCATGGGCGGAAACCCCGAGGCAGCGGAACTGGCCGGCATTAACACGCGCTGGGTCACGGTCAAGATCTTCATGCTGATGGGCGCGCTCTGTGCCATCGCCGCGGCCATCTCGACAGCCCGTCTCAATGCGGCGACCAACGCTCTGGGCACGCTCGACGAGCTCTATGTCATCGCGGCGGCCGTGATTGGCGGAACCTCGCTGGCCGGTGGCGTGGGCACGATCGCCGGGGCGTTGCTGGGCGCGCTGGTCATGCAGTCGCTGCAGTCGGGCATGGTGCTCATGGGCATCGACAGTCCGCTTCAATCCATCGTGGTTGGTATCGTCCTGGTTTTCGCGGTGTGGCTCGACACGCTCTACCGCCGGAACAAGCATTAGGAGTTGCGCAATGCTGGACACCGGCACGCCCCTGGTCGAAATGACCGACATTTCCATCTCGTTCGGCGGCATCCGCGCCGTCGACCACGCCTCGATCGCCCTGCATCGCGGGGAAGTGGTGGGCCTGCTCGGGCACAATGGCGCGGGCAAATCGACGCTGATCAAGATCCTCTCGGGCGCCTACAAGCGCGATGCGGGCGACATCCGCATCAATGGCGAGGACGCCACGATCAACAACCCCCGCGATGCCAAGGCCTATGGCATCGAGACGATCTACCAGCAGCTCGCCGTCGCCGATAATGTCGACGCGGCCGCCAACCTGTTCCTCGGCCGGGAAATGGTCACGTCGCTGGGCACGCTCGACGACGCGGCCATGGAATCCAAGGCGCGCGAAGTCATGGGGCGTCTCAATCCCAATTTCCGGCGCTTCAAGGAGCCGGTCAAGGCGCTGTCGGGCGGCCAGCGGCAATCGGTGGCCATCGCCCGCGCCATCCTGTTCAACGCCCGCATACTCATCATGGACGAGCCCACGGCCGCGCTCGGCCCGCAGGAAACCGCGCAGGTGGGCGAACTGATCAAGCAGCTCAAGGCCGATGGTATCGGCATCTTCCTTATCAGCCACGATATCCACGATGTGTTCGATCTCGCCGACCGCGTCGTGGTGATGAAGAACGGCCAGGTCGTGGGAGAGGCCAGGACCTCGGATGTCACCAAGGACGAAGTCCTGGGCATGATCATCATGGGCAAGGTTCCCCCGGGCGCACAGGCCGGTCCGGGCGCGATCGCCGGCTGATCTGCAGGCGTCGCGCGGGTGGCGCAAGGCCGTTGCCACCCGTGCCCGAAGCGCTCTAACCTGACTTGAGGGTTGGGCTGGTTCGTCGAGGGGGACATGGCCACGAAACGCGACTGGCTGGGCCGGGTGCTGCTTTCGGGCGGACGCCGACGGCATGGCATGTTCCTGGTTGCGGCCATTCTCGGCCTGCTGTCGGGCGGCTGCGCTTATCTCTTCGTGCCCGACCTCGCCGTGGTCATCGGCGCCATCACGCTCTTTGCGGTGTATCTGGCGCTGGTGGCCCTGGTGATGCCGGTGCTGACGGGACCTTTCCTCAGGTCGCGCGCCGCCGAAGCCGACATCCCCGTCGCGGTGATCTTCGGGGTGGTTCTGGCAACGGTCGCCGTGTGCTGTGCCACCTTGTTCATGGCGCTCAACCGCCAGGGCGGCACGGTGGCGCTGGAATTGAGCCTCAGCATCGTTTCGGTGCTGCTCGGGTGGTTCACCATCCACACCATGGCGGCGCTGCACTATGCCTATGAGTATTACGAGCCGACCCCCAGGATTTCGGGCCACGGCAGCAAGCCGTCCGGCGGATTGGCCTTTCCCGACGACCATGAACCCGACGCGGTCGAATTCCTCTATTTTTCCTACGTGATCGGCGTCGCTTTCGCAGTCTCGGACGTGCAGGTGCACAGCCGCAAGATGCGGCGTCTGGTGCTGATCCATTCCACCTTCGCCTATTTCTTCAATACGCTGATCCTCGCCGCCACGGTCAACGTCGCGGTTGCCGTCGGCAGCTGAACATCGGTGTTGTGGGCGGAGCCAACTGCCTTGGCTGGCGTTGACCTGACCTCTGGACGAACGCGTGGTGAGGACATGTCGAGCAAGCGATTGGCCGTGGACAAGATCATGCCGCGGCATGCGCAGTTCAAGGTCAGCATGGTGCTCGGCGCGCTGACGCTGCTGGCAACCGTGTTCTGGCTGCCCGCCTACACGGTCGGTCTCTCCTCGAACGTGCTGTTCCTGACGTTTCTGGTACTGACCTTCATCAAGCTGCCTTACCTCACGGCCGACTACCTGCAGGATCATGCGCGGGAGGAAGACACACCGGCCGTCGGCATTTTCCTGATCGTGGTGATCGTGGTCGTTGCGTCGCTGATTTCCCTGTTTCTGGCGCTCAACAGCGGGGAGCGGCCCGACCCGGTCGAAGTGGCGATCAGCCTCGCCTCCGTTCTCCTGGGGTGGTTCACCGTGCAGGCGATGGGCGCGCTCCATTATGCCTATGAATACTACCAGGCTTCTGGCACGGGCGGGAAAGGCAACTCTGATCTCGAAGGAGGCCTCGACTTCCCCGGTTCCGACCGTCCCGATGGCACGGCGTTCATGTATTTCTCGTACACGGTCGGTACGTCGGTCGCGACGTCTGACACCAAGGTCACCTCCAACGCCATGCGCAGACAGGTCGGGGTACACCTCGTCTTCTCCCACCTCTACAACACGATCATCCTGGCTTCGGCGGTCAACGTGATGATGAGTTTGGGCGGGGGAGGCGGCGGCTAGAGGTTGCGACGCACTGGGGCCGCATGCGATGTTCGCGCCGAACTAGCATAAGGAAGTGCCTGATGAAGACCCGTGCCGCCGTCGCCTTCGCCGCCGGAAAACCGCTCGAGATCGTCGAGGTTGACCTGGAAGGACCCAAGGCCGGAGAAGTCCTCATCGAGATCAAGGCCACGGGCCTTTGCCATACCGACGATTTCACGCTTTCGGGCGCCGACCCCGAGGGCCTGTTTCCGGCTATTCTCGGTCATGAAGGCGCGGGCGTTGTGGTCGACGTCGGTGCGGGCGTCACTTCCGTCAAGAAGGGTGACCACGTCATTCCGCTCTACACTCCGGAATGCCGCGAGTGCTATTCCTGTCGCTCGGGCAAGACCAATCTGTGCACCGCCATCCGTGCCACGCAGGGGCAGGGCCTCATGCCGGATGGAACCTCCCGCTTTTCCTTCGAGGGCAAGCCGATCCATCACTATATGGGCTGCTCGACCTTCTCGAACTACACCGTCATGCCGGAGATTGCCGTCGCCAAGATCGATCCGGCTGCTGCCTTCGACAAGGTTTGCTATGTCGGGTGCGGCGTGACGACGGGCATCGGCGCGGTGATCAACACGGCCAAGGTGGAAATCGGCGCGACGGCGGTGGTCTTCGGGCTCGGTGGCATCGGCCTCAACGTCATTCAGGGCCTGCGCCTCGCCGGTGCCGATATGATCATCGGCGTCGACATCAACAATGGCAAGAAGGAGTGGGGCGAGCGTTTCGGCATGACCCACTTCGTCAACCCGACCGAGATCGGCGAAGACGTCGTGCCCCATATCGTCAATCTCACGAAACGCCGTGGCGACCTGATCGGCGGGGCGGACTATACGTTCGATTGCACCGGTAACACCAAGGTTATGCGTCAGGCGCTCGAATGCGCCCATCGCGGCTGGGGCAAGTCGGTGGTGATCGGCGTGGCCGGGGCAGGGCAGGAGATCGCGACCCGGCCGTTCCAGCTGGTGACCGGACGTACCTGGATGGGCACGGCATTTGGTGGGGCCAAGGGCCGTACCGATGTGCCCAAGATCGTCGACTGGTACCTCGACGGCAAGATCGAGATCGATCCCATGATCACCCATACGCTGCGCCTCGAAGACATCAACAAGGGTTTCGACATGATGCATTCGGGCGAAAGCATCCGCTCGGTGGTTGTCTACTGAGCCACCCCCACCCAGCCTCCCCCTGAAGAAGGGGGAGGGGATCTATCGAGTTGGCTTCGGTGTCTTGTCTCCCGTCGGCGCCGCTCCTCCCCCTTCTTCAGGGGGAGGCCGGGTGGGGGTTTTTTGTGGTAGCTAAAATGGACATGCCTGACCCTGCCATCTTCGTCGACGCGGATGCCTGCCCGGTCAAGGACGAGGCCAGGCGGGTGGCGGAGCGTCTGGGTCTGGTCATTACCTTTGTCAGCAATGGGGGTGTCCGTCCGTCGCGCGATCCCATGGTCCGTGTCGTGGTCGTGCCATCGGGAGCGGACGCAGCCGATGACTGGATCGTCGAGCAGGCCCAACCCAACGACATCGTCCTCACCGCCGATATTCCGCTGGCGAGCCGCGCCATCGACAAGGGCTGTCACGTGCTGGGCTTTACCGGCAAGCCCTTCACCACGGCATCCATCGGCATGGCGCTGGCCATGCGCGACCTCAAGCAGCATCTGCGCGAGACCGGAGAAATCCAGGGCTACAATCCCGGTTTCAGGCCGGCGGATCGATCGGCATTTTTGAGTGCTCTCGACACCTTGGGACGCCGCGCCAAAACTGGCGCCGGTAAGTAGTCCTTAAGTTTTCGCGAGGGGATTATTAACCATAATCGCAAATTGTGAGCGCTGTTGATTTGGCGTTGAAGGTGCTCACTTGCGTTTGTTGCGTATGGTTCTTGCCGTTGGGCTCCTGGGAATTGGCTTTGCCGGATGCGCCAAGCCCATTCGCCACACCGACGTCGCGGCAGCGGCCGACATGACCACCACCGCCAGTGTCGTTCAGACGGCGTCAGCCCGGTATTCGCAACCCATGCCGAACCGCATCTTTTCGTCCAGCCAACTCGCTGGTCGTACGCTCGAAGTGGCGACCACAGCCGATATCATTCTCCGGCCCGGTGAAGTCGTCCTGACATTCGACGATGGACCGCGCGCGGGCAAGACGCCTCGCATCCTCGATGCGCTCGATCGTTATGGCGTCAAGGCCACGTTCCTGATGCTTGGCTCAGCCGCCAAGGCCAATCCGGCGCTGGCACAAGAAGTCGCCCGGCGCGGCCATACGGTGGGCAGTCACACCTATGACCATACCGACCTGACACAGCTCGACCGGCAGGCCGCGATCGACGAGATCGCGCGCGGCGAGGCGGCCGTAGCGGCGGCCCTTGGTCCGGAGCGCTTGTCGCCATTCTTTAGGTTTCCCTATCTTTCGCAGACGGGCTATCTGCGCACGACGCTGCTGCAGGGGGACATGGTCGTTCTCGACGTCGATATCGACAGCAAGGATTATTTCAAGGACACCGCTGAAGTCGTCACCACGCGGACGCTGGAGCGGCTCGATGCGCGCGGCAGCGGCATCATCCTGTTCCACGACATTCACCAGCGCACCGTCGACATGCTGCCCGGCTTCCTGGCCGATCTGGAGGCGCGCGGCTATTCGGTGGTGCGGCTCGTGCCCAGGACGTCGGGCGTGTTCGGACGCAGCGTCATCACTGCCGATGCACCGGTCGACGCCTCGCCCACCACGCAGTGATCAGGCGAACAGCAGGTCTGTAACGAAGTCGTTGCGGAATTTGCCCTCTGGGTCCATCCGGTCTGCCAGCGCCTTGAATTCGGGCATCCTGGGATAACGTGAGCGCACGACATCAGGCGCCAGAGTGAAGAGCTTGGCCCAATGCGGGCGTGGCGCGAAGGGCGCGAGGGCACGTTCCGCAACACCGACCGCAGCGATCGTGGTGTCCCAATCGGGCTTCCAGGTGAAATGGAAGCCGATCGTGTCCTGCCTGCAGGCCGAGCTCAGCCACAGGTCGTCGGCGGCGACCGAGCGAATCTCCGAAACGAAAAGCGCGGGTGAGAACTGGTCCTGCACGGCGTGCAAGGCCGCGATGGCCGCAGGGGCGTCGGCGCGTGCCACGAAGAGCTCGGACTGCAGCTCGGCGCCTGCCGAAGCGGCATTGCCGATGGAAAAGTGGAACAGCCGCTCGTGCCACGGGCCGGCGACGCCGAATTGTCCCGTGCAGGTGCTGCCATCCATGCCCGGAATGGGATGAGATGCTGCCGTCGCCGGGAGTGCCCCCAGGATATCGGCAGCCGGTTCGCCATCCTCGGCGAGCGCCTTGACCCAGACCTGGTCGACGCTGTCGCCCTGCCAGCGGGTAAAATGGCTGACGCTGTAGGCCCGGGCGGTGAGGGTATGGATATTGTCGATCACCGTCGCGACCGGCAGGTTGAGATAGACGGTCTGGCGGATGTCGAAGGTCGGCACGAGGTCGAGGGTCATTTCGGCGATCACGCCCAGTGCCCCGAGGCTGACGACGGCGCCTGCGAAATCCGCATCGCCGCGGCTGAGGCTTACGATGTCTCCGCTGGCGGTGACCAGCCGAAGGCCACGAACGGCGGCTGCGAGGTTGCGGTTGCTGTCGCCCGAGCCGTGGGTCGCCGTTACCACCGCGCCGGCAATGGTGATATTGGGGAGCGAGGCGACGTTGGCGAGCGCAAAACCGGCCGCATGCAGGGCAGGGGCGATGTCGGCATAGCTGGCGCCGCCGTCGATGGTGACCGTTCGGGCATCGCTGTCGATCTCGATGCGGCGCTGCAAGTTGCGCAGGGACACAAGGGTGTCAGGCGTGTCGGCGATACGGTTGAACGAGTGACCAAAGCCCAGTACCCGGACCTTTTGCGCGGCCTGCACGATGGCCTGTAATTGCTCGATGGTTTCGGGGTAGGCAATCGTGGCGGCCGAGAAAGTGATGTTGCCGGCCCAGTTGCGCACTGGTGCGACAGTGTCCGAATATGCGCGCATGGTTGGAATCTCGAGGATAAGTTTCGCCCATTATCCATCGGAAGTCCGGTCTGTTGCCAGCGCTTTTTCCGCTTGCACACCGAACTGGACTGGAGCCGCGCGTCGCACTAACGCTTGGTGACCGACCTGTAGCGTGGATGTGATCCGCATGGGACCTGACTTTCCGTACTACAATGGGCAGCCGGTGGCGATCAAACCGTCCGGCTGGTTCGCCATCCTGTCATCGGTCGTGATCGCCTTTCTTTTGCTGATCACGCTGCCGTTTCCGAACTTGCCGCTGAATATCGTGCCGGCGGTGATCTATACCGGCCTGCCGCTCTTGGTGCTCGCCCGGGTCACAAGCGGCCGACAGACGGCGCTGTTCCGCAGGGTGGGTGTGAAGCAGATCGCACAAGCCATAGGCTTCGGGCTTCTCACCATGGTTGTGTCCTTCGTGGTGGGCTTCTTCCTGATGCAGGTCGTCCCGATGAGCGCCAACCCGACGAGCGGCGTCGCGGCCGGTATCGGCGGCGGCATCGACCTCGGCGGCTTCCTTGTTCGCACGGCCATCCAGCTGATTGGCGAGGAACTGATGACCATACTGCCGCTGCTGGCCGTGCTCTGGCTTTGCGTCAGTCGCTTCGGCATGTCGCGCGGCAGCGGGCTCGTCATTGCGGTGCTGGTCTCCACGGCCTGGTTCGCCGCAGTACATCTGCCCACCTACAACTGGAATTTGATTCAGTGCTTCGGCGGCATCGGTTCTGCCCGGCTCGTGCTGACCGCGGCTTTCCTGCTGACGCGCAACCTCTGGGTGTCGGCGGGCGCGCACATCGTCAACGACTGGACCGAGTTCTTCCTGCCCGATCTCCTGGCCCTGGGACATACGCCGATCGCGCCGGGCGGATAGTTTCAGCCGATACGCGGGTCACCACCGCTCAATCTGGAGAGGATGTCATCCACCACGCGGGTGATCGGCGCCGTCGCGTCGATGCGCACCGCATGTCCGGCGAGGTCGTCCTGGGTTTGATGCAAACTCAAGACCACGTCGCGTTCGATCGGTTTTCCGCCGAACTCGTCTTCCGGCCGCTTCATCAGCCGCGTGCGAAGGGTTTGCGCATCGACGTCGAGAAGAAAGACCGCGTCGAACAGGGACGTGAACTGCGCTGCATTGGCCGAATGCCCGCAGAAAAACGTGATGGCGCTCGTGTGGTCCGCGATCAGCGTCCTGACGGTTTCCACCGGCCAGATCCAGTGGTCCAATCCCCACCTGACCGTGTCGGCCTCGTCCGCGAACTCCGGGGTCCGCATCGGCTCGCCGGTATCGGGGTCGCCATAATAGGCGAGGGTCCGGTCTCCATGCACCACGTGGTGCCCGCGTCGCTCGAGCTCTTCGGCAACAGTGGTCTTGCCGGTACCGGAGCCGCCTTCGATCAAGTAGTTCCGGATGCCCATCGACGTCGTCGCGCTCAGTCTTCTTCGTCGTCTTCGACGTCGGTCAGGTAGACGGAGATTTCGATGTCGATGCCGTGATTGGCGATGGCCGCCGCGGCATGGGCGGGCAGGCGGGCCGACATGGCTTCGCCTTCCGCGGGATAGTCGAAGGCGATGTCGAGCACGGCCTTGCCGACGCGTCGGTCGTCGAGCATGGCCGCCAGCGCCGGTCCCGACCGTTCCGCCAGATCCAGCACGGCGCGGACCGGATTGTCCACGGGCACATCGATCTGCGCGTAAAAGCTGTTGTCGGCGTCTTCCGGTTCATAGCGGACGCTGAGCTGCCTGAGGCCCGCGTCGAGCTCGTTCTGCGCAATCGACACGCCTGACAGCCTCAGGGCCATGGCGAAGGGCTCGAAAGTGCTCATGCCTGGCGTCCGGCGGTCGCGGCGAACAGCGCGATGGCTGCTGCATTGGAAACGTTGAGCGACTTGATCGGGCCGGGCATGTCGAGCCGCACCATCTCGTCGCAAAGCTCGCGGGTGCGCAGGCGCAGGCCCTTGCCCTCGGCGCCGAGGACGACGGCCATGGGGCGCGAATCCGTGCGCGGCCGCAACGGGGCCTCGGCTTCGGAGTCGAAGCCCAGCACCAGCATGCCGCGTTCCTTCAGTTTCTCGATCGCATCACCGAGGTTGCGCACTTCGATCATCGGCACGAGATCGAGCGCCCCCGAAGCGGCCTTGGCCATGACGCCGGTCTCGCGCGGCGAGTGGCGGGCCGTGGTGATCACTGCCTGGGCACCGAAGGCGCAGGCGGTGCGCAGGATGGCGCCCACGTTATGCGGATCGGTCAGCTGGTCGAGCACGACGACCAGCTTGGGTTCGTGCAGGTCCTCCAGCCCGAAGCGGGTCACCGGATCCACTTCCAGGGCCGCGCCCTGGTGCACGGCCTCGCCGCCGAGAAGGCGATCGAGTTCCTTGGGGTTGGTCTCGACGACCTTTACCTTGCCCAGGTTCGCTCCGGTCTCCTGGAGACGATTGAGGGCGTTGGGCGTGGCCAGCAGCACCTTCTTGATGCGGGCGGGGTTATCCAGCGCGGCGCGCACCGTGTGCAGGCCGTAAAGATAGACCGGACCGGTATCGGGATCGTATTTGGGCTTGGGCGGAAACTTGTTGCGGCTCATGTGCGGAGCGGTACCGGGTTTGCGGGCTTTCCGCAAGCAGCGGCGCAGTCGCCATCAGTTGGCGAAAGGGTCGTTGGCCGGCGTTCCCTTCTTCTTGGACTTGCCCGCGAACGGGTCGGCTGCGGGCGCATCGAGCTGGGCCTCCTGGCACTCGATCATGGCGTTGATCGCGCGGGCGCTGCCCGAAAGGCTCAGATGGGCGATAGCCTCGCCCTCATAGCTGAGATTGAGCGCGTTCTTGCGCACGAATTCGTCGAAGAAATCGACGTCTGATCCGAACACGTAGAGGAAGTTGATGTCGTCGCCCATATTGACGCCGGAGGCGATGGCCGTCCATTCCGCCTCGCGGTCGAACTGCAGCGCCACGTCATATTCTCCATCCACCTCGATGGAGCGCCAGCGGTCGTTTCCGAACATGATGTACCAGCGATCGTCGGACGAGGACATGTCGAGCCCGATGCGCAACACCGTGCCGTCGTCATATTCGTTCATGACGAAGCAGGAATTGGCCAGGCTCGGGTCGACGGCAATGTACCAGTTGCCGACCTCTCCCCAGGATAGCGTGTCCTGGCCCGATGCCGGGATCGCCAGCAGGGCGGTGATCGCAGCCAGCCCCAGGCGCGCCACGTGACGGAATTGTGCCATGGATAAGTCCCCCAACTCATAAGCAGGGCGATTATCAACCAGAGCGGATCGAGAGAGTCGAGAGCCCACGCGCCGACGCGGTTAAGGCCGGAGGCGTTGTTGATCGGGTGATCAGGGGGGTGGTGGAGGGGACTTCCGCCTCCACCATACCATTGCTGACATTGTTGGCCTGAGAAGCGCCTTAAAGCCCGGTTTTCCGCGCAATCCTTGACATTACTGTCTTTTGTCGCCACTTGTGACAAGCCGCCAGATTATGAAAAGGATTATGAAAGTGGCCCGGAACAAACTCACGGTCACCCAGATCAACGCCAGCACAAAGACGCTGCTGGGCGATGGCGATGGGCTTTATCTGCGCCGGTCCAAGTCTGGCACGAGATCCTGGATCTTCGTTTATCATTGGCAGGGCAAGCGGCGCGAGCTCGGGCTTGGTTCCTACAATTCAGGCACGGCGCCGGTCGGTTTGGTCGCGGCCCGCAAGCGGGCTGACGATGTCCGCGCGCAACTGACCGATGGCATCGACCCTATGGCCGAGAAGCGGAAAGTGGCAGCGATCCCAACATTCGGCAAAGCGGCCGACGACTACATTGCCGGGCAGAAGGCAGGTTGGTCCAATAGCAAGCATGGCTGGCAATGGGAACAGACGTTGGGCGACGCATACTGCAGTTCGATACGTAACAAGTCTGTTGCGGAAATTGGCGTCGACGATATCGTTGGGGTTCTCGAGCCTATCTGGTTGGAGAAGGCCGAGACCGCTACACGGCTCCGCATGCGGCTCGAGAAGGTGCTCGACTTCGCCAAGGTGAAGGGATGGCGCTCCGGCGATAATCCGGCCGTGCGCAGCGGCAACCTTATCCATCTGCTGCCGACCCGCACACGGCAGGTAAAGCACCATGCCGCACTCGCCTACGCCGACGTGCCGGGTGTGATGGCCAAGCTTACCGACCTCGACGGGGTAGGGGCCGAGGCTCTGCGCTTCACCATCCTCACGGCGTCGCGATCGGCTGAGGTTTTCGGCGCTCGGTGGGATGAGTTCGATTTTGATAAGAAGGTCTGGATCATTCCGCCGGAGCGCATGAAGGCTCGGCAGCAACACACTGTTCCGCTGTCCGATGCGGCCGTCGCGATCCTCAAGATCCGACTAGAAAAGAAGTCCTGCGATTTCGTTTTTCCGGGTCAAGACCTCAAGACGCCGATCTCAAATATGACCATGGGCAAGAGCTTAAAAAAAGTCGCCGCCGGCGTGACTGTCCACGGCATGCGCTCCGCGTTCCGAGATTGGGCAGGCGACATGACCAACCACCCGCGAGAGATCGCCGAAGCGGCGCTGGCGCATAAGGTAGGCAACGCCGTCGAGCAAGCATATCGCCGATCTGATGCACTTGAAAAGCGCCGTGCGCTAATGGTGGATTGGGCCAACTTCTGCACCAGCCCGAAATAATTATACTGATCAGTTTGACCATGACGACCGCCGGGCCAAAGAGACTTGGTGCCGGTGCTTGAGACCGGCGCAACCCGGAGGTCAATTTGCTCATATCCATAAAAGACGTTGCCAAGCTCACCAGCCTTTCCCGTTCGGCCATTAATGTGGCGCGGGCTGAAGGGCGCTTCCCTGCTGCGGTAGAGATCGGGCCGAAGCGCATTGCCTTCGTCAAGAGCGAGATCGAGCAGTGGTGTGCAGACCGCATTGCGGCGCGCCCCGCCAATGACAACAGCCGCGCACAGGCCGCAGCATGAGCGGCCTGCCATTCGATGGTCGGCTGCAGTGCTATTTGCGCCGCATCGCTTACGATTTCGCCGAACGCCGCGGCATCATCGTGATGGGTGAGGGCTCCTGCACCGACATGGCGGGCGCCACTGCGCTGTTCGAGGCGATAGACACTTTGGTTTTGGCCGTCGACACCTACGTTGGCGAAGTGCCTGACACGGCTTATCGCCGTCGGTCAGCAGGCGAGCCCTGGATCGTTACCTGGCAGCGCGCCTAACCCCTATGGAGCGCCCTCAGCGCTCCACCAATCTTCCCCGCTCCAAGGTGATCAATGCCTCCTCTACCAAAACTTCGGCCGTTGGCTCCTCGCCGCGCGCTCGATTATGCGCTCGAGTACGTCGATCGCGATTGGCCGGTGTTTCCGTGCCGGCCGGGGAATGTCGAGCGCGTCGACCCCGAAACCGGCGAAGTCAGGATCGCTTTCACGGCCAAGTCGCCGTTGACCCGCAGCGGGTTTCGCGAGGCGTCAACTTCGGAACGCGTCGTGCGCCAGTTCTGGACGCAAAACCCGAATGCTATGATTGGCGTCCCGACCGGCGAGGCGATAGGGGCGTTCGTTCTGGACCTGGACGTGAAGGTCGGCGCCAACGGCTTCGACTGGCTGCGCGAACACGAGGCGATCCACGGTCGTCTTCCAGACACCCTCACCGCCAACACTGCATCTGGTGGGCAACATCGCTATTTCCGACATGTCGAGGGCGTGCGGAACACTCAGGGGCCAGGCCTCGCCTCCGGCGCTGACATCCGAGGGCAGGGTGGCTATGTCATCGTGCCGGGGTCGGTCACGTCGGCCGGCGCCCAATACACTTGGGTCAATCCGGACGAAGACATCGTCGACGCTCCAGCATGGCTACTGGCCATGATTGTCAAAGAGCGTCAGCCGACCTCATCTATCCCCGAGCAAGGTCATGCCAACGACAATTCCGCATATGTCGAGGCAGCGATCTCCGGCGAAATCTCCGCACTCGTATCGACGCGATCGGGCCGGAACGGAGCACTCAACAAGGCCTCTTTCAACTTGGGCACTCTGATTGGGGCTGGAGCTATGACACGCGCCGACGCAGAGGCGCGACTGTACGGCGCGGCGATGGCAAATGGGTATGTCGCGAAGGATGGGGAGCACTCGGCGCGGGCGACGATCAAGAGTGGCCTGGACAGCGGTGAGCAGAGCCCTCGCGATATACCGGAGGCCACATTTGTCGCAGAGCAAGACGTAACGGCTTGGCTACCAAAGGATAGCTTTAAGTCCATGAGGGGTGTCGCCGATACGGGTCGTGCTGAGACCGTCGAACAGCAATCCGCATCTGCAGCTGAAGTCACGCCCAGGAAGGAAAAGCGAGAGCGGTTTGACGTCACCTGGTTCGACGATATCGAACCTTCTAAGCCGAAGAAGTCTTTCGTGAAAAGTGTCTTTGGATATGGCGAGTTCACAGTGGTCGTCGGCCTACCAGGCACCGGAAAGTCGGTCATCATTACCGACATCGCATGCCACGTTGCTGCTGGCATGGAGTGGCATGGGCGAAAAGTCGATCAAGGCCTCGTCGTGTACTTCGCGGCCGAGCGCAAGGATCTAACGGAGCGCCGCATGCTCGCATTCCGCAAGCGCCACGGCGTTCAGGACGTGCCATTGTTGGTGATCGGCGGTCGAGTTGATCTGACCAAGAACCTCGACGATGCCCGGTCAATTGCTCACTTGGTGAACAGCGCTGCCGAGGCATGCGGTCTACCTTGCCGCTGGATCATTTTAGACACGCTGACACGTGTGTTCGGTGCGGGCGATCAGAACACGTCGAAGGACATGACCTCCTTTGTGCAGTCGGTCGACGAAATCATGCACGCCACCAAGGCGCACGTGACTGTGGTCCACCACACAGCGTGGTCAGGCGAGCGCGGCAAGGGCGCTATTGACCTCGATGGTGCAGTTGATGCCAGCTTCATCGTGAAGCGCGACGGCGCCCGCTACAACCTCACCTGCGATGGCACCAACGATGGCGAGATCGGCGTCATCACGCATTTCTCCATGGAGGGGGTTGTTGTCGGCAACGACGAGGATGGCGAGCCGACAGAGGCGCCTGTCGTGGTGCCCGTAGAAGGAGATCCTCCCAAGAAGCTGAAGTCCAGCGGCAAGACAACGAAAGATCGCGTCTTTGACGCGCTGGGCGACGCCGTTGAGGCCTGTGGTGTTGAGCCCGATGGGCACCACTTCCCGAACGGCGTCTCCGTGGTCAATCTAGACCAGTGGCGGGAGTGTTATGCCGCTACTCAAAGCGGGCAACCGGATTCAGTTCGGCGAGCGTTCGATCGGGCGAAAACCAGCCTGATTTCCGACGGAAAAGTGAGGCAGATCGGGGAGTGGTTTTTCGTTTGCTGACCTAGGATTGTCCGGAGGGTTGTCCGGACAACAAATTTTTCTGTCCGGACAATGTGTCCTGAAATTAGCATCCACAAAACAGATACTTAGATTGGTACGACTTTTGACTGTCCGGACAGTTTTTCACCCTGACACCCCCTTCGGACTCTCCGGACACTTCTTTAGGAAGTGTCCGGTTGTCCGGAAGTGTTGACCGAGTTCGGTTGGGTCGGTTTGACCCGCGCCACAGCCATCCCGATATAACCACCACGGAGGGCACCACATGGCACGCAAGCATCGCCGCAAGCGGCCTACACCGTCGCCCATCCCGCCACCAGATCCTGTAATTCTGGCGGCCATCCGCGCAAACGATACCTACGAGCGACCCGCCCCGCCAGTCCGTCACATGTCGTTTTCGGCACCGCGCCGCAAGCGCCCACTCAATCCCCATCTAGCATTTCGGATGTCGGTCGCTGACAGCGACGCGTTTGAGATCTGGTGGCGCAGCCAAGATTGGACAAAAGATGGCGAGTGACTTCGTCGCGCAGCGCCTTGCATTGAACGCCCGCATCGACGCAGCAGCGCTTCGGCCGGCGAACGACAACCTGTCAGTCCAACCAACCACGAAGGATGAAGCCATCGCCAGAGTGATCGCGCGCCGCGCCGAGATGGATGGTATGGTGAAACCCACCCCAGCGTACCAAGCCATGGCCAAGAAGCTGACCAAGCGCCAGTCCAAGGGCGATCCCGCAGCGGCGAATGACAACGACACGTGGCCATTGCGCGATCAGCTCAACCGCGATCGCAGCACAGCGCTGCTGCGCGTGGCGGAGCGATACAGGGCGATTTCCGACAGCGCCGAGGCCCAATTCGAAATGATGGGCTCAGGCCCCAGTCTCGAGGCTCAGTCGCTCCTGCAGTCGAAGACGTTCAACATGGCCACGGGCAAAGACAAGCGGCATGGCATCAAGCGCATCGCCGGCGCCCCAGTAGTGTCGGATGGCACGTTTCAATCCTCAAAAGCAGCCGAGCCTGACGACGAGGCCAACCTATTCGACGGACCTAAGCCAGGTGCCACCACATTCAAGATAAAGGCCGCGAAGCGCGCACCAAAAAAGTGGAACGGCGACGATCCGCTGATTGCCCACATTGATAGCCAACGTGCCATCGCCCGGCTGCGCGCGTGCTTGGGCAGTCTGGTCGATGTCTTTGAAGATGCAGTCCTGCACGGCGAGACACTTTCGGCCATCGGCCGAGCCAAGGGCGGCAACAGTGCATCGTCGGGGCCAATAGGCCGCGCTTTCGTGATGGATGGACTGCAATTGGTTCAGGACGAGCTCCGGCTGATGGATTTGGAGCAACAGACCTAGGGTCAGAACGACCGCCAAGCGGGAAGGGGTAGGAGGCACTGTTCTCCAACCGTTTCGCTGGTTTTCAATTCACCAGCGACCCGGCCATCCTTGACTGGCTTGGACCGGGTGACATCCCAACGGCATTCGGTGGCCGCGCCTGGCAGCGCGGATATTGTGGCGTGCCAGCTACAGCCGAGCGTTGGGACCGAAATGAAGCGTCCCCCCTCTCACGAGCCGCAAGGTGCTAGGCACGTTCGCTTCATCCCCATCTCCTGGCGCGTCCTCCTCCGCAGCCGGGCGATCAGCCCCGCTCCCAGAAATGGTTGAGCGGGGCTTTGAGTTTTCGCGCACAAACAGGTAGAACCACTGCAACTTTGCTTGTTGTGGGGGTCTCGTGGTCGAGAAAATATATAAGGCGGAAGAAGTCTACGGCGTTGGTCGAGAGTTGCCGCTAAATTATGTCACACGTCCATCAGTGGACGATGTTTTCGTTAGCAACCTTACGCGCGATAAGCATGTTGTCGTGTACGGCTCATCTAAGCAGGGAAAAACTTCCCTACGAAAGCATTGGCTGAATGACAATGAGAACATCGTTGTTAGTTGCTTGAATACCATGAATCTTTCAGATCTTCATGCTGCCATTCTAAAGCGATGTGGATACAGAATTGAGCAGACTAGCTCCAAAACAGTTTCAGGAGCGTTCAAAGTATTGGCCGAGTTCAAAGGGAAGGGTAAAGTTCCTTTTGTCGCGTCCGCGGAGGGCGGAGTATCGCTAGAGCGATCTGGCTCTGATGAACAGTCGACGGTAACGGCTCGGTTGGAACTTGATCTCGGCGACGTAAACGACATTGTTGCAGCGCTTGGCGAGATTGGGCATGATCAGTATATCATCCTCGAAGATTTTCATTATCTTCCAGTTGATACTCAGCGCAATTTCGCATTTTCATTAAAAAGTTTCCATGAGAACTCCTCAATATGCTTCGTTGTAGTGGGCGTATGGAGAGAGAAAAATAGGCTTGTATACTACAACGGTGATTTAGCAGGTCGTGTAGTGTCGGTCGACGCTGATGAGTGGAAGCCTGACGAACTGCAGCAGGTTATCTCTGCTGGAGAAGCGCTGCTGAACATTTCTTTTGCTCCAAATTTTCGCGACGACGTTATCTCGAACGCATTTGACGCTGTATACCTCGTGCAGGAAGCTTGTCTGTTGGCCTGCGCTGCGGCAGGTGTTTACCAGACGTGCCAAGAACACACGATGGTCGGCGACGGCGTGTCTGCTAAGGACCTCATCGAAGAGGTCGTGCAAAGTCAGGCCGGAAGATATACGGCATTCATTCAGAATTTCGCTGAAGGTTTTCAGAAGACCGAATTAGACATGTACAAATGGCTACTGAGGGCCGTGGTCGACGTCGACGTTGCCGATCTTGAAAAAGGATTGCGACGGTCGGCTTTGTCCACTGCCGTTAAATCAGTTCACCCTGCAGGGCAGAGTCTTAACGAGGGCAACATAACTCAGGCACTACAAAATGCCGCTTCTTTACAGGTAAGCAAAAGTGTCAGGCCTTTGATTCTCGACTATGATCAGACGAGCAAAACCCTTAACGTAGTCGACCGAAGCTTTTTGATTTGGCTGGCCTACCAAGAAAAGCAGGATTTGTTTGCCGAAATAGAAGCGGCTTAGTTTTTTTGGCCTGCTCCAGCGGCGTGGATCGACACGCGCTTCAGGGCACGAGGAGGCGTGCAGCCCGTATTAAGGCAAGCAGCAAATACCTCAATTAGCGCAGCTAATCTGGAGCAGGCCAAAAAATTAAGAGGTTGTAACCCGCCCGCCATCGTACGGGCGTTTGCATTTGAGGAGCCGCCATGTCCACTGAACTGCTTCGCGACCACACCGGCTCGCTCAACCTCTACAGCGATGGCCGGCCAGTCGACGGCGTGTCGTTCTCCAGCATCGTGACGAACAACCAGGGCGAACAGGTCGCCGTCCTGCAGCTTCCGCTCACTCGAACTACCTTCGGTGAGGTGCGCAACGTGGTCCCATTCGTGCGACCGCCGCAATCTGCCCAATGACTTTTAGCGTCCATCGGGCGCCATTGGGCATCGTGCAAAATGGCCATTTCGGTCAACCGGCCATTCTTGCCTAAATCACCCGCAAACGCCCGGTTTCCGGGCTGCCCAATGGATTTTTGATGTCATCGTGCACCATTGTGCAAACCTCTGCCCGATGCCCGATGAAATCCATCGTGCAAATTCCATCGTGCAAACGCCTGTAACGCCCGGAATGGCTGGCTGCACGATGGATTTTGAGGCCATCGGGCAGCATCGTGCAAATGGGCATTTCGAAACATCCAAAACACCCGGCCCGATATGCCCGATGAGAACCCCCCTCCCTTTAGGGAGGGGGTTCATTGGGCATCGGTGCAGGATGTTTTCGCGGGAGGGGTGAATGATCACCAATTCCATCGGGCAAACTCATCGGGCAGTCGAGTGACTTACCGAGAGAAGCGACCGTGGCAACATCTGTATGGCCGCAAGAGATGGCTATCTCTCCGAGACAGGCATCTGGATGAGAGGCCGCTATGCGAGTACTGCCTCAGACGAGAGGTAGTCGAGCCCGCCACCATCGTGGATCACATCAAGCCGCACAAAGGCGACGAGGAACTGTTCTACGATGCAGGCAACCTTCAGAGCCTCTGCAAGAGGTGTCACGACAGCGATAAGCGGCTCGAAGAGAGCGGCAAGACCGTGATTGCGTTCGGACCGGACGGATGGCCGATCTGACCCCGCCCCGGGGTGGGTTGAAAGTCCGAGGGCCGACCGACCGCACAGCGCGCGCCCCCCAAAGCGTGCATTCCCGCAATTCAAATGTTGACCCCCTATGGGTAGCTAGGACCGACTATGCCGAGGCCCCGCACGCCGGCGGCCAAGGCTAAAGCCACTGGCCGCGACAAGCACGACAAAGGGCGGTTTGAGAACCGCAATGAGCCGCTGGTCAACGACGACGTTGGCCCGCCGCCCGATTGGATGACTGACACCGAGGGTGCGCTGATCCGCACCGCCTGGGTTGTCACCCGCAAAGAAATTCCGTGGCTCAACAGTTCGCATCGCGGGCTTCTCGAGATCGCTGCCAGCATCCGCGGCCGCCTCATGGCTGGCCAGGACGTCGGCGTGCAGGCGCTGAACCTCCTGAGGCAGGCGCTCGGGCAAATGGGAGCCACACCCGCAGACGCGTCGAAGGCAGGAGCCAAACCAGATGGCGACCAAGCCGACCCGTCAGCGAAGTACTTCGACTAGGCAGGACCCTGTCACCGAATATGCGCGGTCTGTTGTTGCCGGAGAGACCGTCGCCGGCCCACACGTCCGCAACGCATGCCGTCGCCACCTCGACGACCTGGTGCATGGCTCGAAGCGTGGCTTGATCTGGGACTTGAACGCCGTGGAGCGCTTCGTTGGCTATTGCCGCGACGTGCTTCGCCTCAATGGCGGGCAGTTCGAGGGCAAGCCGTTCATCCTGCAGCCTAGCCAGGTGTTCATTGCCGGGTCCATCTTTGGGTGGAAGCGAACCAACGAGGATGGCAAGATCGTGCGCCGGTTCCGGCGCGCCTATATCGAGCAGGCAAAAGGGCAGGGGAAGTCACCGTTCGCTGGAGCGGTCGGCCTCTACTGCATGACGGCAGACGGTGAATCCGGCGCCGAGATCTACGCCGCGGGCAAGGACAAGGCCCAGGCGATGGTGCTGTTCCGCGACTCCGTCGCGATGTATGATCAGTCGCCGGCACTCAAGGCCAGGTTGACGCCATCCGGCGGCAACCCGATCTGGAACCTTGCCGACCTGAAGTCGCGCAGCTTTTACCGGCCGATCAGCCGAGAGGGCGCGCACTCCGGGCCGCGCCCATACGTGGCGCTCTGCGACGAAATCCATGAGCATCCCGATGGCAAGGTCATCGAAATGCTCGAGCGCGGTTTTAAATTCCGCGATCAGCCGTTGCTGTTGATGATCACGAACTCCGGTTCGGATCGCAACTCGGTTTGCTGGGCCGAGCACCAGCACGCAGTGCAGGTCGCCGCCGGCACGAAAACGCTGGACGACGATTTCAGCTATGTCGGCGAGGTGATCGACGACACGGCGTTCGCCTATGTGTGCGCTCTCGACAAGAACGACGACCCATTCACGGACCCGTCGTGCTGGATCAAGGCGAACCCGTTGCTCGGCGTGACGCTGAAGTACGAGTACATCAACGACGTCGTCGCCCAGGCTCGGAACATCCCGAGCAAGCGCAACGGCATCCTGCGGCTGCACTTCTGCGTCTGGACCGAGTCCGACACGGCGTGGATACCGCGGCCGATGCTCGAAAAGGTCATGGCGGATTTCGATCCCTATGCCGAACATGCAGGTCGCGTGATCAATGGGGCGGGGCTCGACCTGTCCGGCACCAAGGATTTGACCTCGGCGGCGTTCTGCATCGAGACGGGTGTGAAGCGCGTCAAGAAAGCCGATGGCACCGAAGCCGATCTGCCGACCTATGACTTGTGGGTCGAAAGCTGGACCCCGAGCGACACAATGGACGAGCGGTCGAAAGTCGACCACGTGCCATATCGCCTTTGGTCATCGCAGATGCACAAGGATGCGGATGGCAATGACATCGATGGTCAGCCTTACCTGAACGCGCCGGAAGGCGGCAGGGTGCGGTTCGACCATGTCGCGGCACACTTCGCGCGTATCGACGCCAGCCACGGCATCGGCGAGCTGGGTTACGACAAATACGCCTACGACAAGTTTCAGGAAGAGCTCGACAACTACGGGCTCGAATTTGAGACCGTGGCTCACCCACAGGGCGGCAAGAAGCGCGCCAAGCCGAGCGAGGCGAAGGTCGAAGCTGCCAAGGCAGCCGGTCTGCCTGTTCCGTTGGGACACTGGATGCCAGGGTCAGTCGCGGCGCTCGAAGAACTGATCCTTGAGGAGCGTGTGCGGATCCGGCGTTCGCCAGTGACGCTGACCGCTCTGATGGGCGTCCATATTGAGACTGACCCGCTCATGGGCAACCAGTGGTTCAACAAGACCAAGGCCACGGTGCGCATCGACCCTGCGGTCGCGGCGGCAATGGCGGTGGGTGTGGCTGTTGAAACGGCCGGACCTGCAAAGCCGAGCCTCGACGACTTCCTTTCCAACCCAGTCATGGTGATTTGATGGGCTTTTTCGACCGATGGGCTGGACGGCCCATCAAGCTCACCGACGGCGCGTTCTGGCGGGGCTTTTTCGGCCTCGGCACGGACAGCGGCGAGGTGGTCAGCTACGACAAGGCAATGGCGCTCGATGCCGTCTGGGCTTGCGTCAATCTGATTGCCAACTCGGTAAAGACTCTGCCTTGCATCGTTTACGATCAGGACGGCGTGACGCGCGCGACAGGCGATGACTTGTACGACCTGCTGCATGATGCGCCGAACATGGACGACACAGCTGCGGATTTCTGGGGCATGGTCGCACTGTGCCTCTGCCTCGACGGCAACTTCTTCGCCGAGAAGAAAATGAACGGCGGCAAGCTCGTGGCGCTAAATCCCATCCACCCGCTCAAGGTGGATGTGCAGAGAAACAGCCGCAATGAGCGGGTGTACGAGGTTACCGAGGACGGCAAGAAGCGCAAGATCGGCGAAGACCGCATGTTCCATGTGCGTGGCGCGGTGCTTCCTGGTTGCGACCGCGGACTTTCACCCATCGGCTACGTGGCCAACACCGTAGGCAATGCTCGCGCTGCTGAGAAGGCGGCCGGCAAGTGGTTCGCCGGTGGGATGTCAGCGTCGGGCTTCCTCAAGAGCGATCAAATCTTGAAGCCTGAGCAGCGCAAGCAGGTCGGCGACATGCTCCAGCAGTACGCTGGGTCCGATCGCGCCGGCAAGGTGATGGTGCTCGAGGCCGGCCTCGAATACCACCAGCTCACGGTGAACCCCAAAGACGCCCAGATGATCGAGACGCGCCAATTCAGCGTCGAGCAGATCTGCCGCATCTTCGGTGTTCCACCGGTGATGATCGGACATGCCTCCAACGGTACGACCACCTGGGGCAGCGGCATTGAGCAGCTGATCCTGCAATTCATCAAGACCTGCCTGGCACCCATGCTACGCAGCATCGAAGCTTCGATCCGTCGCGATTTGATGGATGCTTCGACGCGCAAAACTCTGAGCGTAAAGTTCTCAGTTGAAGGATTGCTGCGCGGCGACAGTACGGCCCGTGCCGAGTTTCTGTCGAAGATGGTCACGAACGGTATCTACACCGAGAATGAAGCCCGGGCCTACGAAGACAAGGCGCCGCTTCCCGGCGGAAACCACCTGATCGTCAACGGCACAATGCAGCGCGCCGATCAGATCGGCATGCAGCCGCCGGCAAACCAGAACAACCCTGCGCCGCCTGCGGCCGCATAGGAACCCACATGAAATATCAGCATATTCTCTCTGCCTTTGCGGCGGAGCCGTGGGCTATGGACCGCGGCAAGCTGGCCGTGATCACCGACTTCCTTGCTTTCAAGGCAGCTGGCGGTGAGGTTGCAGCAGACGAAATGGCCGCGCGCATCTCGAAAAAGCAGTCGGGCGAAATTGCCCGGCGCGAAGGTGCTGTCGCGATCATCCCAGTCCATGGGGTGCTCGCCGCGAAAATGGACCTGATGACCGAGATTTCGGGCGGCATGTCCTACACGGGCCTCCAAAAGGCACTTCATGCCGCTATCGACGATCCCGAGGTCAAGGCGATCGTGCTCGACATCGACAGTCCAGGCGGTGCTGTTCCGGGCGCCCAGGAGCTGGGCGACGAGATCCGCGCGCTGCGCGGTGGCGACAAACCGATCATCGCACAGGTGAACCACCTTGCAGCGTCTGCCGCCTACTGGATCGCCAGCCAAGCCGACGAGGTCGTGGTTTCACCAAGCGGCCGTGCAGGCTCCATCGGCGTCTACACCGTCCATGAGGACATCTCTGCCGCGCTCGAAAAGGCAGGGGTGAAGCGCACCTATATCGCCGCCGGCGACCACAAGGTGGAGGGCAACGAGACCGAGCCACTGAGCGAGGACGCGCTATCGTTCGTTCAGGAGCGCGTGAGGCGGTCGTATGACCGGTTCGTCGGCGCTGTTTCCGCCGGCCGAGGTGTGTCTGTCGCCACGGTCGAAAAGGACTTCGGCCAAGGCCGCGTGTTCTTCGCCGAAGAACTGATCGAAAAAGGCATGGCCGACAGCATCGCCACGCTCGACGAGACGCTGGCGCGATTTGGCGCTGACCAGACACCAGAAACCGTCCGAAAGCTGCGCAGCGAAAATAGCGCGCGCGCCGAGGACGCAGAACACCTGCTGTCGACCATGAAGGTGGGCGGCGAGGTCACAAAACGCGAGTTTGAGAACGGGCTCAAGGGTCTTGGGGCGTTCACAAACTCGGAGGCAGAGCGGGCAGCCCGGCTCTACTTCAAGAACGGTCAGGGGGATCCTGACGAGGGCGATGCAGCACTGATGGCCAAGGTCGAAGAGGCTCTGGCGATCGCACGTACCATCACCGTCTAAGGACACCCCCACATGACTGAAAATGCATCCCTCGCCGAGAAGATCGGCGAGCTTTCGACTTCGCTCGCCACCATCAAGGAAACCGTCGGCAATCTTGGCACTGATTTTCAGGCCAAGCTCGCCAAGAACGGCGAAGCGTCGGCCGAACTGACCGAGAAGGTCGACAAGGCGCTTTCCGAATTCGGCGAGGCCACCACTCGACTGGGCGACCTCGAAAAGCGCGCCGCTCGCGAGCGCGATGGGGGCGATCCCAACGAAAAGTCTCTCGGTGATTTCGTTCTCGAGGCACCTGACTTGGTCAGTGGCCGATACAACAGCTCTACCCGTGGCGCCGTATCCGTAAAGGTAGAACGATCTGCCATCACCTCCGCCAACACGACCGTCGGCGCAGGTCGCTCTCAGGGCACGTCGCTGGTGCCTGGTTCACGTGTTCCTGGCATCTTTGGGCTGCCAGAGCGCCAGCTCACCGTGCGTGACCTGATCCTTCCCGGCCAGACTGCTTCCAGCAACGTGGAGTACGTCAAGGAAACGGGCTACACCAACAACGCTGCGCCGGTCGCGGAAACGACGGCCAAGCCGTATTCGGACCTGACGTTTGATCTGGTGAGCGCGCCGGTTCGTACCCTCGCGCACCTGTTCAAGGCCTCCCGCCAGATCCTCGACGACGCCCCGGCGCTGCGCTCCTACATCGACGGTCGTGCCCGTTATGGTCTGCGCTTTGTCGAAGAAAACCAGCTTCTGAACGGTTCGGGCACCGGCCAGAACATTCACGGCCTTGTGCCGCAGGCAACCGCGTTCGCACCGGCTTTCGCTGCCGCCGACGAGACCGGCATCGACCGTCTGCGCCTCGCCGTGCTGCAGGTCGTTCTGGCCGAGTATCCGGCAACCGCGTTCGTTCTGAACCCGATCGATTGGGCCAAGATTGAACTGACCAAGGATGCCGGCGGCAACTACATCATCGGCAATCCGCAGGGCTCGCTCACCCCGACCCTCTGGAACCTGCCGGTTGTGGCAACCCAGGCTATGGCTGCTGGTGAATTCCTCACCGGTGCATTCAGCTTCGCCGCACAGATCTTCGACCGTATGGACATCGAAGTTCTGCTCTCGAGCGAGAACGTCGACGACTTCGAGAAGAACATGTTCACGATCCGCGCTGAAGAGCGCCTGGCTCTGGCCGTGTATCGCCCCGAAGCTTTCGTCACCGGCGACGTCGAAGGCGCGTAAGCAAAACTGGGGCGTCCTTCGGGGCGCCCCTTCGCTTAGGAGGCGAGCATGACTGATTTCCTACAGGTCAAGCCGGTGCGCACATTCGCGCTTGGCAAGGAACTGAAAACCAAGAAGAGCGAGGCCTTTCCGGTTGAGGCCGGGGAGGCGCGGCTGCTTGAAGCTCAGGGCCTGGTCCAAATCATTGATGATGTGAAGGTTGACGCGGTCGAGCCGGTGGAAAACACCTCCGAGACCGAGACCGAGACCGAGACCGAGACCGAGACCGAGACCGAGACCGAGACCGAGACCGAGACCGAGACCGAGACCGAGACCGAGACCGAGACCGAGACCGAGACCGAGACCGAGACCGAGAAGCCCGCAAAGCGTGGCAGGAAGGCAAAGTAATGCCAACAGCACGCGACAAGGCGCGCAAGCGCAAGACGGCCAGCTATATCGGTGCCGGCGTGGTCCCGAAGCCCGTTGAGCCGGAAGAGCCAGCCGACCCCGAGGGCGGTGAAGGCGAGGGTGACTGATGGTGCAGAAACTGGAAGATATCGTCGAGCTTGGCGATCTGATCAGGCTGGACTTTAAGCCGGGGGACAAGGCCGTTCTCATGGCATCACGCTGCATCAGCCATGAGCAAGGTCGGCGAATTCATGAAGCTTGGGAGCGATATGCCCCTGGCGTGCCGCTCTTGGTCCTAGATGATGGGATGAAACTAGGGCTCATTAGAGAGGGTGACTAATGGCACTGGTCGACCTGGATCTCGTCAAGAAACACCTTCGCGTCGACTGGGACGACGAAGATGTCGAGATCGAGGCGTATGCTGCGGCGGCAGAAGCGATCGTGACAGAGTATCTGGACCGCACGGTCCAGGCCACCGGTCCGCTTCCGTCCGACGATCCCAACGCGATGGTCGTAACACCGCCGATCACTGCCGCGATCTTGCTGGTCACCAACGACCTTTTCGACAATCGCACATCCGACGTGGTAGACGGCGAGGCGATGCTCTCGCCAACTGTGCGTCGGTTGCTCGCACCTTACCGCATCTGGCGGCAATTCGAGGAGGCTAATGGGCGCCTAGTCTGATCCATTACAGACGGACGCGAGGGCGTCTCCGGCCTCATTCGTGATGTCGATATAGGGCTGGCCTGTAAGCGGATCAACAACATGCCCAGAGTGGCGTTGTTTCGTATCTGCTGCCGCGCCTTTGCATGCCGCGACCGCAGTCGGCGACCACCATGCCTCTGTTCGATACGAAACGTAGCCGAGCAATAGGCATGCGGGAATCAGGACCCATATTGCGATCATGCGATGCTTTAATGCGAACTGAACAACCTGATGGCAAGCAGCGAACCAAGTCCCCCAACCTCGGGCATCATCCAACATCGCAAACTCCTAACTTTAGCAATGGTCGTCTGGATTCGCGAACAGCACAAGAGGAGCGAATATGCCCTGGGTCCGGTTCAAAGCTGATTTCGACTGGCGGCCAAAGCCGGGCGTCACGATCGCCTACCTGGCCGGCATGCACCTGCTGGTGACCACGCGATGCTCCTCGGCGGCAATTGGGGCCGACAAAGCTGAGCGTGAGCCGAAGCGTAGGGAGGGCGGGATGGAAGGTATTCGAGACTGATGGCCAAACCCCCGACATCCGGTGCCCTCCGCGGCCGCGTGCATTTTCAGCGCCGGCAGACCGAACCCGACCCGTGGGGCGGCGATCCCCGCGAAGGTGACTGGGCAACCGTCACCACCTGCGCGGCCGAGTTTCTACCGCTTAAGGGCAGCGAGACGGTCATCGCGAACCGGTTGCAGGGCATCCAGCCATACATTGTGCGCGTACGGCAGTCGGCAGCAACATGGCAGGTCGACGAAACGTGGCGTGTTGTCGATGCACGCGACGATGCCCGCGTGTTCGCCATCAAGGCGCCGCCGACCGATCCGGATCAGAAACGGCAATGGCTTGAGTTTCTGGTCGAGCAGGGGCGCACCGAATAATGGCCGGCAAAATTCAAGGCCTTGATCGGCTCAAGAAGAAACTCCGTCGGATGCCTGAGCAAGCCAAAGTCGAGATCAAGAAGGCGCTGAATTTGAGCGCCGACGAGATGGTCGACATGGCTAAGGGGCTGGCGCCGTTCGAAGACGGTGCGCTCAAAAACAGCATTCAGAAAGAAGGCGGCCGGCATGAACTCGCGATTGACGTTGTGGCGGGCGGCACCGCCACCACGCGCGAAGTCAGAGACGGGGCGGGGGTGGAATACGACTACGCTCTGGCGCAGGAATTCGGCACATCCAACATGAAGCCGACGCCATTCTTCTTCCCCGCCTATCGTGTGGTCCGTAAGCGCATCAAAAGTCGCGTTTCCCGCGCTACGACCAAGGCCGCAAAGACCGCCGCATCCGGAGGCTAGTCGATGGACGCCACCCTCGAACTGATGATGGCCGCGGTCATGCGGCTGCGCGCCACGCCGGAGATTGTCACTTACGTCGGTTCGCGCATCTATGACCGCATTCCAGCGAGCAGTACCGGGCGATGGGCCGCCCAATTCCCGTTCATATCCAATGGGCCGACGATCGCCACGCCCGACGACTACGACTGCCTGGATGGTGAGGAAATCACCATTCAATTCGACATCTGGTCGAGTGGAACGGGCGAAGCCTATGACACTATCCAAGCGCGGAAAATTGCCAGTTTGGTGAAGCGGGCACTGCACGATGCAGAGTTGTCGCTAGCCACAAACGCCCTCGTTTCAATTGAACATGTCCTGACCCGCCACGTGCCTGACCCAAACCCGGCGATGCACCACTTCGCCGTCCAGTTTCGAGCGACGGTCGAGACGCCGTAACCGCCACCAACCTCCCACCAATTTCAGCCCGCCTTGTGCGGGTTTTTTCATGCAAGGAGCGCCGCATGGCCGCTGCAACCACCACCAAGGGCGGCAAGGTCCGCGTTCTCCTTGGCAACGACGCCACCCCCACCGTGTACGCCTCGCCGTGTGGCTTCACCTCGAAGTCCCTCACGCTCACCAAGGGTCTCGAGGAAACACAGGTTCCGGATTGTACCGACCCTGACAAGGTCGACTGGATTGGCCGAGACGCCGTGTCGTTGAGTATGTCGGTTTCCGGTGAAGGCGTCCTGGCGTCCGAATCCGTCGAGACTTGGCTTGATGCCTGGGAAAGCATCGACAGCATTCCCGCCAAGATCGAGATTGAATTCCCGGCCAAGACCATCACGTGGACCGGCAATCTTCATGTGGAAACGTTCTCCGCCGAAGCTCCAAACGGACGTCGCGTGACGACGTCGGTATCGCTCCAGTCCGACGGCGAAATGGTCCGTGTGGTTGACTGATGTCCGGTTCGGCGAAAACCCCGCCCCTCGAATGGGCTGACGGCACATACGAGTTCGCCCTCCGTTGGGGTGAGCTCGCCGAACTGCAGGACGCCTGCGATGCCGGGCCGTTCGTGATCCTCGCTCGCTTGGCATCCAACCAGTGGCGCATCGAGGACATCGCCAGCACAATCCGGCTAGGCCTTATCGGCGGCGGGACAGAGCCGGCCAAGGCATTGAAGCTGGTCAAGACTTACGTCGAGGGTCGCCCGCCAGCCGAGAATGTCAGCCTGGCGCGCGGCATCCTCGAAACATCGATCATGGGGGCACCCCAAGACCCACCGGGGGAAGCCCCGGCGCCGGGGGCGGTGAGCGACTAGACGACCTGCCGAATGGCAAGTTTCGGATGTCGCGAATCTACGCTGCCGGCGCCGCCATGGGGTGGTCAGCCGATGAGGTGGACCGCACGTCGATGTGGAAGTTTTGGTCGGCTTGGCACGGATTTGTCCGTGCCAACAGCCCGGCACAACCGGGTAAGCTGACTGAGGCGCAAAAAGACGAGCTGTGGGCCGACATCGAGGCGATCGATGCACCCATTGGCTTGCTGTCGACCCAGACTTACTCCTGGGACGGCCGCAGATTTGCGGTGATGGGCCTGGTCAAGTTTCAGGCTCAGTAGTTCTCGACTTCATCCCTGCTTCGGCAACGCCTTTTTGCGCTGCTTCCATCCCCAAGGCGGTCCGCTTCGCGTTTTGGCGCCGCAGTGCGGACAGCGATAGGCATTCAAGTTGGCGCCAATCGACACAATAAGCCAGACAATCAATCAAACGCCCAAGGTCACCACGGACAACACCAGGTGCAGCAGGTGGTTGGGCGTCTCCTTTTCAGCCAACACCATCCGGTCGTCCTCAGGGCAATAGCGCCGCTTTTTCCTGACGCCCATACGAACTCTCTCTCCCCCTGAGGTCTGGTCTTCATGGCTACCGATATCGAACGTTTGATCGTCTCGCTAGAGGCGAGCACGACGAAGTACGAACGCGCCCTGGCCAAGGCCAATGGGGAGACAGAAAAGCGCGTGCGGTCGATGCAAACGCGGTTCGACAACCTGGGATCTTCCGCTTCGCGCATGGAGAGCCGGATGGTGGGCTCTTTTGGAGCTGTGGGTCGTGCCATGGGTGTGCTGGGCATCGCTCTCACGACCACTTCGGTCATTTCGATGACCTCGGCGTGGACCGACCTGAATTCGCGCGTCAATCTCGCGGCGGGCAGCATCGATCGCGGCGCCGCAGTCTTGGGTCGCCTCTCCGAGATGGCGCGCCGCACCTATTCGTCTCTTGAGCAGACGGCTGAGGGCTACCTGCAAAACCAGCAGGCCCTTTCCGCACTAGGGTACAGCACGCAACAGCAGCTTGACCTGGTCGAGACGCTGAACAACAGCCTTGTCGTGTCCGCCGTCCGCGGACAGCGCGCTCAGTCCGTTATGGATGCATGGTCCAAGGCCATGGCGTCAGGCTCCTTGCGTGGCGACAACTTGAACACGATCATCCAGTCCGGCGGCCGACTTTCCAAGGCTCTCGCCGACAGCATGGGCGTTTCAGTCAACGAGCTTCGCAAGCTCGGCGAGCAGGGCAAGATCACGACGACCGAAATGTTCGGCGTCACCAGTCAGCTCGAAAAACTGCGGCTCGAAGCGGACTCCATGCCGGCGACGGTCTCGGACGGTTTCGTGCTGCTCCGCGATGCCGTCACACAGTTTGTTGGCGAAGCAGACGCCGCTGTTGGGTCGAGCTCAGCCCTGGCCGAAGCCATCATTGCCGTTTCAGACGCCATAAGCGATGCCCCTGATCAGGAGTGGTTCGATCGGGTCTTCCGTGGCCTGGGCGATGAACTGGCTCGCACCATACGGGATGGCGCCCGCGAGCTTGAGTACATTGCCAAGATCCTGGACTACATTTCGAACAGCAAGACTGAAGTCACCCTTGGAGATATCGTCACCGGCTTGCGGGACGTAAACGACGCCGCGATCGAAACCGACGGGACGCTGGCTGCTGCGGCGGGTCGCCTTCGCGATTTTGCGGAGAAATCGAAAGGTGTCTTCTCGCCGGAAGTTGAGGCGGCTTTTCAGGATCTCATCGCTCAGTTGATCGAGGGGGGCGGGTCCGCCGATCTTGCTCGCGAGGCTATTCAGGAGCTGGGCGAGGTCGATCCGAAGTTTAACATTGTGATTGGCGAAGTCTCCGGCCTGATCAATTGGTTCCTGCACCTCCGCGAGGCTGCCACCGGAGCCCGCGCCGCGATTGCAACCACGACAACCGATCTTGGGCAGATGCCCTCCATGCGTCAGATCCGGCGCACGTTCGGTGCCGATCTGACATCCGACGGTGCTCCCGGAGGGCCAATCACCCCTCCGTCGAGCGGAGGCGGGGGCAAATCGCCAACGGAGCGTTACGGCGACAATGTCGCTGACATGCGTCAGCGGCTCGAGTTCCTAAAGCAGGAAACGGCGCTGGTTTCATCGCTCAACCCGCTGCTGAACGACTACGGCTACGCCAAGGAACGATTGAAGGCGATCCAGGATCTGGAAAACGCGGCAAGACGCGCAGGTCTCGAACTTGGACCAGCCCAGAGAGAGGAACTCGTTAGTCTCGCTGAGGCTTACGCCACGGCCACGTCTGACGCCGCCCGTCTCGCTGAGGCCCAGAAAGCCACAGTCGCCCAATTTAACGAAATCAAGGATGCTGCCCGCTCTGCTCTCGAAACAATCGTCGACGGTTTCGTTGAAGGGAAGGACGCCGGCGACATCTTTGCCGATGTTTTGAAAAACATCGGGTCGCAGTTGCTGACTATGGGGTTCAACGGCCTTTTCGGAGGCGGATCGACCCCTGGTCGGGGCTTGTTTGGCCAGATGTTCGGCTTTGCGAACGGGGGCTACACAGGCCCGGGCGGAAAATATCAGCCGGCCGGTGTCGTGCATAAGGGCGAAGTCGTCTGGTCCCAAACGGACATTGCCCGATCGGGCGGTGTAGCGGCGGTCGAGGCGATGCGACGAGGGCTGGTCATGCCTGCAATGCCGGTTGCGAATAGCGACGGCGGTTCCGTGTCGGTGCCGATTTCAATCAGCATCGACGCCACTGGCGCAGACGCTGCAGGACTAACGCGCGTCGAGCAGAGGCTTACCGCTCTGCAGGCAGAGTTGCCGGGGCAGGTGAAGAACATCGTTCGTGCGCAGGGATCAAAATGGCGCTGACCGAACCGCTCGACCTACTGACGGGCTTCCCAGGCTGGTCCCAGCCGTTCGAGCTGATGGCGCGGCAGGAGCAATCCCGCCACGCCTCTGGCCGCACCCGAGTCAAGGACTTCGGCACGCCCCTCTGGCACGGTTCGTGGTCGACCAAGACGTTGTCGGCAAACGCACTAGATCAGTGGCGCGCTCGCATTGAGCAGGCCATGGTCAGTCAGATGACGTTCGTGGCTTGGCAGTCCAGCCGATGCCGGCCCATCATGCATCCTGGGAGTTCCAGCCTGCCAACCGGCGAGCTGCACAGCATCGGCAACGATGACAAGACCGTGCGGATCGCCGATCTGGTCGGCATTCAGTTGTCGGTTGGCGACATGCTTCGCATCGGCAATGGCCTCTACCGCGCAGCCGAACAGGCTGCCGGCAATCCAACGCCATATTTCACTGTGTCGCCGCATCTTTGGCCCGGCACTGTGACTGGTCAGGATGTCATCATCGAGAGGCCGTGGTGCCTCATGACCGTTGATCCAGGCTCCTTGTCGACATCGGCCGACATTCGAACGGGGCGAGGCACACTCTCGTTCACTGCTACCGAGGCGCGCTAACACCATGAAGTCCTACACCGCGAACACCGTGGCCGCGCTGGCTGCCCGGCGATTGATGAAACGCGACTTTCTCTGGATTGAAGCGCGCGATCGGGAAACTGGAGATCCCGTGTCAGTCGGATTTTGGTCCGATCTGGCAAATGTCTCGGCGTTGGTCGTGGACCCTGAAACAGGCGATCCGGTTTCGCGTGACTTCTATGGTTCGGGTTCGCTGATTTCGATCAGCGACATTCCGGCGATCGTGGGCGTCAGCGTCGAGAACGTCACCGTGACAATGTCTCAACTGCACGACCAGGTCGAGGAAGCCCTACGCCTCTATGACTGCAAACAGGCGCGGATCGAGATCCATACCGGTCTGCTCGATCCCGATAGCCGCAAGCTGGTCGACCCGGCTGAACCAGTATTCGTAGGTTTCATCGACCGCGTCGAGATTCGCACGCCGGCGGAAGGCGGGGAGGGCGCTGCGGTTCTCACCTGCGCCAGCGGAACGCAGGAGTTGCTGCGCAACAATCCAGCGACACGAAGCCACGAAGATCAGCAGGTGCGCGCGCCTGGCGACACTTTCTTCATCGACGCGGCCGTGTGCCCGGATTGGGACCACTACTGGGGAGCCGTTGGCGAGAACAAGGTGCAGACTGTGCAGCAGCCGCAGCGGCAAGGCCTGTTCGGATGGGGAGGGTTCCTTGGAATCTTCTAGCGTCCGGCTCGCCACAACAGAAGACCGCGGGGCGATCATTCGATTGCTCCGCGACGCTCACACCGCAGCTGCTCTGCCGTTCCCGTTCAGCGCGCCGCACGCTGCAGCGCTGATTGATCGTCACATTGCCGATCCAACGCTGGTGGCGCTGGTCGCCGGCACCCCGGCGCAGGCTGTACTGCTGGCAAGCAGCCAAGATCACCCCTTCGCAGCAATCAGGTTCGCCGCCGAGACTGTCTGGTGGGTGGCACCGGAGGCGCGCGGCCAATTCGCGAGCCAGATGCTCGCGTCATACGAGGCTTGGGCTGCCGAACAAGGCTGTACCTTCGCCGGCATGGCTGCACTCGCCTCATTCCCGCGCGCAGAGGTCATCTACCGCCGCGCTGGCTATCGCCCCGCCGAAACACACTTTTTGAAGCCGTTGGCGCCGTAACGGCCGCCTCGGCGACGAGGCCCCACACATGGCAGTTTTCACCTGGATCGGTGCCAGCATTTTCGGCGCCGGGACGTTCCTTGCCGGCCTGACAGCGGCCGGCTTGCAGATCGCCGCTGGCGTTGTGATGAGTTCGCTGGGGCGCAGTGCGTCGTCCGGCGAGCAGACCACTCAGAAGTTCGGCGTGCAGGGGCGGCTGCAAGGCGGCGAGGATGTTCCGCGCTCGATCAATTTGGGCTGGAACTGTACCGCTGGTTCGCTTGTCTGGCACAACACCTTCGGGGATGGCGGCACGATGTCGGCGCGCGTCATGGCTATCGGCGATTTGCCGATCCGCGAGCTGCTTTACCCAATCGTCGATGGTGTCGACTGTACGCTGCTCAAGGGCGAGATCCATCCAAACTACGGATGGCCAGTCGCTGAGTATCGCAAGGGTGGCGTCGACCACCTCTGGATCAAATTCTACGACGGTAACCAGACGGCAGCCGACCCGTTCCTGGTGTCGAACTTTGCAGGCGATCCGAACCGGCCTTATCAGTCGACCCGCGTCGGTCGAGGCGTCCCCTATGTGATCGTTTTTGCCCGTGCGCCGGAGCGCAACGACGAGGGCGACAAACCGCTTTTTCAGGGCATTCCGACCTTCAAGTTCGTCAGCAATGGCGTCCGCTGGTACAACCCGGCGCTCGACAGCACCGTCGGCGGCGTTGGTACGCACCGTTGGGACAACCCCGCGACGTGGGGCGGCGTCGGCGACTTCAATCCGATCGTGCAACTCTACAACGTACTGCGTGGCGTTCGTTTCAGCGGCCAGTGGCTCTACGGCATGCAGGGCCTGTCCGCAGCGCGGCTGCCGGTAGCAAACTGGATTGCCGGCATCAATGCAGCGCAGACAGGCATCGACGGCCCATCGGGGGTTGAGCCGACGTTCCGATCTGGTGGTGAGGTTCAGGTCGGTGCGAAAGTGGCGGTCACGGCCGAAGCGCTGCTGACGGCTGCCAATTCCCGTCTTGTGGAGAACGGCGGCGTCTACACCGTGTATGTCGGCCCGCCCGGTGCGCCAGTAATGGCGTTCACCGACGGCGACATCCTATCGACCGAAGAGCAGAGTTTCAGCCCGTTCCTGTCGCTGTCCGACACGGTCAACGGCATGGATGCCAGCTACCCCAACCCGGGCGAAGGCTGGAACAACAAGAAGGCGCCGCCGCTACTTCGGCCCGACCTTGAGGTGCAGGCGGGAAATCGCCGTCTCATGGCTTCGGTATCGCTCGATCTCGTGCCGTACGCGGCGCAGGTCCAGAGGCTGATGCGTTGGGCTCTCAATGAGGCACTGCGCGCTCGGCGGCACACTTTTGTGCTGGGGCCGGAGTTTCGCGTCATCGAGCCTGGCGACGTGGTGCGCTGGACCTCTGAACGCAACGGCTATGTCGACAAGCTCTTCCGTGTGGATGGTGTCATCTACAAGTGGAACCTTGACGTCATCGTTGACCTCACGGAGGTTGACCCTGCGGACTATGACTGGGATCAGGAAACCGATTACCGCCCGGTGATCAACGGTCCGTTGCAGTTGGTCGGGCCGAGGCCGATGCCCATGTCGGGCTGGCAGGTGTTCCCGGCGCCAATTCCAGACGAAAGCGGCGCAGGCCGGCGGCCAAGCATTGAAGTCAGGTTCGCTTCGGGTGTGCCCAGCGTCGACCGCGTGCGTGTACAGGTTCGCGTTGGAGATGAAGACGGGCCGCTGATTTTTGACAGCGACGCCCATCCATATGTCGACCCGTGGCGCGCGATCCTTCAAGGCCAGTTCCCGCCGAATGTCACATGCGTGGTTCGGGGCATTTTCATCGGACCGGCCGCAGCGGAGTGGTCCGGCTGGCTGCCCGTCACCACTCCGAACGTGAAGCTCGGCGCCGACGACATCGCCATCGACCTGTCCAATGTTGCGAAGGATGTGCTGGCGCAGGTCGGCTCGAACCGCTCCATCATCGAAGCCTTCAAGCGCATCGGCACGATGCTCGAGGAGGCGGACCGCGAGAATTACGTGAAGCGGGAAAGCCTGTTCCGCGAGGTTCAGGTCGAGCTCGAAGGTCTTGAGGCCAGCTTCACCGAAATCATCGAGGTGGCCCTCGGGCCGGGCGGTGCAATCGCGCAGAAGCTGGAAAGCCTCTATGCGGCGATGGGTGGCAACTCCGCCGAGGTCAATATCCGTTGGTTTGCGGAGGCCGGCCCTGAAGGCATGGCGGCCCGATATGTGATCCAGGCGGCGGCGAACGATGGCACGTTCCGCGCAGGCACATTCTTCATCGACGTGCCGCTCGACCCCACAAAGCCGGTGGTGATCGGCGTCATGGCGGGTCAGTTCGTGAACTACACATCTGATGGCGTTCCAATTGTCATGCTGGGCGAGGACGGCGTTCAGCGCTCCGCCAACGGCGTCAAGATGATCAACTGGGTTACCGGCGCGGAAAGGACGGATTCGGAATGACAACCCGTCAGTTTCGCGACCCGCAGGGCCGGCGCATTGCCATTTATGAGGTGCCAACGAACGTTGGCGACCCTGACGATCCAATGGCGCCGTGCAATGCGCCGTTGCACGACCCCGACAGCAATCTTGACCACCTGTATTTCCACTCCGACTTCGACCCAATGGAGGTGGCGTTTGGCCCGATCAATGTCGTGGTTGGCCACGCGGCAATACCTGCAGGTTCCGGCGGTGGTGGTGTCGGATCGTTCACCAACACCATGGTGTACGGCTCGATTGTCAGAAGCCACGAGCTCTTTTCACACGACCTTGGCTATCCGCCCGATTTCTTCCTGATCATTGGCGATGACGTCGTTCACCCGGGCTTTCCGGTCCAGTACGATCTGGCAGATGGTCGCGCGCGACTCGTGACCGCCTATGCCACCGACAACAAAATCATGCTGCACGAGTTCGGCATACAGACGTCGAGCGCGCTCGCTGCGACGAACGTTACCTATACGCTTCTGATCCTCAGACGACCGCCGGCGCCAGCAGGTAGTGTCCTGTTTGATTTTGACCCGTCTACCGGCATTGTCGAAATGGCCTTTGGCAAGTTTCGATCCGACAGGCGATATCTGCAGATCGTTTCAGGTGGAACGCCATTCGGCGTCCCGCTGGGGCGAACTATTGGTTTCGACAATGGCACGTTTAGATCGGCATCGCCCAGCGGTGCGTTGCGGGATATCGTGCCAGCAGATTTTAGGGTCTCGTTCGGATCGGGCGGACCGAGTTATGGCCCGGCGGGCAATTATGGTGGCGCTTTCACCGGTGATGGCGCCGTACTGGTGCAAGCCCCATGAATGGCTATGAATGGTTGGATGGCCAGTTTCGCATCGTCAACGGCGACCGTGTTGTCGCGACAACCGGCGGGACGCTCCTGCAGTTCCTGACTGCACAGCAGACCATGTCAGCAACCCTCAGTTTTCCGGATGCCCTCAAGGGTCAACTGTACACCTTCAGTTACGGAACGACCTATGCTGCTGGCGGCAATTACAGGACGAACACGGCATGCCGAACGGCGGTTGGTGCCAGGCCTCAAGAGTGGACGCAGACTATTGAACTTGGCGTCGCTCCAGCCGGTGCCGATATCGCTGCCGTGCATGTCATCCTCAATCGCACCGCGGCGCCGTCACACACTTGGCTTGGGCAGGTGCTAGCTCCCGTCTTTCCTATGGCACAGGAAATTCAGCTTTGGGGATCAATGACCCTGGAGATGGCTCCCTGTATCACGCGCGGCCTGACAGTGGACATCGTTCCCAATGTTGACCCCAGCCTCCCCGGCAAATTGGTGGCCATCATTGATCAGACTGTTGGCCCGGCTGCAGGCAATTTCACCAGCTATGGACACATTCCGCCGACCGAGCCCAGCACAGTGTTCGACAACTTCCGTGGTGGCACAGAAAACGTGGCACCGAGTGGCGCGGGTGTGCCGGTCTGGTGGAGTGATGCTTCGCCGTATTCGAAGGTTGAAAGCGGCGAGTGGAGCGGATCTCTCGCCCCTGGCAGCCCCACCGTGTTTGCCCGAGCGCGGCAATATGGCGGTGCGCAGGCGGCGGCCTACATCGACCCCACCAACTACGCCTCGACTTACACCCTGACCGCAAAAGTCCGCTTCGGGCGGCGCAGCTAACCTCACAGGTTCTCCATGCTCTTCATCGAAAAAATGCCGACCCGCTACGATGCGGGGGCGGCGACCGTGCTCGCGGGTGAAACGACGGTCACGCCGACCAATGCGGCATGGCACGGCAATATCTGGGGCGACGACCTGTTTTTCCTGCCCTCGCAGCCTTTGGTGCCGCCGGTGCGTATCGATGCGGTCAACGACGATGGCACGCTGACGCTGTCGCTGCCGTGGCCCGGGGTGGATGCCGAGGAAGCCGACTACGAGATCCGCTATATCGGCAGCATCGAGCGCTCGACAGCCCAGTCCCGCCGTGTGCTGGAACAGCTGGGCGACGTGAAGTCCTGGGCCGATGTGTTCGTCGCCACCGATGCCGATCGCCTGGCGCTGGAAAGCGCGGGCAATCCGTTGCGCGCCGGTTTCCGCGTTCTGGTCATCGAAGACGGCCTGATCTGGGCCAAAGCCAGCAGTGCCTATGATGACTGGCTGCCGCCGGCAGAGTTTCAGGGGCCGCAGGGCGGGCCGGGGCCACTGACGGAAATCAGCTTCGGTCCGGTGACGACACTCAATCCGGGGCAGCCTGCATCCGTGGCGGTGGTGGCGGTTGGTGAAGCTGCCGTACGGCTCGACTTCTCGCTGCCGCGCGGACAGGACGGCACGGGCACCGGCGACGTCGTCGGCCCGGCATCGTCGGTCTCGGGCCGTATCGCGCTGTTCAGCGGCACGAGCGGAAAGGTGCTGCAGCAGGCTGGTCTGTCAGTCTCGGACTTGGAACCGGCGCGGACACGGCCCACAACACCCGAAAAGCAGACCGGCGTTGGGACTACGCCGCGCGGCTGGGCGGCGGAAGATGTTGCGCAGGCAATACTTGCGCAGTCACCGTCGCCAGCAGACCTTGAATTCACCGTCTCGCAGCTGGCCTTGGCGTTGGCAGATGCCAACAACGTGGCGCTTTTCCTTGGCCCGAATGGCAATCGCTTTGCCGATAGCTTCGACGCGCTGACCTATGTCGATGTAGCTGGGGCGACTAATCTAGATACTGGCACGGCCGGGCTGCTCAAGCCTACGGTTGCGATAGCGAACTCTCTAGCATCACAAACTTTGAATAACGATCCCTTTGGCTTCGCTGGCGCCACCGTAAAGCAGCTAGTTGGTGCGTCAGTATTGACTACAAATGGGTCAAGGGTGCGGGTCACGGTTCAGGGAAGCGCATCAGGCCTCACGATTAGTGGCCTTTATATCGGTAATCGCGATACTGCTGGCGATAGCTGGGATGCATTAAGTCTCACACCGATCACCTTTGCAGGCGTTGGCTCGCTAACCCTCGGTGCAAATCAAAGCATCGTATCAGATTGGATCACGTTTGCGTTGGACGAGACAAAGGATCTGATTTTCTCGTTTCACGTGTCCGCGAACGATTTCAAGCAATTAGCAACGGGTTTGAGTGGTTCTGATTACAATCGCTTCTATAAGGTGTCGGCAAACGAAGCGGCTGTTGCAAACGCTTCTGGTTATACCGCCACGGCTGGCACACTGGCGCTTATCAGGCAGATTGAAGTTCAAACTGGATCGAATAACGCGATCGTCCGCTCTGCTGCGTTCACTGCTGCTGCGGTGCCGACCAAAATGAAAGCGCTGATCAATGTTCGCGAGGCCGATGCGGCTGTTGCTGGCACGGATTACTTTCTGGACTGTAGTCGCGACGGTGGCACGACCTGGACGGCCATGGTGCTGACCGAGCGCTATACCTCGGGCAATCTGCGCGTTGTCGAAGCAGCCGAGACCGACGTGTCGAGCCAGCCCAGCGGCACTGCGGTCAGGTGGCGCTTCAAAACCCTTAACAACAAGAACGTCGAGCTACACGACCTCTACCTGTACTGGAGCTGATGATGGCCTACCTTCGCGATCCCGAGGTTCTGGCCTCACAGCCCTACCATGTCTACCGGTCGGTCTTCGTCGCCCGCATGGAGCCAGAGGAGGCCGAAATCCTCGAGGGCGTTCTCAACAGCCAGGAGAGCGCCAAGCTGCGGCTGCTCTACAATGCGGTGGACTATTTCATGTCCGACGACATGCTTTTCGTCGTGCTGCATGCCACCGTGGCCACGGCGCTGTCGCTCGATGGCGGGGCAACGCCGAACATGGCCCGCGCCGACGAATTGCTGGCGCCGGGTTAGCGCCTCCTTCTTCTAAGGATTGATGTCCTCGGCCTCGAACCGCGCGACCCTGCGCGCAACGATGCGGCCTTGATCGTCCTTCACGGTCACCCGCACCGTGCTGAGTTCAGCGCTCGGGCGGACGTCCATGGCCATCTCGTGGAAAGCTTGATTGGCCTCTCGGCGTGCGTGCTCGACGGTGTCGAATTCGCCGGTGACGAAATCTGGTTCGGTTTCTTCGTCGCTGCGCTGTGTCTCGAACGTGAACTTCGGCACTGTGAGCCTCCCTTGATCGGTCTGCGACCATAACGGGAGGTGAGGTAGTCAGTTGCCCACCGATGTCGCTCTGACACGTGGGATTGAACTCACATCACATCGGGCGGTGTCGCTCTCAGGAACGCGCCTTCCGCCAACCTGCCGCGCGCGCTTCGGCCTCGGAGCAAAACCATCGTTCACCGTATTCGGGGCGAATGGTGGTCTCGGCATAAAATTCCTGTCCAGGGACGTGGTAGATGCGCTCACCGGTGTTGACGCTGATGTTCCCCTTGATGTCGCACTGCTGCCCGATATTCGCGACCGCCGTCGAAAACATCGGCGACCCGCGATCAGGTGCTGAAAAGGTGAGATACCCAACAAAGCCGACAGCTGTCGCAGCGGCAACAAACAACAAGTCTCGCATGGCGTTCCCCTAGACTTCCATAGGCGCATTCAGAACTGCGCCGCGCAAGACCAGCTTCGAACGCTGGTGAATCCCTTCTTTCAACATCGATAGGTGATCCCATGAACTTCATCGGGACCGGGCGCCGCCTTGCTCAAGGCGACGTCGGTGATGCTGCGCGCGCCAGATCCTAACCAACACCCACCCAACATCACAGGAGGCCGCTATGGCCAAAGGCAACCTTCAGCGCTGCCTCGATGTCGTATTCCCTTTTGAAGGCGGATACGTCGACCACCCGCGCGACCCCGGCGGCGCCACGAACATGGGCATCACCTTCGACGTGCTGCGAAAATGGCGCGGCAAGCCGATCACGAAGCAGGACGTGCGCGACCTGACAAAGGCCGAGGCGGAGCAGATCTACGCTCGGAACTACGCCCGTCCGCTGCATTTCGACGACCTTCCCATTGGCATCGACCTGACCACGCTGGATTTCGGCATCAATAGTGGCGTGAGCCGATCTGCCCGTTATCTGCAGGCGGTGGTCAGCGCGAAACAGGATGGCGTAATCGGCGAGGCTGACACGCTGCCCAAGGTCAAAACTGCCAATCCCCGTGACGTCATCAAGAAGCTCTGTGCGCGTCGCCTGTCGTTTGTCCAGAGCCTGAAGATCTGGGACACGTTCGGCAAAGGCTGGTCGCGCCGCATCGCGCATATGGAAGCCACTGCGCTATCGTGGGTTTCCAGTAAGTCGCAGCTTGAAGCAGATGCCAAGGATGCGCGCAACAAATCTGCCGGGCAGGGCACTGTGGCGGTCGGAACAGGCGCCGGCGGCGTCGGCATCGATCAGGCCGCAGGCGCACCCGTTGGCATTTTGTTGGTCGTGGTGGCCGTGGTCGCAGGCGTGTTCATTGTCCGCGCCGTGATTAACGGGCAGCGCGCCAAGGCGCTGGCAGAAGCGGCGGCCAATCAGGCCTAACTGAGCAGTCGCTCCGCACAAAGCTCGCCTAGGCGATACAGAAAACCGGTTGCAGCGATAGTCATTGCCCAAGGCAAGGGCAGCCACTTCGGAAACCAGGCTTTCGGGGTGCTTCGCTTCGCCATCGGCAGACTCCGTCATTGAAAAAACTCATGACGAAGAGCGCTCCGCTTATGTGCGCTGATTTGGTTGCCGGGTCAAATCGGGACCAACAGAAATCACAGCCGCACCGTGGATTACCTGTCAGTTATTCAACAGGAACAACCATTTTGGAACCTCAAAACATGACCCCTTATCTTCGTATCCTGCTGCGCTACGCAGCGGGTTTTCTCGTCGCGCGAGGCATTCTCGGCCAGGACTTGGCGGATGTTCTCGCCGGAGATCCTGAAATCATGGCTATGCTGGAAATCGGCGCCGGCGTCGCAATCGCCGCTGCTGTTGAGGGATGGTATCGGCTCGCCAAACGGATGGGTTGGACGACGTAATGCTCCGCACCATTTTGGACTGGCTCGGTGGCGGCGTTCTGCGCCAGTTCACCGGGCCGCTGTTGCAGGCCTATGAGGCCAAGCTGCGGGCCGACAATGACGCCGACCGGCTTACGGCCGAGCAGGCCGCAACGCGCATCGAGGCAGCGCGCGACATTGCGTTGGCAGAGGCTGGTCGCGCCTGGTCGGCGACGTCAGTGGGCCGTTGGCTAATCGTCGTCCCGTTCGGACTGTGGTGGGCAGCGATCTACCTGGTGCAGATCGTCAACCCTTGGTTTGGGCTGGATCTGGTTGTGGTCGACGTGCCCGCCAAAATCCACGACATGGCCTTGGTGCTTGTACCAGCCATCGTCATTGCCGACGCCGGCACCTTCGCCATTCGGAGACTGCGCGCATGATCCTGACCTGGGAAATCGTCGCGGCCTTCATTGTCGTCGGCGGCGCCATTGCCGGTGGGTTCTGGCGCATCTGGGGGCTGATCGACCAAGCAAAAAAAGACGCCGTGGTTCGCGCCGAAGCCGCCATTGCGCTGGCAGGTGTGACCCGCGATGAACTGGCGGCGCACAAGCTGCATGTCGCCGAAACCTACACGACAAAGGCAGGGATGGCCGAGCAGACGTCGCAAATCATGAAGGCCATCGACGGCGTGTCTGGAAAGCTGGACCACCTCAACGGCCGCATCGACGGGCTGATGAAGCCGGCGGCTCCGCGGAGCAGGGCGGGGGGTTAGGGCGCCCTCAGATCTAACACTCCAATCCTGCAATCGCCGCATCGACCTGCGTGAAATAGGAATCCAATTTTCCGGCAGTCCGGAATTCATCTGCCACCATGTAGATGTCCATCGGAACAAAGCCGTGGGCGATTAGCAGGCCTCTAGCGTTGACTTCGTCTTCGCTCAGTTGTCTGATCTTCGAAAGCCACTGACCATACGGCCCACCAGGTGCCCACCCGTAGTCTTGCGTAAAATCGGTGGACTTCCTGAAACCTTCAACCGCCATCGCCACGTTGAAAACTTCCTGCTCATAACTAGTGCAAGCAATTGCGGGTGAAGTCCCAATGATGAGCGCAGCAACTATGGCTGCCAGCTTCTTTTGCCGGATCATTTTCCCGAATTCCCTCCCAGTTGGCGTGTGCTTCATCCTCGTCTAGGTAACAGCGTTATTCAACGCGAAAGACCAAGGATGGAAAATTGCAGGAGCTGCGCGCCTACACCACAAAGCAAATGGGCGACGCATGCGAAATGCTTGTCGCGGCCGAGATGACGCTTGCGGGCGTGCCTGCGCTTAAAGTGCCAGACAACTGGCCCGGCTATGATGTCATTGCTCAGCCACTCGGTTCAGCGCCGCAGCGAATTTCGGTTAAGTCCCGCACTTATAAGCGTGGTTCGGCATATATCGGATATCAGGATTACGATGTTTTCGATTGGATCGCGTTTGTGATCCTCCCGGGCGCCCAGCATGCCTACCGTGCGATCTACATCATTCCAAGGTCTGTGGTGGAACCGCTGTCACGTCGCGACAAGCCGACCAGCAAGACGGCCGCGGAGCGATATTTCCGTATTGATGATGTTGACGCTAAATTTGCGGGATGGCGCAACAATTTTGCCCTAAGCTCCACACCTCTTCAAAGTTAGTCGCTGCCAAGACCGCCGCCGTTACGGCCGAGGTCGCGGGCCTGACCGTCGTCGTCGCCGAACTAACAGCGGTACTGCGACATTGCCATGCAGCAGTAGCGCAAGGGCCGACGAGCAGGCGCTGATTTTCTTTGGCAGTGGGTCAGCAGCGGCGGAAAGTATACGAAATCACGAGCTCATCACCATACGGACCATGGCGGCTGTGTTCCTTGCTCCCAGTTTGTCCATAACCCTTGCCCGATGAACCTCGACCGTCCGGGGAGAGATGCCTAGACTTCTCGCCATTTCCTTGTTGGAGCAGCCGTCCGTGATGTGCTGCAGAACTTCGCGCTCTCGGGGCGTGAGCTGGTTGAAGCCACGGACAACAACACTGCGCCCTCCATCTGGGTTTGCGGTTACCAGGACATCTTTTTTGAAGATGGCGCGAACACAACTCGATAGAGCTTCGAAGTCGATTGGCTGACTGAAGACGTCTGCCGCCCCATGCTTCATCGCGGAGATGGCCGAGGGTAAATCGAGCTGGCTCGCGATCATTATGGCCGGTAAACCTTCTCCGTTGCCCTTCAGAATACTCAACACAGCGAGGCCGCTGATGTCGGGCAGGGTCAGGGCAATAATCGCCAAATCCGGCATTCTTCCTTTCAGTCCATTGATGGCCTCGACGCCAGACTGGAATGCGACAACTTCAAAGCCCTCCAGCCGCAAGAGACGAGCCAAGCTTTCTCTGCTCGCAGTGTCGGCCTCAACGATATGAATGAGCTTCCCGCGTCGCGCACTCGCCGGCAGAACTGTATCCTTGTCCATTCGTAAGCCCCCGTAATTGCTCATCAGTAGAATGCGCTAAGTGGGGCAGTTCGAAAATTGTGGCTGGCCACATTAGGGTTTTGTTCGCCACCCGGGTTTTTGATCGTACCTATCCGGGTTCGCCACATCGGGAGTGGGCATCTGCGACTAACATCCCAATTGCACTAGATACAGATTCGTTACATGTTGCGCCGCGGCGAGATGGAGCGGAGCATGCTGGGGCAGTTCTGGTATCAGCGCAAATCCAGCGACAGCGACGTGGTTGTCCACCTGAAATTGGTGGACGGTCACTCGATGGCGAAGGTGAGTGCTCCCGAGCGCGACATAGAGAAGCTCGTTGCCTTTGGCGTCGCGCTACCCCCATTTGATGATTACATGCAGCTGCCTTTCGCGCTCAGCTATGCCGTGTTGATCGCCTGCTACGGCCCCTTGAACCTCACCATCTCCGGGGACCAAAATGCCTGGCCTGACCAATGGGGGAATCTGCTGGATGGCCAGTTCCGCGAGTTCCGTATTGCAGCCCCTATAGGACGGACAGCCGGATAGCTTTGGCAACAGCGTGAACGCGGTTGTTTGCACCAAGCTTCTCAACGGAATGACGAACATGCGTCTCCACGGTGCGTTCCGAGATTTCGAGCGCCATGGATATTTCGATATTCGAAAGTCCTTCAGCGGCCATCGTCATCACTTGCCGCTCTCGCTCTGACAGGGGCTTTATCAAGGTAAGTCCGCCGGCTTCCACAATGGCTTCAGCCTTCGCACGATAGGCCTCCATTGTTTGGGTCATGCCCAGATATCCTTGGAAGTTCCCCTCATCATCCAGGCGTGGCACGCCGTGTCCCCAAACCAGCTGGTAGTTTCCGGCCTTCGTCCTCATACGGTATGAAACCCCATACTCCGCAGCAGAGTCGTTCGCGTCGAAGAATTTGCGCCGCACGCGAGCAGTGTCGTGGGGATGAACAAAGCTCAGCCAGTCGAAGCCGACAGGTAAGGCTGGGTCCACCCCTGCGAAGTCTCGCCATGCAGAACTGAAATAGAAAGCGTATCCATCAGAGTCTGTGATCCAGCCGAGGATCTTGGTTTCTTCAGCAATCTTGCGAAAGTAGGAAGTCTTCTCGTCCCAAATCACTTCCCGATTCATTTAGTGCTGCCTTTGAGTCAATGACTTAAGTGCTGCGTCCTATCATAGGTTAATACAAGATTTTTTGGTTTGACAATATGTTAAGAAGACATGCGTCTGGAATTTACAATTGGCGCATTACATCGATTTAGCATATCTCGTCGGGGGCGGGCCAAGTGTAGTTCGGCATCGAGTTTGACGCAGGGTCATCTTTGCAGTTCGTTCTCGTAACGCGCTGGGATAAGTTCCACGCATCGTAGCGCGACACTCGGCGGACACGCCCTCGGACGCCCGCGTTTCGGGTCAATGTTGGTCAGAACTCAGTGACGCTGACGTTGCCGGTCAGTCGCACGCTGGTAGAGACGGACCATGTTGGTGCTGCCAGGCTGATCGGACCAATAAACCCGGCACACAAGATTGCGCGGCACACCTGCGCGCGTCAGGTCCATACCCAACGCCAAGCGTGCCGCTTCCTCGGGTGACTTAGCACTCTGATGCAGCTCGTTGGCTTCCGACCGTCTCATATCGACCACCCGAAACTCGCTCATGGCCGCATCTCCTCTGCCGAGGGCCGAGCAATGGGGATGAACTGCCATTCTTCTTGATCGCCCGGACGGTCCCATCTTGCGATGGGCTCTCCGCACTGGCTGCAGTTCATCACTGTCCCCGGCACCAGGTTACGTGTGCAGATTTCATTTGCGTGCCCGCAGGAAGAACACGGAACAGACTGATGCGACATGGCCTACCTCTTCGATGATATGGCGGAAGCTTCAACCTTCTGGTTTGAGCACTTAGGGTCGCCGCCGAGGCGACCCACAGACCTTAGGAAAAGTGTCAGAGGTAGCAATTTAACTGGGTTAATTCGGTCGTGGGAAGAGCGGAGGCCGAATGGGATCCACTGAGGCGGCAATTCAGGCAGGCTCATTTCCCTTCCGGCTTGTTCCTATTATGTTCACGGTGTAGGAGTCGGAACCTTGCCACCTGCGAGGTTCCGACATGATCATCGAAACGCTTCACGACATTAAGGCCCAAGGTCACGTCCTTTGGGCCCTTTGCCGCCACCCAACATGTCGAGCTCGGCAGGCTGTGGACCTGGATCGTCTCATTCAGACAATAGGGCCTGCGCAGACTTTGGTGCCTGATCGATCTGAGGCACATTTCACCGACCGGATGCGCTGCCCGGCCTGCAAGCGCCGGGGCATGAATCTCTGGATTGACCCACAGCCAGCAAAGCTGAAGGTCCACGCTCCAGCAAAGCCGTCCGTCGAGCCCAATTATCGGGTTGTCGATGGTGGCGACACCTACCCCTATAGCCTCGATAAAACGGTAGCGACGGCAGACAACCTCATGGTGGCGCGCGGCGCCTATGTGGCCGCGGCCCTGTTTCATCCAAAGCGTCGGATTGTCCTTCGCCAAGGGGCGTTTGTGATCGAGAACAGCAAAGAGGGGCAGCCGCCCAAGCCCATGACGGCTGAAGACTTCAAGGCGATGATCGACGCTGAAATGGGCCTGGCAGGGGTGCCTACAGAGAATTGAGAAGCGGCATCTTTGTGTCGGTGCCTTCATAGCGGCTGTTGTTCACAGCGCGGCTGACGCGGTGGTACTCGAGCTGGTTATCGATTTGCGCGTCGAGCAGCAGCGCCTTCGCGTCCGTTCCTTGGATCTCGGTATTTAGCCAGGTGCCGTAGGCCTCTGGTGACAGTATGATCGGCATCCGTCCGTGAATGTGCGCGATCTCCGGAACGGCCGGCGCGGTGATGATGGTGCAGCTGGTCACGCCCAAGTTGTCGTTGTGGGCCCAGATGCCGGCGAAGCTGAAAGGTGCGCCGCCTGGCAGCTGCAGCAACCACGGGTCTTTGCCGCCGTCCTCTTCATTCTTGGTCCACTCGAAATAGCCATCGGCGGGAATCAGGCAGCGGCGCGACTTGAAGCCTTCGCGGAATGCGCCTGAGGTATCGACAGTCTCGATGCGGGCGTTGAACATGGCCGCCTTGGGCAATTCCTTGGCGAAGAACGGCACCAGCCACCAACGGCCGCGATCGAGCTCCATCTCGCCAGCCTTATCGAGGTGAACGAAATCGACTTCTTGCGTGGGTGCGATGTTGAAGCGGGGCTGCATGTTGTGTGGCGCGACTGGGAATAACTCGTCGCTCAGGCTGTAAAGCGCATGGAGCTGTGCCCAGGTATACTCCGCGGTGAACCTTCCACACATCAGCGCTTCCCTTCAAAGCCTCGAATAGCGTTGGCGCAGCAAACCACAGGATATCCGCCGATGCCAGCGGTGTACCGCTGCCGGAACTGGGGCCCGTGGTGAGTCGTTCAACGCCTGCGTTGTTGGAGGATACCATGGCCGCACGAGCGATTTGGAAGGGATCAATCAAGATCGCGGAGCTGGTGTGCCCGGTCGCGATGTACACCGCCGCCACGACCTCTGAACGCATCTCCCTGAACCTTGTGAACCGGGACACCGGCAACAGGCTTCGTCGCGTCTACATGGACGAGAAGACAAAAAAACCTGTCGAAGCCGAAGATCAGGTGAAAGGGTATGAGGCTAGCCAGGGCAAGCACGTGATCCTAGAGCCAGAGGAGATCGCGGCTGCGGTTCCAAACAGTGACAAGGTGCTGACTGTCGATAACTTCATCAGCTGCGGCCAGATCGAAACCACGTTCTTCGACAAACCCTATTATCTCCTCCCGGCCAACGATGCTGCGGAAGAGGCTTTCGTGCTGGTGCGCGAGGCACTGAAAAAGAGCAAGGCTGCCGCGATTGCCCACACAGTTCTCTTCAGACGGTTGCGGCCGGTGTTGATCCGGGCCCATCGCAAGGGGCTGATCGCGACCACCCTCAACTTCGACTATGAGGTGCGGTCCGCGAAAGCTGCTTTCAAGGACATTTCTGCCCGAAAAATCGACGCCGAGATGATGGAGTTCGCCCAGCATATTCTCAGCAAGAAGGCGGGCAAGTTCGATCCCAGCAAATTCGACGACCGCTACGAGCAGGCACTGGCAGATCTGGTCAAGGCCAAGATCGAAGGCCGCAAGATCATACCCTTCAAAAAGCCAGAGCCGACCAAGCCCAACAATCTGCTCGAGGCCCTGCGCATGAGTGCCGGCGGTGAGGAAAAGGTCGAAAGCAAGCCCGCCAAGCGGTCAAGGAAATCGAGTGCTGCGAAAACAGAAAAAGCGGCGCCGCGCAAAAAGGCCAGCTAGCGCTTTGCCTTCTTGGTCTCCTCAGGCTTTCCTTCCAGACTGCGCTTGAGCGCTTCCATCAGGTCGATGACGTTCGTGGCTTTGGGCGCCTCGTCTTCGCCGTCGTCGCTGGGTTTAGCCCTCGCCTTCTTTTTGGATGGGGACTTGGACTTGATGATTTTCAGCAGCTCATCCTGAACCGGGTCCTCCACCATGGTTTCAGACCAGCTGGTGGTACGATCTTCGATGATCTTCTGAACCATGCCGAGCATCTTGCTGTCGACCTTATGGTCGTCCACCTTTTCCCAATACTCGTCCTCGTCACGAACCTCGTCGCCGAACCTCAGGGTCCAAAGTATGATGCCCTTGTCCCACGGCTGGAGCATCACTGCCCGCTCGCGATTTCCAATGACCAGGCGGGATATGCCCACCACGTCCTTTTCCTTCATTGCCTGCTGGATGACACTGAAAGCTTCCTCTCCGACGTCGTCTGCCGGCACAACGAAGTAAGGACTGTCGAAGTAGACCCACTCGATAGAGTCGGCCGGCGCGAACTCATCGATATCTATGGTGCGCGCGCTTTCCAGTTGGACGGAATCAAGGTCCTCGTCCTCCAAAATGACGTACTCGTCTTCAGCCTTGGCGTAGGCGCGCGCCTGATCTTCCTTGTCCACGGCCTTGCCGGTTTTGGCATCCACATACTGGGTGTAGATCCGGTCGCCCGTCTTACGATTGATCGTGTGGAAACGAACCTTGCCGCCCTCGGTCGTCACCGGCGAAAGCGTCACGGCGCACGTGACCAGGGAGAGCTTAAGGTATCCGCGCCAATAGGGTCGAGCAACCATGTCTGCCTCCAAGGAACGCGTGGCAAACGTATGACTGGCTCCTCATGTTCCGTAGGCTGATCAGCACCAGAATTCGCGACCATTCGGCCAGCGTCGCGCCAAGCCCTCAGAGATCAGTATGTCGCCGACATCGCGCCCACCGATCTTGATCGTGGCCAGCACTCGGCCGTAACGGTCGGTGCCGCTAGTCTGGACCGTGAAGGCATTGTTATTAAGCAGGTCCAGCAAGCGTCGACTGGCGCGATTGGCAAGCTCGACCTCGGCTCGGCCGCCGCAGATGTCGTTGTAAGGCTCGGGGGTGTCGTACGATTCGAGTCGCAGGTTCATGCCGTCGAGCCATATCGTGTCCCCATCAACCACACAGGTGTGGCGGTCGCGTCCGCACATGTTGAAGTGGGCGGTGCGCTCTTGGGCGTGGGCAGGGAACGCGAAGACGAGCGACAAGAACAATGCCGCGAACGCCGAAAGTGCTGGTGCGCTATTCATGCTGAGTAGTTGCCTCTTTGGCTTCACAATTTGCGTAACGCTCTGCATCTTCGGAAAGACTTGCAACCTCCCGCGTGAAGTCATTGAACTCGTTCAGATACCTTTGCAAAGACGCCACATAAGCGTCGATATCTGAAAAATAGCGGTCGAGTTCCCACTCTTCGCAGGTGTGACTGGCGCTATAACTGTAGCTCGACAGGCAATACGGAACATTAGGGCGGCTAAAAGACCCGGGAGGGTCGGGCGGCCCGAAATTGAACGGCACAATTGGTGACATGCAGAATGCGTGCGCTGGCAGGGACGCAAAAGCCCACGCCACCAAACAAAAGAACGGCGCCTTCACGACTTAGGTCGCTGTACGCGCGGGTTGATGGAATCGAAGACTTCCTGTGCGCGGAAGGCGCTAACCGGCAATTGCTCTCGCGGTCCCGGGGTGAACACTCGTATCATCAGGTCTTCGCCCGGCTTCACGATGTTGTAGCTGTAGCCAGGCGAGTACGTGCTGTAGGCGGTGTTCCCGTAGAAATTCGTGTACATCGTGCCGGCAGTGCGCTGGGTAGACACTCGCGTTGTGTCGTTGCCCGATAGAATGATGAAGTGCGTTTTGCCCGCGGATAAAGTTGTTTCCGCAGCCTTCAGCAGCGAATAATCTTGGATAGTTGTGGCGTCTGTGAAGCCATTACCGCGAGAAGAAATCCGGTAGACGTCGCTGGTAACGGGCGAAGCTGAAACGCCCCCAGCCAGCCCCATATCGCTGTAGGTAGTAGAGCAGGCGCATAGGACTGCAGCTGTGCCGAGCACAGCAAATAGGCGAGTAAGCATAGTGAAGCCCCCTTCATATGCCGGCTAATCAATATCAGCGTACGCCGGGAGACAAGTCGTTATCTTCACTCTTCATTAACGTTCGGCGCTTTGAAGGACTTCACGCGTCGCACCGTTTGGCCGGATGTGGGTTCCCTACCTACGGTTTAAACCGAGCGCTTGATCCTTTCAGCCGCGGCCTTCCCCTCTCTTGTAAGCAGCAATTTAAAGAAGTAGCCGCTCGGCTCGAGATACCCCCGTAGCCCCAGCTTCTCAGTTGTAGCAACGCTTACGCCAGGTACGTCACCTTCTTTGATTGGTTCGTTGCGGCCGTGTAACGCTAGAAGCAATCTGATCTCCCGTTTACCTAAGGGAAGATCAGGGTTGAAGTCGCTGTTCGCCGTTGAGTGCGGCAAGGTAGTCGACGACCGTCGCGCATCGTAAGAGGCCTCCCAGCGCGCGTATTCATCCGCAGCCGCAGCCGGCGGAGCCGGTTGATGCCAAGGCTCGCCAGCCGCGGCGCGCTCGATCTGTGTGCGGCTCCATCGATTCAGGCCCGGCACCTGCGGAGGCATGCTGCCTGCTTTGACGTAGTTTGCGAATGTACTGGCCGATACGCCTAGGAGCGCTGCCGCTTGTGCCTTGGTCAGCAGGAGAGGGGTGTCAGGCATTGAATTTCCAGACCGCGTGATCCAATTCTAACCACAAGATAGCGAATTAAGGCGGGTCGGCGCGATCGCGCGCAAGCAAGAAACTCTCACCCGCAGGCCTCACGGTCGGCGGGTGTTTTTTTGTGAGCTACCTACCCGAGATCGTCCGCGGCTATGGCGGAGCAGAGAGAATGGTGTTGCCCAGCGGGCCCTTGAATTCAGGCGGCAGCGCGGCATCGAGTTTGCGGGTCAAGATGAGAGGCGAAGGCTGCAACCTGCACATTGATGTGCCCTTTCATTGAGCGCCAGCCGATTCGCTGGCACCACAAAGCTGCATCCAAGATGGTTGGGGGGGCGCAATTGCACCTCGCGCGCGAACGCACCACGGCCGATAACGTTCCTGTGGTCAAGCGCCAAAACGCGAAGTTGCGTCCCCCCGGTGGGGAATTTTAGCTTTTCGGAAACTATGGGAAGTGCATTCTAGTCCGCGGGCGTAGCAACCCGGACCAGTGACGCAAGATACCCTTGGCGGGGTAAACTTGCTGAGCGTGAGAGCCTTGGCGGGCTCAACAGCGCAGGCATGCGACTTGGCGGTCGCTGCAGCTCGGTATCACTGATACCGGGGGCGGCACGCCATGTCCAGAGCGAAAGCTTAAAAGCGCGTCGGCTTGTCTCACTGGCAAGTTGCTAACCCCCGGTTCCGGTGACGCACACCGGTCAGGCCGTAGCAAGCCAAACCAGTGAGAAGACAATGACCATTTCCAAAATCGTCCCCATCCGCGATGTGATGCCGATTGGTAAGCCGCAGGATCCGCCGCCAGCAGCCAGACGCTGCGGCGCCAATACGCCCGTGACGTGGGGAGACCTATATTTGATTTTCCACGAAGCAGGCCAAGCGTCCCTTGCCGAGACGGTCCTGGACAAAATCTTGACCATCGATAGCGCGGCTTAATGGCCAACTCATAAGGCCTCACCAGCCGACACACCCCCGCGCCGCCGACACCACCGGCATCTACAGGCGCGGGGTTTTGCGGCGCTGATTCCGGATTCTGGTCGCCCGCCTTGGGGTTTTGTTGCAGATTGCAACGAAACTATCTGTGCCCGTTCCGTCCGCTCAATCCACTCCGCAACCTGTTCATCGCGTTCAAGTGGTGTCAGGCTACCAGCCAAACATCCACCCCGCCCGAGTAACCGTCTGAACGGGGTTTTGATTCCGATATGGCAATTCCCATATCGCCCAATGGCCCTCGGCACTGCCGAGGTCGGAATCCCGACCACGAACCGGGCATTTCCGGCTCTCTCCAGGGGTGGTGACGAAAGCATGGGAAATCGCCGCTTATTCCTGCCTTTTCAATGAGTTATGGTGGTGACGCGCTGTGGCCGGCGTTCGATGACCGAATACCGTAAGCGTCACGCATGGCGGCCAACCACCTTATGAAAAAACTTAGGGCGCCAATGGCGCCCTCTGCATTTTCTACAGCGATTTCAGCTAGTTATGCCGGGAAATTGGTGGAGGGGACTGGATTCGAACCAGTGTAGCCTGAGGCGTCAGATTTACAGTCTGATGGATTTAACCACTCTCCCACCCCTCCACATTTTCGGGCAGGAAACGAAACGCGCTGGCGTTTTCGTCGGGCGGTTTATGGTGGGCTGTCGCAAAGGTGTCAACACCCTTGCACGACTCTCCCGCAAGAATTTGGTTCATCACGCATTTTGTGGAAAGCTTCGCGGTGGCACACTTGCCATAGCCGCCCGGTTCAGGCTAATCGGAGCGAGTGGCTTCGCCTTCGGGCGGGTATAGCTCAATGGTAGAGCAGCAGCCTTCCAAGCTGAATACGCGGGTTCGATTCCCGCTACCCGCTCCAGTTCCTCCCGCATCGTTATCTGAGAAGTGCGCGCAGTTCGTTCTGGACGCGCCGCATTGGTGCGAGAAACAGTCGGGGCAGTTCGGTGATGTCGGCCTGGGTGGCGGGCAGGCCGATATTGAGCGCGGCGACCGTCGCGCCACGGGCGTTTAGGACGGGGATGGCGATCGAGCGCAGTCCGAGTTCCACCTCCTGGTCGATCAGGGCGAAGCCGTCGCCGCGGATGCGCTCGAGTTCGGCCATGATGGCACCGATGTCGATCAGGGTGTGGCGGGTGCGCGCCGTCAGCGCAGATCTCTCGAGAATCGCCGTGGCCTCGCTTTCGGGCAGGGCGGCAAGCAGGATGCGTCCCATCGACGTGCAGAAGGCGGGCAGGCGCGAGCCCGGCATCAGGCTGATCGACATGACCTTGCGTTGCGCGGCCCGTGCCACATAGACGATTTCGGCTCCATCAAGCACCGACACCGATGAGCTTTCGCCCAGCTCGCTCGACAGCTGGTCGAGATGCGGCTGCACGATCTGGGGCAGGGGCATGGTGGCAAGGCAGGCTGTCCCGAGGCGCAGCACGCGCGGTGTCAGCGTGAAATACTTGCCGTCATAGTCGGCATAGCCCAGGTGCGACAGCGTCAGCAGACAACGCCGCGCCGTTGCCCGGTCGAGGCCGGACGCTGCGGAGACTTCGGATATGGACTGGCGTGGCTTGTCGGCCGTGAACGTCTCGATGACCTGAAGGCCTTTGGCAAGACCGCCCATGATGTCGCGTTCCAGCATTAGCACCACCATTTGTGCGATAACTCAACAAATGCAGCATATCGCACAAATGGCGTTGCGGACAGGGGAAGGCTGCTCTTATCTCCAAGCCATTCAAAACGCGGTATGGCGGAAGGAGTGCGCGCATATGGACAAGACAGTTCCCGACCTCGCCACGGCAGTGGCAGGCATCGAGGACGGCATGGTGCTGATGGTTGGCGGCTTTGGCGGCTCCGGTGCACCTATCGAGCTGATCCATGCGCTCATCGACCGCTTCAAGGCCACCGGTAGCCCGAAAAACCTGACGGTGGTCAACAACAACGCCGGCAACGGCCGCATCGGCATCGCCGCGATGATCGACGCGGGCATGGTCGCCAAGATGATCTGTTCCTTCCCGCGCTCGGCCGATCCGCGTGCCTTCACCGAAAAGTATCTGGCGGGCGAAATCGCCCTCGAGCTGGTGCCGCAGGGCACGCTGGCAGAGCGCATCCGTGCTGCCGGCGCCGGCATTCCGGCTTTCTACACCCCAGCCAGCTACGGCACCGATGTCGCCAAGGGCAAGCCGGTCGCCGAGTTCGATGGCAAGCACTACGTCCAGGAGCGCTGGCTGAAAGCCGACGCGGCGCTGATCAAGGCGGAACTTGCCGATACGATGGGCAACCTGACCTATCGCAAGGCGGCGCGAAATTTCTCGCCGCTGATGGCGGCTGCGGCCAGGGTGACCATCGTGCAGGCCACGCAGGTGGTCGCCCCCGGCGAGATCGATCCCGAACAGGTGATCACCCCCGGCATTTTCGTCAATCGCGTCGTCGAGGTCGCCGATGCCAGACAGGAAGAAGCCCTGATGCGCGAAGGAGTGGCCTACGCATGACCAGCAAGCTTTCCAACGCCCAGATCGCCTGGCGCGCCGCGCAGGACATCGAGGACGGTGCCTATGTCAATCTCGGCATCGGCTTTCCCGAAATGGTCGCCAAATTCCAGCCGCCCGGGCGCCAGGCCATCTTCCACACCGAAAACGGCGTGCTGAATTTCGGCGAGGCACCACCGGAAGGCCAAGAAGACTGGGACTTGATCAACGCGGGCAAGAAGGCGATCACGCTCAAGCCCGGTGCAGCCTTCTTCCACCATGCGGACAGCTTCGGCATGGTGCGCGGCGGCCATCTCGACGTCGCCATCCTCGGTACCTACGAAGTCGCTGAAAACGGCGACCTAGCCAACTGGTCGACGGGCCCCAAGGGCGTTCCCGCCGTCGGCGGCGCCATGGACCTGGTGCACGGGGCCAAGCGCGTCGCGGTCATTACTGATCACGTGACCAAGGACGGCAAGCCCAAGCTGGTCAAGACCTGCACCCTGCCGCTGACCGGTGTCGGATGCGTTACGCGTGTCTACACAAGCCTGGCGGTTCTCGACATCGAGTGTGGGCGTTTCGTCCTGCGCGAAAAGCTGGCCGCCATGAGCGTCGATGAGTTGCAATCGGTAACCGGCGCCGAACTGGTGCTGCCCGACACGATCGGCGACCTCGTCGCCCCGGAGCTTTGAGATGACGGAAGCCTTTATCTGCGCCTACAGGCGCACACCCATCGGCCGTTTCGGCGGATCGCTGTCATCGGTGCGCCCCGACGACCTCGGCGCGGTTCCGCTCCGCGCGCTGATGGCCGAGCACGCCGACGTTGACTGGGATGCCGTCGACGACGTGATCTTCGGCAATGCCAACCAGGCCGGCGAAGACAACCGCAACGTGGCCCGCATGAGCCTGCTTCTGGCAGGCATGCCTGTCGGCGTCACCGGGACGACAATCAACCGGCTCTGCGGCTCCGGCATGGACGCCGTTATCGCGGCCGCGCGCGCCATCAAGGCTGGCGAGGCCGAACTTGTCATCGCCGGCGGCACCGAAAGCATGTCCCGCGCGCCCTTTGTCATGCCCAAGGCTGACGCGGCCTTTTCCCGCAATGCCGAAATCTACGACACCACCATCGGCTGGCGCTTCGTCAACCCGTTGATGAAAGCGCAGTACGGCGTCGATTCCATGCCCGAGACCGGCGAGAATGTCGCACGGGACTTTGGCGTGTCGCGCGAGGCGCAGGACCAGTTCGCCGTCCGCAGTCAGGACAAGGCCGTCGCCGCGCAAAAGAACGGTCGCCTGGCGCGGGAAATCGTACCGGTCAGCATTGCCCAGAAGAAGGGCGATCCGCTCATCGTGGACACCGACGAGCATCCGCGCGCCGGCACCACGGTCGAGAGCCTGGCGCGGCTCCGGGCGCTGTTTCCCGAGGGCACGGTGACGGCCGGGAACGCGTCCGGCGTCAACGACGGCGCAGCGGCTCTCATCATTGCGTCCGAGGCAGCGGCGAAAAAGCATGGCTTGACCCCCATTGCCCGCATCCTGGGCGGTGCGACGGCAGGAGTGCCGCCCCGTATCATGGGGATGGGACCCGCCCCCGCGAGCAAGAAGCTTTTCGCGCGGCTCGGCCTCGGCCAGGCCGATTTCGACGTGATCGAGCTCAACGAAGCCTTTGCCAGCCAGGGCATCGCGGTCCTGCGCGATCTTGGTATTGCCGAGGACGATGCGCGCGTGAACCCGAATGGCGGCGCCATCGCCCTTGGCCATCCCCTCGGCATGAGTGGTGCGCGCATCACCGGCTCGGCTGCTCTCGAACTGTCGCTCGGCGGCAAGAAGCGGGCGCTGGCGACGATGTGCATCGGGGTGGGGCAGGGCATCGCCATCGCGCTCGAGCGCGTGTGACCGTCTTCCGGCGCCGGGCTACACAGCCTGGCGCCGGTCGAGCCGCCGAATAGCTTCGTAGAGCGAGGCGGCTTCTTCTGCACGGCCGCCCTCGATGGCGGCCGTCAGCGCGATGAATGTCGCTGACGCCTCCTTGCGATAGGCCTCCGCGCTCATTGCCCGGTCGCGCGTCAGGGCCAGCGCCAGCGTCAGTTCGACAACACCGAGGATGGAGCGGAGCAGGGGGTCGCGGCTGCTCTCGGCGATCACGCCATGCACTTCGAGGCAGGCAAGGCCGTATTGCTCGACGCTGTCGCCGGCCGTTTCCATCTGGTGGCACCAGTATTTGAGCAGACGCACATGCTCGGCCGTGCGGTGGCGGGTGGCCAGCAGGATCATCGGCCCTTCGAGCGCCTCGCGCACCCGGAACAGGCTGTCGTACAGTTCGGCGTCGGGCGCGGCGTCGAAATGCCAGGTGAGAACCTGCGGATCGAAGAAGTTCCAGCGGCTGCGCGGGGAGACGCGGGTGCCAACCTTGGGGCGCGCCTCGACAAGGCCCTTGGCCTCCAGCGTCTTGAGCGCCTCGCGCAGCACCGTGCGGGAGACCCCGTAGCGCTCCATCATCACCGCATCGCTGGCAAGGACCGACCCGATCGGAAATGTGCCGGTGACGATGGCATGTCCGATTTCGTTGATGACGAAATTGTGGAAGTTGCGTGCAGCCCGTCGCCCGGACAGGGATCGGATCAGCCCGCCGGTTTCTATCATCGCAGCGCCTTTTCAGCGCTTGCAGTGGGGCGTGGCAGCCCCACCACTGAACGCAAACCGGACATCTAGGACGCTTTCTCTCCCTTTGCCGAGGCCGCAAAGATCAGCCGCTGCAAGACGATGAACAGGAACAGCAGGGCGCCGATGACGATCTTGGTCCACCAGCTCGACAGCGTGCCGTCGAAGATGATGTAGGTCTGCACCAGGCCCAGCAGCATGACGCCGATGAAGGTGCCGAGCACGAAGCCATAGCCTCCGGTCAAAAGCGTGCCGCCGATCACCACGGCGCTGATGGCGTCGAGTTCGACGCCGACCGCGGCCAGTGGATAGCCGGCGGAGGTATAGAGGGAAAAGACGATTCCCGCCAAGGCCGCGAGTATCGAGGACAGCATGTAGACGAGCACGGTGGTCTGCGCCACCGGCACGCCCATCAGCGATGCCGAGACCGGATTGCCGCCCAGCGCGTAGACGTAGGAGCCGAACTTGGTGCGATGCGCGACGAGGGCCCCGAGGATGAAGATGGCAACCATCAGCAGACCGATAAAGCTGAGGCGACCGCCGCCGGGCAGACGGATGATCAGCTCGGAGATCCAGGTGTAGAATTCGTGGTTCACCGGCACGGAGTCACGGGTGATGACGGATGCACCGCCGCGGGCCAGGAACATGCCGGCAAGCGTGACGATGAAGGCCGGAACCTGGAGATAGTGGATCGCCAGCCCCATGATGCCGCCGAATGCCGCCGCCACGGCAAGGGCCATGGTGAAGGCGGCGAGCGGATGCCAGCCGGCCCAGGAGATCAGCACGGCGATCAGCACGCCGGTAAAGCCGATCACCGCGCCCACCGACAGATCGATCCCGCCCGACAGGATGACGAAGGTCATGCCCACGGCCGTGATGCCGAGAAAGGCGTTGTCGGTGAGGAAATTGCCCAGTACGCGCGTCGAGAACATGGACGGGAACTGCATCACGGCCAGCGCGTAGGCGATGGCGAAGATCACCGCAGTGGCCACCAGCGGACGAAGGGAGCGGCTCATTTGCGGGCCTCCGAAGCGGGAACGCGCACGGGAACGATCCGGGTTGCCAGCGGCGACTGGATGATCAGCACGAGGAAGATCAGGCCCGCCTTGACGATGAGGTTGAATTCGGGCGGGAAGCCGGACACCAGGATGCCGGTGTTCATGGCCTGGATGATGAGCGCTCCGACCACTGCCAGGGGCACCGAGAAGCGTCCGCCGAGGAGCGAGGTGCCGCCGATCACGACGGCCAGGATGGCGTCGAGTTCGAGCCAGAGCCCGGCATTGTTGGCATCGGCGCCGCGGATGTCGCCCGCCACGATGATGCCGGCCACGGCCGCGCAGAGGCCCGACAAGCCGTAGACCAGGAACAGCAGCATGCGGCTGCGGATGCCCGCGAGGCTGGCGGCGGCGCGATTGACGCCGACGGCTTCGATGAAGAGCCCGATCGCGGTGCGCCGCACCAGGAGGGTCACCAATATCATCAGCACCAGCGCGATGACCGCAGCCATCGGCAAGCCGAGGAACGAGCCCGTGCCGATGAAGATCAGCACCGGATCGGTGAAGGTGACGATGAAGCCCTCGGTGATCAGCTGGGCGATGCCGCGACCGGCCACCATCAGCACGAGCGTCGCGATGATGGGCTGGATGTCGAGCACGGCGACGAGGAACCCGTTCCAGAGCCCGCAGAGGAGGCCCACGGCCAGGGCGGCGGCCACGGCGACCGGGGCAGGGTAGCCGGCCACGACCAGCGTCGCCGCCACCGCTCCGGCCACCGCCATGATGGCGCCGACGGAGAGGTCGACGCCCTTGGTGGCGATGACTCCGGCCATGCCGATGGCGAGGATGGCCACCGGCGCGCCCCGGTTGAGCACGTCGATCAGCGAGCCGAAAAGCCGCCCGTCCTGCCAGGTGATGCGGAAGAAATTGGGAAACAGCAGCCAGTTGATCAGCAGCACGCCGACAAGCGCCAGCAGCTGCGGATTGGCCAGGCGGGAAAGGATGCGCCGCATCATGCTGCCGGGCCCTCGCGATGATTGGCGATCGCCTGCACGATGACGCCGGGATTGATGTTTTCGCCGCTCAGTTCGGCGACCATTTCGCGGTCGCGCATGACGACGATGCGCGTGGAATAGGCGACGACTTCGTCCAGCTCGGACGAGATGACAACGAGGGCCAGGCCTTCGTCGCGAAGCCGGTTGATCGTGCGCACGATTTCGGCATGCGCGCCCACGTCGATGCCCCTTGTGGGTTCGTCGAGGATGAGGAAGGCCGGATCGGTGGCCAGCCAGCGCGACAGGATCACCTTCTGCTGGTTGCCGCCGGACAGCAGCTTGATCGGCATGTCGAGCGAGGCGGCCCGGATATCCATGCTTTCCCCGAAGCGACCGGCGATTTCGAGCTGTTCGTCGCGGTTGAGCGCGCTGAACCAGCCGAGCTTGCCCTGCAGGGCGATGACGATGTTCTCGCGCACCGAAAGATCGCCAAAGATGCCCTCGGCCTTGCGGTCTTCCGGACAGAAGCCGAAGCCCTTGGCAATGGCATCGGTCGGTCGCGCGATCGTGGCCTTCTTGCCTGATACATCGAGGGTGCCTTCGTCGGCAGCGTCGGCCCCGAACATGATGCGGGCCATTTCTGTTCTGCCGGACCCGAGGAGCCCTGCGACGCCGATGACCTCGCCCTTGTGGATGGTGAGGTTGAAAGGGTGGACGCTGCGCTTCTTGCCGTAATTCCTGAAGTCGAGCAGCACCTCGCCCATCGGCCGCGCGTCTTCCACGCCGGTGGCGCCGGAGAAGGCAACATCCTTGCCCAGCATGAGCCGCACCACATCGGTGCGGGTCGTGCCGGTCAGGTCGCGCGTTTCGATCAGCTTGCCGTTGCGCAGGATGGTCACGCGATCGGATACGGCGAAGACCTGGTCGAGGAAGTGGGTGATGAAGACGATGGCGAGGCCGCGCGCCTTGAGATCCCGGATAATCTCGAACAGGCGCTCCACCTCGTTGCGGTCGAGGCTGGCGGTGGGTTCGTCGAGGATCAGCACCTTGCCCGAGAGTTCCACGGCGCGGGCGATGGCGACGATCTGCTGAACGGCCACGGAATGGGTGCCCAGCTCGCTCGACGGATCGAGGTCGAGGCCGTAGCGCTTGAGCACCTCACGGGAGTCGCGCTCCATCTTGCGGCGGTCGACGAAACCGAAGCGGGTCGGCTGGTGCCCGAGAAAGAGGTTTTCGGCCACGGAACGGTTGGGCAGGAGGTTGACCTCCTGGTAGACCGTGCCGATGCCGTATTTCTGCGCCTGCTGCGGATTGTCCAGCGCAACGGGGACGCCGTCGGCCAGCACCTGGCCGGTGGTCGGCTGGTAGGCGCCGGTCAGGATCTTGATGAGGGTGGACTTGCCGGCCCCGTTCTCGCCCAGGAGCGCATGCACTTCACCGGCGCGCAGCCCGAAATTGACGTTGTCGAGCGCGACGTGGTTGCCGAAAATCTTGATGATGCCGCGCGCTTCGAGCGCGAATTCTTCATCAGGCATGTGCCCCTCCCAATGCCTTGCCAACCACGGAGCCGCCCTCGGGCCTGACCCGGGGCCTGCCACCTCGCGCACAGCACATTGTGTGGCCCCCAGTCTTGCCCTCGGATCGAGCACGAGGGCGGTGTGAGGGTAAAGGCTTTGTGGCTCGAAGTGAAATTGGGCGGAAGCCAAGCTCCCGCCCGTACTCTTGTCGCTTAGTAGCCGAGGTCCTTGCGGCGATCGTATTCGCCCTGCGGATCGTCGGCAGCGGTGTAGAGCTTGGAGTCGGTGATGATGAACTTCTCCGGCTCGGTGCCGTCGGCCCAGAAGGCAGCCAGGGCGTCGAAGGCCGGGCCTGCCATGTTCGGGGTCAGCTCGACCGTGGCATTGGCTTCGCCGGCGGCGATGGCGGTGAAGATATCGGGAACGGCGTCGATGGAGACGACCTTGATGTCGGTACCGGGCTTGAGACCGGCATCCTTGATCGCCTGGATGGCGCCAACGGCCATGTCGTCGTTATGGGCATAGACCGCGCAGATGTCGGCGCCGTTGTTGGACGACTTGAGGAAGGCTTCCATGACTTCCTTGCCCTTGGCGCGGGTGAAGTCACCGGTCTGGCTCTGGGTGATCTTGATGTTGGACGCGCCGGCGATCGCTTCCTCGAAGCCCTGCTTGCGGTTGATGGCCGGAGTCGAGCCCACCGTGCCCTGCAGTTCCACGACATTGCAGTCTGCGCCGGCGACATCGTCGACCAGCCACTGGCCGGCCACGCGACCTTCTTCGATCTGGTCCGAAGCGACGGAGGTCAGGTAGAGGTCTTCCGGAGCATCGACGCCGCGGTCGAGCAGAACGACGGGGATCTCGGCTTCCTTGGCTTCGGCGAGCACGTCGTCCCAACCGGTGGCGACAACCGGGGCCACCAGGATCGCGTCGACGCCCTGGGCGATGAAGCCACGGATGGCCTTGATCTGGTTTTCCTGCTTCTGCTGCGCATCGGCAAACTTGAGGTCAACGCCGCGCTCTTCCGCCTGCTGGCGGGTCACGGACGTTTCAGCAGCGCGCCAGCCCGATTCCGAGCCGATCTGCGAGAAGCCGATGACCTTGCCCGAAATGTCCTGCGCCAGGGCACCGGAAGACAAGGCGGTAGCGAGGCCTGCCGCGATGGCAAGCTTGGTTATGATGTTCACGATGAAATCCTCCCAAAGGCCGCCTGGCGTTCACGCTTCAGGCGGTAAGGAGGACGCTATATAAAGTACTATTATATGTAAAGTGAGAAAGTGAAAGGGCCGAGCTGTCCATAAAAGCGTTTGTTTTACAATGATTTAGGAGGTTTTCGGCTTTGGCGCATCCTACTCTGTGCGAGGCGACCTGCGCGCCTAAACTCGCCGTCGCACTGTCAGGATAGGACTACACTGAAGGTGACAAACGTCCGACTCCACGCGCGTCCGCCAGGGTGAGCGGGCTTGACGGAGGTTTCCACGCGGAGACGAAATCTGCCACTTGCATCATGCTGTCTTTGCCATTAGACACAGCCTCGCCTGAAGGGGTTTAGCTCAGTTGGTAGAGCATCGGTCTCCAAAACCGAGGGTCGTGGGTTCGAGTCCCCCAGCCCCTGCCAGGCACAATCACCCAGTTCGTCGAGCTTCGCTCCGGCTGGTTTCATCCCCACCAGGAAAGCAAAAAAGCCAGTGGCGATCCACTGGCGTCACGACTTGCTCTTTCGGGAAAGAGCCAGTCCCCGGCAGGGGTTGGGAGTGCATGGGAACCGGGGACTGACGTTGGAGGTCGCAGGAGGCTGATCCTGCTGCTGAACAACGCGTCAGCACAATGAAGGTTGCGCCAAAAGCGGGCGTCTATAAGGCAGAAAACTGCTAAAAATGTAACGATCCGGCTTCGCGTTTCAAGGCACGCGTCGTGACCTCAAACGCGTCTGGTCACGCTGGACATCCGGCGGCTTGCCGGTTGCAACGTCGGCAGCGGTGGCCTAACCACGCCGGCGGAATGGAGACTGTCGTGCTGCCCATCTTTTACATCAATCTCGCGAGCCGGCCGGATCGGCGTCGGTTCATGGAAGATCAGCTGCAGAGTCTGGGTCTCGCGGGCGTGCGCATCGAGGCCGCTACGCCATCCGACATATCCGCCGAGCAGGCCGCTCTCCATTGCGATCCGCACAAACCTGTCTATCTGCGGCCCAGGGAACTGGCGTGCACGCTCAGCCACGAGCGGGTCTGGCAGGCGTTGCTCGACGCCGGCCATGACCGCGCTCTGGTGCTCGAAGACGACGCTGAACTGAGTTCGGCGCTGCCGGACTTTCTGTCCGAAATCGGCGCGATCGATGCCGATATGGTCAGGATCGAAAGCGCCGGACGTCCGCTGCGCGTCTTTCCCGCAGTCGCGACGCTGCCGGGCGAAATCGCCCTTCACCCGTTCCGGTCGACGCCGATGGGCTCGGCTGCCTACATCCTGACGCGCGGGGCCGCGCGTTACTTGCTTGGGCATCCATCCTTTCGGTCGGCCCAGACGGACCTCGTTCTCTACAATCCCTTCGACGAGCCGGGTTCCGGGCTCACTAGGCTGCAAGCCGTGCCGGCACTGGCACGGCAGCTGGGCGATGAGGGCAAGCAGAAGCAAACGGTCGGCCGCAGCGATATCGACCAGAAAGGCGATCGTCACCTGTTCCCGTCGGAAAGGCCGCTGCAATACCGGTTGCTGCGGCTGGGGCAGGGCTTCAAGGCGGGGTGGCGAAATGTCAGCGACCACATATCGAACTTGAGCAAGGGGCTCGAGCGTCGATACGTCCGCTTCATGGATGAGGGGTAATCGGCCGGTTGCCTATTCGGCGGCCACCGGCAGGTGGCTCGTGTGCCGTGCCTTGAGCTTGTTCAGCTGGTGGGCGGCATGGGTGAGCAGGGCCGTACGGGCCTGCTCGTGCGGAACGATGCCGCAGTCGGACTTGACCGGCAGGTCCAGATCATACTCGGTCAGGTTGCCCATCAGGCTTTCGCGTATGCGAACGCGAACGGCGCCGGTGAGGCGGCCCTTGATGGTCCGATGCGGACCGAAATGCAGTAACTGGCAACGCACGACCTCGAACGACATTGCTCCCTCCACGAGCGCTGCCACATTCTGGGCACATTTCATCCAACTCCAGGCTGAGCGGGCATGCAAGCGGATTCAGTCGGGATTTGCACTTATGCTTTACAAAAGCGCGAAAGTGACGGATGCGAAGCCCCGGACGATTCCTTTTTGTCTGGCTGTTGCAATCCATCGGCAAAGCCTCTAGATAGCCCGCTCTAGCCGTGCGGGATTCCTGCGCGGCCTTTGGTTTTGCACCAAGATACGAGTTGAAACGCCCATGGCCCGTCCGAACCCAGTCCAGTTTCTCCAGCAGGTTCGCTCGGAAGTCAGCAAGGTCACCTGGCCGGGCCGGAACGAAGTCGTGATCTCCTCGATCATGGTTGTCGTTCTGGTCATTCTCGCCAGCCTGTTCTTCCTGCTGGCTGACCAGGTCATTTCCTGGCTCGTGTCCTTGATGCTGTCGATCCGCTAAGGCGGATCAGTTTTTATATATTCGGAGCGGCGACCCCTTATGGCCAAGCGCTGGTATATCGTTCAGGCGTATTCGAACTTCGAGCGCAAGGTGGCGGAAGATATCCGTCTCAAGGTTGCGCAGAAGAAGCTCGAGCACCTGTTTGAAGACGTGATCGTGCCGACCGAAAAGGTCGTCGAGATCCGTCGTGGCCGCAAGGTCGATACCGAGCGCAAGTTCTTCCCGGGCTATGTCCTGGTGAAGATGGATATGACCGACGAGGCATTCCATCTGATCAAGAACACGCCCAAGGTCACCGGTTTCCTCGGCGCGGACAACAAGCCCATGCCGATCTCGGAGCGCGAGGCTATGTCGATCCTGCAGCAGGTGCAGGAAGGCGTGGATCATCCCAAGCCCTCCATCAGCTTCGAAGTCGGCGAGAACGTCCGCGTGTCGGATGGTCCTTTCGCCAGCTTCAACGGCATCGTCGAAGAGGTGGACGAAGAGCGTTCCCGCCTCAAGGTCGAGGTCTCGATTTTCGGGCGCCCCACTCCGGTGGAGCTCGAATACGGTCAGGTCGAAAAGGTCTGACCCCAGCCTTTTGGCGACAGCCAAAATGGCACCAGCGTTTTTGGCGTCAGCCAAAAATCGCGACATCTGGCTTCGGCTAGGTGAAATCCGTGGAAGGGGATGGTGCCTTGCCGGCACCAGGAAACCGCACCACGGCTCAACTGCCCTCCGGGGCACACAGAGGATAGAAAATGGCTAAGAAAGTCGTTGGCTACGTAAAGCTGCAGGTTGCTGCCGGTTCGGCAACCCCGTCCCCCCCGATTGGCCCGGCTCTGGGTCAGCGCGGTCTGAACATCATGGAATTCTGCAAGGCCTTCAACGCGGCCACGCAGGAAATCGAAAAGGGCGCTCCGATCCCGGTCGTGATCACCGCCTATGCCGACAAGAGCTTCACCTTCGTGATGAAGCAGCCGCCGGTTACCTACTTCATCAAGAAGGCCGTCAACCTCAAGTCCGGCTCCAAGCTCCCGGGCAAGGATTCGGCTGGCACCATCACCCAGGCTCAGCTGCGTGAAATTGCCGAGAAGAAGATGGTTGATCTCAACGCCGACGATATCGACGCCGCCGTGTCGATGATCGCTGGCTCCGCCCGTTCCATGGGCATTCAGGTCGAGGGCTAAGAATTATGGCAAAGATCGCAAAGAAGGTCGCCAAGGCCCGTGAAGGCATTGACCGCAACAAGCTCTACGGCCTCGAAGAGGCTGTGAAGATGGTCAAGTCGCGCGCTTCGGCCAAGTTCGACGAAACCATCGAAATCGCGATGAACCTGGGTGTCGATCCGCGTCACGCCGACCAGATGGTCCGCGGCGTGGTCAACCTGCCCAACGGCACCGGCAAGACCGTTCGCGTCGCCGTGTTCGCCCGTGGCGCCAAGGCTGACGAAGCCAAGGCTGCTGGTGCAGACATCGTCGGCGCCGAAGACCTCTTGGAAACCATCCAGGGCGGCAAGATCGATTTCGATCGCTGCATTGCCACTCCGGACATGATGCCGCTGGTCGGTCGTCTCGGTAAGGTCCTGGGCCCGCGCAACCTGATGCCGAACCCCAAGGTCGGCACCGTGACCATGGACGTCAAGGGCGCCGTGGGCGCTGCCAAGGGCGGCGCCGTCGAGTACCGCGTCGAGAAGGCTGGTATCATCCATGCCGGTATCGGCAAGGTCTCGTTCTCGGAAGAAGCTCTGCTGCAGAACATCAAGGCCTTCACCGACGCTGTCGTGAAGTCCAAGCCTGCCGGCGCCAAGGGCACCTACGTCAAGAAGGTTGCCGTGTCGTCCACCATGGGCCCAGGCGTCCATGTCGAGCCGGGTACGGCTCTCTAAGAATCGCAGCGTGAGCTGTGAAACGTTAGCAGTCTGCTAGCACTTCGCTTCAGACTGCTGACGAAAGTCCTGTCCGAGACTGCCGGTCGACACGAAAGTGTCGTTAATTTCGCAATTCTGCGAAGCCAGCAATAGATGGGGTGAAAACCCAATTCCGGCTGAAAAGCCAGTGGGTTGAGGTTCGAACCTAAGCCAGTTGCCCCTCGGGGCTATCAGGTTGGCAGGCACTAACCGTTGTTCCCCGGTCCGAAACGGGCAGGGGGCAGCAATTGGCAATGGCCTCAAGGGGTTACCCGAGGGGCCAGACTAGTGGAGACTAGTGTGGAAAGAGCGGAAAAGAGTGCAGTCATTGCCTCGCTCCAGGAAGCCCTCGCGGGCGCTGGATCGATCGTGGTTGCGCACAACACCGGCCTGACCGTCGCTGCGTTCACTGATCTGCGCGTGCAGGTCAAGAAGGCTGGCGGCAAGGTCAAGGTCGCAAAGAACCGCCTTGCCAAGCTCGCTCTCAAGGAAACCGATGTCGCGGACATTTCGGGCCTGTTCACCGGCCCGACCGTCATCGCCTATGCGGAAGATCCCGTTGCTGCGCCGAAAATCGCAGCAGCCTTCGCCGAGAAGAACCAGAAGTTCGTCATTCTCGGTGGTGCAATGGGTCAGACTGCTCTCGACGCCAATGGTGTCAAGGCGCTGGCAACCATGCCGTCGCTGGACGAACTGCGCGCCAAGCTCGCAGGCCTCGTCAAGCAGCCGGCAACGAACATCGCTTCCATCCTCGTGCAGCCAGGTGCGGGCATTGCCCGTGTCCTCAAGGCTCACGCAGAAAAGAGCGAAGCGGCATAAGGCCGTTCCAAACTACCTCAATATTCGAACCCAAACCCAAACTGAAAAGAGTACAAAATGGCTGATCTCGCCAAGCTCGTAGACGACCTCTCGGCCCTGACCGTTCTGGAAGCTTCCGAACTGTCCAAGATGCTGGAAGAAAAGTGGGGCGTTTCCGCCGCCGCTCCGGTTGCCGTTGCTGCTGCCGCTGGTGGCGGTGCTGCTGCTCCGGCTGCTGAAGAAAAGACCGAATTCGACGTGATCCTCGCCTCGTTCGGCGACAACAAGATCAACGTCATCAAGGAAGTCCGTGGCATCACCGGCCTCGGCCTCGGCGAAGCCAAGGCCCTGGTTGAAGGCGCTCCGAAGGCCGTCAAGGAAGGCGTGTCGAAGGCTGAAGCCGAAGACATCAAGAAGAAGCTGGAAGACGCCGGCGCCAAGGTCGAACTCAAGTAAGTTCGACTTCGGTCTTGATTTTTGCGGGATGGCGCTTTATGTGCCATCTCGCTTTTCCGTTTTCTACGGAACGATTCGCCAGGACCGATTGGATGGGTTTAGGCGCCAATTTGCGGAAATATATGACGAATTTGGATGTCGCGGGCAGCTTGAAGCCTCTGATGACCTCGCCGTGGGCTGTCCCTCGTGCGGGGCATTAGTCGCTGATCACGCTGCTGTGATTGCGCTTTTCGGGTCGAAAGCGCCGTCGAGCGCCGTCCGATGACCTTTTGAATTGACTACCAGGCATATATCCCGAGCGCCGACGGCTGATAGTCGGGTCTTTGGATATCTGCCTCCGAGACAAGCAAAAAATGGCGCGCAGGGCCTTCCGGGGCAGGGCGCGATAACCAGAAACAGGAGCTTTCATGGCTACCACGTTCAACGGCCGCCGCAAGGTTCGTAAGTCCTTCGGCTCCATCCGCGAGGTCACGGAGCTGCCCAACCTGATCGAAGTCCAGAAGGCTTCCTATGATCAGTTCCTTCAGGTCGCCGAGCCCAAGGGTGGTCGTCCTGAGGAAGGGCTGCAGTCCGTCTTCAAGTCCGTTTTCCCGATCACCGACTTCTCCAATACGGCTTCGCTCGAATTCGTCCGCTATGAATTCGAACAGCCCAAGTATGACATCGACGAGTGCCGTGCGCGCGACATGACGTTCGCTGCCCCGCTCAAGGTGACGCTGCGCCTGATCGTGTTCGAAGTGGACGAAGAAACCGGCGCCCGCTCGGTCAAGGACATCAAGGAGCAGGACGTCTACATGGGCGACATGCCCTTCATGACGCCCAATGGCACCTTTGTCGTCAACGGCACCGAGCGCGTGATCGTTTCGCAGATGCACCGCTCGCCGGGCGTGTTCTTCGATCATGACAAGGGTAAGACGCATTCCTCCGGCAAGCTGCTTTTTGCCGGCCGCATCATCCCGTACCGCGGTTCGTGGCTCGATATCGAATTCGACGCCAAGGACATCGTCTATGCGCGTATCGATCGCCGCCGCAAGATTCCGGTCACCTCGCTGCTCAAGGCGCTGGGCATGGATGCCGAGGAAATCCTCGACACCTACTACACCAAGCTGCCGTATGAGAAGACCGAGAAGGGCTGGCGCGTTCCTTACGACGCCGAGAAGTGGAAGGGCGCCAAGCCCAGCCATGACCTGATCGACGCCAAGACCGGCGACGTCGTTCATGAAGGTGGCAAGAAGCTTTCTGCCCGTCAGGCGAAGAAGCTCGCCGAAAACGGTCTGACGCACCTGCTGGCAGTCGATGAAGATCTCTACGGCATGTATGTGGCCGAAGACCTCGTCAACCTGCAGACGGGTGAGATCTATGCCGAAGCCGGTGACGAGCTCGACGAAAAGCTCCTGACCGGGCTGGTCGACAAGGGCTTTGACGAGCTTCCGATCCTCGACATCGACCACATCACAATCGGTGCCTACATCCGCAACACGCTTGCCGTGGACAAGAACGAGAGCCGAGAAGATGCTCTGTTCGATATCTACCGCGTCATGCGTCCGGGTGAGCCGCCGACCGTCGAAACCGCCGAAGCCATGTTCCAGTCGCTGTTCTTCGACAGCGAGCGCTATGACCTGTCCGCCGTGGGCCGCGTCAAGATGAACATGCGCCTCGAACTCGATGCGCCCGACACCATGCGCACCCTGCGCAAGGAAGATATCGTCGAAGTCGTCCGCACCCTGGTCGACCTGCGCGATGGCCGCGGCGAGATCGACGACATCGACAACCTGGGCAACCGCCGCGTCCGTTCGGTCGGCGAACTCATGGAAAACTCCTACCGACTTGGCCTGCTCCGCATGGAGCGCGCCATCAAGGAGCGTATGAGCTCGGTCGAAATCGACACCGTCATGCCGCAGGACCTGATCAACGCCAAGCCGGCTGCCGCCGCTGTGCGTGAATTCTTCGGTTCGAGCCAGCTTTCGCAGTTCATGGACCAGACCAACCCGCTCTCGGAAGTGGCGCACAAGCGTCGTCTGTCCGCGCTCGGGCCGGGCGGTCTCACCCGCGAGCGCGCCGGCTTCGAAGTGCGCGACGTGCATCCGACCCACTATGGCCGTATCTGCCCGATCGAAACGCCGGAAGGCCCGAATATCGGTCTGATCAACAATCTGGCCACCTACGCCCGCGTCAACAAGTACGGTTTCATCGAGACCCCGTACCGCAAGATCGTCGACGGCAAGCTGACCGACGAGGTCGTGTACCTCTCAGCCATGGAAGAGGCCAAGCACTACGTCGCTCAGGCGAACGTGCAGTTTGCCCCGACCCTGGAGCTGCAGGACGATCTGGTCGTGGCTCGCCACGCCGGTGACAACGGCCTGACGCCCAAGGAAAACGTCGACCTGATGGACGTTTCCCCCAAGCAGATGGTGTCGGTTGCCGCATCGCTGATCCCGTTCCTCGAGAACGACGACGCCAACCGCGCTCTGATGGGCTCGAACATGCAGAAGCAGGCCGTGCCGCTGCTGCGTGCCGAGGCTCCGTTCGTGGGCACGGGCATGGAGCCGGTCGTGGCTCGTGACTCGGGCGCCGCTATCGTCGCCAAGCGCACCGGTATCGTCGACCAGGTGGACGCGACCCGTATCGTCATTCGCGCAACGGAAGAGACCGATGCGTCGAAGTCGGGCGTCGACATCTACAACCTGATGAAGTTCCAGCGTTCGAACCAGTCGACCTGTATCAATCAGCGTCCGCTGGTCGTTGTCGGCGACCACATCAACGCCGGCGACATCATCGCCGACGGCCCGTCGACCGAACTGGGCGATCTCGCCCTCGGCCGCAACGTGCTCGTCGCCTTCATGCCGTGGAATGGCTACAACTTCGAAGACTCCATCCTGCTGAGCGAAAAGATCGCCATGCAGGACGTCTTCACCTCGATCCACATCGAGGAATATGAAGTCATGGCCCGCGACACCAAGCTTGGTCCGGAAGAAATCACCCGCGACATTCCGAACGTTTCGGAAGAAGCGCTGAAGAACCTCGACGAAGCCGGTATCGTTCATATCGGTGCCGAAGTGCAGCCGGGCGACATCCTCGTCGGCAAGATCACCCCCAAGGGTGAGTCGCCGATGACGCCGGAAGAAAAGCTCCTCCGCGCCATCTTCGGCGAGAAGGCTTCGGACGTTCGCGACACCTCCCTGCGCGTGCCGCCGGGCGATGCTGGTACTGTCGTTGAGGTGCGCGTGTTCAACCGCCACGGTATCGACAAGGACGAGCGCGCCATGGCCATCGAGCGCGAGGAAATCGAGCGCCTTGCCAAGGACCGTGACGACGAACAGTCGATCCTCGATCGCAACGTCTACGCCCGTCTCAAGGAAATGCTGTTCGGCAAGGCCGCGACTGCAGGTCCGAAGGGCTATGTCGTCGGCACCAAGCTCAATGACTCGATCTTCGAAGGCCAGCCGCGCTCGAAGTGGTGGCAGTTTGCCGTCGAAGACGACAAGGTCATGACCGAGATGGAAGCCCTCCACGCTCAGTACGAGGAGAGCCGCCGTCTGCTCGAGCAGCGTTTCATCGACAAGGTGGACAAGCTGCAGCGCGGTGACGAACTTCCGCCGGGCGTAATGAAGATGGTCAAGGTCTTCATCGCGACCAAGCGCAAGATCCAGCCGGGCGACAAGATGGCCGGCCGTCACGGTAACAAGGGCGTGGTTTCGCGCATCGTTCCCGTGGAAGACATGCCGTATCTCGAAGACGGTACGTCGGTCGACATCGTGCTGAATCCGCTGGGCGTGCCATCGCGCATGAACGTGGGCCAGATTCTCGAGACGCACCTGGGCTGGGCTTGCGCCGGCATGGGCAAGAAGATCGACGAGATGGTTCGCGCCTACCATGCCAAGGGCGACCTCAAGCCGCTCCGCACGGAAATCCAGACGCTGTTCGCCAATGACGAACAGATCACCGATCTGGACGACGACGGCATGATCCGCCTGGGTGAACACCTCTCCAAGGGTGTGCCGATCGCGACGCCTGTGTTCGATGGTGCCAAGGAAGCCGACATCGTCGTGATGCTCGAGCGGGCCGGGCTCAAGTCTTCGGGTCAGTCGACCGTGTTCGACGGCCGTACCGGCGAGCAGTTCGACCGCCAGGTGACCGTGGGCTACATCTACATGCTCAAGCTCGATCACCTTGTGGACAACAAGATCCACGCGCGCTCGATCGGCCCGTACTCGCTCGTTACCCAGCAGCCGCTGGGCGGCAAGGCGCAGTTCGGTGGCCAGCGCTTCGGCGAGATGGAAGTGTGGGCCCTCGAAGCGTATGGCGCCGCCTACACGCTTCAGGAAATGCTCACCATCAAGTCGGACGACGTGGCGGGTCGTACGAAGGTCTACGAGGCCATCGTGCGCGGCGACGACACCTTCGAGGCGGGTATCCCGGAAAGCTTCAACGTTCTGGTCAAGGAAATCCGTTCGCTCGGTCTCAATGTCGAACTCGACATGCGCGAGCAGGACGAACCAGGCCAGGCCGAAGCGGAGCTCGCTCCTCCTCAGGAAGCGGCGGAATAATCCGGCACTTCCTACCCCCATTCACTTCCTGAGGGAGCGGGCGTTGCCCCTCCCGAGGGAAAGAGGAGAGAATTGATGAACCATCATTCCCACGTCATGGACCCGTTCAACCCGGCTGTCCCCGTGCAGACGTTCGATCAGATGAAGATCTCGATCGCGTCCCCCGAAAAGATCCTCAGCTGGTCCTACGGCGAGATCAAGAAGCCCGAGACCATCAACTACCGCACGTTCAAACCCGAGCGCGACGGCCTGTTCTGTGCGCGCATCTTCGGACCCGTGAAGGACTACGAGTGCCTGTGCGGCAAGTACAAGCGCATGAAGTTCAAGGGCGTCATCTGTGAAAAGTGCGGCGTTGAAGTCACCCTGAGCCGCGTCCGTCGCGAGCGCATGGGCCATATCGAGCTCGCCGCTCCCGTCGCTCATATCTGGTTCCTGAAGTCGCTGCCGAGCCGCATCGCCCTGCTGCTCGACATGACGCTCAAGGATATCGAGCGCATCCTCTACTTCGAGAACTACGTCGTTCTCGATCCGGGTCTGACGCCGTTCACCCAGAACGAGCTCCTGACCGAAGAGCAGTATCTCGACGCCCAGGACGAGTATGGTGCCGATACCTTCACCGCCAAGATCGGTGCCGAGGCTATCCGCGACATCCTGCTCAACCTCGATCTGGAAAAGATCGCGGCTGACCTGCGCGTGGAAATTGCAGAGTCCACAACGGAACTTAAGCCCAAGAAGCTCGCCAAGCGCTTGAAGATCGTCGAGCAGTTCATCGTGTCGGGCAACAAGCCCGAATGGATGATCATGACCGTCATTCCGGTGATCCCGCCGGAACTGCGTCCGCTCGTCCCGCTCGATGGTGGGCGCTTTGCCACGTCCGATCTCAACGACCTCTATCGTCGTGTGATCAACCGCAACAACCGCCTCAAGCGCCTGATCGAGCTGCGTGCGCCCGACATCATCATCCGCAACGAAAAGCGCATGCTGCAGGAAGCCGTGGACGCGCTGTTCGACAACGGCCGCCGCGGCCGCACCATCACCGGTGCGAACAAGCGTCCGCTCAAGTCGCTCAGCGACATGCTCAAGGGCAAGCAGGGCCGCTTCCGCCAGAACCTGCTCGGCAAGCGCGTCGACTATTCCGGCCGTTCGGTGATCACCGTGGGCCCGAACCTCAAGCTGCACCAGTGCGGCCTGCCCAAGAAGATGGCTCTCGAGCTCTTCAAGCCGTTCATCTACTCGCGTCTCGAAGCCAAGGGCTTCAGCTCGACGGTGAAGCAGGCCAAGAAGCTGGTCGAGAAGGAAAAGCCGGAAGTCTGGGATATCCTGGATGAAGTGATCCGCGAGCATCCGGTTCTGCTGAACCGCGCTCCGACGCTGCACCGTCTCGGCATCCAGGCCTTCGAGCCCATGCTGATCGAAGGCAAGGCAATCCGTCTGCACCCGCTCGTCTGCTCGGCCTTCAACGCCGACTTCGACGGCGACCAGATGGCCGTGCACGTCCCTCTGTCGCTCGAAGCGCAGCTGGAAGCACGCGTGCTCATGATGTCGACCAACAACATTCTGCACCCGGCAAATGGTCAGCCGATCATCGTGCCGTCGCAGGATATCGTGCTGGGCCTCTACTATCTCTCGCTTATGAACGAGGGTGAGCCGGGGCAGGGCATGGCATTCGGTTCCTATGCGGAACTCGAGCATGCGCTCGACACCAAGGTCGTCACTCTGCACACCAAGATCAAGGCTCGCGTTCCCGCCTGGGACGCAGACGGCAAGCAGACAACCGAGATCGTGGAAACGACCCCAGGCCGCATGCTGATCGGCCAGATCCTGCCGCTCAACCCGGCTGTGCCGTTCGCGACCGCGAACCAGCTGATGACCAAGAAGATGATCTCGAAGATGATCGACACCGTGTATCGCGGTTGCGGTCAGAAGGAGACGGTCATTTTCTGTGACCGCGTCATGCAGCTGGGCTTCAAGAACGCTTGTGACGCCGGCATCTCGTTCGGCAAGGACGACATGGTTATTCCTGCGTCCAAGTACACGATCGTGGAAGAGACCCGTAAGCTGGTCGAGGAATTCGAGCAGCAGTACAATGACGGCCTGATTACCCAGGGCGAAAAGTACAACAAGGTCGTCGACGCCTGGGCCAAGTGTGGTGACAAGGTCGCCGAAGAGATGATGGACGCTATCCGTACCGTCCAGGTCGACGCGGAAACCAAGCGCCAGAAGCCGATCAACTCGGTTTACATGATGAGCCACTCGGGTGCTCGCGGTTCGCCGGCCCAGATGAAGCAGCTTGCCGGTATGCGCGGCCTTATGGCCAAGCCGGACGGCTCGATCATCGAGACGCCGATCACCGCGAACTTCAAGGAAGGCCTCAACGTTCTCGAGTACTTCAACTCGACGCACGGCGCCCGCAAGGGTCTGGCCGACACCGCCTTGAAGACCGCGAACTCCGGTTACCTGACCCGTCGTCTCGTCGACGTGGCGCAGGACGCGATTATCGTCACCGAGGATTGCGGCACCGAACGCGGCCTGACCATGGAAGCCATCGTCGATGCCGGCCAGATCGTGGCTTCGCTCGGCCAGCGCATCCTGGGCCGTACCACTGCGGACGATGTGTTCCACCCGATTTCGGGTGATCTGATCGCTCCCAAGGGCACGCTGCTCGAGGAAAAGCATGTCGACGTGATCGAAGAGGCCCGTATCCAGTCGGTCCGCATTCGTTCGCCGCTGACCTGTGACATGCGCCAGGGCTGCTGCGCCGCCTGTTACGGCCGTGACCTTGCTCGCGGTACCCCGGTCAATATCGGTGAAGCTGTCGGCGTCATTGCCGCGCAGTCCATCGGTGAACCCGGTACCCAGCTCACCATGCGCACGTTCCACATCGGTGGCACGGCCCAGGTGGTCGACAGCTCGTTCCTGGAATCGGGCGCGGAAGGCAAGATCGAGGTCCGCAACTCCAACCTCGCAACCGTCGAGGGTGGCAAGCAGGTCGTCATGGCCCGTAACGTTGCTCTCGCGGTGGTCGATGCCGACGGCAAGGAACGCGTGGTTCACAAGGTGACCTACGGCTCCAAGCTCCTCGTCAAAGAAGGCGATATGGTCCGCCGTGGCCAGCGTCTGGCCGAATGGGATCCGTACACCCGTCCGATCCTGGCCGAAGTCGAAGGCGAGGTTCTGTTCGAGGATCTGGTCGACGGTGCCTCCGTTGCGGAAAACACCGACGAAGCGACCGGCTTCACCAAGCGCGTGGTCATCGACTGGCGCGGCAACCAGCGTGGTGAGGGCCTCAAGCCCGCCCTCGCCATTGCCCGCGGCGGTTCGGTCGCGAAGGTGGAACGTGGTGGCGACGCTCGCTACCTGCTCTCCGTCGACGCGGTTATCGCCGTCGAGCCGGGCGAGAAGGTGGCTCCGGGTGACGTCCTCGCACGTATTCCGTTGGAATCGGCCAAGACCAAGGACATCACCGGCGGTCTGCCGCGTGTGGCCGAACTGTTCGAAGCTCGTCGTCCGAAGGATCACGCCATCATCGCCGAGATCGATGGTACCATCCGCTTCGGTCGCGACTACAAGAACAAGCGCCGCGTCATTATCGAGCCGTCCGAGGACGGTGCAGATCCGGTCGAATACCTGATCCCGAAGGGCAAGCCTTTCCATCTCCAGGAAGGCGATGCGATCGAAAAGGGCGAATACATCCTGGACGGCAACCCTGCTCCGCACGACATCCTTGCCATCAAGGGCGTCGAGGAACTGGCGCGCTACCTCGTCAACGAGATCCAGGAAGTGTACCGCCTGCAGGGCGTGTTGATTAACGACAAGCACATCGAAGTGATCGTGCGCCAGATGCTGCAGAAGGTCGAAATCGTGGATCCGGGCGAGTCAGGCCTGCTCAAGGACGAGCAGCTCGACAAACTTGACTTCGACGAGCTCAACGACCAGCTGGTCGCGGAAGGCAAGAAGCCCGCTACGGCGAACCCGGTTCTCCTGGGCATCACCAAGGCGTCGCTGCAGACCCGTTCGTTCATCTCGGCGGCTTCCTTCCAGGAAACCACCCGCGTGCTGACCGAAGCTGCCGTGTCCGGCAAGGCCGACCTTCTTGAAGGCCTCAAGGAAAACGTCATCGTCGGCCGCCTTATCCCGGCCGGTACCGGTGCCGGCATCTCGCAGGCCAAGCAGATCGCATCCAAGCGCGACGATCTCATCCTTGAGGAACGTCGTCGTCAGGCCGAGACGGTGCAGATCGCCGCTCCGGCTGCCGAGTAAAGTCAGCCGACATCGCGAATTGGGGAAGGGGCCTTTGGGCCCCTTTCTTTTTGCCCAGTTGATCGTGGGCGCGGCCATACGTCTCTTTGATATTCGTGAGAGGAGCCGGCCATGCTCGCGTGCAAGAGATCGGACCAGCCTATGCGGTCAATTTCAGATAGTCGGTTAGTTCGCGTGCCGCGGCCGCTCCGGCGCGATTGGCGCCGATGGTCGATGCCGACGGTCCGTAGCCGACAAGATGTATGCGGGGGTCTTTCTCGACCTGTGTGGCGAGTCTTCCGGTCATGACAATGCCGCCGCTCTCTTCCCGAAGCCCGAGCGGCGCGAGGTGGTCGAGAGCGCTGCGAAAGCCGGTGCACCAAAGGATGACGTCGACTGCGCGTGTGCGGCCGTCATCCCAGCGCACCCCTTCGGGTGTGATCTCGGTGAACATGGGCAAGCGTTCGAGCACACCCCGCTCCCGCATGGATACGACTGTCGGAGTGACCGGAAGTCCCGTAACCGACACCACGGCGCGCGGCGGCAACCCGGCCCGTACCCGTTCTTCGACCAGCGCCACGGCCTGCCGCCCGGCATCTTCGTCGAACGGACCTTCCCGCCAGCGTGGCGGCGTGCGCGTGACCCAGGTCGTTCGGGTTACACGTGATATCTGGTCCAGAAGCTGGATCGCCGAAATGCCGCCGCCGACGATCAGCACGTGCTTGCCGACAAAATCCTGCGCACTCTTGAAGTCACGCGTATGGAGGGTGCGGCCCTGGAAAGTGTCCGCGCCGGGATAGGTCGGAATGTAGGGATTTTCCCAAGTGCCGGTTGCATTGATGATGCCGCGCGCGGAAAACAGGCCGCGGTCGGATTCCACGCGCAGCCGGTCACCCCGGTCGCAGACTACGCTGACCACGGCAGGCCGCAGCACTTTCAGATCGAAATGATCCTCGTAAGCCGCGAAGTAATGTGGCACTGCGACCGAGGCCTTCACAGTCTCGTCCTGACCGGCAAAGGCTGCAAAGCCGAGACCGGGCAAATCGTGCACCCGGTTGACGGTGCTGAGTGTCAGGGATGGCCATCGGAACTGCCATGCACCACCCGGATGAGGCGCCTGGTCGAGCACGACGAAATCCGTCCCTGGCGTCAGCCCAAGTTTCTTGAGGTGGTACGCGGAGCTCAGGCCGGCCTGACCGGCACCGATGACGACGATGTCGGTCTTGAGGGCGGCACGCAGGGCAGGGGATGACACGTCGAGAGCTCCGGATCGGTTTCGGAGCATAGGATATAAGACGTCCTGGTCGACCCGGCACGCATGGGTCGACCACTTTTTGCCCGGACTAGAACATCTGGTTGTTGTCGTTGGGTTGCGGCAGGGTCTTGCCGTCGGGCCGATCGAGAGCGTCAAGCTTTGCCACATCGTCGGCCGCGAGCGTGAAGTCCCAAACGTCGAAATTATCCTTGGCGCGTTCTGGCTTGCTGCTCTTGGGCAAGACAATGAGGTTCTGCTGCAGGTGCCAGCGGATCATCACCTGCGCTGGCGACTTGCCGTGCTTGTGACCGATCTCCCCGATGACAGGATTGTCGAGAAGCTTGGATTCCTTGCCACCCAGCGGGCTGTAGCATTCGATCTGGATATCGTTGTCGCGGTGGAACTCGCGGATATCGCGCTGTTGCCAGGCCGGATGCAGTTCGAGTTGGTTGACCGCGGGCACTACGCCGGTCTCGTCGATGATGCGGCTGAGGTGTTCCGGCAGAAAATTGGAGACGCCGATCGATTTTACCTTGCCGGCCTTCTGGGCTTCGACCAAGGCTTTCCAAGTCTGGGCATAAAGATCGTGCGCCGGAGCAGGCCAATGGATCAGGAAGAGATCCAGATAGTCGAGCTTCAGCCGCTCCAGGGACTCGTCCAGCGAATGCAGGGCCTTGTCATAGCCCTGATGGCTGTTGCGCAGCTTCGAGGTGATGAAAAGCCGGTCGCGTCCGACCGCGGATTGACGGATTGCCTTGCCGACGCCAGCCTCGTTCTCATACCCCTGGGCCGTGTCGATGTGCCTGTATCCGGCCTCGATCGCGGCGCCGACCACATGCGGAGCGTCGTCCGCATCCAGTCGCCAGACGCCAAAACCGAGCTGGGGTACGGCATTGCCGTCATTGAGAGGGATGGTTGGCTGATCGGTCATGGCATGTACCTCTTTTGAAACTCCTGCCCAACGATGGTAACAGCCAACTGGCTCCATCGAAGGCAACGCTCAATTGACCTTGGATCTCCCCAGCGAACGGATTTCCAACCATTCGTCCACTTTCCAGAAGGCCGCCCGCAGACGCGAACCCGCCGGAAACGCAAGGCTCTCCTTCGGATTTTTCACGAAAGAATCCTTGACGGGGCGAGTCTTCGGTTCTAAACAGCGCCTACCTTAGCGGTCGGTCGTGGTTGTCACACCGGGTCCCTGCCACCTAGCGCGGGAATCCAGGACGATCAAACACACTGTCGGGTAACTAGACGACGCAAATCCTTGTGCGCATGACTGCTGCCGAAAGGTGGGTGGTCCGCTGCAATTGGGGCGCTGCCGAATCCATTTGGATTTCGGGCATGCGCCGCTTTGGTTTGCTTGTGTAGACCGCACTGCGCGTCCCCACGGGGCGTGAATTTTGTACTGGAGCCTATCCCTGCGACGGGCTCCGAATTTTGGACGATGGAAAGAGCGCAATGCCCACCATTAATCAGCTGATCCGCAAGCCACGCGCCAGCAAGCCAAAGCGGAACAAGGTTCCGGCCATGGAAGCAAATCCGCAGAAGCGCGGCGTTTGCTCTCGTGTGTACACCACGACCCCGAAGAAGCCGAACTCGGCTCTGCGCAAGGTTGCCAAGGTTCGCCTGACCAACCAGCGTGAAGTGATTTCGTACATCCCGGGCGAAGGTCACAATCTGCAGGAGCACTCCGTTGTGCTCATCCGCGGCGGTCGCGTGCGCGATCTGCCGGGCGTTCGCTACCACGTGCTCCGCGGCGTCCTCGACACGCAGAGCGTGAAGGACCGCAAGCAGCGCCGGTCCAAGTATGGCGCGAAGCGTCCGAAGTAAGGAGATATTGAGCGATGTCCCGTCGTCACCGCGCCGAGAAGCGTGAAGTTATTCCTGATCCCAAGTTCGGCGATCTGGTCGTTTCCAAGTTCATGAATTCGCTCATGAAGGACGGCAAGAAGTCGGCTGCCGAGTCCATCGTCTATGGCGCTTTCGACATCGTCGAAACCAAGACCAAGCAGGACCCGATCACCGTTTTCCACGGCGCCCTGGACAATATCCGTCCGGCCGTTGAAGTCCGTTCGCGCCGCGTTGGTGGTGCGACCTATCAGGTTCCGGTTGAAGTCCGTGCCGACCGTCAGCAGGCTCTCGCCATTCGCTGGCTCATCGAATCCGCCCGCAAGCGCGGCGAGAACACCATGCGCGAACGCCTTTCGGGCGAGCTCATGGATGCGATGAACGGTCGTGGTCAGGCCGTCAAGAAGCGCGAAGATACGCACCGTATGGCTGACGCCAACCGTGCCTTCTCGCACTACCGCTGGTAGTAGGAGCGCCCCATGGCACGCGAATACCCGATTAATCTCTATCGTAACTTCGGCATCATGGCTCACATCGATGCTGGCAAGACGACCACGACCGAGCGTATCCTCTACTACACCGGCAAGTCCCACAAGATCGGCGAAGTCCACGACGGCGCCGCGACCATGGACTGGATGGAGCAGGAGCAGGAACGCGGCATCACCATTACGTCGGCCGCAACGACCACGTTCTGGAAGGACCGCAACGGTACCCAGCACCGCTTCAACATCATCGACACGCCCGGCCACGTGGACTTCACCATCGAAGTCGAACGTTCGCTCCGCGTGCTCGACGGTGCCGTCGCGCTGCTCGACGCCAATGCCGGCGTCGAACCGCAGACCGAAACCGTCTGGCGCCAGGCCGACAAGTATCACGTTCCGCGTCTCATCTTCGTCAACAAGATGGACAAGATCGGTGCCGACTTCTACCGCTGCGTGGAAATGGTTGGCACGCGTCTGGGCGCCAAGGGCGTTCCGGTCCAGCTGCCGATCGGCGCCGAGAACGAGTTCAAGGGCGTCGTCGACCTGATCGAAATGAACGCGATCGTCTGGCGCAACGAAGAGCTGGGCGCTCAGTGGGATGTCGTCGAGATCCCGGCCGACCTCAAGGACAGGGCCGCGAAGTATCGCGAAGCCATGATCGAGGCTGCCGTCGAGATGGACGATGCCGCCATGGAAGCCTATCTCGAAGGCGAAATGCCGAACAACGACACCATCCGTCGTCTGCTCCGCAAGGGCGTCATCGATGCCAAGTTCTTCCTGATCTTTGCCGGTTCGGCGTTCAAGAACAAGGGCGTGCAGCCCCTTCTGGACGGCGTGATCGACTTCCTGCCGTCGCCGGTTGACGTGCCCGCCATCCAGGGCATCGACGCCAAGACCGAAGAAGTCATCGAGCGTCATGCCGACGACAACGAGCCGCTTTCGATGCTGGCCTTCAAGATCGCCAACGACCCGCACATGGGCTCGCTGACTTTCTGCCGCATCTATTCGGGTCACCTCGAAGCCGGCGCACAGCTGGAAAACACCGTGAAGGGCAAGCGCGAACGCGTTGGCCGCATGTTCCAGATGCACGCCAACAGCCGCGAGCAGATCACGGAAGCCTATGCTGGCGACATCGTTGCCATCGTCGGTCTCAAGGACACCACCACTGGTGACACCCTGTGCCCGTCGAACTCGCAGGTTATCCTCGAGCGCATGATCTTCCCGGAACCGGTCATCGACATCTCCGTCGAGCCGAAGTCCAAGGCCGACCAGGAAAAGATGGGCCTCGCCCTCAACCGCCTGGCTGCCGAAGATCCGTCGTTCCGCGTTAAGACCGACGAAGAATCGGGCCAGACCATCATTTCGGGCATGGGTGAACTTCACCTCGACATCATCGTCGACCGCATGCGCCGCGAATTCAAGGTCGAAGCCAATATCGGTCAGCCGCAGGTTGCGTATCGCGAAACCATCACGCGCAAGACCGAGAAGGACTACACCCACAAGAAGCAGTCGGGTGGTTCGGGTCAGTTCGCCCGTATCAAGTTCACGGTCGAGCCGGGTGAAGTGGGCAAGGGCCTGCAGTTCAGCAACGCCATCGTTGGCGGTGCCGTGCCGAAGGAATACGTGCCCGGCGTTCAGAAGGGTCTGGAATCGGTCATGGGCGCGGGCCCGCTGATCGGCTTCCCGGTCGTGGACGTGAAGGTCACCCTGACCGACGGTGCCTACCACGACGTGGACTCCTCGGTGCTGGCATTCGAAATCGCAGCCCGCGCGGGTTTCCGCGAAGCTCTGCGTGAAGCCGGTCCGAAGATCCTCGAACCGATCATGAAGGTTGAAGTTACGACGCCAGATGAGTACATGGGCGACGTCATCGGTGATTTGAATTCCCGTCGCGGTCAGATCCAGGGCACTGAAAGCCGTGGTGTGGTCCAGGTCGTGAATGCATTTGTGCCGCTTGCCAACATGTTCGGCTACGTGAATTCGCTCCGGTCGATGAGCCAGGGTCGGGCCCAGTACTCGATGGTGATGGATCACTACGAGCAGGTTCCGCAGGCAGTCGCCGACGAAGTCCAGGCCAAATACGCCTAAAACAGCGCAAGCTACTAAACTCAACTGAATGTCGGCCTTTGCGCTGACGAATTTGGAGAAAAGCGATGGCGAAGGAAAAATTTGCCCGTAACAAGCCGCACTGTAACATCGGCACCATCGGTCACGTCGACCATGGCAAGACCTCGCTGACCGCAGCGATCACCAAGGTCCTGGCCGAGACCGGCGGCGCCACCTTCAAGGCGTATGACCAGATCGACGCCGCTCCCGAAGAGAAGGCCCGCGGCATCACCATCAACACCGCTCACGTCGAGTACGAGACGACCAACCGTCACTATGCTCACGTCGACTGCCCCGGCCACGCCGACTATGTGAAGAACATGATCACCGGTGCTGCCCAGATGGACGGCGCGATCCTGGTCGTGTCGGCTGCCGACGGCCCGATGCCCCAGACCCGTGAGCACATCCTGCTCGCCCGTCAGGTTGGCGTGCCGGCTCTGGTCGTGTTCCTGAACAAGTGCGACATGGTCGACGATCCGGAACTGCTCGAACTCGTCGAGCTCGAAGTCCGCGAACTGCTGTCCTCGTACGAATTCCCCGGCGACGATATCCCGATCATCAAGGGCTCGGCCCTCGTTGCTCTGGAAAATGGCGATCCGAAGCTCGGCCACGACGCCGTTCTCGAGCTGATGGCTGCCGTTGACTCGTACATTCCGCAGCCGGAACGTCCGATCGACCAGCCCTTCCTGCTCCCGATCGAAGACGTGTTCTCGATCTCGGGTCGTGGTACCGTGGTGACCGGTCGCGTTGAGCGCGGCATCGTCAAGGTTGGCGAAGAAGTCGAAATCGTCGGCATCAAGGCCACCCAGAAGACCACCGTCACCGGTGTCGAAATGTTCCGCAAGCTGCTCGACTCGGGTGAAGCTGGCGACAACATCGGCGCTCTGATCCGCGGTATCGATCGCACTCAGGTTGAGCGCGGCCAGGTTCTCTGCAAGCCCGGTTCCGTGACCCCGCACACCGACTTCGTTGCTGAGGCCTATATCCTCACCAAGGAAGAAGGCGGCCGTCACACTCCGTTCTTCGGCAACTACCGTCCGCAGTTCTACTTCCGCACCACCGACGTGACCGGCATCGTGACGCTGCCGGAAGGCACCGAGATGGTTATGCCGGGCGACAACATCAACATGAACGTTCAGCTCATCGTTCCGATCGCCATGGAAGAGAAGCTTCGCTTCGCTATCCGTGAAGGTGGCCGTACTGTCGGCGCCGGCGTCGTTGCGAAGATCCTGAAGTAAGCTTCTTCGAGACATTCGCGGCGCGCGGAGATACGCGCGCCGCGAACCTTTTAATTCAGGATTGTGAAGATGAACGGTCAGAATATCCGCATCCGCCTCAAGGCGTTTGACCACCGCGTGCTCGACACCTCGACCCGCGAGATCGTCAATACCGCCAAGCGTACGGGTGCCCAGGTTCGCGGTCCGATTCCGCTGCCGACCCGCATCGACAAGTTCACCGTCAACCGCTCTCCGCACATCGACAAGAAGTCGCGCGAGCAGTTTGAGATCCGGACCCACAAGCGTCTTCTGGACATCGTGGACCCGACTCCCCAGACGGTCGATGCACTCATGAAGCTCGATCTCGCCGCCGGCGTCGACGTCGAAATCAAGCTCTAAGACGACAAAGATATTCCGCGCCTGCCGCCAAAAGGGTCCTCTGAAACCATGACCCGGCAGAGCGCCAACAAGAAGGTAAAACCGATGCGTTCTGGATTGATCGCACAGAAGCTGGGGATGACCCGCATCTTCACAGAGGACGGCAACCACGTCCCCGTGACGGTGCTGAGCCTGCAGAATTGTCAGGTCGTGGGCCAGCGGACCGTCGAAAAGGACGGTTATGTCGCCCTGCAGCTGGGTGCCGGCCAGGCTAAGGCCAAGAATGTTTCCAAGGCAGAACGCGGCCAGTACGCTGTTGCCAAGGTCGAGCCCAAGCGTCACGTGGCAGAGTTCCGCGTGGATGCCGACAACCTCATCGAGGTTGGCGCTACGCTCAAGGCCGACCACTTCTCCGATGGTCAGCTGGTCGACGTGACCGGTACTTCCATTGGTAAGGGCTTCGCCGGTGGTATGAAGCGCTGGAACTTCGGTGGTCTGCGTGCCTCGCACGGTGTGTCCGTGTCGCACCGCTCGATCGGTTCTACCGGTGGCCGTCAGGACCCGGGCAAGACCTTCAAGAACAAGAAGATGCCGGGCCATATGGGCGATCGTCGCATCACCACGCAGAACGTCAAGGTCGTCAAGACCGATGTGGAGCGTGGCCTGATCATGATCCAGGGTTCGGTCCCGGGCGCCAAGGGCGCCTGGATCATGATCAAGGACGCCGTCAAGAAGCCGGCTCCCGCGAACGCTGCCTTCCCAGGCTCGTTCGAGGCCGCTGCTGCGGGAGAAGCGAAGTAAATGGAACTCAAGGTAACCACTCTCGACGGTAAGGCCGCCGGTACGGTCGATCTCAAGGACGACGTCTTCGGTCTCGAAGTCCGCCCTGACATCCTGCACCGCATGGTTCGCTACCAGCAGCTCAAGGCCATGGCCGGCACGCATGACGTGAAGAACCGGTCGGAAGGCGCGCTGACGGGCAAGAAGTTCAAGAAGCAGAAGGGCGGCGGCGCTCGTCACGGCGATCGCAAGGCTCCGCAGTTCCGTGGTGGTGGCCGTGCATTCGGTCCGACCCCGCGCAGCCATGCCATCGACCTTCCCAAGAAGGTTCGTGCTCTGGCGCTCAAGCATGCCCTGTCGTCCAAGGCAAAAGCCGGTTCGCTGATCGTCCTGGACAACGTGTCGCAGAAGGAAGCCAAGACGGCTGCTCTCCGCACCACGTTCGGCAAGCTGGAATGGGCTAGCGCCCTGATCATTGATGGTGCGACCGTCGACCAGAACTTCGCTCTGGCCGCCCGCAACATCCCGAACATCGACGTGCTGCCGATCCAGGGGATCAACGTTGTTTCGATCCTGAAGCGCGACAAGCTCGTCCTGACCAAGGCAGCGCTGGAAGCGCTCGAAGCGAGGTTCGCATGAACAAGCTTGCCGCTTACGACATCGTCCGTAACCCCGTCGTGACTGAAAAGTCGACGATGGCTTCGGAAGCAAACCAGGTCGTTTTCGACGTGGCGATCGATGCCAACAAGACCGAGATCAAGGCTGCCGTCGAGCAGCTGTTCTCGGTCAAGGTCAAGGCAGTGAACACCCTGGTCCGCAAGGGCAAGGTGAAGCGCTTCCGTGGCAAGGTTGGCGTTCGCAACGACGTCAAGAAGGCCATCGTGACCCTCGTCGACGGCCAGTCGATCGATATCTCGACCGGCCTCTAAGGGATAAGAGACAGCAAAATGGCTCTAAAGACTTACAACCCCACCTCCGAAGGCCGTCGTACCCTGATCACGACCGACCGCTCGGAACTGTGGAAGGGCGCCCCGGTCAAGGCTTTGACCGAAGGCCTCAGCAAGAAGGGCGGCCGTAACAATACCGGTCGCATCACCGCCTTCCATCGCGGCGGTGGTCACAAGCGCAGCTACCGTATGGTGGACTTCAAGCGCGTGAAGTTCGACGCCGTCGGGACCGTAGAACGTCTCGAATACGATCCGAACCGCACCGCCTGGATCGCGCTGATCAAGTATGAAGACGGCGAGCTGGCCTATATCGTGGCTCCGCAGCGTCTGGCCGCCGGCGACAAGGTCATCTCCTCGCTCAACGGCGCGGATGTGAAGCCCGGCAACGCCATGCCGCTCGAGCGCATGCCGGTCGGTACGATCGTGCACAACATCGAGCTCAAGCCCCGCAAGGGTGGCCAGGTGGCTCGTTCGGCTGGTGCCTATGCCCAGTATGTCGGTCGTGACTCCGGTTGGGCGATCCTTCGCCTCAACTCGGGCGAACAGCGCCGCGTGCATGGCACCTGCCTTGCCACCGTTGGCGCCGTGTCCAACCAGGACCATGCCAACACCTCGCTCGGCAAGGCCGGTCGCAACCGCTGGCTGGGCCGCAAGCCGGTCAACCGCGGTGTGACCATGAACCCGGTCGATCACCCGCATGGTGGTGGTGAAGGCCGTACTTCTGGTGGCCGTCACCCGGTTTCGCCGTGGGGCAAGCCGACCAAGGGCAAGCGTACGCGCAGCAACAAGGCTACGGACCAGTTCATCGTTCGCAGCCGTCACGTGAAGAAGGGCAGGTAAGACATGACCCGTTCGATTTGGAAGGGGCCGTTCGTCGACGGCTATCTGCTCAAGAAGGCCGAGAAGGCCCAGTCGTCTGGCCGCAACGATGTGGTCAAGATCTGGTCCCGTCGTTCGACCATTCTTCCGCAGTTCGTTGGTATCACCTTTGGTGTCCACAACGGTCAGAAGCACGTTCCGGTTTCCGTTACCGAGGACATGATCGGCCACAAGTTCGGTGAGTTCGCGCCGACCCGTACCTACTACGGTCACGCGGCCGACAAGAAGGCCAAGAGGAAGTAAGAGATGAGCAAGCCTAAGACTGAGCGCGCTCTCAAGGATAACGAGGCAAAGGCTGTGCTGCGCATGCTGCGCATCAGCCCTCAGAAGCTGAACCTCGTCGCGCAGTTGATCCGTGGCAAGAAGGTCGAGCGGGCTTTGGCCGATCTCGAATTCAGCCACAAGCGCATCTCCGGCCAGGTGAAGAAGGTGCTTGAGAGCGCCATCGCCAACGCCGAAAACAACCACGGCCTGGACACCGACGCCCTCGTCGTTGCCGAAGCCTATGTGGGCAATTCGCTTGTGATGAAGCGCTTCACCGCTCGCGGTCGCGGCAAGTCCGCCCGTATCGAGAAGCCATTCTCTCACCTGACGATTGTTGTCCGGCAAGTTGAGGAGGCCGCATAATGGGCCAGAAAATCAATCCAATCGGCTTCCGTCTGGGCATCAACCGGACCTGGGATAGCCGCTGGTTCGCCAACAAGGGCGAATATGGTTCGCTGCTTCAGGAAGACCTGAAGATCCGCACCATGCTGATGGAAGATCTGAAGGCCGCTGCGGTTTCCAAGATCGTCATCGAGCGTCCGCACCGCAAGTGCCGCGTGTCGATCCACACTGCCCGTCCGGGCATCGTGATCGGCAAGAAGGGCGCTGACATCGACAAGATCCGCGCCAAGGTGAAGAAGTTCACCGACAGCGAAGTGCACATCAACATCGTTGAAGTGCGCAAGCCGGAGACCGATGCAACTCTGGTTGCCCAGGGCATTGCCCAGCAGCTGGAACGCCGTGTGGCATTCCGTCGCGCCATGAAGCGTGCCGTTCAGACCGCAATCCGCATGGGCGCCGGTGGTATCCGCGTCAACGTCGGTGGTCGTCTCGGCGGTGCCGACATCGCTCGTACCGAGTGGTACCGCGAAGGCCGCGTGCCGCTGCACACCCTGCGTGCCGATATCGACTACGGTACTGCCGAAGCCGCAACCACTTACGGCATCATCGGTATCAAGGTCTGGGTGTTCAAGGGCGAAGTCCTCGAACATGATCCGTCGGCTCATGAGCGCCGCGCCACCGAAGGTGGTGAAGGCGGTCAGCGTACCGAGCGCGAACCGCGTCGTGAACGCGGCGACCGCGATCGCGAACGCGCATAAGAAGGTTAGTTCATTATGCTGCAACCAAAGAGAACTAAGTTCCGCAAGGCTCATAAGGGCCGCATCCATGGCCTGGCCAAGGGTGGTACCGATCTGGCTTTCGGCCAGTATGCTCTCAAGGCCACCGAGCCCGAGCGTGTTACCGCCCGCCAGATCGAGGCTGCCCGCCGTGCGATCACTCGCGAAATGAAGCGTCAGGGCCGCGTCTGGATCCGAATTTTCCCGGATCTTCCCGTTTCCAAGAAGCCGACCGAAGTCCGAATGGGTAAGGGTAAGGGCTCGGTGGAATACTGGGCAGCGCGCGTCAAGCCAGGCCGCATCGTTTTTGAGATTGACGGCGTACCCGAAGACGTTGCAAAGGAGGCCCTTCGCCTCGGAGCAATGAAGTTGCCGATCACCACGCGTATCGTAACGCGTATTGCCGACTAAGGAACACGAGCATGAAAGCCAGTGATGTGCGGGCCAAGACCGCAGACGAACTGAAAGATCAGCTCGTCGACCTGAAGAAAGAACAGTTCAACCTGCGTTTCCAGCGCGCTACCCAGCAGTTGGAAAAGCCGGCCCGGGTGAAGGAAGTCCGTCGCGATATCGCGCGGATCAAGACCGTCCTCGGCCAAAAGAACGCAGCTAAGTAAGGATTTACACCCATGCCAAAGCGCGTTTTGCAGGGGACTGTTGTCTCCGACGCCAATGACAAGACCATCGTGGTTCGTGTCGAGCGCCGTTTCACTCATCCGCTTCTGAAGAAGACCGTGCGTCGTTCCAAGAAGTACCACGCCCACGATGAAAATAATGTGGCGAAGGTCGGTCAGACCGTGTGGATCGAAGAAACTGCGCCGATCTCCAAGAACAAGCGCTGGGCGCTCGTTCCGTCCGCGTAAGAGAAACAATTCAGGTCGGCGCGCCGGATGACGGTGCAGCCGATAAACTAGAAGGCATCCAGTCATGATCCAGATGCAGTCCAACCTCGACGTCGCCGATAATTCCGGCGCCAAGCGAGTCATGTGCATCAAGGTGCTGGGCGGTTCGCATCGCAAGTACGCCTCGGTCGGCGACATCATCGTCGTTTCGGTCAAGGACGCTATTCCGCGCGGCCGCGTCAAAAAGGGCCAGGTGATGAAGGCCGTGGTGGTTCGCACCGCAACCGACATCCGCCGTCCCGATGGCACCGTCATCCGTTTCGACAAGAACGCCGCCGTTCTTCTGAACAATCAGAAGGAACCGATCGGCACCCGTATCTTCGGACCGGTTCCGCGCGAGCTCCGCGCCAAGAACCACATGAAGATTATCTCGCTTGCCCCAGAGGTGCTGTAATGGCCTCCAAGATTAAGAAGGGCGACAAGGTCGTCGTCCTGGCCGGCAAGGACAAGGGCAAGACCGGTCAGGTCCTGTCGGTCATCCCGTCCGAAACCAAGGCACTGGTCCAGGGTATCAACCTGGTGAAGCGCCACCAGAAGCAGACCGCTTCGAACGATGCCGGCATCTTCACCAAGGAAGCGCCGATCCATCTTTCCAACCTGGCGGTCGCCGACAAGGATGGCAAGGCCACCCGCGTCGGTTTCCAGATCAAGGACGGCGTGAAGACCCGCGTCGCCAAGACCACCGGAGATCAGATCGATGGCTGAGACCGCTTACGTTCCGCGTCTCCGGACCGAGTATGACAACACGATCAAGGCTGCACTGCGTGAGCAGTTCAACTACAAGAACGTCATGGAGCTGCCGCGCCTTGACAAGATCGTGCTGAACATGGGCGTCGGCGAAGCCGTCAACGACACCAAGAAGGTGAAGTCGGCTGCTGACGAACTGCAGAAGATCGCCGGCCAGAAGCCGGTCATCACCCATGCGCGCAAGTCGATCGCAGGCTTCAAGGTCCGCGAGAACATGCCGCTTGGCGTGAAGGTCACCCTGCGCAAGACCCGCATGTACGAATTCCTGGATCGCCTGGTGAATATCGCACTGCCGCGTGTCCGCGACTTCCGTGGCCTGAACCCGAACGCGTTCGATGGCAATGGCAACTATGCCATGGGCCTCAAGGAACACATCGTTTTCCCCGAAATCAACTACGATCAGATCGATCAGGTTTGGGGCATGGACATCGTGATCTGCACGACGGCCAAGAACGACGATGAAGCCCGCGCGCTTCTCAAGGCTTTCAACTTCCCGTTCCGCCAGTAAGCGGGCAGGGAAGGGATAAAGGATCAGGACATGGCTAAGACCAGCTCCATCGAAAAGAACAAGAAGCGCGCCGCTCTGGCCGAGCAGTACGCTGAAAAGCGCGCCGCCCTCAAGGCGACCATCAAGAACCAGGACACTCCCATTGAGGAGCGTTTCAAGGCCAGCCTCAAGCTGGCTGAACTCCCGCGTAACTCGGCCAAGATCCGCATTCGCAACCGTTGCGAAGTGTCGGGCCGCCCGCGTGGTTACTATCGCAAGCTCAAGATGAGCCGTATTGCCCTGCGTCAGCTGGGCAACCTGGGTCAGATCCCGGGTCTGGTGAAGTCGAGCTGGTAAGGAGAAACTAGAGATGAGCTTTTCCGATCCCATCGGCGATATGCTGACCCGCATCCGCAACGCTCAGGAGCGTCGCAAGAATACCGTTTCGACTCCGGCTTCGACCCTGCGTGGTCGGGTGCTGGACGTTCTCCAGTCCGAGGGTTTCATCCGCGGCTACTCGGAGACGAAGTTCGAGAACGGTGCCTCCGAATACGAGATCGAACTCAAGTATTCGGAAAATGAAGGCGTTATCCGCACGATCGAACGCGTTTCGCGTCCCGGCCGTCGCGTCTACGCTTCCGTCAAGAACATCCCGCAGGTTGCCAATGGCCTGGGTGTCTCGATCCTCTCCACCCCAAAGGGTGTGATGGCCGACCACGAAGCCAAGGCTGCCAATGTGGGTGGCGAGGTACTCTGCCGCGTCTTCTAAAGCCATTTGGCTTGGAGGATCGGCAAGACGATTACTCAAGGATAGAATATGTCACGTACTGGCAAGAAACCGGTGGCCCCGGTTAATGGCGTCACCGTTACGATCAATGGTCGCAACGTCTCCGCCAAGGGCCCGAAGGGCGAGCTCAAGCTCGACCTTATGGACATCGTCAATGTCGAACAGGGTTCGGACGGCATCGTCGTCACCCCTGCAAACGACACCCGTGAGGCTCGCGCTGCCTGGGGTACCACCCGCGCGCTGATTCAGAACATGGTCACTGGGGTGAGCGCCGGCTTTGAAAAGAAGCTCGCCATTCAGGGCGTGGGTTACCGCGCCGCCATGCAGGGCAAGGATGTCAAGCTGTCGCTCGGTTTCAGCCACGAAGTGGTGTATCAGGCTCCCCAGGGCATCACCCTGGCCGTTCCTGCCCCGACCGAAATCGTCGTGACCGGCATCGACAAGCAGCAGGTCGGTCAGGTCGCTGCGGAGATCCGCGGCTGGCGTCCCCCCGAGCCCTACAAGGGCAAGGGCGTGCGTTATGCCGGCGAGCAGGTCTTCCGCAAAGAAGGCAAGAAGAAGTAAGGAGCGCCACCGATGGCAATTTCTGCAAAAGGTGCGGAACGCCGCAAGGCTCGTGTCCGCAAGGCGCTCAAGGCTCGTGCCTTTGGTCGCGCCCGTCTCAGCGTGTTCCGCTCGGACAAGAATATCTATGCCCAGATCATCGACGACACGACCGGTCGTACTCTGGCTGCCGCTTCGACCCTCGAAAAGGACGTCCGCGGCTCCATCAAGAACGGCGGCAATGCCGAGGCGGCTTCGGCCGTTGGCAAGCTGATCGCCGAACGTGGTGTGAAGGCAGGCGTCGCCGAGGTCATCTTCGACCGCGGCTCCTACATCTATCATGGCCGTGTTAAGGCCCTTGCAGACGCTGCCCGTGAGGGCGGTCTGCAGTTCTAACAACGGCGAGGAAAGAACATTATGAGCAGAGACGTTCAAGAACGCGAAAGCGAGTTCGTCGATCGCCTGGTCCACATCAATCGTGTGGCCAAGGTTGTGAAGGGCGGCCGTCGCTTCGGTTTTGCCGCTCTCGTCGTTGTCGGTGACCAGAAGGGTCGCGTCGGTTTCGGTCACGGCAAGGCCCGTGAAGTTCCCGAGGCAATCCGCAAGGCCACCGAGCAGGCCAAGCGCCAGATGATCCGCGTGCCGCTGCGCGATGCCCGCACGCTTCACCACGATGTCACCGGCCGCCACGGCGCCGGCAAGGTCATCCTGCGTGCAGCCGTTCCGGGTACCGGTATCATCGCCGGTGGTCCGATGCGCGCCGTCTTCGAGACGCTGGGCATCAACGACATCGTCGCCAAGTCGCAGGGCACTGCGAACCCCTACAACATGGTTCGCGCCACGTTCGACGCTCTCAAGCGCGTCGACAGCCCCCGTTCGGTGGCTTCCCGTCGTGGCCTCAAGGTTTCCGAACTCCAGGCTCGCCGCGGCGAGACTGCAGTCGAAGCCTGATAGCGGGCTCCGGAGAGTAAAATGGCAAAGTCCAAAACCATCACCGTGCAGCAGATCGGTTCGCCGATCCGCCGCGAGAAGAGCCAGCGCGCGACCCTTATCGGTCTCGGGCTCAACAAGATGAACAAGCAGCGTGAGCTGATTGATACGCCCGAAGTTCGCGGCATGATCAACAAGATCCCGCACCTCGTCCGCGTCGTCGGCGAATAAAGGAAGGGCGGATCAATGACTCGTTTGAACGAACTTCGCGACAATCCCGGCGCCAACAAGACCCGCGTTCGCGTGGGCCGTGGTATCGGCTCGGGCGTCGGCAAGACCGGCGGCCGCGGCGGCAAGGGCCAGACGGCTCGCGCCGGTGTGGCAATCAACGGCTTCGAAGGCGGCCAGATGCCCCTTCACATGCGTATGCCGAAGCGTGGCTTCAACGCCTGGAACCCGAAGGACTTCAATGAAGTCCGTATCGATCGGATCCAGGCCTATATCGACAGTGGCAAGCTCGACGCCAAGGGTGTCATCGACGCTGCCGCCCTGGTTGCTGCCGGCGTCATCCGTCGTCCGCGTGACGGCGTCCGTCTGATCGGCGCCGAAGGCTTCTCGGCCAAGAAGGTTACCTTCAAGGTCGACTACGCCACCAAGGGCGCTGCTGCTGCTATCGAGGCTGCCGGCGGCAAGCTCGATCTGATCCCGGTCAAAGAGACCTGGAAGAAGACCCCCTACGCCGGCAAGTAATCTTGTCAATGCGCACCCGGTCCACGTACCGGGTGCGCCTTTTTGGTTTGTTGCGTCTGGCCGGCACATATCCCATATATGCGTCTCCAGCGCTCCGAGCGCACCTGGCATCTAAGCCGTAGGAGCGGTATATGGCGTCCGCAGCCGAACAGCTGGCACGTAATCTCAGTTTCTCGACCTTTTCGAAGGCCAAGGCCCTTCAGCAGCGCATCTGGTTCACTCTCGGAGCGCTGCTTGTTTATCGTTTGGGCACCTTCATCCCGGTCCCGGGCATCGATCCCGACGCTTTTCGCGCGACGTTCGAACAGTCGCAGCAGGGCATCATCGGCATGTTCAACATGTTTGCCGGTGGTGCTGTCGAGCGTATGGCGATCTTTGCGCTGAACCTAATTCCCTACATTACCGCCTCGATCGTGGTGCAGGTGGTCTCGACTGCATCGCCGCGTCTTGAAGCCCTCCGCAAGGAAGGTGGCGAGGCGGGACGTCGCAAGATCAACCAGTATACGCGCTATCTGGCCGTGGTTTTCTGCGCCATCCAGGCCTATGGCATTGCCGTCGGTCTCGAGGGCAGCCAGGGCGTTGTCCTGGATCCGGGTTGGTTCTTCCGTATCTCCACGGTGATCACCCTCGTGGGTGGCACGATGTTTCTGATGTGGCTTGGTGAGCAGATCACCGCTCGCGGCGTCGGCAACGGTATTTCGCTGATCATCTTCGCCGGCATCGTGGCGAACCTGCCCTCGACCGTCGCTCAGACGCTCGAGCTGGCCCGGACGGGAGCCATTCCGGCCTTTGCCGGCCTCGGCATGCTGCTGCTGGCTCTCGTGGTCATTGCGGTCATCGTGTTCTTCGAGCGCGCCCAGCGCCGGCTGCTGATCCAGTATCCGAAGCGCCAGGTCGGCAACAAGATGTTCCAGGGCGACACGTCGCATCTGCCGCTCAAGCTGAACACGTCGGGCGTCATTCCGGTCATCTTTGGTTCGTCGCTGCTGCTGCTTCCGGCCACCATTGCGTCCTTCGCGGCGCAGGGGAACGCTCCTGCGTGGCTGACCACGGTAACGGCACTGCTCGGTCGCGGTCAGCCGCTCTACCTGGCGCTTTTCGCGTTCTTCATTATCTTTTTCGCCTTCTTCTACACGGCGATCGTGTTCAATCCGACCGATACCGCAGACAATCTGAAGCGGTCCGGGGGCTTTATTCCGGGCATCCGTCCGGGTGAGCGGACCGCGCAGCATATCGACTACGTGCTGACGCGCATCACCGTGGTCGGTGCCATCTATCTGACGGTTGTGGCGCTGATCCCGGAAGTGTTGTTCAGCCAGCTGGCGGTCAGCCAGTTCATCGGCGGTACATCGCTGCTGATCATGGTGACCGTGACACTCGATACGATCACGCAGATCCAGAGCCATCTGGTGGCCCAGCAATATGAAGGGCTGCTGAAGAAATCCCGTCTTGGAGGAGGCAAGCGTCGATGAGGTTAATCCTGCTGGGGCCCCCGGGGGCGGGGAAGGGCACACAGGCAAAGATTCTGGTGGACGCCTACGGCATCCCGCAGCTTTCTACTGGTGACATCCTTCGTGCTGCCATTGCAGCCAAGACCCAGTTGGGTCTGGAGGCCAAGGCTATCGTCGATCGTGGAGACCTGGTCTCTGATGCGATCGTCAACGGGATCGTCTCCGAACGTCTAGATGCCGAAGACTGCAAGCCAGGGTTCATCCTCGACGGTTTCCCCCGGACCATCGCCCAGGCAGAGGCGCTGGACCAGATGCTGGCAGAAAAGGGTATTGCCCTCGATGCCGTCATTGAGATCAAGGCCGAGGCCGACGAGTTGGTGAAGCGCGTCATCAATAGGGCCAAGGAATCATCGGGTGGCGCTCGCGCCGACGACAACGAGGAAGTGCTGCGCAAGCGCCTCGGTGTCTATTCCGAGCAGACGGCTCCTCTGGTTGCCTACTACTCGGGCAGGGGCCTTCTAAAGCCAGTGGATGGCATGGCCCCGGTCGATGCCGTCACGGCGGCTATCAAGTCGTCGCTCGGCAAGTAAACAAGTGGCGGCATGGGCTGTTGACTCAGCCCGGCCTAGTCCTTAAAGAACCGCACCAGTCTCATGGATCATTGGGCTGGATTCGGTTTTCCCTTAGTTGGGGGTCGAAATCCGGTCCCTTGTTGTTTAAAGGCACCCGCCGCGATGGCGCGTGTGAATGAAGGAGAGCAGACGTGGCTCGTATTGCTGGCGTCAACATCCCGACGAATAAGCGCGTGGTGATCGCGCTGCAGTATATTCACGGGATCGGCGACAAGTTCGCCAAGGATATTACTGAGAAGGTCGGTATTCCGGCTGAGCGCCGCGTCAATGAGCTGACCGACGCCGAAGTGATCCAGATCCGCGAAACCATCGACCGCGACTACGTCGTGGAAGGTGATCTTCGCCGTAACGTTGCCATGAACATCAAGCGCTTGATGGACCTGGGCAACTATCGTGGCCTGCGTCACCGTCGTGGTCTTCCGGTCCGCGGTCAGCGCACGCACACCAATGCCCGCACCCGCAAGGGTCCGGCAAAGCCCATCGCTGGCAAGAAGAAGTAATTCTGTTCCCGCCAAGAGCGGGGCAGGTGTTTGAATGGATTTGGCGGGGCAGGGCATCTTGGTGGCTCATCAGAGTTGCCGAGAAGACCTGAACCGCTAAATCCGTGGTGGAGCTGCTGGCATTACGGCAGCGCCGATATCCTAGAGGATAAGAATGGCCAAGGCTGAAGTCGCACGCGTTCGTCGTAAGGAACGCAAGAATATCACTTCGGGCGTTGCACACGTGAACGCCTCCTTCAACAACACGATGATCACCATCGCCGACATGCAGGGCAACACGATTTCGTGGTCCTCGTCGGGTGTCATGGGTTTCAAGGGTTCGCGCAAGTCGACCCCGTATGCAGCCCAGGTTGCCGCCGAAGATGCGGCCAAGAAGGCGCAGGAACACGGCATGAAGACCCTCGAGGTTGAAGTTCGTGGTCCGGGTTCGGGCCGTGAGTCGGCTTTGCGTGCCCTGCAGGCCGCAGGCTTCAACGTCACCTCCATCCGTGACGTCACCTCGATCCCGCACAACGGTTGCCGTCCGCGCAAGCGTCGCCGCGTCTAACGAGACGAATGGTTCACTCCCGGCCGATTGGATGGGTCGGGAGTTCTATTGTGTTTGCGGCGGAGCGGCCGTGTGGCCGCTAAATTGAAAGGACATACCGTGACGATCCAGAGGAACTGGCAGGAACTTATCAAGCCGACCAAGCTGGACATTGTTTCGGGCAGCGACAACGCGCGCGTGGCCTCGGTGGTTGCCGAGCCGCTTGAGCGCGGATACGGGCTTACCCTGGGCAATGCCCTGCGTCGCGTGCTGCTGTCTTCGCTTCAGGGCGCAGCAGTGACTGCGATCCAGATTGACGGCATCCTGCACGAATTCTCCTCGCTGCCGGGCGTGCGCGAGGACATCACCGATCTCGTTCTCAACGTCAAGGAAATCGCCCTGAAGATGGGTGGCGAAGGCCCGAAGCGCCTGACCCTCTCCAAGCAGGGCCCTGCAGCTGTCACCGCTGGTGACATCAAGGTTTCCGGTGACATCGAAGTGCTGAACCCCGAGCTGGTGATCTGCCATCTCGACGACGGCGCCGAAATCAACATCGAGTTCACGGTCGATACCGGCAAGGGTTATGTCCCGGCCGAGAAGAACCGTCCGGAAGATGCGCCGATCGGCTATATCCCGGTTGACGCTCTGTTCTCGCCGGTCCGCCGCGTGAGCTACAAGGTCGATGCGACCCGTGCGGGCGAAAGCCTTGACAAGGACAAGCTGACCCTCAGCGTCGAAACCAATGGCGCGATCTCGCCGGAAGATGCCGTGGCCTATGCTGCGCGCATCCTTCAGGATCAGCTGTCGGTTTTCGTCAACTTCGAAGAGCCCACCAAGGAGAAGGCCCAGGACGCTGTTCCGGAACTCGCCTTCAACCCGGCGCTTCTCAAGAAGGTCGACGAACTCGAGCTCTCCGTGCGCTCGGCGAACTGCCTCAAGAACGACAACATCGTCTATATCGGTGACCTGATCCAGAAGACGGAAGCCGAGATGCTGCGGACCCCGAATTTCGGCCGCAAGTCGCTCAATGAAATCAAGGAAGTCCTGGCACAGATGGGGCTTCATCTCGGAATGGACGTCAACAACTGGCCTCCTGAGAATATCGATGACCTCGCAAAGCGCTACGAAGATCATTACTGATCCGGCGCTGACCAGACTTTAGGAGATAACCCATGCGCCACGCTTCCCGAGGCCGCAAGTTCAGCCGTACCGCTTCTCACCGCAAGGCCATGTTCGCCAACATGTCCGCTGCGCTGATCAAGCACGAACAGATCGTCACCACGCTTCCCAAGGCCAAGGACCTCCGTCCGATCGTCGAGAAGCTCATCACCCTGGGCAAGCGCGGCGACCTGCATGCCCGCCGCCAGGCTGTCGCTCAGATCCGCGATGAAGCTCAGGTTGCAAAGCTCTTCGCCGTTCTCGGGCCGCGCTATGCCGAACGCCAGGGCGGTTACATCCGCATCCTCAAGGCCGGCTTCCGCTATGGCGACAACGCCCCGCTGGCCGTGATCGAATTCGTCGATCGCGACGTCGATGCCAAGGGCCAGGACTCCGGTCCGGTGTTCACCCAGGACGACGAAGCCGAAGCGGCGTAAGTTTCTGGATTAACGAAATTTGAGGCGGTCTCAGGAAACTGAGGCCGCCTTTTGTTTTTCCCGGTCGAGTGCTGCGTCCCTCCGGAGCAAGCCGGAATCGTTGCCCGCGTCTTTCCTGGGGCTGTCTCGAGACGTGGCCGGGATGACATCTGGGTTATGCATGCTATGAATCGCCGGGCTTCTGGGGGATCACCATGGACCGCATTCTTGTCACCGGCGCGTCCGGCTTTGTTGCCAAGCACCTGATCGGGCAACTGCTGAGCGCAGGCTATGCCGTGCGGGGCACCCTGCGCGGACAGGCCAAGGTGCCGGGAATCTGGGCTGCGGTCCAATTGCTGGCCCCGGAGCGGGCTGGAAAGCTTGAACTGGTTGAGGCGGACCTGCTTTCCGACGCCGGTTGGGCTGACGCTATGCAGGGGGTCAATGCGGTGATGCATGTTGCGGCGGCCATCCTCGGTGTGGAGCCGAAGGATCCGGACGTTGTCGTGCGTCCGGCAGTGGAGGGCACGGAGCGGGTTCTGCGTTTTGCACATGGCGCGGGGATCAAGCGCGTCATCATGACGTCGTCGATTGCGACAGTCGGGTATGGTCATGGTCAGGTCACCGGAAGCCGCGTTTACACCGAGGCTGACTTCACCAATCTCGAGGCGATGCGCTATTCATGGTCCTATTGCATTGGCAAGACCAAGGCCGAACGCGCGGCTTGGGCCTATGCCAGAAGCCAGGGGATGGACCTGACCACCATTCATCCGGGTGCCATATTGGGTCCAGCGACCGACGGCGAAACGTCAATTTCGCTTGGCCTCGTGACAGATCTCCTTGGAGGCATCACCCCCGCCATGCCGCGCATCGGCTTTGCTATCAGCGATGTGCGCGATGTGGCGGCAATGCACGTGGCGGCGCTTGAAAACCCGGACAGTATCGGCCAGCGGTACCTCTGCACCGGGCCATATACGACCTTTCAGGATGTCGCCGAAATCCTGCGTCAGCACTATCCGGGCTGGCCGGTCACCGCCAAAAGTGTGCCCGACTGGATCATCCGCATGATGGTGGTGTTCAACGGAACCATCCGCCAGATCATCAACGACGTCGGCAACCAAAAGCACTTTGACGGCAGCAAAGGCGAACGGTTGCTGGGGCGACCATACTTCACGCCGGAGCAGGCCGTCCTGGCCTCGGCTGAAAGTGCCATTCGAGTCGGCCGCATCAAACGGCCGGTGCTGGCTCAAAATCCAAAGAGCGAGGCAGGATCTCTGCTTGCCTAATCAGGCTGGCGGCGGGAGAGACCACACCGTGTAAAGCTTGCGCAGGTCCGTCATTCCTGCCGTCTCCACCATGGGCAGACCTGCAGCTCGGAGCAAGGCTCGATCACGATCGCGCTTCCTGGGCTGCTCGATCAAGATGAAGCGCAGCATGTTTGCGTTGAGGCGATCGACGGCGCCTTCAAGGTGACCGGCGCGCGGTCCACCGCCGACGGTGCGGCGCAGATAACGGAAGAGGGCGGGTACGCGCCGGGTGCCTAGCAGGATCACACCAGTGGCGCGGTCCAGGCGCTCCTGGAGAAGGGCGAAGTAGTTACCTTCGATCACCCACCCGTCTTCGGCAACCGCCTGCGCGTGGAGAGCATGGAAGTCGTGCCTGGGCCGTGGTTGCCAGTCTGTGTTCGGCAGGTGGTGTAGTAGGTCGAGGTGCACAGCGGGCACTTCGAGCTCTTGCGCGAGGGCTATGGCCAGTGTCGACTTGCCGGCATTGGACGGCCCGCAGATCAATATCCGGCGGCCGAGCGTAGCCAGAGGCGGGATGTTGGACATTGCAGGCCCTTCAAATGAAAAGACCGCCCGAAGGCGGCCTCAACACACACGTTCGGCGGTTACTCGGCCGGAGCCATGTCCTTGCCGGTATAGACGTCCTCGACCCAATACTGGTCGCGACGGTCAAAGCCATTGAAGGGCGTCAGCGATGCCTGGGTATAGGCGCCCATCAGGCCGAACTCGATCCAGTCGTCTTCGTCGATGTCGGCCGGGAGGGTGAACACCTGGGGCAGCACGTCGTAGCTGTCGCAGGTCGGCCCCCAGATGGTGAATTCGGAGAATTCGCCATTGTTGTCGTGCAGGCGCGGGCCGCGCCAGACGCGCACCGGCGGCGTAAAGTGCATGAACTTGACTTCCATCAGCGAGCCATATGCGCCATCGTTGACATAGACCGACTGGCCACCGCGCTGATGCTTGACGCGCAGCAGTAGGGACGTCGACGACGTCACGAGGGCACGGCCGGGCTCGATGATCAGTTCAGGCTTGTTCTTGTCGCCGAAATGATCGGATACGGCCTGGGCGATGGTCTCGAAATAATAGTCCATCGGCGGCGCCTCGCTGGTCGGGTAGGGGGCCGGATAGCCGCCGCCGATGTTGAGACGCTTCAGTTCGATGCCGCTTTCCTCCGCAATGCGGGCCGCAGCAGCGATATGGCGCTCATAGGCATAAGCGTCTTCGCACTGCGAGCCGACGTGGAAGCAGAGGCTGGGCGTATAGCCCATCTTCTCGACGGCAGTGACGATTTCGGCCGCGCCCTGTTCCATGACGCCGAACTTGATGCCGAAGTCGTAGGACTTGAGTGCCTTGCCGGCCTTGAAGCGGGTGGTAACCTCGACGTCGCGCGAAGGCGAGACGACGGCTGCCAGCTGGTCGAGCTGCTGGGGATGATCGATGGTGAACGAGCGGACGCCGAACTCTTCATAAGCGCGTTCGATCTCGCGCTTGTTCTTGATCGGGTTGTTGTAGTGCATCACCGCGCCGGGCGCATGGTCGCGCACCAGCTCCATCTCGGTGTTCGACGCCACGTCGAAAGCCTTGAGGCCTTCGCGGTGCAGTTGCGCAATGATGTGCGGGGAGGGGTTGCACTTGACGGCGTACGTGAGAAGACCGTCGAAGCCCTTCCTGAAGACCTTCACAGCCCTGTGGAATTCCTTCTCTGAAAACAGGAAAGATGGAAAGTCCGGCGCCTCGGCGGCAATCAGGGCCGACGTGTTGGCGTAAACGGTCTTCGGCTCGTCAGTCATTGGACAACAGGCCTTTCGGGGCTGGAGAAATATTGAAAACGAGCGCTGCATATAGGGCGGTGCGCCCCCTCGCGCAAACGTTTATTTGCGGCACAAACCAACACGGCGGAAACGTCATTTTCGTGACAGATTTCAGGCGTCTGGCTCATGTGGTCATGAGCCGGAGTTGTGGCTCACAAATTGAGTCTGCAGGTTGAGCTATGTCGCTGCGCACCTTCGTTTTTTCCTCCCTCGCTCTGGTTCTCATGGCCGTCGCCGGAACTGTTGCCGTCACGTCCTGGACGAGCCATGAGCCGCCCGTGGCACAGGCCAGCATAGCGCCGCCCGCAGTTGAGGAACGCGCGGTGCCGCAAACCGATGCGCAGGTAAAGCTCAGCTTCGCCCCGGTCGTTCAGGCCGTGTCTCCCTCGGTCGTCAATGTCTACGCGACCCGCATCGAGCAGCAGGCCACGTCGCCCTTTGCCAGCGATCCGTTTTTCTCGCGCTTCTTCGGCGACCAGTTCCAGAGCCGGCCGCGGGAATCCAGGTCGCTCGGCTCCGGGGTTATCGTCGACGCCGGAGGCGTTATCCTTACCAACAGCCATGTCATCAACGGGGCCACGGATATCCGCATCGCGCTCAACGACGGCCGCGAATTCGCCGTGGACCTCGTGGTCGAGGACAAGCAGACCGATCTGGCGGTTCTGCGTGTGCGTGAGCCGCGCGATGTCACCTTTCCAGCGGTCACCTTCGCCAATAGCGATGACCTGCTGGTGGGCGATCTCGTGCTGGCCATCGGTAATCCGTTCGGTGTCGGTCAAACCGTGACCTCAGGTATCGTCTCCGCTCTGGCGCGCACCGGCGTCGAGGCATCGGACTACGAATTCTTCATCCAGACCGACGCGGCCATCAATCCCGGCAATTCGGGGGGTGCGCTTGTCGATCTCGATGGCCGGCTGGTTGGCATCAATACCGCCATCTACTCACAGACAGGAGGATCGGTCGGGATCGGGTTTGCCATCCCGTCGAACATGGCTCGTGTCGTCGCGGAGGCGGGTGTGTCGGGTGGCGATATCGTCCGGCCCTGGTTCGGGGCGAAGATGCAGGCGGTCAATGCGGATATCGCGGCGAGCCTGGGCATGCCGGCACCGCATGGAGCCATGATCACGGAGGTGGCCCCGGGCGGCCCAGCGGAGCGAGCAGGCTTTCAGGCCGGGGACGTGGTGCTCTCGGTCGATGGACAGCGCGTTGACGATCCGAGCGCGTTCAATTTCCGTCTGGCCACCAAGGCCATCGGGGATGTCGCGCAACTCGAACGTCTGCGCGGTGGCGCGACCGAAATGCTGGCCTTTACCATCGAGGCGGCACCGTCGGCCGAGCAGGACGCTGTCGCCGCCATCGCGCCGTCAGCCAACTCCCGATTTGCCGGTGTGACCGTCCGACAACTCGATCCGGCGCTCAGCGAGGCCAAGGGGCTGCCCTATGACGCAAAGGGCGTCATCGTGACCGCCATCGAGGCAGGCTCGCCGGCAGAGGGCATGGGCTTGCGGGTCGACGACGTCATCCTGGCTCTGAACGACACCGAGATGACTGATGCGCAGGCGTTCGAGCAGCAGGCATCCCAGCGCGTCCGCACCTGGCAGATCATCCTGCAGCGGGACGGCCGCGTCACGCGGGCGATTGTCAGCGGATAAGGACCAGCATCGGTCGACGTGCTCGGCATCCCGGGTCGAGCGCGCGAGGTTAGTGCAGGGAGATTTCAGCTCTGCTATTGAGAGCAAATGTCAGATCTTTTTGCCGCAGACCCGTCCGAAACCGACAAGGCCCGCCCGCTTGCCGACCAGTTGCGGCCACGCAGCCTCGACGAGGTCATCGGGCAAACGCACCTGCTCGGCGAGGGCGGCACGCTGCGACGCATGCTGGCTTCGGGGCGGCTCGGTTCACTGATCCTCTGGGGACCGCCGGGGACGGGCAAGACAACCGTTGCCCGGCTCCTGGCGAACCAGATCGATTTTCGTTTCGAGCAGATCTCCGCAATCTTCTCGGGCGTTGCTGACCTCAAGAAGGTCTTCGAGAAGGCTCGCTTCGAAAGACTCTCGGGGCACCGCACCCTGTTGTTCGTCGATGAGATCCACCGCTTCAACCGTGCGCAACAGGACAGTTTCCTCCCGGTGATGGAGGACGGTACCGTGGTTTTGGTCGGCGCCACGACCGAGAACCCGTCCTTCGAACTCAATGCCGCGCTGCTGTCCCGCAGTCAGGTCCTGCGTTTCGAGTCGCTCGGTCGGGACGATCTCGAAAAGCTGCTGGAGCGGGCCGAAACGCTACTGGGGTCGCGGCTTCCGCTTGATGAGACCGCCCGCGAGACCCTTCTGGGCCTGGCCGACGGCGATGGACGCGCCTTGCTCGGGCTGGTCGAGGAACTCCTCGCATCGGTGGGGGAGGACGAGACGGTTGATGCCAACAGCCTGCTGACGATCGTTCAGCGTCGAGCGCCGATCTACGATAAGGCGCAGGAGGGGCACTACAATCTGATCAGTGCGCTGCACAAGACAATCCGGGGGTCCGATCCCGACGCTGCGCTCTATTATTTCGCCCGCATGCTGGATGCCGGGGAAGATCCATTGTTTCTGGCCAGGCGGTTGATACGGATGGCGTCCGAAGACATCGGTCTTGCCGATCCGCAAGCCCTGCAATTGGCTGTTGCAGCGCGGGATGCCTACCAGATGCTCGGATCGCCGGAAGGTGAGCTATCGCTCGCCCAGGTCGTGGTCTATCTGGCGCTGGCGCCAAAATCCAACGCCGTCTACACCGCCTACAAGGCCGCGGTTTCTGTCGCGAAATCAACGGGTTCACCCATGCCGCCGATGGTGATCCTTAATGCCCCGACCAAGATGATGAAGGGGCAGGGTTACGGCGATGGCTATATCTACGATCATGACACGCCCGAAGCTTTTTCCGGGCAAGAGTACTTTCCGGAAAAGATCGGAAGGCAGGCCTTCTACCACCCGGTCGAGCGCGGTTTCGAGCGGGACCTGCGCAAGCGCATGGACTATTTTGAGCGGTTGAGGGCGACCAAAAAGGACGACAGCTGATGCTGGGCATGGTTCTCGTCGGAGCCGGCGGCGCCATAGGCGCCATGGCTCGCTACGCAGCGGGCAACGTCGTCGGCCGTTTCTGGTCGTCGTCCTTTCCGCTCGCGACACTGTTGGTCAACGCAGTCGGCTCGATGGCCATGGGTGTCACCATTGGCCTATTGGCGCGCTTTCTTCCGCACTGGCAGACTGAAATCCGGCTATTCGTGGCCGTCGGAATTCTGGGCGGCTTTACAACGTTCTCCTCCTTCTCTCTGGACACCATCATGATGATGGAGCGCGGAGAAATGGGCCAAGCGGCGCTCTATGTCGGCTTGTCGGTTGTGGTTTGTCTCGCCGGGCTATATCTCGGGCTCCTGATTACAAGAGGCGGCATGACATGAGCGGCGTTCAACATCGGGAAGTTACGGCAGATGACGACGGCATGCGTCTCGACCGATGGTTTGCGCGGCACTTTCCGCAGGTCGGGTTCGCGCGCCTGCAGAAACTGATCCGCAATGGCGAGGTCAAGGTCGACAAGGCGAAGGCGCAGACCAGTACGCGTCTCGTTGAAGGCCAGATCGTTCGCATACCGCCGGTCGATGACCCGGATACGGTGCGCCCATTCAAGGTCAATGCTGAAGAGGTTCGCTTTCTCGAGGACTTGATCCTTTACGAGGACGACGATCTTTATGTTTTCAACAAGCCGCATGGCCTGGCTGTACAAGGTGGCAGCGGCACGACGCGTCACATGGACGGCCTGCTGAAGAACCTGCCGAACAAAGCCGGTGAATCGCCGCGGCTGGTCCATCGCCTGGACCGCGATACCTCGGGCTGCCTCGTGGTCGCCAAGACCGCCGCTGCCGCCAAGCATTTCGGTTCGGTATTCCGGTCGCGGTCGGCGCGGAAGATCTACTGGGCGATCGTGGCGGGCAATCCGACACCCCGTCAGGGCGAGATTTCCTGCTTCCTGGCGAAACAGCAGACGACCGATGGCGAGCAGATGGTGGTGGTTCGCAACGGCGCGCCCGGCGCGGTCCACTCGTCGAGCTACTACTCAACAACCGATACGGCCAGCCGCCGCTTTGCCTGGGTCACGTTGAAGCCGGTCACCGGACGCACGCACCAGTTGCGTGTGCACATGGCTCAACTCGGCACGCCGATCATTGGGGATCCGCGCTACTTCAACATCGAGAACTGGATGCCGGCTCCGGGTCTGGGGGAAGGGCTTCATCTGCACGCGAGACGCATAGCCCTGCCGCTGCGGAACGGGAAAAAGATCGATATTTCAGCGCCTTTGCCGCCGCACATGCGCCAGAGCTTCGAGGCCCTCGGCTTTGAAGCCGACCGCTACGATGCCCAAAGCAACGACCCGGAGGACGCGGCGTGAGGCTGATCATGTTCGACATGGACGGCACGCTGATCGATACGCAGGCGCTGATTACGGAGCATATGGCGACCACATTCGCCGAAGCCGGGCTGCCAGTGCCGACCCCAGCGCAGTCGCGGCGGGTCATCGGGCTTTCACTGCCCAAGGCGATGCTGCAGCTGCTCGGGACGCAAGACGTTGATCTGGCGAATGAATTGGCAGAGAGGTATCGGGCGCATTACCGCGCCTCGCTGGTTTCGGCCGAGGGGCGCGAGGGGCTTTTCCCTGGTGCCCGAGAGGCGCTCGATCAGCTGAAGGCGCAGTCGCAGACTATCCTTGGAATTGCGACCGGCAAGGGACTTTCAGGAGTCCGCCGACTGACCCAACTGCATGGAATTGCAGCACATTTTTCCACCCTGCAGACGCCCGATCACAATCCGTCCAAGCCGCATCCAGGCATGATGTTGCGGGCGATGGCGGAAACGGGAGCCGAGCCGAACCAGACGGTCATTATCGGCGACACGACGTTCGACATGGAGATGGGCAAGGCGGCGGGGGCGAAAACTATAGGTGTTTCATGGGGTTACCATGATCCCGACGAATTGCGCGGCGCCGGCGCAGATGTTCTCGTCGACGACTATTCCGAACTTTGCGACGCTATCGACCGCGTTCTGGAGACCAATCATGCGTGACCAGCTCGAAGAAGCCCATAAGCATCGGGACGACGGATACGGACGGGCGCAGCATCTCAACCAGGTGGAACTGCCCAAGCGCTTCTATAGCACGGTGGATGTGGCCCGGGGAGAAGATGGCTATGCCATTACGCTTGACGGACGGGCGCTGAAGACGCCCGGCAAGAAAATTCCTGTTATCCTGCCGGTACTTGACCTCGCGCAGGCGATGGCGGCGGAATGGGCGGCGCAGGACAAGGTGATCGATCCGGCGACCATGCCGATGACGCGGCTGATCAACTCGGCGCTGGAGAGCGGCGAGGAAATGGTGCCCGCCTTCCGGGCCGAGATCGGCAAGTTCGCCGGCAATGATCTCTTGCTCTATCGTGCTGATTCTCCACAAGAATTGGTCGACGAGCAGGAGCGGGTCTGGGACGATGTGCTGGTGAAGCTGGCGCGGAAGTTCGAGGTCGGATTTCAGCCAACTATTGGAATTATCCATCAGCCACAGCCGGTTAGCACCCTTGAAAAGCTGGATGCGGCGTTGGAGGGGCAGGGATTGCTCAGCCTGACCGCGCTGGTGTCGATAACAGGCCTAACAGGGTCTGGCCTGCTGGCAATTGCGCTGCTGCATCAACTGGTTAGCGCGGATGACGTGTGGACCGCAGCGCATGTGGACGAGGACCACCAGATCCGTCTTTGGGGTGAGGACGAAGAAGCGACAGAACGTCGCCAAAAGCGTCGAATCGAGTTCGATATTGCCGTTTCCGTCGTCGATTCACTGCGTCAGGGGCCAATTCGCTAGCATATGGTTAGCGTTTGCCGTCCTTGGCGTGTCGTGAGCTGATCCAGTCGGCCGTATCCGGCGAAATCTCGCGCAGCGGCGCAAGGACGAAGTCGCGCTCATGCGCAAAACGGTGAGGCAGGATCAGTTTGGTCGTGTCCATCTCCAGCCGCTCATAGGCGATCAGGTCGATGTCGATCAGGCGCGGTCCCCAGACCTCGTGCCTGATCCGGCCCATGTCACGCTCGATGTCGAGGCAGGCATGCAGGAGGTCGATGGGCAGAAGGTCGGTTTCAACCGTCGCGGCCATATTGGCGAAATCGGGTTGATCGGTCTTGCCCCAAGCCCTGGTGCGTATGACGCTCGACTGTTCGACGACGCGGATCTGCGGGTGAGCGTCGAGACGGACGATGGCATCGGCGAGCTGGGCTGCCGGATCGCCGATGTTGGCGCCAAGGGAAAGCCAGGCGGTGGCCATCAGGCGGGCCGGACGCGGTGAAGCTCGATGGCGGCTTCGCCGCTGACCATGGCGATCGGAGCCTCGGGCTTGCGGATGCGGATGATGATCCAGGTGATCTCGGGGAAGACTTCGAACAGGGCCGTAACGGTGTTCTGCGCCAGCGCTTCGATCAGCTTGGTGCGCTTGCCCTCGAACGTGGCTTTCACGACCTCATAGACATCCGAATAGGACAGGGTGTGGCCAAGCTCGTCAGTATTGGCGGGGACCGAGAGATCCACACCGCATTGCAGGTCGAAGAAGAAGCGCTGCCCGAGTTTGGCTTCCTCCGAAAAGACGCCGTGGAAGCCATAAAAGCCCACGTCGTTGAGAATGATGCGGTCGCCGGTAAAGGGTGCGGTCATGGAAGGCTCGTGGGTTCAGGCGGTCGGGGGATTGTACAGCGTCGCCTCGGCTACGCGAAGGGCATCGCTGTTGGCGGCAACGTCGTGGACGCGGAAGATATGGCCGCCGCGCTCATAGCCCTGAACCGTCGTTGCGATGGTGCCAGGCAGGCGCTGGTGTGGCTGGTTGTCGAGCAGTTTGCCGATCATGGACTTTCGCGACGTTCCGACCAGCAGCGGGTTGTCCGGAAAAGCGCGAGTCAGATCAGCGAGTTGGCGCAGGATGCTGTAGTTTTGAGTCAGTGTCTTGGTGAAGCCAAAGCCGGGATCGAGAATGATGCGGGCGGGGTCGAGGCCTGCCGCTGCACCGGCGGCGAAGGTGGCCTCATACCAGGCGAGCATGGCAGGGAGGGGATCGGTATCGGCGGTCCAGCTGCGGTCCCAGTGCATGGCGATGATGGGCGCGCCCATGACGGCGGCGATCTCAGCCATTTCCGGCGCGCCCTGAAGGCCGTTGACGTCGTTGACGATGTCGGCCCCCGCCTCGAGCGCCTGATGGGCGACCAGCGGCTTCATGGTGTCGATGGAGATGGGGGCAGTGATGCCTGCGGCGCGAAGGGCATCGATGACCGGCATGATCCGGTCGAGTTCGACCTGAACCGGCACCGGTTCGGCGCCGGGACGGGTACTCTCGCCACCGATATCGATGATGTCGGCACCCTCTGCCAGCATCTGGCGGGCATGCGCGAGCGCGGCGTCGACATGGTCGTGAGTGCCGCCGTCGGAAAAGCTGTCAGGGGTTACGTTGAGGATGCCCATGACAAGCGCACGCTGGCCGAGGACCAGCGGCGGGCGGTGGCGCAGGGGGATGGTGTGGGTGGTGTGGGGCATGTGCTTCGCCGTGCTGTTTTGGTCTATCGGCTGGCAGGCGTTTCCGCCTTCACCGTTCCGCCTGCGGTCAAGACCCAAGCGCCATTCCCGCCGATTCCGCAATGGAGGGGACGAGAGGCCCCCGGGTCAAGCCCGAGGGCGGAACCGTGGGCTGATAAAAGTCGGCGCCGGCCGCAACGAGCCGCCCATCAGCCGTGGCGGCGCGCTTCTAGGGTGGATTTCAGGATCAGCGTCAGGACGGCGATCAATGTCAAGGTGGAGGCGGCGGCGAAGGCGCCGGTGACGTTGAAGTCGTTGAAGAGCAGGTTGATCTGGAGGGGGAGGGTGTTGGTCTGGCCGCGGATGGCGCCCGAAACCACCGACACGGCACCGAACTCGCCCATGACGCGAGCATTGGTGAGTACCGCACCATAGACCATGGCCCAGGATATGTTGGGCAGGGTGACATACCAGAACATCTGCCAGCCGTTGGCGCCCAGCGAGAGTGCCGCTTCCTCGTCCTCGGTGCCCTGCTGGCTCATCAGCGGGATCAGTTCGCGGGCGGCGAAGGGCGCGGTTACGAAGAGGCTGACCATGATGATGGCCAGCGGCGTGAACATGACTTGGAACCCCATGCCCATCAGGGTGGGACCCAGGAGGCCCTGGCCGCCATAGAGGAAAAGGTAGACGACGCCGGCGACGATGGGGCTCATGGAGGCCGGTAGTTCGATGAGGCTGATCAGCAGCTGGCGGCCGCGAAAGCGGAAGCGTGTCACCAGCCAGGCGAGGGCTGCGCCCACAACGATGTTGATGGGCACGACGATGATGGCGGTCAGCACAGTCAGCCAGATGGCGTGGAGCGTGTCGGGCTTGATGATGTTGGCAACATAGACGTCAATGCCCTCGCGCAGGGCAAAGCTGAAGATCAGCGCCAGCGGCACGACGAGCATCAGGCCGGCGAGGACGAAGGCCAGGACGATGAGGGCGATGGCGCCGGGGGCGAGGGTGGGGCGGGTGGTCATCGGCAGGACCCCTCATCCCCTCTACGGGCACCTTCTCTCGCAAGGGGAGAAGGAAGACCCCCACCCAGCCTCCCCATGAAGAAGGGGGAGGGGCGCCGGGAACCGGCTTTCGTGGAAGCGTCACCACCCGACCTCATCGGGTGGTGCATGGATTGCCCGGTCAAGCCGGGCAATGACGATGGATGGATGGGGGCGGAGTTCTGGAGCACACCCATCATCACGCTCTTTCCACGTAACGGGTCTGCCAGGCGGAAAGGGCGTTGGTTGCGATCAGGGTGAGGAAAGCGACGAGCAGGAGAACGAAGGCCAGGGCCGCGGCGCCCTCGTAGCTGTATTCCTCAAGGCGGATGAAGATCAGCAACGAGACGATTTCGGTGACACCCGGCAGATTGCCGGCGATGAAGACGACGGCGCCGAATTCACCGAGTGACCGGGCGAAGCTGAGGACGCAGCCGCCGATAAAGGCGGGCAGGATGGTGGGCCAGATGATGCGAGTGAAAATCTGCCAGCGACTGGCGCCGAGCGTTTGCGCGGCGGCCTCGAGGCCGGCATCGACCTCTTCCAGCACCGGCTGCACGGCGCGCACCACGAAGGGGATGGAGGTGAAGGTCATGGCAGCGACGATGCCCAGCTGGGTGTAATTGACCTTCACATCGGGCTCGAGGAACTGGCCGTACCAGCCTGTCTGGGCAAAGAGAGTGACGAGGACGAGCCCCGCCACGGCCGTGGGCAAGGCGAAGGGCAGGTCGACAAGGGCATCGAGAATGCGGCGGCCGGGGAAGCGGTAGCGCGTCAGCACCCAGGCCAGGAGAAGGCCGATGATGCCATTGAGGATGGTGGCGTAGAAGGCCGAGGAAAAGGTGACCCGATAGGCCGCGAGCGCCCGGCTGGAGCTGACGATGCGCCAGAATTCGGGAAAGCCCATGCCACCAACCTTGAGCAGCATGGCGGCCAGCGGCAGCAGGATGATCAGGGTGACGTAGAACAGGGAAATGCCCATGGTCAGCCCGAAGCCGGGAAGCAGGTGCTTGCTGCGGGAGGCTGGCATGGGTGTGGTAAGTCCCTTTGTGGCCGATCGGACCGTTGACCGCTTAAATGATAGAGCCCTTGGGTCAAGCCCGAGGGTTACGGAATTGGTTCGCAGAGATGAAACCCACCCGGTATCGCAAACCCCCACCTGACCTCCCCCTGGAGGAGGGGGAGGGACCAAGCTGTGTGTGGGGCAGCGGGGGGCCTTATCTTATCACTGGTTCACGAAAACCGTGTCGAGAAGGCCGCCTTCGGCAAAGTGGTCGGCCGCGATGGCGTCCCAGCCGCCGAAAGCATCCTCGGCGGTGACGAGGCGGATTTCGGGGAAGGTATCGGTATGCGCGGCCGCAACCGTCTCGTCATTGGGGCGGTGGAAGTTGGCGGCTGCGACTTCCTGGCCTTCCGGGGTGAAGAGGAAATCGAGATAGGCCTTGGCCAGATCACGGCTGCCGCGTGCATCCACGACCTTATCGACAATGGCGACGGGGAATTCGGAGAGGAAGCTGACCGAGGGCGTAACCGGCTGGTACTTGTCGGCACCGAGCAACTGGGTGACGGCAAGGGTTTCGGCCTCGAAAGTGATCAGGACGTCGCCGAGCTGACGCTCGGTAAAGGCGGTGGTGGCGGCGCGGCCGCCGGTTTCGAACACCGGAACGTTGGCGAAGAGCTTGGTGAGGAAGGCTTCGATCTGCGCTTCGTCGCCGGCATATTCCTCGGTCGCCCAGGCGCGGGCGGCCAGATAGGTGTAGCGGCCGTTACCCGAGGTCTTGGGATTGGGGAAGATCACCTGGACGCCGTCTTCGGCCAGATCGCCCCAATCCTCGATGCCCTTGGGATTGCCGGCCCGAACGAGGAAGGACGGGAAGGAATAGAAGGGCGAAGCGTTGTTGGGGAATTCGGTCGCCCAATCCTCGGAGACGAAGCCGCCCTCGACCAGCTTTTCGACGTCGGTGACCTGATTGAAGGTGACCACATCGGCCTGCAGGCCCTCGAGGATGGCGCGCGCCTGCGCAGACGAACCGGCGTGAGACTGGTTGACGGTGACCGTGGCGCCGGTCGCGGCATAGGCCGCGTTCTCTGCCTCGAACAGTTCGCGGGCGATGTCGTAGGACGCGTTGAGAATGTCGGTCGGCTGCGCCAGGGCGGGCGTGGCCAGAAGAGCGAGCGAGGCGGCGGTGACGAAAAGCTTGTTCATGGTGACGCAATATCCAGCGGAAAGGGTCGTGCTGGATCCGTTGATGCGCTGCGCAAAGGCCGGGCGTAAAGGGCTAAACGCCTGTGCTGGATGAGTAATTTACGCAAGACAAACGCCCGGCGAAATCGTTTCGCCGGGCGTCGTTTCTACGCGAATTTCTTCCGAAGGCGACGGCTAGCGCCGGACCGCCCTGGCGATCGCGATCAGGATACACGCGCCGATAAAGCCGGCGACGAGGTAGCCCAGCCAACCGCCGAATGATACGCCGAGAAGACCGAAGATCACGCTGGCGACGATGGCGCCAACAATGCCCAGGATAATGTTCATCAGCACGCCGGTGCCCGATTTCATGAACATGCTGGCAAGCCAGCCGGCGATGCCGCCGATGAGAATGGCAGCGATAAACCCAACTCCGTCGAAGCCCATTTCAACCTCCATGCTTGACGAGGGCAATAACGCAGAAGTGAGCGGGCGGGTTGCGTGGGCCTTTGAGCGCGTGACCGTCGGCCGGTGCGGGTGTCGTTTGCGCAAAACTGGCAGGTAGAGCGGGCCGCTCAGGCATCGCCTTCGTGGCCTTCCAGCAGGAAATCGCTCCGCTGGAGCGATTGCTGATCGGCTAGAAGGGCCAGACGATCATCAGGGCGGGCACGGCAACGATGACGACGAGGAAAGAGAGCGGCAGGCCGAGGCGCCAGTAATCGCCGAAGCGGTAGCCGCCGGGCACCATGACCAGCGTGTTGCACTGGTGGCCGATAGGCGTGAGGAAATCGCAGCCGGCGCCGATGGCAACGGCCATCAGGAAAGCCTCGGGGCTATAGCCGAGACCGGTGGCAAAAGCCGCCGCGATAGGCGCCATCACCAGCACCGTGGCGGCATTGTTGAGAAATGGCGTGACTGCCATCGCAGCAATCATGATGAGTGCCAGGGCGCCCCAGCCGGGCAGCGTGACTGCAGTTGCGGTCAGCCAGTCGGCGACCAGATCCGTGCCGCCCGTGGCCTGCAGGCTTTCCGACACTGGAATGAGGCAGGCGAGCATGACAAGGATCGGGCCGTCGACCTGATTGTAGAGATCGCGCAAGGGCAGGGCGCCCGCGAGAATCATGGCTGCGGCTGCCGCGAAGAAGGCCGGGGCGACCGGCACGACGCCGAAGGCGGTGGCCCCCATGGCGACAAGCAGGATGGCGACGGGCAGGAGGCCGTTGCGGACGCTGCCGAGGCGCAGGCCGCGTTCGACCAGCGGCAGGCAATCCCATTCGCGCAAAAGCTCGGGAATGCGCTTGAGATGGCCCTGGAGCAGGATGACGTCGCCATTCTGGAAGCGGATCTGGCCGAGGCGCTCGGTGAAGCGCTGGTCGCGGCGGGATATGGCGAGCAGGTTGAGGCCGGTGCGGTCGAACAGGGTCAGTTCCTGGGCATTGGCGCCGATGAGGGGCGAGCTTTCGCCGATGATGGCCTCGATGACGCCAGTATCGGCGATGTCGCGCGTGGCGGCACCGCGCCGCTCGGAGAAGGTGAGGCCCGACTGGCTGACCATCTTGTCGAGCGCGTCGGGATCGCCTTCCACCATGAGGATGTCGCCGGCCCGCAACTTGGCATCGGGGAGCGGGGTGCGGCGATGGCCGGTGGCGCCGACAATGCCGGTGACCATGGCGGCGCCGTCGGCTACTGCGTGCAGATCGGCCACCGTCTTGCCGACGGCATCGGATTCGGCGGGGACGCGCGCTTCGGTGGTGTAGTTCTTGATGTCGATGGCCTTTTCGAGACCGTGCTGGTCGCGGTGGCGCTCGGGCAGGAGCCAGTAGAAGAAGGCGAGGAAGACAATGCCCACCAAGGCCAGCAGGGCGCCGACCGGGGTGAAATCGAACATGGTGAAGGCCGTGCCGGTAAGTTCCTGGCGGACGCCCGAGACGATGATGTTGGGCGACGTGCCGATCTGCGTCATCAACCCGCCGAGCAGCGAGCCGAAGGCCATGGGCATGAGGAACATGGATGGGGAGACATTGGAGCGCCGCGCCATCTGAAAGGCGATCGGCATCATGATGGCCAGCGCGCCGATGTTCTTGACGAAGGCGGAGAGGATGGTGACGACGGTGACCAGCACGATCAGCTGCAGGCGCGGGGCGCTGAGGCCGGGCAGGAAGCGGCGGATGGCCACTTCCATGATGCCGGAGCGCGCGACGGCGGCGCTGACCACGAGCGCGCTGCCCACGATGATGACGATGTCGTTGGCAAAGCCGGTGAAGGCCATATCGGCAGGGACGATACCGACGGCTAGCGCCGCCAGAAGAGAACATATGGCGACGATGTCGTACCGCCAGCGCCCGACCATGAAGGCCACCATCATGCCCGCGATGATGGTGAAGGCGAGCATCTGCGGAATGGTCATCGGCGACTCCGGTTGGGTGATGCTCTCAACGCGGCGGCATCAAATTGGTGGCAGCGCTCGAAAATATAGATCAGCCTCGGTTCCGCCCGCGAGGGGCCTGTGGCAAAAATCCGGGGTGGAGGAGGCAAGGATGAAGCGATTGTTCACGACTTTGGGCGCTCTGGAGCGGCATCAGTTGGGGCTGATCCTGCCGCATGAGCATGTCTTCGTGGATCTGCGCACCCCGGACCAGCAGGGCTATGCGCAGGCCGACCCCGACGACGTCGTCCGGCTGATGGCGCCGCAGATCGAGGCGATCATGGCGCAAGGCGTCACCGCGCTGGTGGAATGCTCGACGGGCGGGGTGGGATTGCGGGTCGATATCGACCTGGCCATATCCAAGGCGACGGGACTACCGATCGTGGTGCCGACGGGCAACTATCGCGAGCCGTGGATCCCGGACTGGGTGCGGGATGCGAGCGAAGCGGCGCTCGAGCGCTGGATGGTGGGTCACCTGACCGATGGCGTCGACGACACGGGCGTCGTGGCGGCCTGGATCAAGGTCAGCGCCGGGGACGAGGGGATCACGCCGCTCGAGACAAGGATCCTGCGGGCGGCCGCGCGCGCTTCGGCGCAGACCGGAGCCATCATCGGGTCGCATACGATCAAGGGGCGGGTGGTACTCGACCAGCTCGACATCATCGAGGCGGAGGGCGGGTCGGCGAGCCGGTTCATCTCGATCCACACGCAGGAGGAGAACGATTTCGGCCTCCATCGCGCCGTGTTCGAGCGTGGGGCGTGGCTGGAATTCGACCATATCGGGCGCGTGGCAGACGCGGAGGTCGTGACGCTGGTGACACGAGCGCTGGAGGCCGGGCAGGGCGAGCGGCTGCTGCTCAGCCACGATCGCGGCTGGTACGATCCGGCTCAACCCGGTGGCGGGACGCCGATGCCCTATACGCATCTGGTCGATAGTTTCCTGCCGGCGTTGCGGGCGGTGGGTGTTGACGATGCGACGATAACGCGCCTCACCCATGACAATCCGTTCGAGGCATTCGCGCGCTAGTTTTCGTCGCGAACAGCGTAGGGGACGCGGGCGACGAGACGGCGGCCGGCGTCCTCGATCTCGAAGCAGCCTTCGGTCTGCTGCTCGGCGAGAGCGACAGCGCCGCGGGCGGCGAAGCTGGCTTCATCGAGGGCGTTGTTCAGCGAGGGCAGTATGATGCCGTCGATATCCATCTCCAGATGGCCATCGGCGTCTCGGTGATTGAAGAAATAGCGTTCCATGAGAGGGCTCCATTTTGAGCCATGAACGCAAGAACGCCCGGGGCGTTGCCCGGGCGCTGATCACATTTAACGCTCCGTTAAGGTGCTATGCCTGTGCGGGCACTGCGAAGAGATCGTACTCGTCATTATCGGTCACCCTGACCGAGACGATGTCGCCGATCTTGATGCCGTGAGCCTCGTCGACGATGACCTGGCCGTCGATCTCGGGCGCGTCCCACTTGGATCGGGCGATCACCCGGTTTTCCTCGGGACGTACGTCGTCGACGATGACATCGATGGTGCGGCCGACCTTCTTCTGCAGCTGGCCGAAGGAAACGTTCTGCGCCACTTCCATGAGCTGAGCGAAGCGTTCTTCCTTGACTTCGTCGGGCACGACCCCGTCGAGCTCGTTGGCGGTGGCGCCGGTCACGGGCTCGTACTTGAAGCAGCCGGCGCGATCGATCTCGGCTTCCTCGATGAAGTCGAGCAGCATCTCGAAATCTTCGTCGGTCTCGCCGGGGAAGCCGACGATGAAGTTGGAGCGGACGGTGAGATCAGGCACCTGGCGCTTCCAGTCGAGGATGCGGTTGAGCGTCTTTTCCTGGTGGGCAGGACGGCGCATGGCCTTGAGCACGTTGGGCGAGGCGTGCTGGAAGGGAATGTCGAGATAGGGCAGGACGAGGCCTTCAGCCATCAGCTCCATGACCGGATCGACATGCGGATAGGGATAGACGTAGTGCAGGCGCACCCAGGCGCCGAGCTCACCCAGCTCCTTGGCCAGATCGTAGAACTTGGCCTTCACCTCGCGTCCGCGATACTTCGAGGTCGCATATTTGAGGTCGAGACCGTAGGCGCTGGTATCCTGCGAAATGACCAGCAGTTCCTTGACGCCCGAGCGGATCAGGCCTTCGGCTTCCGACAGGATGCCTGCGGCTGGGCGCGAGGCCAGGTCGCCACGGATCTGCGGGATGATGCAGAAGGAGCAGCGGTTGTTGCAGCCTTCGGAAATCTTGAGATAGGCGTAGTGACGCGGCGTGAGCTTCAGTCCGCTTTCGGGGACGAGATCCACGAACTTGTTGGGCACGGGCGGAAGGTGCTCGTGAACAGCCGAGACCACGCTTTCATACTGGTGCGGACCGGTGATGGCCAAGACGCTGGGATGGGTCTCGCGGATCAGGTTTTCCTCGACACCGAGGCAGCCGGTGACGATGACCTTGCCGTTCTCGTTGAGCGCCTCGCCAATAGCCTCGAGGCTTTCCTGCTTGGCACTATCGAGGAAACCGCAGGTATTGACCAGAACCACATCGGCCCCGGCATAGTCGCGCGAGAAGGAATAGCCCTGGGCGCGCAGGGTGGTCATGATGCGCTCGCTGTCCACGAGGGCCTTGGGGCAGCCGAGGCTGACGAGACCGATTTTAGGCGCCTGATTCATGCGCGTCACGTCTTCCGGTTAGTGCAAATGGTGCATCGATCCGGCCGAAAACCGCTGAGCAATGTTTCGGTGCGATGCTGAGTTGGATGGGGGTGATACAGAATGTTGAGCGGTTACGCAATGTGACTGCCCCTCCATGCGGGCGTGTCAGGGTTGCGAATGGCGAACAACACGCGATCTTGAATATCTCAAACGGTGAACAGTGCGTCCGGAGTTGAGGCGATTTCCACCCGCGGCGAGATGAATTAGCGGTTACGAGTCCCGTAACGCGCCTGTGAGGCGCAGCGTAAAGGAAATTCCCCCTCATGTTCGATCGTCTCTCCGCCTACGCGCCGCAGGCCCTCGCCGTGCTGCGCATCGTGACTGCCGTGCTGTTCTTCCTGCATGGCACGCAGAAGATTTTCGGCTTTCCGGCCACCGACTTCCTGCCGCCAGCCGGAAGCATCTTCTGGTTCGCCGGCGTCATCGAGATCATCACCAGCATCCTGATCGCAATCGGCTTCTTCACCCGGCCGGCGGCACTGCTGGCTTCGGGCACCATGGCGGTGGCCTACTGGATGGTGCATGCCCCGGGTAACCTGTTCCCGACGAATAATGGTGGCGACGCCGCCATCCTGTTCTGCTTCGTCTTTCTGTACCTGGTTTTCGCCGGCCCGGGCGCATGGAGCGTCAACAAGAAGTAGTTGCGCGGACGCAAGACTCTCCCACCCGGCCTCCCCGTGGAGGAGCGGGAGATAAAGAAAAGGCCACCCATTGGGTGGCCTTTTTGTTTCAGGTCATGGTCTTGGGCGGAGTGCGCCTCGCGGTGCGGCGCGGCTTATGGGTCTGGCCCGGCTCGGTAGCGGGCTCACGAAGATCGCCGGCGCTGGTCTGCCCCGGGACGTAGGGGACGGGTTCGGTCGCTGGCGTGATGTATTCGTCGGCCTCGGCGAAGTCGCGCTCCTCACCTTCTTCGGCGAGATCGCGGATGGCGTCGCGGACTTCGTCGAGCAGGGAAGCCGAATAGCGCGAGCGCTGCACGGTCTCGCCAGTGTTCTCGTGGCTCTTGAACCACACCAACAATGCTTCGCAGCCGATGCGCAGTGCGACGAGCGAGAGCAGTCCAAAGACCACGATCTCCAAAAGGCCCCAGAGACCATCGCCGAAACCGTAGCCGAAGCGGAAGAAGAAGTGGCTGATGGCCCAGAGCAGGATGGCCGCAAGGCCCAGAGCGTAGAGGATCGGCACGAGCTTGGGCGACAGGATGGCATCGAGCCGAAACAGCGTCTGGCGCGTCAGGAGGCGCTTGAGATCGTCCAAAGTCATGAGGGGCTCCTCGAATCCGGTTGGTCAGGATGCAAATTGGTCGGACAGGGCCGGGATGGCAAGCGCAGTTGCGCCGAATAGGGCTTCGAAACGTCCGCGCAGCACGGAATCCACTTCCGGCATGGAAACGAGCAGGCCCAGATCCTCGAAGGACGTGACGCCCTGATCGGTGATGCCGCAGGGGACGATGCCATCGTAGTGCGAGAGATCGGGAGCGACATTGAGGGCAATGCCGTGAAACGTGATCCATTTGCGCACGCGCACGCCGATGGCGGCAATCTTGTCCTCGCGACCGATGCCCTTGTCGGGCCGCTGGACCCAGACGCCGACGCGGCCTTCGCGGCGCTCGCCCGTCACGTTATGCGCCGCAAGCGTATCGATGATCCACTGCTCGAGACCCTGGACGAGGCAGCGGATATCGCGGCCGCGGTGGGTGAGATCGAGCATGACATAGGCCACGCGCTGGCCGGGACCATGGTAGGTGTATTGCCCGCCGCGACCAGCCGGATAGACCGGGAAGCGCGGGTTGAGCAAATCTTCAGGCAGGGCTGACGTGCCCGAGGTGTAAAGCGGTGGGTGTTCGAGCAACCAGACGGCTTCGGGCGCAGCGCCCTCGGCGATCCGGGCGACGCGTTCGTCCATCATGGCAAGCGCCGTCTCGTAGTCGACGGGAGAATCGAAAATCCGCCATTCGACGGTGCGATCATCGGTCCGATGCAGTTTCGATCCGATCTGGCACGTTTCACTGTCCGGCGTTAACTCTTCCATAACCAGCCCTGACCGATTTTGAGGGAACACGAATCCGCGCGCATCGTGGCCGGACCCGGGATCTCTCCTTATCTATGAACACCCTGGACAATATTGAAGTCGATATCACTGTCGAACTGGGCGCGACCACCATTCCGATCCACCATATGCTGCGCATGGGCCGCGGCGCGGTGATCGAACTGGACGCGAACGAGCACGACCCGCTGCGCATCTATGCCAACAACACTCTGATCGCCAAGGGCGAAGTGAATGTGGAAGAGGGCCACCTGCGGGTGATCGTGAGCGAGAAGGTTTTCCGCATCGGGTAGGCGCGCGGGCGCCCGGCACAAATGCCTTGGAGCGTCTCCCCCTCCCAGTCTCCCCCCAAGGAGGGGGAGGGGTAGGGGCAGGATAGAGATCTACTCCGCCGCCCGCGTCGCGAAGTGGGGCCGGCGATCCATGACTTCCTTGAGATAGGTACCGGTGTGTGATCGCTTGTTGGCGGCCACATCCTCGGGCGTGCCGACAGCCACGACCTCACCACCGCCATCGCCGCCTTCGGGGCCCATGTCGATGATCCAGTCGGCGGTCTTGATGACTTCGAGATTGTGCTCGATGACCACGACGGTGTTGCCGCCATCGACAAGTTCGTGGAGAACTTCGAGAAGCTTTGCCACGTCGTGGAAATGCAGGCCCGTGGTCGGTTCGTCGAGCATATAGAGCGTGCGGCCGGTGGCGCGTTTGCTCAGTTCCTTGGAGAGCTTGACGCGCTGGGCTTCGCCGCCGGAGAGAGTGGTGGCGGGCTGACCGACCTTGACGTAGCCGAGGCCGACGCGCTGGAGGGTTGCGAACTTGTCGCGAATGACCGGCACCGCCGAGAAGAACTCGACGCCTTCGTCGATGGTCATGTCGAGAATGTCGGAGATCGACTTGCCCTTGAACTGGACTTCCAGCGTTTCGCGATTGTAGCGCTTGCCCTTGCAGACGTCGCAGGTGACGTAGACGTCGGGCAGGAAGTGCATCTCGATCTTGAGAACGCCATCGCCCTCGCATTTCTCGCAGCGGCCGCCCTTGACGTTGAAGCTGAAACGGCCGGGGCCGTAGCCGCGGGTCTTGGCTTCGGGCAGGCCGGCGAACCACTCGCGCAGGGGCGTGAAGGCGCCGGTATAGGTGGCCGGATTGGACCGCGGGGTGCGGCCGATCGGCGACTGGTCGATGTCGATGACCTTGTCGAGGAATTCGAGGCCGGTCAGCGAGTCATGCGGCGCTGGAACCACGCGTGCGCCGTTGAGACGGCGAGCGATGGCCTGGTACATGGTGTCGATCATGAGGGTCGACTTGCCGCCGCCGGAAACGCCGGTGATGGCAACGAACATGCCCAGGGGCACGTCGACCGAGACGTTCTTGAGGTTGTTGCCGGTGGCGCCCTTGACCGAGAGGGCCTTGCCCTTCTTGCCCTCGCGACGCTGTGCAGGCACCGGGATGCCCATGCGGCCCGAGAGGTATTTGCCGGTGAGGCTGTCGGGGTGGTCGAGAATGTCCTGCGGTGTACCCTCGGCAACGATGTTGCCGCCATTGACGCCGGCGCCCGGGCCGATGTCGAGGACGTAGTCGGCGGTGAGGATGGCGTCCTCGTCGTGTTCGACGACAATGACGGTATTGCCCAGGTCGCGCAGGCGCTGCAGCGTTTCGAGCAGGCGGGAATTGTCGCGCTGATGGAGGCCGATGGATGGCTCGTCGAGGACATAGAGCACACCGGTGAGGCCAGAGCCGATCTGCGAGGCAAGGCGGATGCGCTGCGATTCACCGCCCGACAGGGTGCCGGAATTGCGCGACATGGACAGGTATTCGAGGCCGACATCGTTGAGGAAGCGCAGACGGTCGCGGATTTCCTTGAGGATGCGCTCGCCAATCTGGGACTGGGTGGGCGTGAGCTTGGCCGAGAGGTCGACGAACCACTGAGAAGCGTTGCGGATCGACATTTCGGTGACCTTGCCGATATGCAGGCCGTCGATCTTTACCGCCAGGGATTCAGGCTTGAGCCGATAGCCGCCGCAGGCCACGCAGGGCTTGGCGGACATGTATTTCTCGATCTCTTCGCGCATGCCGGCGCTTTCGGTTTCCTTGTAGCGACGCTCAAGGTTGCCGATGACGCCTTCGAAAGGCTTGGAGGTCTTGTACTGGCGCAGACCGTCGTCATAGACGAAGTTGATGGCGGTCTTGTCGGTGCCGTAGAGCACGGCATGCTGGACGTCCAAAGGCAGTTCGTTCCAGGCGGTGCCGGTCGACGCGCCGAAGTGCTTCACCACGGCCTGCAGGGTCTGCTGGTAATAGGGGGCGCTGGTCTTGGACCAGGGGAGAATGGCGCCGTCGCGCAGCGACAGGGTCGGATCCGGAACGATCTGGTCGGGGTCGATCTTCTGCTCGGTGCCGAGGCCATCGCAGACCGGGCAGGCGCCGAAGGGATTGTTGAACGAGAACAGGCGCGGCTCGATTTCGGCGATGGTGAAGCCGGAGACCGGGCAGGCGAACTTTTCGGAGAAGGTGATCTGGCGCGGGGTGCCGTCCTCGTTCTTCTCGTCGGCGAATTCGACCAGCGCAATGCCTTCGGCGAGCTTCAGCGCCGTTTCAAAACTCTCGGCGAGGCGACCGGAGATTTCATTCGATACCACAAGGCGATCCACCACGACCTCGATGTCGTGCTTGAACTTCTTGTCGAGCGCCGGAGCATCCTCGATCTCGTGGTATTCGCCATCGATCTTGACGCGCTGGAAGCCCTTGCGCATCAGGTCGGCCAGTTCCTTCTTGAACTCGCCCTTGCGACCGCGGGCGATGGGGGCCAGCAGATAAAGGCGGGTGCCCTCGGGCAGTTCCAGGGTGCGATCGACCATCTGCGAGACGGTCTGGCTCTCGATGGGCAGGCCGGTGGCCGGCGAATAGGGAATGCCGACGCGCGCATAGAGCAGGCGCAGGTAGTCGTAGATTTCGGTGACGGTGCCGACGGTCGAGCGCGGATTGCGCGACGTGGTCTTCTGCTCGATGGAAATGGCAGGCGAGAGGCCTTCGATGTGCTCGACATCGGGCTTCTGCATCATTTCGAGGAACTGGCGCGCGTAGGCGGAGAGCGACTCCACATAGCGGCGCTGCCCCTCGGCATAGATGGTGTCGAAAGCCAGGGAGGATTTGCCCGAGCCAGAAAGTCCGGTCATGACGATCAGGCTGTCACGCGGCAGCTTGACGTCGATACCCTTGAGATTGTGCTCGCGGGCGCCGCGCACGATGATTTCGCGGTTCTGGCTGGCGGAAGGCTTCATCTGATCGTCCATGCTGCGGAGTGGCGCTGAGCATACAGCGCCCGACGTGACTGGTGGTTGCGGCGAGGGCCCAGAAATAGGACCGCACACGCCGCAGCGCAAGCTCCGCGGCCGCATGGCGGACCTTCATCACAACAATGCGAACATAATGGGAACGCAAGGAGTCGTTCAAGCGCCGACTGATCCCGTGCCCAAGCTATACTGACATTGTGTGTCAGGAGGGGCTTGACTCTCCTGTGGAGAAATAGAACATAAAGAGAACAAACCGCAAAAGCCACGTGTGTGGCGGCCGGAAAGGTCTATGGTGCGGCGATCGGGCCGTTGGCCGCGCACCGGGCGGCGCATGAACGGCTGAAAGAGAGAGCGTCCCGCGACCGGGCAGACCGGGACTGAATTGGAAGGAATTTTGCCATGGCTGGCAGTGTGAACAAGGTCATTCTGGTAGGCAACCTGGGCAATGACCCCGAGGTGCGGAACCTGCCGAGCGGCGGCAAGGTGGTGAACCTGAGCGTCGCCACGTCGGAAAGCTGGAAGGACCGCAATACAGGCGAGCGCCGCGAAAAGACCGAATGGCACCGCGTGGTGATCTTCTCCGAAGGCCTTGCGCGCGTCGCCGAGAGCTACCTGCGCAAGGGCTCCAAGGTCTATATCGAAGGCCAGCTGCAGACCCGCAAGTGGCAGGACCAGTCCGGCCAGGACAAGTACTCGACCGAAGTCGTGCTGCAGGGCTTCAATTCCAACCTGACGCTGCTCGATGGCCGCGGCGAGGGTGGTGGCGACAGCGCCGGCTACGGTGGCGGCGACACGGGCGGGTTCCGCGGTGTGCGCGACAATTCCGGCGGCGGTGGCGGTGGCCGCCGGCCGTCTTCGAATGCCCCGGCCTTCGAGCCAGGCGGCATGGATGACGACATTCCGTTCTGATCGGAACAGGATTTGAGGGGCGGTCCGATGGGCCGCCTCTTTCGTTTCAGGCGAAGCGTTCGCGATAGGCCTGAGGGCTGATGCCGACACGGCGGGTGAAGGCCCGGCGCAGGGTTTCGTCGCTGACGAAGCCACACCTTCTGGCCACTCGCGCCACCGGCTGACCCTGTTCGAGCATGCGGCGCGCGGTTTCCACCCTGAGGGTCTCCACGGCGCGGGCCGGCGTCTGACCGGTTTCGGCTCGATAGCGGCGCGAAAAATTGCGCTCGCTCATACCGGCTTTCTCGGCCAGGTCCGGGAGCGACAGCGGGCGCTCGAGGTTTTCCAGAATCCACCCATGCAGGGTGTCGAAGCGCCCGCCCTGATCCTGCAGGGTGAGGGCGGCACTGAACTGTGACTGGCCACCGGGCCGCTTGAGGAAAACCACCAGTTGGCGGGCGACGGCGAGCGCGAGGTCCCGTCCCAGGTCGGCCTCGACCATGGCGAGGGCAAGATCGATGCCGGCGGTCACGCCGGCCGAGGTCCAGTACTTTCCGTCCTCGATGAAGATCGGGTCGGGATCAAGGGCTACGGCCGGGAAACGCGCCTTGAAGTCAGCGCAGCGCCCCCAGTGGGTAACGGCGCGGCGACCGTCGAGCAGGCCCGTCGAGGCAAGCAGGAAGGCGCCACTGCACACTGATGCGGCGCGACGGGCGCGCTTTGCGCGGGTCGCGATCCACTCGACGAATGCCGCATCCTCACAGGCGGGATATACGCCCCAGCCGCCGGAAATGATGAGCGTATCCAGATCACCGTCGTTGACGGCAAGCGGTTCGGCCTCGAGCACAAGTCCGGAGGATGTGGACAGGCGCGTGTTCGCTGCGACGACCACGGGAACATAAGGCGCAGGCAATCCGCTCAACCGGACGAGATCGTTGGCCGACGCGAAGACCTGCAACGGCCCTGCAACATCCAGCAACTGGCAATCGGGAAAACCGAGAATTTCGATGCGGCGCGATATTTGGCGGAAAACGTGGGGACTATGGCAAAACAGCCAGCACCATGTTCCGTATCCTGCTCGCAGTCAACTGAGGCGGTGAACGCAATGCTCAATATCGGACTTCTGGTGTTTCCCAATGTGCAGCAACTGGACCTGATGGGACCCTACGAGGTGTTCGCCTCCGTGCCCGATCTGACCGTGCACCTGGTCTGGAAAGACCTCGAACCGCTTCGCTCGGCCACCGGCCTGATGCTTCAGCCGACGATGACGATCGCGGACTGCCCCAAGCTCGATGTGATCTGCGTGCCGGGCGGTGGTGGCGTAAACGCACTGCTGACTGACCAGACGGTGCTGGATTTCCTACGGATGCAAGCGGCAACGGCACGCTACGTCACGTCAGTCTGTACCGGCTCGCTGGTTCTGGGCATGGCCGGGCTGCTCGAGGGCAAGAAGGCGACGTCGCACTGGAATGCCGTCGACCTGCTGCCGCGGCTGGGGGCGATCCCCACGCCGGGCAGGGTGGTTCGCGATGGCAATATCATCACCGCCGGTGGCGTGACCTCTGGCATCGATTTCGGCCTGACGGTGCTGGCAGAACTGCTCGGCGATGGGGTAGCCCAGCGCGTGCAGCTTGCCCTCGAATATGCGCCCGCACCACCGTTCGACAGCGGAACGCCCGAGCGGGCCAGCGCGGCACTGGTGGAGGCGGCGCGGCAGGGCATGGCGGCGTCGCGCGCCGAACGGGAACGGATCCTGCCTTTGCGATAGACTCAGGCGGCGATGAACTGCCGCCAGGTGCCGCGACCGGCCGATTTGGCCTGATAAAGGGCGAGGTCGGCATTGCGGTAGAGGCAATCGGCACCGTGATCGTCACGGCGGGCAAAGCCGACAGAGGCCCCCACGTGCCTGGTGTTTCCACCCAAGACGAAGGGCGCTTCGAAGGCCTGGACGATACGATCGCAGAGGACCCCGTCATCGACCGTGGAGTGCTGATCGGTGAGGACGGCAAACTCGTCGCCGCCGATGCGCGACACCAGCGTGCCGGGTGGGCAGGCGGCCATCAGCCGGCGGCCGGATTCCTGGAGACAGGCATCGCCCTGGGCGTGCCCCAGCTCGTCATTGATGGCCTTGAAGCGGTCGAGGTCGACGAGGATGAGCGAACCGACCGGCCGATCGCCATGCAGCGTGTCGAGGCGGGCCTGGAATACGGCACGGTTGGCAAGGCCAGTCAGCGTATCGGTCTCCGCTTGTCGCCGGATGCGTTCGGCCTGCTGCTTGGCGTCGGTGATATCCTGCTTCATGCCCAAGATGGATCGGGCGCGGCCATTGACCGTTTCCACCGTCGCGGTGATCCGCATCCATCGGCGGTTGCCCCTGGCCGTTACGATCTCGGCGTCGAAGTTGAAGCTGCCCAGCGTGGCAATGGCTTCGGCGCGCAGGGCCTGCATCTGGCGTGCAGATTCGGGCACGTAAAGGCCGAGTGTGGTTTCGCGCGTGATCCTGGAGCCGCGCGGCAATTCGAAAATGTCGTAGACGCCGTCGGTCCAGGTCAGGGTTTCATCGGGAAGCCGGCAGGACCAGATGCCGATCTGGGCCGTGGCCGAGGCCAGGTTCATCAGGCGAAGTCGGGCCTTGTCGGCGGCCTGACGCCGCTCGGTCGTGGCGTGGAATGCCAGTTCGGTGACGCGAGCGAGTACCGTCGCGCCATAAGCTGCATCGCGCGGTGCACCATCCCATAGGGCAAGCCAGACAGGCATATTGTTGCGCATGCCGGGAATGGGCGCGACCACCAGCACACCGCCATGAGCGAACAAGGGAATGACCTGGCCGGTCGGGCCGAGAATGTCCTCGGAGACCGCGGGCAGCGAAGCGCCATCGTGAGCGATCAGGCGGCATCCCTGTCCGAGGATCGCGGCGCCGGACATGCCGGTCCTGTGCCGGAGGGCGGACAGGAAACTATCGGCGGGGAGTGCGGCAGAGCTCAACTAGGAAAGGCCTTGGCTTCGGTTGAGCCAAACCTAGCGCGTACCCCTTAAGACACTGTTTTTAAGGCAGCATTCGCCAGAAAAAAGAAAAAGCGCCCCAGCGAGGGGGCGCCTTTCGCGTCGGTATCGATTGCATCAGCGCGAGAAGGGCACTTCGGCGCGCAGGTTATCGCCGGATTCGATATAGACCACGTCAAACGTCACCTGGATCGCGTCGCCGCTGAGCTGGATCTGCGCGGAAATGTTGAGGTCCTTGCCTTCTTCGTCCTGCTCGCGCTCACGCAGGTTGAAGATGAGGCCCGAACCGCGTTTCTGGCCCACGGCAATGCCGGTGAAGGTGGCATTGGAGGTCATGGCAGCCTCGAAGCGGCGATTGGCCTCGACATAGGCCAAGGTGCCGGCGACGGACAGGTTGGTGCCCGCGAGGGCGCAGCGGCCGTTGTAATTGACCTTGTCCTGATTGCCTTCGCTGAGCGTCAGGCGACACACGACGGATTCCTCGCTGGCGCCATAGAGCACGCCGCGGCCACGCCACTCGCCGATATAGGACTTGAGCAAGGCAACGTCCGCCGGCGCAGCAACGGCAGGTGCGAAACCGGCGGCAGCAGAAAGAAGGAGACCTGCCAGCGCCGCAGCACGGGTCAGGGGTCCGAGAAGGGTCATGGCAAAATGCCTCCAAAAAGCGAAGAGCCCCCAGGCTGTTCGGCGAATTCCCACACGTCACTGATCCGCCATCTGTGCGCCGGCCGCCACGCGGACTGTGGCGAGCCAAGAATCAAATGGCAATTCCAATTCGGTCGCAAGGTGCCGCAAAATCTCGTGTCCTGCCACTGGCCCCGTGCGGTGACGCGATGGCGGCATCCGGCTTTGGCGAACCGGGCGGCGCAATAGCATCAGGTGCTGCCCGGTTGCCCCACCTGTGCGGGTGGTACCCGCGCGATCGTGTGCGTATCGGCGTTGGGGTCGTCGGGTGTGGGGTCGGTGTCCACCATGCGCACGCCGATCTTGCCGAGCGGATGGAAGAACTTGCCGCCGGCGGCCAGCAGGGCGGGCAGGATGAAAAGATCGCCAACCACTGCGAAGGCAAGGGTCGAGACGAAAAGGGTGCCGAAGAGGGCGACCTGTGGAAGCTCCGAGAAGGTGACGATGATCACGCCGGAGCACAGGATGATCGTGGTGGCGACGATGGCGCCGCCAATGCGGTGCAGCGTGTGCCTGACCGCGTCGAGATGGGCCATGCCCTCGTCGCGCCGCGAATGAAGATAGTGCGAGAGGAAATGCACGGTGTCGTCGACGGCGATGCCGAAGGCGATGGTGAGCGCGATGACGGTGGTGAGCTGCAGCCCGGCGCCGGTGAGATATAGCCAGGCGATGGTCGCCAAGACCGGAAACAGATTGGGAATGGCGGAGGCCAGCGCCACGCGGAAAGACTGGAAGGCAAAACCGATCAGCGCGATGTTGACGAGCACCGACAGGGTCAGGTCGAGTTGAAGCCCGCGCACGATATCGTCGGTGGCGAAGGTGGTGAGGATGCGGAAGCCGCCGATCTCGACATCCTCGATGCCGGCCGCGGCCATTTCGCCCTGCAGGTCGTTGACCAGCTGCTTGAGCACCTCGGAGTCGATGATGGTCGGCATGAAGCCGGTGACCAGGGCCTGGCTACCGTCGTCGGTGACGAAGCGCTTGCGCATGAACGGGCCGACCGCGTCAAAGACCTCTTCGCGGGTAAAGCCGGTCTCGGTGTAGTTGGTCATGCTGGCGGCCGAGATGACCTTGTTCTCGCCCAGGTGGCTTTCGACGATCTGGTGGACGAGCCTGACTTCTTCGAAGTCGACGGGGCCGATGTTGGGATCGTTGCCG